>ONYL01000025.1 GCA_900322035.1 uncultured Prevotella sp.
CGCAATATCTTTGTCAAGACGTTGAGGAAAAAGGATAATTTGTTTGGGATTGTAATCCCGAAAGTGTACTTTTGCCATGTAATTCGTTTATACCACAAATACTAAATTTTTGTGATATGACAAAGCCCCGGCTTGTGAAAGTCGAGGCTTTGTTTTAAAAAATAATACGAAAAAGAGGATGAACCGGAATTTTGATACACCCCCTTTTTGCCTATCCGGCATCATCTCAGAGAGTCCTCCCGCAAAACGCATCGAAAGGCTTAAGACATAGCGCATTACTATTTGGATTGGCAATTAGGCAACATCATTCTCTACCAACAGCAAGGAAGAGCATCGTTTCATATTGACGGGTAAGATGATTAATGTTTCCTGTGCTCAAAAAAATATACGCAATATCCCTATATTCTCAATTTTTTTTCGTAAGTTTGCCAAAAAAGATAGGGTATGGAAGACGACAACAAATATATCCGTTTTGACTGGGCTGCCAAGCGCATGTTGCGTGACAAAGCCAACTTTGGAGTTTTTGAAGGACTGATAACCGTTCTTCTCAATGAGCCTGTTCATATCGTCGAAATCTTGGAGAGCGAAAGCAACCAAGATTATATAGACGACAAGTACAACCGCGTTGACATCAAAGCACGTAATAGCAAGGATGAGATCATTCTTGTAGAGATACAGCAGACACGTGAATTGTATTATTTGGAACGGGTGTTGTATGGTGTTGCTAAAACGATCACCGAGCATATCTCTTTGGGCGAAAAATATGACAAGGTCAAAAAAGTCTACTCTATCAGCATTTTGTATTTTGATTTAGGACAAGGTGCGGACTACCTTTATCATGGACAGACATCACTCGTAGGAGTACATACGAAGGATACGCTGAGAATCAATGCCCGCGACAGAGGTATCCTCAGCATTAAAACCCCAGAGGAAATTTTTCCCGAATACTTCATTATTCGTGTCAATGAGTTCAACAAGATTGCCAAGACTCCACTCGAAGAATGGATGGACTATCTGAAAAGTGGGCATATCAAAGAAAACACGACGGCTCCAGGGCTGCAGGAGGCTCGAAAAAAACTGCAATATCTGAAGATGGATAAAGCTGAACGTAAGGCCTACGACCGTCATATAGACAACATTATGGTCCAAAACGACGTGCTTGATACAGCCAAGATGGAAGGCCGTGCGGAAGGACGCGCTGAAGGCCGCGCGGAAGGACGTGCGGAAGGACGTGCGGAAGGACGTGCGGAAGAAAGAAAGTCTGTTGCTCGCAACCTCAAGGCTATGGGGCTTGACTTGCAGGCTATCGAGCAAGCCACTGGGCTCAGTCAAAAGGAAATTGAATCCTTATAGTCCTCCTGGTATTTTCTGGTTGTCTGTATTGTGTCAAATCAGGCGATCATCGGAGATAGCCATGTAACGTCGTGATGGAAGCTGCGTTGTTTTGTGGCATTTGCCACGAAACACATTCAAAGCCTTGCAATTATGTAGCTTTCCCCCTTGACGGTTTGGAACATGATCTGGTTGTCACCGTTTGTGCTGACGCTGACAGCCCTTCCTTTAGAATCCGTGACCTTCATGACCGAAATACCTTGACAGATGATGGTACAGGGAACACCACTCCCCGAAATAAGATGGGCTTCGATGAGTTTTCCATCCTGCCACGATATATCCACGGTGAAGTTGCCTCGGGCTCGCAGGCCGGCCACACGCCCATTGGCCCAAGCGTCGGGCAACGCGGGCAGTAGCTGCAGCGCGCCGGTGTGACTTTGCAGGAGCATCTCGGTGACACCGGCCGTGCCGCCGAAGTTTCCGTCGATCTGAAAAGGCGGGTGCAGGTCCCAAAGATTGTCTGATGTGCCATTCTTCAGCAGGTTGCCGTAGAGCTTATAGGCATGGTTGCCGTCGAGCAGCCTTGCCCACTGGTTGAGTTTCCATCCCATGCTCCATCCCGTAGCCCCGTCACCCCGGTGCTCAAGCACTATACGGGCGGCCTGGGCCAGCTCGGGCGTGGTGAGCGGACTGATGGTGTGGCCGGGATGCAGACCGAAGAGATGATTCACATGGCGGTGGTGGTCGTTGGGGTCGTCGATGTCTCGGCTCCACTCCATCAGCTGGCCGTAGCGTCCTATGCGGTAAGGTGCCAAATGATCCAACACATTCTGCCACTGGGCGGCCTCATCCCCATCCACCCCAAGGGCCTTGGCAGCGGCGATAGCGTCGAGCAGAATCTCGCGTGCCACCGCATGGCAGTAGGTGGCTCCCTCGTCCACCATCCCATGCTCGGGCGACGTGCTGGGAGCGGCAGTATATACGCTGTCGGGCCTCAGCCAGAGATAGTCCTGGGTGAACTCAGCCGCTCCCTTGATGATGGGGTAGCCCACGGTGCGCAGCCACTCGTGGTCGCGCGTATAGTCGTAGTAGTCCCACAGATGGGTGGCCAGCCACGGACCGGCCATCGGACTGAGGTTGTATTGCATGGCTTGGTCGCTGAGCGGCGCGGTGAGCCCGAAGGGATTGGAAGAGATGGACGTGGTCCACCCGCGCGCGCCGAAATAGGACTTCGCCGTCACCGTCCCGCCTTTCACCTGCGACCGCACATAGTTGATCATAGGTTGCATACACTCCAAGAGGTTATCCTGCAGGGCCGGCCAATAGTTCATCTGGATGTTGATGTTGTTGTGGTAGTCGCAGTGCCATGGCCCGTCGATATTGTTGAGCCACAGTCCCTGCAGATTGGCGGGCAGGTTGTCGCGCGAGGACGAGATGAGCAGGTAGCGGCCATATTGGAAATAGAGCGTTTCGAGATAAGGGTCTTTTACGCCCTTGCGGTAGTCGGCGAGCCTTTGGGCGGTGGGCTTGAAGAGGTCGGCGGCAGTGTCGCCCAGTTGCAGCCTCACATGGGAGAAGATGGGCTGGTAGTCGGCCAGGTGGCGGCGGAGCAACTGCCTGTATGTCTTCTTGGCCGCCGAGCCGAGCCATGTCTCCGTTGTCTTGTCGGGATCAACACCCACGTAGGCCAAAGGATCATTGAAGTCGGGATCGAAATTCATCTTGTAGTCGGTGTCGGCCGTGAGGAGGAACACCACCTCGTCGGCCCCTTTGACCGACAGCCGTCCGCCGGCGCGCTGTACTTTTCCTCCACGGGCAATCATCTTTATGCGCACGTTGAAACGCATGCCGTTGTTGTCGAGGGCCGCATGGTAATCCAACGTGTTGCCCCCGTCCACCTCGGCAACACCCGTGACCAAGGGATTGGGGCAATAGGCGAGCGAGAGGTTCTGCATGGCCGGTCGGTTGGCCGAATAGCGCATCACGAGCACGTTGTCGGGATGGGAGCAGAAGGCGGTGCGCTCATAGCGCACGCCGTCCTTCAGGAAGCTCACCGTGGCCAAGGCCGAGTCGAGGGAGAGCACACGGCTGTAGTCGGCCACGCCCAAGGAGTCGATGCCCGTTTGGATGTGGAGCTCGCCCAAGGTGGTATAGTTGCCGAAGCGCCACGTGGGCTCGTTGTCGGGCGAATAGGAGAACAGCCCGTTCATGTTGCAGGAGGTGAGCGAGTCGGCCAAGCGGTAGTCGCCACGCAGGAAGGCCTTGCGGATGAGCGGCACGATATGGGCCGACTGCTTGTTGACGTCCCAGTAGTGGGCGGGGCCCTGCTTCGTGTTGGGGCCGCCGAGCCAGAGGGAGATCTCGTTGAGCGAGACGCGCTCGGTGGTGATGGAGCCGAAGATGGACGCGCCTAAACTGCCGTTGCCGATGGGCAGCGAGGCCGTCTCGTAGTAGGGGTCGGCCTTGGCAGCATCGGTAAAGCCGATGGGCACCTTTCCGGTGTAGCCCTCGGGCCGGCCGTAGTACCACGGACAGGCGCCCAAGAGGGTGGTGGGTGTGTTGAAACGGATTTGCAATGGGGGCTGGTGGGGCTGGCCGAGGGCGGTGTGCGGCAGCAGGGCCAGGCCGGCAAGGACAAGCAGCGACAGGGTCAGGTCTTTGATTCTCATATTGGGTTTGTCGTTTTCTATTCCGTATGTGTACGGCTTCTTACGAATGCAAAGTTAGCCAAAAAGTTGTAAACCATGGTGGCATCGGCACTTATTCCATTATATTTGCAGAAAAAAATATTCCTATTTTGGTTAGGTTTCTCCCAACTGAAGTGTATAGACAAGTGTATGGACAACAAAGAAGTTATCAACCAACTGTTCCGCCAGCATTATCCCGACATGATACGCTTGGCGCGACTGCTTCTCCACGACCAGGCAGAGAGCGAGGATGCCGTGGAGGAAGTCTTTGCATCGCTCATCGGCAAGGACATTCTCCCCACAGGCCCCACGGCACGGGCTTTTCTGATGACAGCCCTGCGCAACCGCTGCTTCAACCAGTTGCGCCACCGCACCATTCAGCAGCGGCTGCAAGGACTCTACCTTCTCGACAGCCAACTTCAGGAAGCGACAGCCGACATGGAGGAGCGCATCGACAAGGTGAGGCAAGCCATCGAAAGCCTCAACGACGACACCAGCCGACGAATCCTCGCCCAACGCTACACCCAACAGCTCTCTTATGCCGAGATCGCCGAGGTGGAGGGCATCAGCGAAACAGCAGTCTACAAGCGCATCAGAAAAGCCTTGGACGCACTCAAAGAGAAACTAATCTACAAATAGGAATATGGACAAGATAGAAAGACTCATCCAGATGATGGACCACCCCGACCGCTATTCTCAAGAGGAGTGGCAGGAAGTGCTTGCCGACAAGGACTGCCGGGAGTACTACCGGCTGATGTGTGACACCGCGGCCGTTTTGAACGGTCTGAAAGAAGACGGCAATCCCCATAGCGACACCAACGCGACAGAAACAGCACTACGCCATTTCCAACAGCGGTATATGCCCGAGCGACGGCATTACAGGATGTGGAGTAAGGTGGCCGCCGGCTTTACAGGACTCCTGCTCGTGTCGGGTATAGCCTTTGCCACGATTACCATCGTCAGACAACAGCACCCAACAACAGGGAATACAAACGTAGAGACCCCGCTGCGGAGCTTACAGAAGGCGAAGACCGCCCCCGCCCCAACAGACACCACGGTGGCGAAGCCCCAAGCCAAAGCGGGCATGAGGCAGTTCGTTGATGTCAGCGCGGGCGAAATTCTCAAGGAGATTGCCGCCTATTATGGAATGAAGGAAGAGACCAGCAGCAGACAGGCTGCCAACACGAGGCTCTACTTCAACTGGAACAAACAATACAACGTGGAGCAAGTGGTGGAGCAACTGAACCAGTTTGAGCATATCCACATCACAATCGACGGCGACAATCTCGTCTTGGAAGCAGCAGGAGGAACCGACCGATGAGAAACAAATCGCTACTTCTCGCCGTGCTGCTCGTGGTGTGCACAAGCCTCAGCGCCCAGACCATCACCCACTCGTTTCGCAATACCTCCATGGCTGACGCGCTGCGCTATCTGAGCATGGCGAGCCACCAATATATGATCAACTTCGCCTACGACGACCTGGAAGACTTCAAGGTGACCACGGACGTGCGCAACCAGACGGTTCCCGACGCCATCCGCCAGATCATCGGCTTCTATCCCATCGGCATGAAAGTCGTGGACGGTGGAAAGGATGCCCAGGGAAAACCTTTCCCCGACCTGATCTTCGTGGAATGCATACAAAAGGAGAGCCGCAAGCTCACGGGCCGTGTGGTGGACGAGAATGGACAGCCCATGGAGTTTGTCAATGTCGGCGTGCTCAGCCCGCGCGACTCCTCGTTCATCAATGGCGGCGTGACCACGGCGGCCGGCGACTTCGTCATTCCCTGCAAGACCACCGACGTCCTCGTCAGCCTCACCAGCGTGGGCTACCGACGCCTCGTCCGTCATATCACTACGGCCCATGCCGGTGTACTGACCATGCGCCCCGATGCCTACCAGTTGAAAACTGTAAATGTGAAAGGCCGCCGAAAGGTGGAGCACGAGGACCGCAACGTCTACACGTTCTCCGACGAGGAGGTGAAAGCGTCACGAGAAGCCCAACAGCTCATTGCCACGCTGCCCGGACTGCGCGTCGACGTTCTCAGCGGCCAGCTTGCCACGCTCTCTGGCAAGCCGCTGACAATTCTTGTCAACGGCATCGAGTCCAACGACAACGACCTGAAAGCACTGCAAGCCAAAGACATCCGCAACGTCGACTACTATGTGGTGCCACCGGCTCGCTACGCTGACGCCGGTACCGTGCTCAACATCCACACCCGTGCCGCCGAGAACGGCTACGCCACAGGCTTCGACGTGATGCAGGGTACGAAGTCGGGATTCAACAACACCAACGTCTACGCCAAGTACAACCACGGCCCACACCAGTTCTCACTCGACTACCGGCTCGAACTGCGCAATGCAGCCAACTGCGACGAGCAGGATACCTACACCTTCAAAGACGGGGAGAAGCGGGCTACCTACGACTACAGCGGCACCTACCACTTCGGCTATGCCAGCCACGACTTCAATCTGAAGTATCTCTTCACCCATGGCGACAGCCTCAACTTCCAAGCGAAGTTCACGCCCACCATCTTCACCTGGTTCTGGAACAGTAACATGGACATCAATGCAGAAGGAAACCCACTATGGGCCAACGGTACACAGGACAAGCGACAACGGCGCAACAGCTTCTCGCCATCGCTCGACCTCTACTTCGACCGCAAGTTGCCCGGTGGACACGAGATCATGCTCAACGCCGTCGGTACCCTCTTCCACAACAAGCAGCATGTGCACAACATCCAAAACGACGAGACCCAGCAAACCCTCGACGACGACATGCGGCAGCACAACAACAAATACTCGTTCATCGGCGAGGCGGCTTACACCAAGGACTGGGGTCGCACGCAGCTCGCCCTCGGCTACCGCGCCGCGCTGGCTAAGTCGGATTACCGCATCACCAACATCCTCTCCGACTACAAGGAATACGACTACAATGCCACCGACGACAAGCACTATGCCTATGCACAGCTCAACGGCAGCATCGCCAAGATCGGCTACCGCGTAAGCCTTGGTGCCACCTATATCAATACGAGCAACGACGACACACACTTCCACAAACTCTACTTCACGCCCGACGCCCTGTTCTCCTACAACGTGAAGAACGGTGCCCTGCGACTTCGCGGCAAGATGTCGACCATCACGCCGAACATCTCCAGCCTGAGCAACAACAGCACGGTGACCATCCCCGGACTGCTCTACTCGGGCAACCCGTGGCTGAAGAGCGCACTCGACAAGCAGATCGGGCTCACCTACTCGCTCAACCTGCCTTGGCTCAACATGGACCTGACAGCCGAGGCGCGGAAGATTGACGACGACTTCAGCACCTACTACCAGTGGCAGACGATAGACGGCAACCGCGTCATCGTGGGACGAGACGAAAACTGCGACTACCTGCTCAACTATGGCTTCGCAGGCTCGCTGACCATCAGGCCGTTCAGTAACGACCTGCTCACGATAGGCGTGGAGACCGGCTACAAGTGGCAGAAGGAGAAGAGCGACATTATCGGCGTGCACCGCCACCACTACATGCCGTTGGCCTGGACGGTGGACTTCCGCAAGGGATGCTGGGGAGCCGAATACTACCAGTGCATTCCGCACAAGCAACTCAACGGCAGCTTCATCAATTCGGCCGAGAACACGCAGAACCTCATCGTCTACTACCAGAAAAAGCAACTGATGGTAGGTATAGTATGCATCTTCCCCTTCGCTGCGGCTAAATACCACAACAGCATCCTCGACAACGATGTCCTTGACCAACACGGTTGGAACCGCGTCACCAGTCAGAAGCGCACCTTCTGCATCACCCTGAGCTATAATCTCTTCTCGGGCAAACAAAACAACGACGAGAAGAAACTCAACAATAAGGACAACGACCAGGGATTCTTTTAACCTCTCTCTCACACATCAATGCCGCACGGTGGTCTTTTTGTGGCATTGCTAACAGGTTTTGGTAACGTGGAAAGAAACCAAAAAAAGCTGAGCATGGTATTTCTCATGCTCAGCTTTTTTGTATATGGTTAGCGTGGCTTATTCCGCCCCTAATTCCTTCAGTGCCCTGCGTACGATGTGGTTTTCCTCGTTGCTGATGGCGAAATATTCGTTCATGTCCCAGATGTCGCGCGCCGCGAGTGCCTTGAACTGGCGTTTCAGTCCGGCTATGGTCTGTTGGCGGTCGGTCTCGTCCTTGGGCTTGATCTTCTGGCGCTCAGCCTCGGCCATGATGCTGTCGATGACGACCTGTGGGGTCTCAAATTTCTTGCGGAAGAGGTCGAACGACGGATACAGCTTCTTCAGCTTCTTGCGGTTGTCGTCGATGTAGCGCATGCCTTGCTGGATGAGAATGCCACGGGCGGAAATCTCCCGGTTGCAGCGTGTATACTGAGTCGTGTCGAGGGGAACGAAGATGTCGGGCATGATGCCTCCGCCACCGTAGACCGTGCGGTGCTTGCGCAGTGTCTGGTATTTCAGGCTGTCGGCAAAGTGGATGCTGTCGGCTGAATAGAACTCTCCGTGCTCAAAGCGTTCGTTGAGGTCGTTGTCGTAGTCTTTCTTGTCGCCCTTCTTGTAGGGTTTCTGGATGCAGCGTCCCGAGGGTGTGTAGTAGTGGGCAATGGTGACGCGCATCATCGAGCCGTCGGGGAAGTCGATGGAGCGCTGCACGAGTCCTTTGCCGAAGGACCGGCGTCCCACGATGGTGGCACGGTCCTGGTCTTGCAGTGCGCCGGTGACGATTTCCGCGGCAGAGGCACTGAATTCGTTGATCAGCACCACTACCTTGCCCTTGAGCAGCCGACCGTTGCCCCGGGCGCGGTATTCCTCACGCGGAACGGCGCGCCCCTGCATATAGACGATGAGGTCGCCCGATTGCAGAAACTCGTTGGAGATCTGTGCGGCAGCATTGAGAAATCCTCCGCCGTTGTCCTGCAAGTCGAGGATAAGGTCTTCCATGCCACGTTGCTGCAGCGTGTTGATGGCACTCTTGAACTCATCGTAGGTGGTGGCGCCAAAACTGCCAATGCGGATGTAGCCCACCTTCGGGCGGATCATGTAGAAGGCGTCAATGGTCTTCAAGGGGATCTTGTCGCGGATGACATTGAATGTCAGCACGCCGGATATGCCGCGCCTGACTACGCCTAATTTCACCTGTGTTCCCTTTTTGCCGCGCAGCCGGTGCATGATATCCTCACGGCTCATCTTTACCCCCGCGATGGCGGTGTCGTTCACGCTGACAATGCGGTCGCCGGCCAGGATGCCTACTTTTTCCGACGGGCCGTTGGTGATGGTCTGGATGACGAGCAGCGTGTCGCGGTCCATGTTGAACTGCACGCCGATACCTTCAAACGAGCCTTGCAGCGACTCCATCATCGACTTGGCCTGTTTGGCAGGCGAGTAGGACGAATGGGGGTCGAGACTGTTGAGCATTCCGCGGATGGCATTCTCGGTGAGGTCTCCCATGTTGACGGAATCTACATATAAGTTGTTGATGGCATACTCGGCCATTTGCAGTTTGCGCAAGGCGTTCACTTCGGTTGGCGTGAACGTCGCCTGTGCTCCCGCGGTGAGCGAGAGAAGCAGTGCAACTGCTGCAATGATGATATTTCTTGTGTTCATTCTGTGTTTTATTATTGTGGATCACAGATCCATGGGCTTTCTTAGTCGAGGGGGTCGGTGTCTTGTGGCAGATCCTCTTCTATCACGAGATTGTCGATGATGAAGTTTTGCCGCTCCATGGTGTTCTTGCCCATGTAGTATTCGAGGAGTTTCTGCACCTGGTCGTTCTTGTGGAGCGTCACTTGTTCCAGACGCATGTCGGGCCCGATGAAATGGACAAATTCGCTCGGTGAGATCTCTCCCAATCCCTTGAATCGCGTGATTTCGGGGTCGGGGCCAAGGTCGCTGATGGCTTTGACGCGCTCCTCCTCTGAGTAGCAGTAACGCGTGATGAAGTCGCTCTTCTTCTCGCCCTTGTTCAGCTTTGCGTCGGCGTCGGCTATCACCTGCTTGCTCTTTATCTTGGTGCGCTTGTTGCGCACGCGGAAGAGCGGTGTCTGCAACACGTAGACGTGCCCTTTCTTGATCAGTTCGGGATAGAATTGCAGGAAGAAGGTGATGATGAGCAGGCGGATGTGCATGCCGTCGACATCGGCATCAGTGGCCACGATCACCTTGTTGTAGCGCAGATTGTCGAGGCCGTCGTCGATATCGAGGGCGGCCTGGAGATAATAGAACTCTTTGTTCTCGTAGACCACCTTCTTTGAGAGTCCGTAGGAGTTGAGCGGTTTTCCGCGCAGCGAGAACACCGCCTGCGTGTTGACGTCGCGGCTTTTGGTGATGCTTCCGCTGGCCGAGTCGCCCTCGGTGATGAAGATGCACGATTCCTCCTTGCGCTCGTTTTTCGAGTCGCAATAGTGTATACGGCAGTCGCGCAGCTTGTCGTTGTGCAGGTTGGCAGTCTTGGCGCGCTCGCGGGCCAGCTTTGTCACTCCGGCCATGGCCTTGCGCTCGTGCTCGCTGCTCTTGATCTTGTTTTCCAGGATTTCGGCCACGTCGCTGTGGATGTGCAGGTAGTTGTCGACATTCTCCTTCACGAAGTCGCCCACGAACTTGTTGATGCTCTCGCCGTTGGGCGACATCTGCGTGCTGCCAAGTTTGATCTTGGTCTGCGATTCAAATACAGGCTCCTCCACGTTGATGGCGATGGCCGCCACGATACCGTTGCGGATGTCGGTGTATTCGTAGTTCTTGTTGAAAAACTCCTTGATGGTGCGGGCGATGTGCTCCTTGAAGGCGCTCTGGTGGGTACCGCCCTGTGTGGTGTGCTGACCGTTGACGAAGCTGTGGTATTCCTCGCCATACTGGTTGGTATGGGTGAAGGCGATCTCGATGTCCTCGCCCACGATGTGGATGATGGGGTAGAGTTCCGACGCCGTCATGTTGTCCTTCAGCAGGTCTTCCAAGCCGTTGCGGCTCTTGATGCGCCGCCCGTTGTACATGATGGTGAGTCCGGAGTTGAGGTAGGTATAGTTGCGGAGCATGGTCTCGACGAACTCTTCGTGGAACTCGTAGTTCTTAAACAGCGTGTCGTCGGGGCGGAAGAAGATGTAAGTTCCGTTTTCATCTTGCGAGTCGGCGGTTTCGTCGCTGATGAGTTTTCCTTTCTCGAAGGCGAGCGCCCTGACTTTTCCCTCTCTGTAGCTTTTCACCTCAAAGCGGGAGCTGAGGGCGTTGACGGCCTTCACGCCCACGCCGTTGAGTCCGACGCTTTTCTTGAAGGCCTTTGAGTCGTATTTGCCACCGGTGTTGAGCACGCTCACGGCCTCTCGGAGCTTTCCCTGCGGGATCCCTCGGCCATAGTCGCGGATGCTCACCGCACGGTTGTCGTCGATGTCGATTTCAATCCGGTCGCCGGCGTGCATCTTAAATTCGTCGATGCTGTTGTCGATCACCTCCTTCAGCAGCACGTAGATACCGTCTTCGGGCAGTGAGCCGTCACCAAGCCGGCCGATATACATGCCGGGTCGGGTGCGCACGTGCTCCATGTCGGAGAGGTGACGGATGTTGTCGTCGGTATAGGCAGGAGTCAGTTCCTGCTGATGGTTATTGTTAGGAGTGTCGTTGGGCATGATTTAATAACTGATGATTTTTTTATAGCAGCGCCGGCGTTTGTGGTTGACGGGGCTGAGCGGTCCCCACTGGCTCTGCACATGCTCATTGCTTTCCATTTCCACCTGGCTTTCTCCCCACTTGAAGCCATAGTCGATGTATCTTGGTATCAGGTCGGCGAAGAGCAGGGCGTTGGCTCCCTTGGCGCGGTATTCGGGCAGGAAGCCGATGAGCAGCAGGTCTACGCCGTCGGTCTTGTGCCACTTGATGGCGCGCAGCAGGTGCCACCATCCGAAGGGCAGCAGCCGTCCGCGGTGGCACTTCTTCAGGGCATGGCTCAGCGAGGGGATGGTGATGCCCATACCCACGGGCTCATCGTTCTTGTTGCCGTCCACAATGACCGTGATGAGGTTGAGGTCGGCCAGGGGGAAATACATTTTCACGTATTGGTCGATCTGTTTGTCGGTGAGCGACACGAAACCGTAGAGGTCGCCGTAGGTGCGGTTGATGATGTCGAAAAGTTTCTTGCCGTAGTTCTCCTTGAGCACCTCGCGGCGGGTGAGTTTCTTCACGTGCAGGTTGTAGCGCTTCTCCACCATCTCGGCGATGCGGGTATATTTTTCCGGCACCTTATCCGGCACTTCCATGTAGAATTCCACATAGTCGTTGTCTTTTTCCCATCCACTCATCTTTTCTATGTGCTGCGGATAGTAGGGATAATTGTATATCGTGGCCATGGTGCCGAGCTTGTCGAAGCCCCAGGTGAGCATGCCTTCCGGATCCATGTCGGTGAATCCTAACGGACCCACCACCTCTTTCATTCCATTCCTGCGCCCGAAGTCTTCCACGGCCTTCAGCAGTGCCTTGCTCACCTCTATGTCGTCGATGAAATCAATCCATCCGAATCTTACCGACTGTCGTCCCCATTTCTGGTTGGCCCGCTTGTTGATGATGGCAGCTACGCGTCCGGCAAGTTTCCCGTCTTTGTAGGCGAGGTAATATTCTGCATCACAAAAGTCGAAGGCTGCGTTCTTCTCCGGTGAAAGCGTATTCATATCGTCGCTGAAGAGCGTTGGAACGTCGTAAGGACAATTCTCGTATAAATCGTAGTGGAAATCGACGAATGCTTTCAAATCTTTCCGGGAAGATACTTTTTTAATCTCTATCGAGGACATAATCTTTCTTTGTATACAATTAGCTTGCAAAATTACGCAAATTCAACAATATCTCAAAATAAAAAGCCCAATAACAACACTTTTTATTATTTGCAGCTTCCGTTTCGACTGGATTGCGTGGGAGGGGAATCCCTTCGAGGTTGCCGACGGAAGACTGGAGCGGGGCGGGGTGCCGGCCTTTGGACAGGAAGACTGGCAGCGGAAGATGGGCGGGGAGCTTGGCAATGATGGGCAGGGAGGCAGCGGAAAATGGGCAAACAGCAATTGAACGGGCAGGAGAAAGGCTGCTCAGACTGTAGACTGACGAACAGGACGACACGAGGCACACGGTTAGGGGAGGCTTTGGGGGCGTGTCTTTTTTCCTCTTTTCTTGGCAGGCTCAGTTTTTTTGCTTATCTTTGTAGCGATAAGCAGGAGGCACGGCGTCCCGCCGTACAAGAACGTGCGGCAAGGACGTGGCGCAAGAATGTGTGGCGAGGACGCCGCATCTCCTACTATCAATTACAATCCATCACTGCTTGCCTATGACAACCCATTTCCTACCTCACCCCGCCCCTGTGCCATCTTCAAGAGGCTGGGCGCCCCCCCGCCTTGTCGCCCTTACGCTCTGCCTGCTCCTTATCACATGGCCCGCGGGAGCCGACACCTACTCCGACGCCATGAGGCTGAAAGCTCAGGCCGAACAGGAACAGGCCAACGGACGCTTGGACGTGGCCTTGAAGAAATTCATCGGCGCGGAGCAGCTCTTCGCCCAATGCAGGGGAGCGGAGACCGAGCAGTCGCTCTGCCTCTACTACATGTGCATCAGCTACTTCAACCAGCGCGACCTCAACTACATGAAGAAGCCCATGGAGCGGCTGGCCCAGCTGGCCCAGCGATGGCCCGCGAACAAGTTTATACAATACGACTACCTCTCGGTGTTGGCGGCCTACGAGTCGTGCGTCTACGAAGAGAAACCCTCCAAGGAACTGCGCAAGCAGTTTATGGCCCACTTCAAGCAGGCCGTGGGCTGGCAGACGAAGATGAGCGTGGGCGAATGGAAAAGAAGACAAATCAACCCCATGTTCAACCTGATGAACATCGCCACGCTCTACGATCTGAGATACGACCCGCCGATGGTGGACTCCATGCAGGCCTACATCAACAAGGCGCTGGAAGTGGACGGACTGCCTTGGGGTGACAAGGACGACCACATAGAGGGACGCATATCGGCCTACGACCTGCAGGCATGGGTGCTGCTCTACCAAAAACGCTACCACGAGGCGGAGGCCAAGGAGCAAGAGGTGATGGACATGATAGAGGGCGTGGAAAAGGAGCGGGGCAACGCTGTGCTCACCGAGAAAGGCGAGTCCTACGCCTTCTTCGTGGAACTCTACAAGGCCATGGGCAAGCCCGAGAAGGCCATGGAATACTTGGAGCTGAAGAATGAGAACGACCGCAAGCGCTTCGACATAGAGAAGAACACCGCCATACGCAACATCGAGGCGCAATATGAGTCGAAGCGGAAGGACGAGCGCATCGCCGCCCTGCACCAATGGAACATCGGACTCACGGTGGTGGTGGTCCTCCTCATCCTCCTGCTCGCCGGCATCACCACCACACTTATCTACCGCCGAAGGCTGCGGGAGCAGAAGCTCTACGAGGAGGCCCTCGCCGCCGAATTGGAAAACAGCGCGCGCCACTCCTCGCTCCGCCTCCTCGCCGACCAGCTTGGCATCAGAGGGATAGACATCGACGAGGCCCACAGGCTCTTGGGCCAGGCCACGAAGCCGCTGACGGTGGTGGACCAGAAGTATATCCTCTGCTTCCTCAATGGAGAGGACGTGAGGCACATCGCCCGCCGCTTCAACGTGGAACCCGCATCGGTATACACCGTGAGGTACAGAATCAAGAAGAAGTTTCCTAACAGCACAAAACTTCCACTTTAAAAGTAGGGTGTCAAAACAACCCACGAAACTACACGAATCTTCACGAATGCGGATTGGGATTCGTGATGACTGTCCATCTAATCGCTGGCTATCATCCTCACCCATACACACAACAATTTCTGGCTCAATGGATATTTTCCGTGGATTGGATATGTTGTTTCATTTCGTATAGTTCTGACTTCGCCTATGCGTAAATGGTAATGGAAAATCATGAACAGGCTTACGCTCCATAGCTCCGGTAGGAGCGTAAGCCTGGACGTGACCATTTTCCTTCCCCTTTACATATAAACTTACCATGATTCCACGGAAAATATCCGCTGGACCCAATTTCTTCAACGAATTGTATGTACAATGTACGAAGATGCACGTTGAAAAGATAACGAGCATTGTCATACATCCATCGAGCATATATAAATGCCACGGATGCTCACAGACTGGCACGGACTGCCCAACGGGCATAACTTCGATCTGTAAACGTTTCAGAGAAGCGAATATCCGACCCACGGAAAATATCCAAACCCCCCGAATTCATCGAATACCCATTCGCAATTAGAGAGTAATTCGTTGAAGAACTATATTTTTGGATGAAAGCAGACATTCGCTGGAAAAGTTAGGTTCGTGGACGATGCAAGACAAGAATCTTCACGAATGAGGAGGGAATATTCGTGTATAAAACCACAAAAAAGCCGCCTTGCATGCCGAAATCTATATTTGTCTATAGGAGCGAGAGGCTTTTTCGGCTAATTTTGCACCGTACAACCACAAAAACCTATGATTATGAAAACAAAACGACTATTATGTTTTTGCCTGGCTTTAATGGCTGTCGGCACAGTGGAGATGCAGGCGCAAGGACTGGGCGGACTGCTGAAGAAAGTGAAGAAAGGCGTGGAGGCTATCGTCGGCCAACCGCAACCTGAAGCCCGACAGTCCACAGCGAAGAAGGCGCGAGGCTCGGAGACTCCCGTAGAGGGCGGAGGCACCATCACCAATCCCATCCCCGAGACTGTTGACCTGCAGCTCGTGGGCGCCTACGGCAAGAGCACGTCGGCCAACTACGGTGAGGTGAGGCTCGTGTTCAAGGTGAAGATGATCGCCAACCTCCAGCAGTTGAGCTTCGGCTGCAACACAACGTTTCCCGCCCTCATGGTGGACCAGGACGGCAACACCTACCACACGCGGGAGTCGGCTGGATGGTATTCCTACGATGTGACGGAGGGCGTGTGGATGAAGATGCCGCTGAAGGAGACGGCAACCTTTGTCGACGTGAAGAAGACGGCCACAACCATACAGCAACTCCAGTATGGCGTGTCGGCCAGCTACGAGAACAGGGGACTCATCATCCTGAAAGACGTACCCATACAGTGGGACGTGGAGCCATAGAGAAAACAGAAGATTACTAACCCCAAAAATTCCAATTACAATGAAAAAGAATCTATTACGGAACGCACTTGCCGCCATCGTAGTGGCCACGGCAGCAACGCTCGCCTCATGCGGCGGCAAGAACCCCGCGTCGCAGGTGGATGCCATCGTAGGCGAGGCAGAGAAGAACGTGGCGGAGGAAGCGTCGCCCTGCTTGGGCAGCATCCCATCCCTGCAGATGCAGTACTCAGAGGCCCAAAAGCTGTTGGACGAGAAGATGAAGCAGCGCACAGAGGAAGCGGAGCAGAAGTTCAAGGACGGCGGAAGCATGGAGGATGTGTTCCGCGAGGTCAAAAAGATGAAAGACGAGAAGAAGGCCCTGCAGCATGAGCTGAACCGCATCTACACCGAGCGCATCATGGCCGAGGCCAAGAAGTTGGAAGGCAAGAGCGTGGAGTGCGAGGTAGACGGCAGGCGGTTCAGCAAGGCAGTGGTCAAACTTGTCTGCTCCAAGGACAGCAGCACCACATCGCCGCTGATCGTCGAGGCGGAGCTCACGCTGAAAGCGCCCTACAGAGGCCTCGTGGGCTATTGCAGCTGGCAATACCGCGATGCCAACGGCCATGAGCTTTCTTCCGGAGCCTCGCCCGTGGACGACAGCGGGAAATACAAGGCCGGCGACACGATCCGGCAGTCGTTCCCCCTCGCCGTGACCCAAGAGAAGGCCAAGTCGTTAGCCAAAATCTATTTCACGGAATGACAACAATGGGTGGTGCGGCGTGGGCTCCGCACCATCTATTATAGGCTGGTTCCATAAATTAGGTCGAGTCGTATTGGGCTTACGCCCACCTTTTCTCGCCATGGCAGAGTCCAAGCAAGCTTGGCTCTGCTCATTTGGCTTATCGAAAAGGTTGGGCCCAGCACGGCACAGCGGATATTTTCCGTGGATTCATGGTGAGTTTATATGTAAAGGGGAAGGAAAATGGTCATGTTCAGGCTTACGCTCCTACCGGAGCTATGGTTTTGAAGTGACGGGGTAGCCTTACGAGCAAGCTCGACGACTACCCCGTCACTTCAGAACCACACCTTTGGAGGCAAGCCTGCCCATGACGAAAATCGCTATCGCGTAAAATTGCGCTTACGCGCATAAAATTCTACGGCAGAAAGCTTCAAGTCAAGGCTTTCCCCGCTTTTGGGCAGATGAAGGATGTGCTGATTTTATGCGCCTTTGGCGCAATTTTATGCCCAGGCAATTTTCGTCATGGACAGGCTTTACCTTTAGGGAATGAGGCTCAACCTGCTGGGATAGCCGTCGAGCTTGCTCGTAAGGCTATCCCACTCTTGCAGTTGTCTAAGACTTTCGACAAACAACAGAGCTCCCGTAATTTTTCGGCCTTAAACAAAGTGGTCAGTTCGTCCGCCATGGTTTCCATCATAACAAACTCATCCTTGTTAAAAGGACGTATAACGCTGAGACGAATTTCAGAAGAGATAGCTATAAAATCCCAATTGCCAAATAAAAAATGCCGAAAATCTCAAAGGTTAACTGGTAAAAAATGCCGAAAATCTCAAAGGTTAACTGGTAAAATATGCCGAAAATCTCAAAGAAGCAAATCCTGAATATGCCGAAAATCTCAACACATGCTAATCAACCTAATATCCGCACCACAATAGTCTCTAATATCTTATAACGTCCTGAGCAACAAAAAGTTGCTCTGGATTTGGCCATGTCAAAAAATCACTTAACTTAGTGGTGCATAAACAAATTAGCAATTCATTAACCCACATTGCAGATATATCTCATGTAACTGATTGATTCTCAGTATTGGTATTTCTCCTTGAGATACCTTACTGTCTTGAGCTCCGAGTATGGATAAATGGAACGGGCTACGATCTGCATCATGGCAAGTGTCACCTGATCGCGGCTCCAACCATTTCTTTGCCTTGGTGATGAACATGTCGCAAAGATAATACCAAATCCCGAGAATCCCAACTCCTTGGGTGTACCACATTGAGAGGTTGAAACAAAACAGCACCGGATATTAGAGATTTTTATAGTTTTGATGGCATTGTGGGGTTCAAAACACCCTTTTTAAATAGATAGATAACCCTTTTAACTAATCAATGCCATCATCCGCTGCAATGTAGGTTAGGTTGGGGGTGGGTCTTTAGGTTAGGGTTATCAGTGATGAACTGGACTCTGCGCCTCTAAGATGCACGAGGCACGCAGTGCGCATACGAGTTTATAAAGTAAAAAGGCTGACGGCATCCCCCATATGGCGTCCCGCCGTCTTCCACATGGCATCCCTTGGGCTTGCATGTGAGAGCCCGTGGGATGTCATGTGGAAGACGGCATAAAGAGCCTGTTCTTGGAGCATGAATAGCCCGTATTGACAGCGCGAACAGCCCGTTCTACAGCATGTGGGTGCCGGCGCCCAAAAGGTAACGAGTATTGTCTTTCCCCGAGCGTATTTCTTGTATGGACAATGTTAGATGATGTACGTTGAAAAGATAACGAACATCGTCGTACATTTATCGAGCATATATATTAAATGATTCAAGTTCCGCAAGTTCCTAACTTGGTTCAATGGATATTTTCCGTGGATTGAATATGTTGTTTCATTTCTGTTTTTTCGTTCTCTTCACCCCTCTCACCGCTTCAGATTCTAATGGATTGTCGGGCCAATCGTGCTTGGGATAGCGGCGCCGCAAGTCTTTTCTCACCTCAAAATATGTAGTCTGCCAGAAACTGCGCAGGTCGCTGGTGAGCTGCACGGGTTTGAATCCGGGACTGAGCAGCTCCATCAACACGGCCACCTTACCGTCGTCTACGCGTGGTGTGTCTTCCAATCCGAAACACTCCTGCAGTCGGACGCTCAGCACCGGCACATCCGAGCCCTGCCGGTAGTCGAGCCGGATCATGCTGCCCGACGGCACGCGAACGCGTTCCGGGGCCAGACGGTCCACGGCGCACTGTTGGTCGTAGGAGAGCTGACTCCAGAGGATCATCCTCAGGTCGGTCTTGCGCAGTTCGCCGACGGTTGTCATCACCTTTCCGTCTCGCTCTAAGAAGAAGGGCATCCATTCTTGCGCTGTCCGCAGCATCCTTGTGGTTGAGAGGTCGGGCAAATTCAGTTCGGGGTGCCATTTCGCGGCCAGTTCCACCCGGCGTTGGAGCGTCCCGACGTCCTCAGTCCAGTTGAGAAGCCCCGCCCCCTCCTTGGCCACGGCTCCACAGACGATCCGTTTCAGCTGGTCGTTTCCGATGTCGTCCATCGGTTTGCTCTCCACGACGAGCTGGCCGATGCGCCGTTCCCGCCGGGCCACGATGCCCCCCTGATGGGTGATCCATGTGACGTTGTCGTGCCATGAGGTGAGAGGTATGAGGCTCTCAGGGTCTACGGGTGCCGCCATAAACGCGCGGCCCGCCGAGCGGCCGTTGGCGTGGAGCAGAGCCACGACAAGCCAGGAATAGGCCGATTGTGGGTCGGCAGTGTCGAGCATCACGGTGCCTCCACCGGCCAGGCTGTACGCTCCGTTGTGTCCGATCTTCATCGCTATGCGTTCAGGATAGCCCGCCGCCAAGAGCTCCCCCGCGTCCTTGCCGGCGATGTAGGCGTTGTCGGTCGTCACCCCTGCCATCCTCGCGTACTCACCCGCCACTCTTGCGATACGGCTCCACGGCCCGTAACGTTTCTGCCGGCGTGCGTCGCGCAAGGCGTTGACACGGGCGGCGAGGTCGGTGTGGATCCGGTTGTCGTCCATCACGTCCTTCTCCTCCAATATGGCGGCGATGTCGCAGGCCAAGGCCCTGCGCTCACTGCTCCCGGCCTGCAGCATCATCCTCGCGATGCGTGGGTGGCAGGGCAGGACGGCCATCCGCCTTCCGGTATTCGTGATGCGTCCGTCGGAATCTATGGCTTTGAGTGCCCTCAACTGGTTGTAGGCCTGCCTTACGTTGGCCTCGGGCGGAGGAGTCAGCCACGGCATGGAGCGTACGTCGGTCTCGCCGAAATCCGCGGCTTCCAGCACCATTGGCGTGAGGTCGGCCTCGCAGATTTCGGGGCTTCGCTGTTCCTCCATGCGATGGTCGGTGGCCAAGGTCCACAGCCGGTAGCACACGCCTGGTGACACTCGGCCGGCTCTTCCGGCCCGCTGGCGGGCCATATCCTTGCTGATGCGCACTGTCTCCAAATGGCTCAGCCCGTTGGAGGGGTCGTAGACCAACCGGCGGCAATAACCGCCGTCGATGACAATCTTCACGCCTTCAATCGTCAGTGAGGTTTCGGCAATCGATGTGGCCAACACCACCTTGCGCTGGCCTTCAGCCGAAGGAGCTATGGCCTTGCGCTGGCTGTTGAGGTCGAGGTTGCCATAGAGCGGGCAGACGGCGGTCGGGGCGAGACTGTCGCCTAACAGGGCGGCGCAGCGCATGATGTCGGCCTGCCCCGGCAGAAAAGCAAGGATGTCGCCTTCCTGCTCCCGGTGGGCCTTGCAGATGGCGGCGGCCACGTCCTCGGCGACGTGCTGCGCTTCGGTGTCTTCGTCGGCCAAGACTGTTTCCACGTGAAACATCCGTCCCTCGCACGAGATGCAGTGGGCATTGAGTGCTTTGCAAATTGGCGGGGCATCGATCGTGGCCGACATGACCACTAAGTTGAGCTCGGGGCGCAGCACGCTCCGTATCTCCCTGGCCAGACAGAATGCCGTGTCCGACTGGATGCTGCGCTCGTGAAACTCGTCGAAGATGATGCAGCCCACGCCGTCCAATGTTCCGTCGTCGACCATGCGACGGGTGAGGATGCCCTCGGTGACCACCTCTATGCGGGTCTGTGGCGACGTCTTCCGTTCAAACCGGATCTGGTATCCCACCGTCTTCCCCACGCTCTCGCCCAGGAGTTGAGCCATCCGCTCTGCCACCTGCCGCGCGGCCAGGCGCCGGGGCTCCAGCATGATGACGCGGCCCTCGGGCATGGCGTTGAGAATCGTGAGGGGGAGGAGTGTGGATTTGCCTGCTCCGGGAGGAGCCACGACGACAGCCGCGTGGCGCTCGGCCAATTCCATGTTGAGCTGCCCCGCAATCGAGGCGCAGGGGAGGACGTTCGCTGCGGAGAGTATCTGAACTGTCTGATTCATTCTACCTATTATAATATATGATATTCATGATTGGTCCCTCCTGCTGTCGCGGGCAAGAGACTGTAATTGCAACGGGCAATGAACGGATTTTATTGTTTATGTCTTTAATCTTTTCCCTTTCTTCATTGTCCTTAATAGTTATATTTATAAGTCCTTTTTTTCTCCAATGGGTTTATATATATTTTTTTTTGATAGAATGTTATTAGAATAAAAGAATTTTTGTATATTTGCATCCGCATCTATCTTTTACGGAACATATGCTAAATATGATGAAGTAATTAGATGGAAAGAACTAAAATTAACTACTAAAAGACTAAAACAAAATGAATAAAATCATTTTTATCGGCTTGGCGTTCTTTATGCTCGGATCAATGGGTGCCAAAGCTCAGACTAACGATGAAGATCCGTTTAATCCAATTACGTTTGTCGATGCGAATGGCAATACCGTTGCAGATGGAAGTCATTTGAGGGTATCTGCTGCTGAAGATGTGTGGGGTGGTGTTCAGGCGTCAACTGGACTTTATGTCAATAACACATCGGAGGATGAAGTTATGACAGCTATGAAAGTCGACGTTGACAGTATGGATAATGGCGATATCAGTTGCTGTTTCCCTATGGTCTGTACAACAACAGCTCAGCGAGGGTGGCATTTTACTACGATGCCGGGTCTTATCTCAGGTTCCGCTACTATGGTTTCTATCCAAACGGAATGGTTGCCAGAATCTTCTACAAGCTACGGTGCTGCAAAAGCAAATTTAACAGTTTGTTATTACGAGACGAAAACAAACGACAGTGGTCGTAAGATAGCCGGTGATCTTATTGGTTATGGGCCTTCTGTAAGCGTTACATTCGTTAATGAGGATCCCACGGGTATTAACAATGCAAAGTTGAGTGGTGATTCTTCTGAAGCAAGTGCAATTTATAATCTTAATGGCAAAAAGATATCTAATATGGGCCATGGGATTAATATTGTCCGTCTACATGATGGCACAGTGAGAAAAATAGTTAAATAATATTATACTAATTGTTTATTTCAAGAACTTATGAAGAAATTACTACTTACTATGGCTGCCGCAGCTGTTGTGCTGTCAGCCAATGCTCAGAGATTAGTATCTCAGAGATTCTTGGGCCAGTTGGAGAATGCAATAACGGGCACTACAACGATTCCAAGATCAAACAAATTGCCCAAGAAAGCAAATCTTGCAGCTAACCAGCGTCTTGTTGGCTACTATGCAACCGACGATGTGGACAACTCCTTGGGAGTAGGCAACTACACCACTGCTGACATCGAGCCGGCGATTTTCCTCGAGCAATCAGCACTTGCTCCCTATGTAGGCAAGAAGGTGACGGCGGTCCGGTTTTCGATGGGTGCCAATTCTACAGCTAAAGGTGTGGCAATTTATTCGGTAGACGCTGAGGGCAACATCAACGCCCTCGTCTCGAAGGACACGACCATCGTAAGCAAATCCACAAAAACCTCCTACGTATGGAATACGGTCGTGCTTCCTGCCGACAAGCAATTCGACATAACGGCCGATCAGCGTCTGATGGTAGCTTACAAGGTTACTCAGGGAAAAAAGACATATCCTATTGGTGTTAACTCAAATGTCAGTGGGGAATTGTACATCAATTGCAACATTCCTTCCTCTGTTGGTGGTCAAGGTCAAGGCTGGTATAGCTTTGGCAGCGGCAATGGCGCTGCTGCCATACAGATGCTTGTAGAGGGCGACTTTGCCGCCTACAATGCCATTCCAAGCAGCATCGAAAAGATTGCGGCTGTTGCTGGTCAGGACGTAAAGGTCACGATTCCTTTCTTCAATATGGGCTCAAGCGCCATCACGAATGTGGACTACGTGCTTACCGTTGATGGTGTCGCAGCCGACCCTGCCCGCGCAGACTTCAACCCTGGGGTTGCTACCGGAGCCTACGGCAACCTGACTTTCACGGTTCCTGCCGGTGATGTCGATGCCGTCAAGAATCTGTCGGTGAAGATAACCAAGGTGAATGGCGAGGACAACGCTTCTGCCGACGTGGCCGCTACAGGCCAGATAGGAGTTTCCAGCACCGCCTTCAACAGAAACGTGGTTGTGGAGGAATTCACCACTGAAAAATGTCCAAACTGCCCACGCGTTGCTGGCTACTTGCACACAGCTCTCGAGACAGCTGATTTGACACGCACTTTTGCCGTTTGCCACCATTCAGCCTATTATACAGATTGGTTGACGCAGCCTTGTGACGAAGACCTTACTACGTTGTTCAACGATGCTGGGTATACATATGCACCTGCATTGATGTTCAATCGCCAGCCTATTTTTGATTCTCAGTATGCTGAAGGAGAGAAGGACAACGTCACCTTACCCGCAAGCGCCGCTGAGATTACGAGCTACATCAACGCACAGCTTGCCGAACTCTCCAATGTTGGACTGACCATCAACGCCGAGCCCAATGCCGACACGACCCAGGTGACCTTGACGGTTTCCGGAACTTGCAACAACGCCTACGACAAGACAAAAGGCCTGCTCACGGTCTACATGACAGAGGACAACATCAAGGCAAAAAGCCAGAGTGGCGCAAGTGGTACTTACTATCAAATGCATGTCATCCGCTACTACAACAGTAGCTGGGGCGATGCCATTGAGTGGAATGACGACAATACTTTCACAAAGACTTACACTATCGACATCAAGAGCAGCTGGAAGAAGAAGGACATTAAGTTTGTGGCCTTTGTCAACAAGCACAACGCCAACGATGTGCTTGACAACCAGATTGAGAACTCAATTGGCGTTCCTCTGATTGGTTCTACAACGGGAATCAACAACGTCTACACTTCCGCTGAGGCTTCCAACGACACAGTCGTTGCCCGCTACAACGAAGCCGGACAGCGCATTGCAACGCCCCAGCACGGTCTGAATATCATTAAGCTTGCTAATGGTAAGATCGTAAAGGTTATCGTTAAATAAATTTTTAATAGCATTGTGGTCATGTCTCCACAATAGCAGTAGTTTTGAATATTTTTGTAGACCTCGACTTCCTTAAAGAAGTCGGGGTCTTTTTGTTTGACCAGCATGTGTACCGGCTAACGGGTGCAAGTCCCGAGCAGACCTTAGTAGGGGGAACTGCATAGCCAGAGAGACAAGGGGGTCCATCGCGAGGTGGAATCTGAAAGAAGTCAGCGGCAAACATCTGCCCCGACGTACAGAAACCTAATATCAAGGCTGTTTGCGAGGGTAAGGCGGCAAAAAGCGTTGAAGCCCGATAGCTACTCGGAATCGCAAGGAGTAAATTAGGCGGGGATAAGGTGGAAAGTTGGTACGCTTAACTGGTGAGGTCTCACGGACATGCCGATTAGTTGCTACTACAAAAGTCATGGAGTAACGCTTGCCGTGAGAAGTCAGCTGAGGTCATAGTAGTCGCATATTGACACGTGCGTCGAAGGACCGACCCTTAATTAAACGACAGTAATTGAAAGTTACCTTATGCAGGCAAGAATGCAGAAAACATGGTCTCAAGGCAATGACTGCCCTCAAAGAGACAGAACGGAATCCGAAGGGTATGAGGGAGTGCAGACCTACATATGGATGACGGAAGACAACGTCGTAGAAGTACCAAAGGTCAACAAGGAAAAGACAGTAGTCTCTTATGTTCGTGGGGTGAAGTACCTCGGTTACTCTTACTACATCAACAAGGGCAAGTGCCTTCTGACGGTACACCCCAAGGCCAAAGCCAAGATGCGTCGCCACTTGAAAGAGCTGACGGGTCGCAGCAATGGCATGGGCTATGCCAAGCGGAAGGAGAATCTTTGCCTCTACATAAGTGGCTGGGTGAACTACTACCACCTTGCTACCATGAAGAGACTGGCCGAGGAAACTGACGAATGGTTACGGAGACGCTTGCGTATGTGTATTTGGAAGTCATGGAAGCTTCCCCAGACCCGAATCAAGAACCTCATTAAATGCGGAATAAACAAGTATAACGCACGTCGATGGGGATATGTAAAGGGTTATTGGCGAGTAGCAAGCTCACCGATAATGCACACAGCAGCGTCAAATATGAGCCTGCGAAAAGCGGGATATATCTGTCTTTCTGACAGTATGCCAAATGGTTACCCTAACGAGGAACCGCCGTATGCGGAACCGCACGTACAGTGGTGTGAGAGGTCGGTAAACACGAAAGTAGGAGATAAGCACCTATGATTAGTGTTTACCTCCTACTCGATTGGTTGTAGTTCCTCTCTGTTGTTCCTATCCGCGTCATCTGCAATGGCTCCTATCCCCAGGCTGGGACCTTGCCTTGTACGCCCCTTGAGCCGTGTTTGGCCTCTTTTATAATAGTCAAAGGTGAAGAGGCCATATAAAATGCCTGCCTCCTGTTGGATGAGCCAAGATGAGGCAGGCTTTGCTTGTCGAGCGACGGACGATTATTTGAGGATGTGCTTACTTACAGAAGAACCGGCATTGCGCTCGATGACCAGACCATGAACACCTTGCAGCGAAGGAAGGCGATGGCCCGCAATGTCGTAGTAGGCGGGGCTGTCGGTGGTTGTGCCCATGTTTTCAGTGTGGATGCCTGTCTCTGTCTGCGTGTTGAGGCAATAGCCCTCGAAAGTGTAGTCGGCATTCATTCCGAATCCCACGATCTTCCCCGCATCGGGAGTGATGGCAATGGGAGAGTGGCTGGCCTGGTCGTAGACGGCGAGCTCTTCTATGCTCTTGTAGCTGTTGGCCAACAGATCAGCCTCTCCCTTGCCTGCAGGCCATAGAAGCCCCTTGCGGCTATACATGAAGGCCCAGTTGTAGATGCCTGTCATCGTGCCATTGTCGCTGATGCCGCACGAGAGGCATTCTGTGTTCTCCTCGTTGCCGTCGATGGTTGCTAAGGCAGCCACCTGGATGGTGTCGGCGTCTATGTCGTAGCGGGCCATGCGCGCCGCTGTAAGAAATCCACTTTCGCCCAACTCCGACACCTGCAGTGCCACCCACTTGCCGTTGTGGCTGATGCTCGTGGCCTGGAAACTATAATAGGGATTCTTGTTGGAGGTGTCGGTGCCGTCGTTGAAATAGGTTTTGCAAATGGGGAAAACCTTGTAAGTGCCGTCGTCTTGCAATCTCCAGATGATGAGTGGCCAGGTTGACATATTGTCCTGCACGTAGCCGGCGATTACTTTTCCGTCACCGCTGATATACTTGGCCGAAGTGCCGTTGACTTCCGTTCCGGCCTCTTCCGTCGTGGGCTCGGGCAACATGATGGTCTGGCCATCTTTCCACAGGCAGGCGTGAGTGATGTAGCCAGCGTCCATGGTAGCACCGCAAATGAGACCGTCGTCGCTGATGGCGTTGGCCATGCCCATGGTATCGGTCAACAGCTGCACCACCGTGAGGTCGGGCAATATCTTTACGGGGTAGTCGCCTTGATAGCCCACCATCACACCCTCGTTGTTAACGCAATTGACAGTCTCCTGGTTGGCCGTTTCAAGCACCTCACCGCTGTTGATGTCCCACAGAATGCTGTTGTTGGTGGACTGATTGATGCCTGCGGCATACTTTCCGTTCGCAGAAACCGATAGGAGCATATAATTGTCGGAGCTGCCTCCGATGACCTTTAACGATTGTGCCCCTGCAGCGCACGTCGCCAACAAGGCGAGAAAGAGAGTAAGAGTTTTCTTCATCATGTTGTCCTTTCTTTTAAAACATTGAATTACTACTGCTGCAAAGTTAATCGATATGCGGGCGAAAAGTACGGAAAAATGGCGGATTCTTGCCCATTTGCACGCAGATGGGCAAGAAAACGGACGTTGTCACAGTCCTGGCGGCGTTATTGCTTTTCATTCTCTCCTGTGCGAATGCGGATGTATTCCGAAGGTGTGATGCCCGTGTTGCGCTTGAAATAGTTAAGAAAGGACGTGCGTGACTTGAATCCTACACTGTGGGCAATGCCTTCGATGGTGAGCCGCGAGGTGTTGCCGCCTGCATTGATTCTGCGGCATGCCTCACGAATGCGGTAACTATTGAGCAGTGCGTAGAAGTTGTCACCGTATACGCGATTGATGGTTTCCGATACGGTACGGGTTTTCTCTCCTACGCTGGCGGCCAGGCGGTCGATGGAATAGCCGCTCTCGAAGATGCCAGCATCTGCGAGCATGGTGTTTTTAATTTTTTCCATCAACTCCTCATCATGGGCATCGGCCTCGCGACCAGTCTGAGGCTTGACACTTGGCCGGAGCGTTTGCTGATAGCGCTGGTAGAGGGCATTGTTGCGGTCGTGGAGAATACGGTTCTTACGCCACAAGACGACCACAAAAACGCTGACGGCGAGGATGAGGATGATTGCGGCGGCGAGGATGGTGACCATACTGTCGTGGCGCTCTTCCATCCTGTTTAGCGTGTCTTCAGCCTTCTTGATTTCAGCAAGGAAGTGAATGTTGTTGATGCTCATCATAGCCCGCACGTTCATGATCGAGTCGCGCAGACAGTAGTAGCGGTCGCGAAAGACACGTGCTTCACCGTGGTTTCCCGCCTGTTCATAAAGGCGCATCAGTCCTTCGTAGGCGAGCAGCACAGCGTCGCGTCCACCATTGGCGTCAGCACATCGTTTCAATTCGCTGTAGCAGGCGATGGCTTGCTGCTTGTCGCCTTTCTGCTCGTAGGCCAGTGCGAGGTTCTGATAATGCACAAGTGCAAACCGGTTGTTGTCGAGTCGCGGCAGATCTCCCTCCTGGAGTCGAAGTGCTGCCACGGCTTCATCGGTCCGGCCGTTTTCCAGTGCGGCGAGCGCTTTGCTGAGCAGGCGGCAGAAGCGAATCGACGGCTCATTGCTACCCCCTTGTTTGACAACCAAACGGAGGTAGGGAAGTGCGCTGTTCGCATTGTGGAGCCAAAAACTCATGTCGGCCAGGTTGACAAAAGTGGAGGCCAGAGTCTCGGTGTCGTGGGAATGACTCTCCACTTGACTGCGGATAGAGAGCCGGTAGTAGTTAGTGGCTTTGCGGCCAAGTTGAGCGTCGGAGCTGTAGCTGTAGAAGGTCTGATACATATTGCCGAAGGCAGAATACACAGCCGCCTTTACTTTTGGTGAGGCTCCCTGTGCAGTGTCGGCTGCCGAAAGGGCGGAATATGCTTTGGCATAGTCGTAATAGTAGAAGAAGAAAATCCGCCACTGGCCCAGCATAGCTTTCGCGTAGGTATCGGTATAGGCTCTGTTCGATTCTGTCTTTCGTCCAGCCAGTATGAAGCACACCAATGCGGAGTCCGGTTGGTTGAATTTTAGAAATCGGTCGCCCCTGTCTACGAGCTTCTCGGCCGAGAAGGACATATAGGGACTGATGTTCATCAAGCGGGCGGCAGAGGACGAAAGCGTGATGGCCAGCAGCACGTCTACGAGTAAAATACGGAAGGTCGGGGTGAGTAGCTTCGTTTTCTCTTTCTCTGCGCAGGCACTTTCCACATTGTTGGTCTTTTCTATGTTTCTCCCAATCATATATCAGTTCATGACACCCTGCAAATATAATACATTCTTTTCACTCTTGGCCAGGTTGTGGTAAAAAAGTTCAATCAAAGTGGAGTTTCATCCCCTTCGCAACTATATTCATAAGTAAAAGCCGCAATTCCAAGCTTTGGAACTGCGGCTTTGCCGGAGTATTGCGGGCTGTGAGTAAATTCACAGGTTCTGCTATTCGTGAATGGATGCTGTGGGTATGATCACTTGGCGTTGATTTCTTTCAGCAGTCGGTCGGCATGGCCCCAACGGTCCATCATGAAAAGCACATAGCGAATATCCACACCGATGCAGCGGGCCAGCTGGCGGTCGAAGTTGATGTCGCTGGAGAGGCTGTCCCAGTTGCCGTCGAAGGCCAGTCCGATGAGCTCACCCTTTCCGTTGAACATCGGTGAACCGCTGTTGCCGCCCGTGATGTCGTTGTTGGTGAGGAAGCAGAGCTGCATTTTGCCCGTTGTCTTATCGCGGTAGTTGCCGAAGTCATCAGAGCTGAGAAGCTGTCGCATGATAGGCTCGGCCTTCCAGTCGGGTTGTTGGGCCGAGCGGTCCATCTTGTCGATGATGCTCTCGGCCGTGGTGTAGTAGCCCGAGGGCTTTCCGCCGAGCATGAATCCGCCCACCTGTCCGTAGCTTAGGCGCATGGTGAAGTTGGCGTCGCTGTAGTGGGGCATGTCCTGCTCCATGCGCAGCTTGGCGGCGCAGAGGTAACGCTCCTGGTTTTCTATGCGGTTGCTGACTTCAGTGCTCAGTGCCTCGTTCATATTATTAAGGAAGTTCGTGAGCGTACTGATCAGCTTCAGGCCATAGTCTTTCTGAAGAGTCTTTTTGTTGATAACGATGCTTTGCCCTTCCTTCATTAGTGCCGACTTGTCAAACAGCTGATTA
Organism: uncultured Prevotella sp.; assembly: GCA_900322035.1. GTDB lineage: Bacteria > Bacteroidota > Bacteroidia > Bacteroidales > Bacteroidaceae > Prevotella. The sequence goes on from ONYL01000025.1 coordinate 29,596, forward strand.
ACGTAGGCGGTGTAGTCGCCCTTAAAGTCGCCGTCTATGGTCTGATAGAGATCAGGCAGCAAGTCGTGGTCGAGAATTTTCTCTCGGTAGTTGCGCAACATGGCCACCATGATTTCCTTCTCTGTGGCAAGATCCCACTCAGCCGTGTCGACGGGCAGTGAGATGGTGACAGATTTTTCATTGCCGTCCTTGAGTTTGTCGCTCACCATACTGAGTGCCTTTAGTGCGCGCTGGATGGGCAGACACTGACGCAGGTTCTCCCGATATTCCATATAGTCGTGCACATATTGGTATCGGTTGTTGTAGGCTTTCTGCAGTAGAGGGAAGCTGAGCCGTCCCTTGAGGAAGCCGGTAGAGTCTACGTAGCTGGCGATTTTCTGTTCATAGGCGGCCTTGTTCTGGATGATACCGATCGAATCGATGCACTTGTTCATGCCGATGGAGTTTTTCCAGTAGTTGGCCGACTGGGCATATTTGGAGTCGTATTTGATGCGCACGGCCTCAGAGGCATCCATATGGCGCTTCATCACTTCCTGACGCACGCCCCTGGCCTGAGCGCGGACAGCGTTCTCTGCATCGCGCATCTCCTTGATACCGTAGCTCGACAGATAACGGTTGGTGCTTCCGGGATATCCCATCGTCATGGCGAAGTCGCCCTGCTTGTAACCTTGCAGGCTCACCTGTGCCCAGTGCTTGGGATGATAGGGCACGTTGTCCTTCGAGTAGGCTGCAGGTCCGTTGGTCTTGGGGTTGGCATAGATACGGAACACCGAGAAGTCGCAGGTTTGGCGTGGCCACATCCAGTTGTCGGTCTCGCCACCAAACTTACCCATCGACTTGGGCACGGTGAACACCAGTCTGAGGTCGGTGAAGTCCTGATAGGTAGTGGCGTAGAAGCTGTTGCTTTCATAGAAAGGCTGTACTTCCACGTGGTATGTCGAGTCTTGTGCCTTGGCGCGCAGGTTGAGGCGCTGCTCAAAGTTCTTGATCAGTTCTTCCTGCTCATCTTCCGTCAGCTCGTAGTATCCGTGGCTGAGAATACTGTCGGTGACGTCCTGCTGGCTGATCATGAAGGATACGAACATGTTCTCGTTGGGCAACTCCTCCTCGTAGCTCTTGGCATAGAAACCGTTGAGCATGTAGTCGTGGTCAACGGTGGAGTGGGAGCGGATGGCTTCAAAACCGCAGTGATGATTGGTGAAGACCAGTCCGTCGGGACTCACCACGACTCCCGAGCAATAGCCGGAGAAGTTGACCACGGCGCGGCTGATGGCGTCGCTGCTTTGATAGAGGTCGGCATAGGGCAGGGAGAAACCTTCCTGCTGCATGGTGTTGTAGACCGCTTGTGGCAAGTTGAACAGCGTCCACATGCCTTCATCGGCCATTGCAGGTGCGGCGAAGAGTGTCGCCGCGAGTAGCATCTTAATCTTTTGCATAGTATAAGGGTTTAAGAATTTGTTGTCGGTGGGGTTGGTTGGGGAGAGTTAGGGTGGCCTTGCCACTACCTCTTGCCGGCCTTGAAGTATTTCCCTACGACGGGCAGGCTGGAGGGCGAGAAGTCGTGCTTGAACAGGTAGGCCACGTAGACGCAGCCTAACAGCGTGTTGACGATGAGCGCCGCCCATAGGGGCAAGAGCTCGTTGGAGGCCGTCATGCCGGCGAAGAGCACGAGGGCGAGCAGCACGTAGGCCATGATTTCCTTGATGGGATAGTTGATGGGGTACTTCTTCTGCCCGATGTAGTAGCTCAGCAGCATGCTCACGGCATAGCTGATGAAGCCGGCCCAGGCGCAGGCCCAGTAGCTGAAGCGGGGGATGAAGATGATGTCGACGGCTATCAGCACCACGGCCCCGACGCCCGAGAAGTAGGCTCCCCAGATGGTGTGGTCGGTGAGCTTGTACCAGAAACTGAGGTTGAAGAACACACCGAACATGATCTCGGCTGCCATCACGATGGGCACAATCTCCAAGCCCTCCCAATAGCTGCGGCCGATGAGGTGGCGCACGATGTCCATGTAGGCCACCACGCAGAGGAAGGCCAAGAGCGTGAAGATGACATAATACTTCATGGCCTTGGCGTAGGTCTGCTTGTTGTCGCGGTCCTTGGACTTGCCGAACACGAAGGGCTCATAGGCGTAGCGGAAGGCCTGCGTGATCATCACCATGATCATGGCTATCTTGATGCACGCGCCATAGATGCCGAGCTGGTGGAGAGCCTCGGCGTGGGTGCCGTTGTAGACGTAGGGGAAGATGATCTGCGAGGCGCACTGGTTGAGCTGTCCGGCCAGTCCCATCACCAGTAGCGGCCATGTGTAGGACAGCATGCGCTTGCATGTGGCCCAGTCGAACGGCGAGCCGAAGCCCTTGAGCTCCTTGCCAAGCATGAGTAGCGTGGCCACGGTGCAGAAAAGGTTGATGTAGAACACCCACACCACGTCGAGCGTGAACTGGGAGTCGTAGATGCCGAAGGGGTTAAGCCTCAGGGCGGGGAAGACGATGAGGTAGAGGACGTTGAGCAGGATGTTGAGCGTGATGTTGAGCACCTTGAGCGTGGCGAACTTGATGGGGCGGTGGGCATAGCGCAGATAGGCGAAGGGGATGGCTGTGAAGGCGTCGATGGCCACCGTGACGTACATCACGAGGATGTACTCCGGATGGTCGGCGTAGCCCAAGGCCGCGGCCAACGGATGGATGAAGAGTGCCACAAGAATGGCAAAAAGCAGTGAGGTCGTGCCCACCATCTTCAGTGTGGTGGCATAGACCTTGCGCGGGTCCTCCCCGTCGCGGCTCATGAAGCGGAAGAACGTAGTCTCCATGCCGTAGGTGAGGAGTACAATGAGCAGGGCCACGTAGGCATAGACGTTGGTGATGACTCCATACTGTCCGCCTGAGGCTTGGAACCTTGCCGTCTGGATGGGCACGAGCAGATAGTTGATGAATCGTGCCATGATGCTGCTCAGCCCGTAGATGGCTGTGTCCTTAGCGAGTGATTTTAAGTTTGGCATTATGTTGATGTTTTTTTGTTGGGGTTTGTTGGGGTGTGCTGGGGTTTGTTGGGGTGTGCTGGGGTGTGTTGGGACGCGGCCCCCAGCGGCACCTATCCAAAGAATACATATGCGACCGCAATCGCCGCGATCACACCGGCCAGATCGGCGAGCAGGCCGCAGGCCACGGCGTGGCGGGTGTACTTGATGTTGACGCTGCCGAAGTAGACGGCCAAGATATAGAATGTGGTGTCGGTGCTGCCCTGGAAGATGCACGAGAGTCGCCCCACGAAGGAGTCGGCTCCGTAGTTCTGCATAGCCTCCAGCATCAGCCCGCGCGCACCGCTGCCGCTCAGGGGCTTCATGAACGCCGTGGGCAGGGCGCCAACGAAGTCGGTGTTCAGTCCGCATTTTTCCACGCACCACGATATGCCGCCAATGAGCATGTCCATCGCCCCGCAGGCGCGGAACACGCCCACAGCCACGAGTATGGCCACCAAGTAGGGGATGATTCTCACGGCTGTGGCGAAACCGTCCTTTGCGCCCTCAATAAAGGCCTCGTAGACATTGATTCGCTTCATCCAGCCCGCCACGATGAACAGTGTGATGATGCCGAAGAGGATCAGGTTGGAAACCACGCTGGTCACGGTGCCCATCGTCTTGCTGTCCATCTGTCCGAATCCCCATATCGTGAGGCCCACAAATGCCACCAGTCCGCCGATGGTCATCAGCAGCACGGGTTGCAGTAGGTTGATGCGTTGCCAGAGTGAGGTGATGATGATCCCCGCGATGGTAGCCACGCTCGTTGCCAAGAGGATGGGAATGAAGACGTCGGTGGGCGTCTGTGCGCCGTTGGCGGCACGGAAGGCGAGAATCGTCGTCGGGATGATGGTCAGTCCCGAGGTGTTGAGCACCAAGAACATGATCATCGGGTTGGTGGCGGTGTCTTTCTTGGCATTGAGTTCCTGCATCTGCGCCATGGCGCGAAGCCCGGTGGGGGTGGCGGCGTTGTCGAGCCCCAACATGTTGGAGGCAATGTTCATGAAGATGCTTCCAAACACGGGGTGTCCCTTGGGGATGTCGGGAAAGAGCCTGGAGAAGACAGGACTCAATCCACGGGCCAAAACGTTGACAACACCGGCCTTCTCGCCAATCTTCATGATGCCCAGCCAGAGCGACAGCACGCCCGTGAGCCCCAATGCTACCTCGAAAGCACTTTTAGAAGAGTCGAAGGTGCTGTCCACGATGTGTTGAAACACCGTAGTATCGCCCATGACCAACTCCACGGTTCCCGTGAGAAAGGCGGCGACGAAAAAAGCGATCCATATATAGTTCAATACCATAACAGCCGCAAAGTTACAAAAAAATCTTCCGCCTGTGGGTATGTTATCCGCAAAAATCGTTATCTTTGCTCATGATCATGAACCATACAAATCATTAAGGACTTAAAAAATGGATATTCTCTTCATTCTCTTGGGCATTGCCGTCGGTGCCTTGTGCGGCATTCTCTATGCCCGAAACGGCAGCGCTGGTCAGGCGGCCAAAGCGCGGATGCTGCAGGAAAACTTCGATCGTGTCGATGCTGAGGTGCGACAGCTCAGGGACCAGACCCGTCAGTTGGGCATTGACCTCGCGGCGGCCCGCACTGCCAAGGAAGCCGCGGAGACCCAGCTCTACGAGGCCCGACAGGAATTTGTGCGGCAGAAGGACGAAATCAGCCGGCAGCACAACCGGCAGCTCGACGAGTTGCGGCAGCAGCAGAAAGAACAGATGGACAGCCAGGCGCAGCTCATCCGCGAGCAAATCAATACGGTGTCGGAGAACATCCTGAAGAAACGCGCCGAGGAGCTCAACGTCTCCAACAAGCAACAACTCGACCTTCTGCTCAATCCCCTCCATGAGAGTCTGAAACAGATGCGGCAGAGCGTGGAGCAGAGCAACAAGGACCGGCTGACCTCTATGGAGAACCTGCGCGCCACCATCAAGGCCAGCCAGCAGCAGGCAGAGGCCCTGGGAGAGCGTGCCGACAAACTCACGGCCGCCCTCACCGGGGAAACGAAGACGCAGGGCAATTTCGGGGAGCTGAGACTCTCCACACTCCTTGAGAACATGGGGCTTGAGAAGGGCGTGCAATATGAGGAGCAGGTGATGCTCAAGGAGGGCGGACAGACCGTGCGCGACGAGGAGACGGGACGCAAGAAAATCCCCGATGTTATCCTGCACTTCCCCGACAACCGGGATGTCGTCATCGATTCGAAAATGTCGCTCACGGCCCTCACCGACTACTACAACGCCACCGATGATGCAGCCCGCGACGATGCGCTGGCCCGCCATCTCACCTCCATGCGCAAGCATGTTGACGAACTGGCGCGACAACGCTATCAGTACTATACGCCCAAGGCGAGGCGGCAACTTGACTTCGTGATGATGTACGTCTACAACGAGGGCGGACTACAGTTGGCACTCGCCCGTGACCCCTCGCTTTGGAAGGATGCCTACGACAAGGGGGTCATTATCTCGGGCTCGCAGACACTCTATATGATGCTCAAGGTGCTCGAGATGACATGGCACCAAGTGCGCCAGGCCGAGAACCAGGACGACATCATGCGGGCGGCCAACGAGGTAGTGAACCGTGTGCAGCTTTTCTATGAGCGGTTCAAGAACGTTGACGACTGTCTGACAAAGACCGCAAAAGCTTTCGACGACTTGAAGAAGACCACGGCTCCATCGGGGACAAGCATAACCACAGCAGCGCGAAAGTTGCTGAAGTATGGCGCCACAGAGAATGCCAAGCGTAAGTTGCGGCTTCCCGATGCTGGCGATGAGGACGAATGACATCGGGCGGAAGCGGCCTGTTAGAAGGCCACCTTCACCGCGGTGCCTTGGCGGGGTTCCGATGCCACACGGATTCTGGCTTCGTGACGTTCCAGGGTGCTATAGGAGATGCGGCATCCCGCCGCATGACTTGCACGGCAAGACGCCGTGCCTCCTGCCTGCATAAAAAATAAAGTTTCTCAACGAATTGCTCTCGAATGTGTATTCGATGAATTTGTTTTATTCGTTGAAAAAATGATAGAGGACTATGAAACAGCAAATCTTTATCCACGACCGGCAGTGCACGGTCTTTCAAAATGGCGAGCATCCGCGAATGCTCCTTATTCAGCCTGTCGACGGGCATGACCTCGAAGAATTGGATATGGAATTAGGGGAGATCAGCAGCAAAGCCCCGGTTCCCTTTCGCTTTATTGCCGTACATATCGACCGATGGTTTGATGAACTGGCGCCTTGGCCGGCACCTCCCGTGTTTGGTAAGACACCATTCGGCAACGGTGCCAAGGTGACCTTTGAGCTTCTACAAAAGATTGTCGCTGACGAAGGTCGTCGGTTGTCTTCGCCCGACGATCTTCCGCTGAAGGTGATTTTGGGAGGCTATTCCTTGGCCGGCCTCTTTGCGCTGTGGACTGGATATCAGCAAGGCCAGCCCTTTGATGCGGTTGTGGCTGCGTCGCCTTCAGTATGGTACCAGGGATGGCTTGACTTTGCTACAGCGAATGAGCCTCAGACTAAGGCGTGTTATCTCAGTCTTGGTGACCGGGAGGAACGCTCGCGCACGCCCATTCTCACAACCATTGGCACCGCCATTCGCCGTCAACAACAGCTCTTGGAGTCGGCTCACGTTATGAATGTCCTTGAATGGAATTCTGGCAACCATTTTCAAGACAACGGAATACGCACGGCAAAAGGATTTGTTTGGGCTATGAATTTCGTCTTGTCTACGTTCTGAAGTGGATGGATCTTCTTAAAACCATAAGTGAGTTGGTTCCTACGGTGGCGGATGAACCTGCTATATCAAGTAGCTGGCGATGAGCGTGAGGTTGTAGGTCAGCATCGAAGCAGCGATGAGCAGGATGATGAGGGTCAACGCGCGTCTGGCCCAAGAGGTCAGCCGTGCAATCAAGTAGCCGATCATCAGCGGCAGCAGGAATGCCCAATGGCAGGCCATGATATATACTTCGTTGAGGCCGAACCCAAATACGTAATGGATGACCGCGTCGAAAGTTATCCATGATAAGGCCAGCCAAGCCAAGCGCTGACGGAAGGCGGCAAGGAATCCCAATAGTGCTAACAGCACCAAGAAGGCCTCGATGATGTAGGGCAGGGAACTGGAATAAGCGACAAAGATAGGGCGTCCTGTACCGATATCCTCAAGCAAGTGGGAGCGGTGGAGGATAAGCGTCTCTCCCATGAGGTTCTCACGGAATGATGTCCAGCGCGGCGTGGTGGTGTCCGCCCATTGAAGGTAGTTGGAAAGCAGACTCTTTTGCCCATCCTTCTGTGGTTGCTTTTGAGAGGGAGCCTGAGGGTGTGGCTGCTTGCCTGACTTCTGCTTAGCGGCAGTGCGTGCCTCGATGTCGGGCTTTACGATCAGTTCATAGGAGATCTTGCCAACGCCCCAGATCAACAATCCCCCAACGGCTAAGACCAAGACGTTGCGCAGCCGGAACACACGCCGTCCATCTGCCAGCCACTGAGCGAGCAAGGTTTTCACGCCATTTGTCAGCGTCACGCCAGCGGTGAGGATGAAGAGCCAAAAGGTCTCTGCGGTGGTCAATGGCTTTCCCGATGAGATTCGTTGCCCTGCAAGCCATAGAGTGAGGAGCAACAGAAAGAATGAGAATACGAAATGGTCGGGTACGGCCGTGCTTACCATGACCATCGCGAACGACAGCAGCAACCACACGAGCGTGGAGGACTCAAGGGACGTGAGGTGAAGCACGTCGTGGAGAAGACGATAAAAAAACAGAAAACCGTAGAAAGCACAGAAGACAAGTTGGACGCCTAACACCCATTGCACGCAGTTGTAGCCCGTGATGAGAAGCAATAGGCGCGTGACGGCCCATGTGGGAATCAGCAAGTAGGCCATCAGCGGATGACGGAAACAGATGTTGTAGAAGATGTTCCACCGGGATGACATCGTATAGAGCAGTGCGTCGAATCCCGAAACATGGAAATTGCTCGGGAAGGGTCCCCAAATGCTGTCGCTCGGTTGGGAAAACAACGGCCAGTAATGAACGATGACCAGCAGATTGACAGTCAGGACTACCAACAATACGGGAATCATTGCCGGCCATTCGCCACGATTCACGTGGAAAAGATGAAGAAAACGTTTCATTATCGTTTGAGAAAAAACCTGACGAGGAGAAAGTTTACCGGTACGCAGATGCAGAACATCGGAATCGGGGCCCACTTGCTGCCCATTCCGAGGAAGAGGAAGATATTGAGTGTAGCCATCTGTAACAGATAGTTCACTATATGGGAGAAAAGGAATCCAGCTCCTCTGCGCGTATTGGCTTTGACTCGGAAGGTAAATCGCGTGGAGGCAAAGAAGTTGAAGATGAAACTGATGATGTAGCCTGCCGTCATGCTCACCGACGACCACAAATGAGAGTGGGCATCTGACAGTGATACCGGTGCGATCCAAACCAACAGTAGATAAATGCCATACTGCAGCAGTGTGGCCAAAGCTCCGACAATTCCGAAGCGAACCATCTCGCCCAACTGGGCACGGCGTTCGTTACTTAAACGGTTTAAAAAATCTTTCATCTGCAAAATCCATCATTTCTTTATCACCTTTGCTGTCGCCATAAGCATAGAGTTTGTATTCTTCGCGATAGGGATAGAGTTGCTGTATGCGCCTGACCTTCTCCGGCCCGTAACAGTTGGGTGTGGCAAAATGGCCTGTGAGCCAACTGCCATGCACCTCCAACCGTGTGCCTACGACGCGCACCTGTGGATGGTGCCCCGTGGTCGTCAGCCCTGCCTGCTCGAAGAAGGGACGTACCCAGTTGTCGGCACTTGCGCTGACTATGAGCACCTCGCAGCCTTCCCTGACGGCCTGCTTCACGCGCTGCATGCCTTTGGCACGAATGATGTGGGAGTGCCGGCGGGCGAAATGCTTGCAGAGATCATTGAAATAGACCTCGTCCATGTCGTGGAAGAAAAACCGGAACAGGCGCTCCTTGCATTTGCCGTTGTCGTAGAGATGAAGTTTCATCAGTATGATGAGCGGCAGAAAGAGCACAAGACCATAAACCAGCGTGAACCTGCCACGGGCGAAGTCAATAAAGGCGATGAACGAGTCGTGGCGAGTCAGTGTTCCGTCGAAGTCGAAGGCGTATATTTTTTTTCTATGTTTCATTCTCAATAATAGATGATGAAGAGGAAGGAGACCATCCATGCCAGCACCACAAGTTGGGTGAAGCGGTCGCGTAGGATGACCTTCGTCGGGTCACCGCTTTGCTTGTCCACGACGGCGATTTGTATATAGCGCAGTAATCCAACCAGAACGAAGATGGTCGTCAGGTAGATATAGTGGCTGTTGAAGCGAGCCGTGACCTCGGGCGACACCGTATACATGATGTAGCACACGAGTGTGATACTGGCACTGATGGTGATGGCCTGATTGATAAACGTAAGATTGTAGCGAATCGTATTTTTGCGGGGTGGTTTTCCTGTTGCTTCCATCCGTAGAACATCGTCGCGCCGCTTTGCGAACGACAGAAAGAGGGTGAGCAGGAATGTCATCAGTACAAGCCAGTTGCTGGGCTCAATGGCGGTAGCAAGTCCACCGGCAAGGATGCGCAACACAAAGCCGAAAGCAATGAGGCAGACATCGATGATAGCAAAGTTCTTCAGCCACACACAGTAAGCTATGTTCATGATCCAATAGCCTAAAACGACGGCTCCCACAGCCATGGATCTTCCTTTTAGCATTGGACAGACCGTCATCGACAAGATCAGCATGATGGCCATGAGCGCGTAGGCTGCTGACACCGACACCTGGCCTGAGGCGATAGGACGGTGACACTTGACCGGATGCTGCCGGTCGGCCTCTACGTCGACAATGTCGTTGAGGCAATAGATGGAAGACGCAGCCAAGGAGAAGGCTACGAATGTAGTCAGTGCATCGAGGAGCAAGGCCGTATTGCTCATCTGGCCACCGAAGAAAAGGGGGATGAAGACAAAGAAATTCTTCACCCACTGCCGTGGTCTGACGATGCGAATGACGGGCAACAGATATTTGGACCAAAGATGAAGGATGTTTTGCATTATTCAGATGTTTTTAGGGACGCAGAGATGTAATACGCGATGAAGAATCCATGCTGTGGGGAGGGTGATGGCACAGCATAGCAGAAACGTGGGCCAATAGCCCAAGTGAAGGCGATTGAGCCAGGGCATGACAAACCCGGCGTGAATGAGGTAAGTCTCAAGGCTGATGGCTCCCACAAAAGTCAGACTCCGGTTCACCCACACCGGTGTGCGGCGCAGGATGCGATTAAGCAGCAGAATGGCGGTGACGGTGAGGGGAATGTAGAGCATACGCTCTATGAAGAGGGGAAACAATCCGTGCTCGGCCTGCTCAAGGAATATACTGGTTGCCAAGGTCATGACAAAGCTGAGGATGATCATCCATATGGAGGTTCCATCCAACTTCTGTTCCTCCATGACCGCTTTGCCCAGGTTGATACCGATGAAGAAGATGGGAATGCGGCTCCAGAAAATCTCCAAATGGCCAACGGCAGCATGTATGGGTGGCACCCATTGTACGAGTATGCACCAGCAGATCATCAGTACGGGAGTCCAGCGGTAGACGGGATGGCGGCGGATAAGTTCCATGTAGGCCGGCGCAAAGAGATAGAGCATCATTGTGGCAGGAATATACCAAAAGGTGAGCTCGGCTCTGAGCCAGAAATCCCAATTGATGGTGATGTCGCCAATGAGGTCTATTATGCTGGAAGAATGGTAACCGTGGAGGGCATAGTCGGGAATGTAATAGGCACAAGCCACCACAAACCATGCTGGATAGACGCGCCACAAGCGCCGACGGAAAAATCGTCTGACATTGGGATGTCTGGTCCAAGAGAACCAGAGGCCTACGCCGCTAAGAAAGAGAAACATGTCTACCCCGATATTGCCCATGCGGCGCAGTCCATAGAAAGCGTCACTGCGGGGCAAGGCCACGTGGAAAAGTACGATGAAGAGCATGGCCAGTCCCATGAGTTCACCGCGGTAGCGTGAAATATTGGCAAGTTCGATGTCGGGTATCGTCTTTATCATTGGCGTAGGGTTGGGTTGGGAATCTTGTTGAGCAGCAGGCGGAACAGCCAGGCCAGACACACGGAGGCCACAGCATAGAGCAGCAGTCCGGCCCAGACGTCACCCTCACGGCTGATGGGGATGAAAATCTTCCGGGTGATGGGATGGCAGACAAACAGGGCAGCGGAGATGCTTCCCATCCACTCGCACCATCCTAAGACCATTGGCCAGTGAGCGAGCAGGCGGACAAGCGACACGCCTGCCGTGCAGACAAACGCGGGAACCAACGACCAACCCATGAAGTCGCCGCTCAGCAGGATAATGAGCAGTGTGCTAAGTAAGAACGTAGCCAAGTCGAAGATGAACGGGTTGAATCGCTGGCGCAGACGCAACACGGGCATCTCTCCCCGTGCATACAGAATGCCTAAGGCAAACGGAAGCATGCCGCCCATGAAATTATAACGATAACGCTCCAAAGCAGATCCTTCTGGCGAGAAAAACCATTGGGCTATGGTGAATACGGCGGCCAGCACCACCGTCCAACTCCAGTGACGGCGAAAGAGCAGTAACCGGTAGACGAGATAAAGTTGGAGCATGAGACCGAAAAACCAGTAGGGACCAGGCCAGATGATTTTGCTTGGATTGGGCAGTAGGTTGTTGACCAATAGCAACTGGGCAATGATATCCGTGGGATGATAGCGATGGGGGGAGGGGGTGATGGCATCGAGCATGGTGAAGGCGACAAAGCCAACGATCATCATCTTGAATAGCTTCAGGAAGTGGTAGCTCATAAACGCTGCCGTGGGAATGTTGGGGCGTTGGTTGACTTCGTATTTGCGGACCAGCCCGAAAGCGCTAAGGAAAAGAAATAGGGGCACTCCATAGTGGCCGAAAAACGAAAGGAGATGCAAGAGCAGTGATGCGTCGGGATATTGCACGGCATGTACCAGCCGGTCTACGTTGAGTTGGAAATACTGATATTCGTTTTCCTTTACGATTGGACCAAGCCAGTGACAATAATTGTGGAGAAAAATGCCGATGATGGCAAGTCCACGAAGAGCGTTGCATTCAGCACGCGAAAAGCCATTGTTTGTCATGGGCATAATTTGTCGTAGTCAACTGAATTCTTGAGCAGCCGTGGCCGTTTCTCGTCGTATTGCGGACTGAGAATGTCGTACTGCGGATGATAGAGCGGTGTATAGATCCCTGCCAAATGTATCAGCAGGTAGGGTAGGGCATCCGTCATGAAACGGCGGTGCCTTGCAGCGATGATGCGATGCCAGAGGTCGGAGTGGCGTTGTCTGAAAATTCGTGATCCGTAGATCCAAAAGGGAATCTCAAACTCATATTGGGCTAACTTGTAATCCACGCGGGCCGAATGAAGACGGCAGAAGAATCCCCGATTTTCTTCGTAGCATTCCTCGCCGTGGTCGGGCATGTAGATCACGACGGCATCCTGCTTGGAAAAAAACTTCACGATGGCTGTCACGATGCTGTCGTTGTAGAGTACCGCGTTGTCGTAGTCGGCCAAGACGGCCCGCTGCTTGTCGTTGAGTTCAGGCCGGAAGGTTGTATAGCTGTCCTTGGTAAACTTCCGGCGGTCGGAGGGGAAGCGGTCACGATAGGTGACATGCTGCCCAAGGAGGTGGATGATGGTGAGATTGTGTTCGGTATCCTCACTTTTCAGCGAGGCATAATCGTCAAGTAGTCCTTCGTCGAAGGTATGGAGCGATGAGTTGCGGGTATCGAATTCCTGCTCGCTGAGTGTTGGCTCGTTGAGGAAAAAACCACCGCTGAAGTCGTATACTTCTTCCTGTGCCTTTGGAAGAAATTGGTTGGTGATAAACGTGACGTGATAACCAGCTTTACGGAAGATCTGTGGGAAGAGCGGATAGTCGCACCATTCACCTTTTTGTCCTATGACATGCATTGAGAGAACATTTTTGAACACGTAGCTTGTGAGGTTGAAAGGTGTAACTACATCGTCGAATCTTATCAGCTCGCCATGACGCATCAGACGCCGCTGGCGGGGAGTTGTAGGCATGCGATAGCCATAGAGCTGGCTATGGTGCCGCCCGAAGCTTTCTCCGATAATGAGTACGATGCGTGGTGTGGTGAACTTGCAGCTGTCGACAGCAACCTTTGATGAGGCTTTGAGAAGTGTGCTTACTTGTTGATTGGCGAGGTTGTTGCTGCGCATGCTGAAGGCGAGTCTGTAGACAGGTTCATACATTACGGCATGGCCGCGGATACTCAGCAACCTTTCGATGTCGCCTAATGTGGGAACAGACATGATCTTGGCCACAGCCTGTTTGTTTACCGCGCATTTTGGCCAGGCCCAAAACAGGACAGCTATAACCAGTGCTCCAGCCACTGCGCCTTCCTTATCTTGTCGCCAGCGAAGTGTAGGCAGTTTGATGTGAGGCAGTCGGAATGCACGCCATAACTTGTGGCGAAGAGTAAAAACAATATGTACGAAGCACAGGAGAAGCAACCAACCGACGGGAGTGGCGGCCAGTGAAGGATCAAGAAAAGTGGACAGAAACTCTCCGGCCTCGCGCGGATCGGTTTCGCCGACAAGCATGAGCATTGTCGGAGTGAGGGTGGAGTCGAACTTCGCCAGACAGTAAAGATCGATGAATGCGACGGCGTAAAGGCAAAAATAAAGCACACGCCGTGCCCAAACCCTTATCCGCCCGGGCAACAAGGCCAGCACAACGCAGAGCGCGTAGACATCAATGAAAAGCTCTGCATAAAGCGGGTCGTAATGGCTCGACGAATAATCAAGCCATGAGCACGCCATCCCAAGGGCGTACATGAAGACGAAAAAGGCCCCATTTCTGCGCAGAGGTTCGAAGAAGAGCGAAATGCCGCCTAACAAGTATTTCTTCACTGTTTGCATATTGTTTGTCGCTTATGCCCGACCGTTACTGTCTGAGGCATAATATTTCTCCACCAAGGGTAGTATACTGTCGGGTACAAATCCCTTGATTGTCAGACCCTGATTCAGTCGCTGTCTGATTTGTGAGCTGCTCAAGTCGTAGAGGGGCATGTTGATGTAACTGACACCCTCTGGCATGGATGCAGGATCAATCGGATACCCACGTCTTGGATAGACCAGAATCGGAAAATTGGCCTTGATGAATTCGGGATGTGACCACCTGTCGAAAGCCAGCCAGTTGTCAGCACCTACAATGAGTGAGAAGCGGCGACCCGGAAAGTCGTCGCGCAAGTGGCTGAGTGTCTTCCAGGTGTAGGACGGTCGTGGCAATTGGAATTCATAGTCGCTGGCCATGAGTCCTGGATGGTCCTTCAGGGCCAGCCGTGTCATCTCTAACCGTTTGTCGTCGTCAAGCAAGTCGCCGGCTTTGCACTTGAAAGGGTTGAGCGGACTAACGACAAACCACACCTCGTTGAGCTGAGCTTCGGTAAGAATACGCTCTGCCAATGAGATATGACCTTTGTGCACGGGGTTGAACGATCCTCCGAATATGCCGGTCTCAATCATTCTTCAAGAAGTCCTTCACCAGTTGGAATACCTTGTTTTCTGCTGTAGCGAGGTCGTCGTTCACCACGCAATGGTCAAACTTAGGAGCGAAGGTCAGTTCGTAGGCAGCTTTGTCAAGCCGTTGGCGGATAACCTCCGGAGCATCTGTAGCACGATTGACGAGTCGTCTTTCCAGTTCCTCTATCGATGGAGGCTGGATAAAGATGCTCATGGCTCTCGTGCCATAGAATTGTTTTATGTTGCAACCGCCCTTGACGTCTACGTCGAACACAACGTTCTCTCCTTTGGCTGTTTGTGACTCTACCTGCGACTTCAGAGTGCCGTAGAAGCGATTGGCGTATACTTCCTCGTATTCCAGAAACTCATCGTTGTTGATTTTGGCTTTGAATTCCTCTGGTGTGAGAAAGAAATACTCCACACCATTGCGCTCTGTTCCTCGTGGAGCCCGTGACGTGCAGCTGATGGAGAATGCTAAATTCAGCTCTGGGTGCTCCTTCATCAGCCAGCCCACGATAGTACTTTTTCCGCTGCCCGATGGCGCAGAGAAGATGATGAGCTTGCCTGTGCCTGCGATTGGACGGCTGTTGTCTTCTGCCATAGTGTTGTTTTCTTCTTTATACCTTCTATGCCTTTGTGGCGATATTCTTGTTATTTCCGTGTGTCAAAGTGCATTCAGCACTTGTTCCTTGATTTGCTCGAGCTCATCCTTCATCTTCACAACGATGTTCTGCATCTCAGCCTGGTTGCTCTTTGAGCCGGTCGTGTTGATTTCGCGTCCCATCTCTTGCGCGATGAATCCGAGTTTCTTCCCGTTGGGCTTGTTCTCGGCCATGGTTTCCCGGAAATACTTCAAGTGGTTGGCGAGCCGTTGCTTCTCCTCACTGATGTCGAGCTTCTCGATGTAGTAGATCAGTTCCTGCTCAAGGCGGTTCTTGTCGTAGTCTACATTCGGGATTTCTTCCAGTTCTTTCACAATGGTTTCCCTAATCTTGGGTACTCTGCTCTTTTCGAAAGGCTCCAGCTCGTGCAGCAGTCTTTCGATGTTGTCCACCTTTTCTGTGAATTTCTTCTCCAATGCGGCCCCTTCCTGTCGGCGGAACGCATTGAGTTCGCCGAGGGCTGTGAGCAGGGTCTGCCTGGCCACGGCCCACTCTTCGTCGGTGAGTTCTTCCACATCGGTTTTCAGTGTCACGTCGGGAAGGCGCAAGAGAGTGGCAAACCAGTCGCTGGGCTCGGGGATGCCTGCTTTTGCGGCGATGTCTTTGATTTGGTGATAGTAGTTTTCCACCAGTGCAGCGTTGATTGGCGTAGCGCTGGTAGTGTTTTCTTTCTCTACCCACAAGGAGAGATCTATCTTGCCTCGCTTTAAGGAGTTGGTAACGATTTGGCGGATTTCCATCTCCCTGTCGCGATAGATAGGCGCAATGCGAGTAGACAGGTCTGTAGTTTTACTGTTGAGTGACTTGATTTCAACATGAATTTTCTTGTCTTGAAAGGTAGCGACAGCCTTGCCGTAGCCCGTCATAGATTGTATCATACTTTCTTTCGCGTTAAATTTCTGCAAAAGTACAAAAAACTGGGAAAAAAAGAGTAATTTTGCACATTATTTATTTGAATATTAATTATATGTCGTCTATTCTTTTCATTGAGACGAGTACCGACGTGTGTTCGGTAGCTGTAAGCCACGATGGCGCAATCATTTTTAACAAGGAAGATCATTCAGGTCCTCATCATAACGAGCGCTTGGGTTCATTTGTCGACGAGGCGCTTTCCTACACCGACAACCATGCACTCCCTCTCGACTATGTAGCCGTGAGTTGCGGGCCAGGTTCCTACACGGGACTCCGCATAGGAGTATCCATGGCCAAGGGTATCTGTTACGGTCGCAATCTGAAACTTATTGCCGTGCCTACCCTCGAACTGCTCTGTGTGCCCGTGCTGCTCCGTGAGCTGGTCACCGATGATGCCGCACTGCTTTGTCCGATGCTTGATGCCCGCCGCATGGAAGTCTATGCGCAGGTGTTCGACCGCGCACTTCAAGAGAAGCGCCCTATTCACTCGGATGTTGTTGACGCTGATACCTACAAGGAGTTTCTTTCCCATCCGATGTATTTCTTCGGCAACGGCGCGGCAAAATGCATGAAAGCCATCAATCATCCCAATGCGCATCTTATTGAAGATATCGAGCCACTGGCCAAAAACATGCTGCCGCTGGCCGAAAAGCGTATCGCACAAGGAAAGTTTGAGGACGTGGCTTATTTCGTACCCTTCTATCTGAAGGACTTTGTCGCCAAACAACCGCGTAAACTGCTTTAAGCTACAACTCGTCACCCGCATATTTTTTATACAGAAACATGAACATACAAGGATTAGATTATAACACACAACGTTCACAGCTCGTATTGCCAGAATACGGGCGCGAGATACAGGAAATGGTAGAATACTGCATTTCGTTGCCCGACCGCAACGATCGTCTGCGTTGTGCCAAGTCTATTGTGGCGATCATGGGGCGTATGCACCCGCAAAACCGTGCGAAGAACCGTGCGGAATGGGAAAACAGACTGTGGGACCACCTGGCTATCCTAAGCGGATTTAAACTCGATATCGACTGGCCGTTTGATGTCTCACGTGCCCATTCTATCTCTACTCATCCCGACAAGGTGGCCTATCCCATGACGCGCATTCCCGTGCGCCATTACGGTCATATTCTCTTTGAGGTGTTCGACCGTCTGAAAACCATGGATCCCGGTCCGGAGCGTGATACGTTGGTCCGCTATGCTGCCAACCAGATGAAGCGCAACCTCGTGGAGTGGAGTCATGGGTCGAGCGACAATGAAAAGGTTGCCGCCGACCTCGCCCGTTTCACCGATGGCAAGATTCAACTCGACTTGAAACAGTTCAAGTTTGAGAAAGTAGTAAAGGAACCTGTAGTGCCCACCAAGCGCAATAAGAAAAAGTAATGGAAGCATTCTATATCGAAGGAGGCCATAAGCTCAAAGGCTCAATCTATCCCCAAGGAGCCAAGAACGAGGCGCTCGAAGTGATTTGCGCCACGCTCCTCACCTCTGACGTCGTGCGCATCAGCAACGTCCCTGACATCCTCGATGTGAATAACCTCATCAAACTGCTCAAGGATGTCGGTGTAAAGGTCAACCAGATTTCACGTCACGAATATGAATTCCAGGCCGACGATATCAATCTCGATTTTCTCGAATCTGAAGAGTTTGTCCACAAGTGTGCGCAGCTTCGTGGCAGCGTACTGATGATAGGGCCGCTGCTCGGACGCTTTGGAATGGCTGCCGTGGCCAAGCCGGGAGGAGACAAAATAGGCCGCCGCAGGCTCGACACCCACTTTTTGGGATTCAAGAACTTGGGAGCCCGTTTCGTTCACGACGAGAAGCGCGACATCTATCTCCTCGAAGGCCATCATCTCCATGGTAAGTATATGCTTCTCGACGAGGCCAGCGTGACCGGTACGGCCAATATCATCATGGCGGCTGTGATGGCCGAAGGCACCACCACCATCTACAATGCTGCATGTGAGCCTTATATCCAGCAGCTTTGTCACCTGCTTAACGCCATGGGAGCCAACATCAGTGGTATTGCTTCCAATCTGTTGACCATTGTAGGTGTCGGACAACTTCACGGTGCCTCCCACATCATTCTTCCCGACATGATTGAGGTGGGATCATTCATCGGCATGGCTGCCATGGTAGGCGATGGCGTGAGGATTGAAAATTGCAGTGTCCGTAATTTAGGCCTTATCCCCGACGCCTTCCGCCGTTTGGGCGTGAAAGTGCAAGAGCAGGGCGACAGCCTTTATATCCCACCTCAAAAGCATTATCAGATAGAGTCGTTTCTCGATGGCACCATCATGACGCTCTCCGACGCACCTTGGCCGGGACTTACTCCCGACCTGCTCTCGGTGTTGCTTGTTGTGGCCACTCAGGCCAGGGGCAGCGTGCTGATTCATCAGAAGATGTTTGAAAGCCGTCTGTTCTTCGTCGACAAACTTATTGATATGCGTGCCCAGATTATACTCTGTGACCCGCATCGCGCCGTAGTCGTGGGCCACGACCATCAGATCAGGCTTCGGGCGGGCCGCATGACAAGTCCGGATATTCGTGCGGGCATCGCCCTGCTTATTGCAGCCATGAGCGCCGAAGGTACCAGCCGGATTGAGAATATCGCACAGATCGACCGCGGATATGAGGATATAGAGAAACGCCTCAACAGTCTTGGGGCCAAAATAAGCCGTGTAGATGATTAAGCCCGACGAAGTATTCAGGATTGGACGCTTGGGAAAGGTCCATGGAATAGGCGGCGAATTGACGTTCAATTTCTCTGATGATATTTTCGACCGCACTGATGCCGATTTTCTTTTTGTGGAAATCGACGGTATTGTCGTACCTTTCTTTATAGAGGAATATCGTTTCCGCAGCGACGACCTTGCCATCATCAAGTTTGAGGGTATCGACACAGCTGAGGAGGCGCGACTGCTCGTCAACAGCTCTGTCTTTTTCCCCAGGATTCAGCCCACGGGCGATGAGGAGATGAGTCTCTCCCAGCTTTCCGGCTATCAGGTTATTGATGCCGGATCTCATCGTTGTGTAGGTGTCGTCACAGCTGTCGACACTTCAACAGCTAACACACTTCTGGAAGTGGAGACGCCCGATGGCAGCCATCGGCTCATTCCGCTTGCACAGGAGCTCATCGCTGATATTGATCCTCAGCAACAGCAAATCATGCTCCATATTCCAGAAGGTTTGTTGGAGCTATAGTACCCTATATACCCTATGAACGATAAATCAATGAAGCAACAAATATGTATTCTTGGCAGTACGGGCTCCATCGGTACACAGGCGCTTGACGTCATTCGTCAGCACCCCGACCGCTATGAAGTCTATGCGCTGACGGCCAACAATAGTGTTGACAAACTGGTTCAGCAGGCACGAGAGTTTCATCCTGCCGCCGTTGTCATCGCTAATGAGCGCCACTACAACGAGTTGAAGTCCCGCCTCGCTGATCTGCCCGACATCAAGGTCTATGCTGGTAGTGACGCGATAGCGCAGATTGTAGAGGCCGGGCCCATCACCACAGTATTGGCTTCCATGGTCGGCTTCTCGGGCCTCGTGCCCACCATCAATGCCATCAAGGCTCATAAGAAGGTTTGTCTGGCTAACAAGGAAACCCTTGTAGTGGCCGGAGAACTGATTCTCAACCTCGTCCGCCAGTATCATGTCGATCTGTTGCCTGTAGATTCAGAGCACAGCGCCATTTTCCAGAGCCTCGTGGGTGAGGAGATCAATGAGGTGGACAAGATTCTGCTCACTTGCTCGGGAGGTCCTTTCCGGTTGTACAGTCTCGACCAGTTGAAGGGCGTTACAGCAGCTGATGCCCTGCGCCATCCCACGTGGAAGATGGGATCCAAGATCACCATCGACTCCGCAACACTGATGAATAAGGGCTTTGAGGTGATGGAGGCACGGTGGCTCTTCGGAGTTGAGGCCGACCGCATCCAGGTGCTTATCCATCCCCAATCGGTAGTCCACAGCGGTGTGCAGTTCAAGGACGGTGCGGTGAAAGCGCAATTGGGCGTACCCGACATGCGGCTTCCTATTCAGTATGCATTCTCTTATCCCGAACGGCTGTCCCTTGATGGCGACCGGCTCGATCTTTTCAAGGTAGGCCATTTGGATTTCTTTGAGCCAGATACGAGTAAATTCCGCTGTCTGCAATTGGCCTACGAGGCCATTCGTCGTGGCGGCAATATGCCCTGCATTCTCAATGCGGCCAACGAAGTGGTGAATCTTGCCTTTCGTGAAGACCGTTGCTCTTTCCTCCAGATGCCCGACATCATCGGGCAGGTGATGCAGCGTGCCGACTTTGACGCTTCTCCCAACCTTGACGTTTATCTCCAGACCGATGCTCAGGCCAGGAAGATAGCCTCTGAAATTCTTGGATAAATCTGTTTCTTGATGGTTATCTCTACGGGATGACTCGCGATGCAGATGATAACATCAATAATAGCTATTCGTAAAACATAAACACACAAGACAATATCAAATGGAAGTTTTTCTCATTAAGCTGCTTCAGTTCATGATGGCCATATCGCTGTTGGTCCTTCTTCATGAGATGGGGCACATGCTCACGGCAAAGCTCTTTGGAGTGCGCGTAGAGAAGTTCTATCTTTTCTTTGACCCGTGGTTCCATCTCTTCGAGTTCAAACCCAAAAACAGCGACACTACCTACGGTATCGGCTGGCTTCCTCTCGGCGGCTATTGCAAGATATCGGGCATGGTCGATGAGAGCATGGATACCGAGCAGCTCAAGGGTGACCCTCAACCGTGGGAGTTCCGCACGAAACCAGCCTGGCAACGGCTCATCATCATGGTGGCCGGTGTCACTGTCAATCTTCTGTTGGCACTCTTCATCTATAGTATGATCATGTTCCACTGGGGCGAGGATTATATCGCCACGAAAGACATGACGCTCGGCATGAAGTTCAACCAGGAGGCCAAGAGCTATGGCTTCCGCGACCACGACATCCTCCTTGGCACCGACCGGGGAGCCTTTCGTGAATATTCGGGCGATGTATACCGTGATATCTCCAAGGCAAAATACTGTGATGTCTTGCGCCACGGCAAGCAGGTACGCGTCAGTCTTCCTGGCAAGATCAACATGTTAGAGATGGTGCAGTCTACGCCCCGCTTCATGGAGCCTTTCATGGTGAACGAAGTCGACACGGTGCTGAAGCGCATTCCTGTGGCTGAGGATTCTAAAGACAGCATCGTCTCGCCTGCCTGGCAGATGCAGTTGAAGAAAGGAGACGTGATCGTTGCTCTCAACGGAAAGCCCCTTGACAGCTACAATAGTTATAAAGACGCTACGGGGCACATCGCTGATGCCATGACCGCGGCCAAAACCCGCGACGACAGCTTGCGGCTTCGCACCGTGACGGTTGCTGTGAAACGTGCAGCAACGGGTAAAGTGGACACGCTTTCCACGACGCTCACCAAGGATCTGCTGATGGGCTACGCTCCTGTCAACCCTTTGGCCAGTTACAAGAATACCCACATCAGCTACAATTTCCTGAAGAGTTTCCCCGCTGGAGTCAAGTATGGCTTTGATGTGCTCGGAGGCTACATCAGCGACATGCGCTATGTCTTCTCGCCCCAAGGCGTGAAGAGCTTGGGAGGATTTGGTGCCATCGGCAGTCTCTTTCCCGACAAGTGGGATTGGCATGCCTTTTGGATGATGACGGCTTTCTTGAGCATTATCCTCGCTTTCATGAACATTCTTCCCATTCCCGCTCTTGACGGAGGATTTGTTTTGTTCCTGTTCTATGAGATCATAACGGGACGCAAGCCGTCGGACAAGTTTATGGAATATGCCGAAATTGTTGGCATTGGCTTCCTGTTGCTGTTGATGATCGTGGCCAATCTCAATGATATTCTCCGGTGGTTGGGATACATGTAAGGCTGTTTGAAACTTGAATGCAGAAAATAACACATAAGAGGATGTATCAAAATTCTGATGCACCCTCTTTTTCGTATTATTTAGGTTAAATGGATATTTTCCGTGGATTGGATAGGTTGTTTCATTTCGTATAGTCCTAACTTCGCCAATGAATAAATGGTAATAGAAAATCATGGATGAAAATTGCCTGGGCATAAAATTGCGCCAAAGGCGCATAAAATCAGCGCATCCTTGCATCTGCCCAAAAGTGGTTTGGAATGCCTTGACTTGAAGCTTTCTGCCGTAGAATTTTATGCGCGTAAGCGCAATTTTACGCGATAGCGATTTTCGTCATGGGCAGGCTTGCCACCAAA
>ONYL01000003.1 GCA_900322035.1 uncultured Prevotella sp.
AGCCCGTCCATGACGAAAATTGCTTGGGCATAAAATTGCACTAAGGTGCATAAAATATATCACATCCCCCTAAATCTTCCCACAAGCAGTTTAGAAAACTTTGATTGTATCTTCGTGAATAAATCGGTTTTATGTTTTCTTACAAACGAACTCTTGTGCTGCTCTATTTTATGCCATAAGGCAATTTTACGCGATAGCGATTTTCTTCATGGGCTGGCTTGACACCTATGGTGTGTGCCAGAAGCTATGGGGTGGCCTGCGAGCTTGCTCGCAAAGGCTACCCCATAGCTTCTGGCACATTGCTCTGTTAGGAGCAAAAGCCTGACCATGATTTTCCTACTATCTTAAGGTTGTAAACGTCTATGCCGTTCTCTTTCCTCTTGAGGAAACAAATCCTCAATTTCAGATTCCACCATCCACGGAAAACATCCGCTGTGCCCTTATTTTACTTATCTCATGCGTGTTGAGTGGACAAACTTGACTAAGTTAGTTAGGGGGAGCCAAATGCCAACAATGAATTGGTGCCCAAAGTTTTTTTCTAATAGTGTGCTAAATTATAATTTGGTACGTGGTCTGTTAGAAAAGGATGTTTTTTTCATAATCTTTTTGCGGTGAAGAACAAACAAATTGGAGATTGACAGGACATATCTTTTGGTGGGCAGGCAGACAAAAGTAATTTTTGGGAACCGCCTTTATTCAAATACCAGCGTAGTGAGATTCTCCTTCCCCAGCACGTTGCGCGCTGCCTGTAGCACGTCTTCGGGCGTCACCCTCTCCAGGCGTTGGGCAAAGTGGACGAGGTCGCGCTCCAGACCGCCGTGCAAAAACGAGCGCCCCATGTCCAAAGCCAGTGTTTCATGGTTGTCGTAGGTGATGGCCAACTGTCCCAAGATCTGCCGTTTGGCCGCCTGCAGCTGACCCGGAGAGAGCGGCGCGTCGACAACACGGTCGAGCTCATGGCGCAGCAGCCGCAGGCAGCGCTTTACGTCACCGCTGTCGCAGCCGAAATAGGTGCACCATACACCCGTGTCGCCATAACTGGCCATGCTGCTCTCTACGGTGTAGACCAGTCCATGGCGCTCGCGCAGGCTGACGTTGAGCCGGGAGTTCATGCCCGGTCCGCCCAAAAGATTGTTGAGCACGTAGAGTGGCAGACGCCGTGGGTCGGAGGCCGCGAAACTCCGCCCTCCGATGACTACATGGCTCTGGTGGGTGTCGCGGTGGACAACAATGGGATCATCGCCGGCGCCCGGCTGTGGGCCCAACGTGGCGGCTTCCTCGTGTTCCACGTCGGGGGCCGCCGTGGGCAGGTCGGCTGTTGCCCGCTCCAGCATCCTCAACAGACGCTGCAACGTCATGTTACCATGAAGAAAGAAAACCGATCGCTGTGGGAGGTAGTGCCCGCGGGTGAAGCGCAGGGCATCGGCCGTCTGGTAGCCGCGCACCCGTTCGGCCGAACCGAGAATGTTGTGACCTAAGGGATGGTCGCGGAAGAGAATGTTCTCAAACTCGTCAAAGATCAGTTCTGAAGGTGAGTCGTTGTAACTCTCGATTTCATCACAGATCACGTCCACCTCTTTGTTGATTTCTTTTTGCGGATAGGTGCTGTGGAAGACGATATCGGTGAGCAGGCCTACGGCACGTGCCACGTGTTCCTTTCTCACCGACGCGTAGTAGGTCGTGTCCTCCTTGTTGGTGAAGGCATTGAGGTCACCACCCACACACTCCAGTTCGTTAAGGATGTTGGAAGCCTTGCGCTTTGGCGTTCCCTTGAAGGAAACATGCTCACAGAAGTGGGCCAGTCCTTCCTCGCCATTCCTCTCATGGCGTGAGCCTGCGCTGACGACATAGCCGCAATAGACCACGTCTGAGGTGGAGGGAATAAGAATCACCCGGATTCCGCTGGGAAGGGTTGCTGTATTGTATTTCATTTTTTTGTTCTTTTGTGCTATAGGTGAATGGGGGGACATCAATGGATTTGAAGACGCCCCCTTGCGATCATCGTGCAAAGGTAAGACAAAATTCCGACTTCTCCAATGATTCGGCATTCAACCTCATGTTTTGCGGTGGCGGCTACTGTAGGAAATCGACTGTTTACTGATGATTGCCAAAGCGGAAGACCATGGTTATTTCTCTGTGAGTTCATGTCGTCTGCCATATGCCGCCCCGTGGGCTCCCATGTGCCGCCCGGTGGGCTCCCATGTGCCAGCCGGTGGGCTCCCATGTGCCGCCATCAATCACCCTAAAAGATGGAGAGTCACACTTCCACCCCCAAAAGGAATAGTGTCACCCCATTCAGCTCAAAAGGTAAGGAAAATAGTCACGGACGGGCTTTAGCTGCCGATGGAGCGTAAGCCTGGACATGACCATTTTCCTTCCCCTTTACATATAAACTTACCATGAATCCACGGAAAATATCCGCTGTGCCAGTAAAGGAGGTGGCTACAAATGAGGCGAAAACAAAAAAAGGATGTATCTGGTTGGCAGATACATCCTCTTTGAGCGTAAAAAGCAGATTTTATTGGGCTGTACTGAACGAGTAGGGACTTGCCGTTGACTCGGTGCCCCTGCTGTAGTTGGGCTTGTCCTGCATGTCGAAATCGATGCGGTTGTTGCCGTTCAGTTGATCTGTAGTGAGATAATTCCTGGACCATGTCTTGCCGTTGACGCGAAGGTCGCCGATGTAGCGGTTCTCGCGGCTGTTGGCAGGGGCACTGAGGGTGGTTGTGCCGCCGTCGGCATGGTGGAGAATCACCTTCTTGAAGAGTGGAGAGCCCAAGGCAAACTCGTTTGTGCCGGGGCAGGCGCTGTAGAAGCCGAGTGCCGAGAATACATACCACGCCGAGGTCTGGCCGTTGTCCTCGTCGCCGCAATAGCCGTCGGGCGAAGCCGAATAGAGGCGGTCCATCACCTCACGCGTCCAGAACTGCGCCTTCCAGGGCTGCCCGCACCAGTCGTAGAGATAGATGGCATGTTGTACGGGCTGGTTGCCGTGGGCATAATTGCCGAAGTCCATAATCTGCATCTCGCGTATTTCGTGGATCACGTAGCCGTAGTAGGAATCATCGAAGACGGGCGGAAGAATGAACATCGAGTCGAGTTTCTGGGCAAAGGCCTCACGTCCTCCCATGAGCGTGATGAGTCCCTGTGGATCGTGGAACACCGACCACGTATAGTGCCAGCTGTTGCCCTCGGTGAAGACACCGCCCCACTTGAAGGGATTGAAGTCGCGCTCGAAGGTGCCGTCGGCATTGCGGCCTCGCATCAGCCCCGTCTGCTTGTCGAAAACGTTGCGGTAGTTGTAGGCGTTGCGGCGATAGGGCTCCAGCACTTTCTTGCTTTTGCCCAAGGCCCGTCCCAACTGATAGATGCACCAGTCGTCGTAGGCATATTCCAGCGTGCGGGCCACGCTCTCGTTGATGCCTTTGTCGCAGGGCACATAGCCCAACTTGTCATAGAGCTGCCATCCGGCCCTTCCCGTAGACGATACCGACGCGTGTCGGGCATGTGCCCCGTGGGTGACAGCCTCCCAGAGCAATTCGCCCTCATCCCGGCGCAGTCCGTTGAGCCAGCCGTTGTAGACCACCGAGGCACTGTTGTTGCCCACCATGCAGTCGCGATGCCCGGGACTCGACCATTCGGGCAGGAATCCGCTCTCTCGGTAGACATTGGCCCATCCTTCCTGCATCTGCGATGCCACTTCGGGATAGAGCCAGTCGACGAGTGGGAAGAGCGAGCGGAACGTGTCCCAAAAGCCTGTGTCGGTGAACAGCGGCCCACGATCGGTCTTGCCTGTGTGGGGACTGTAGTGAACAGTGTCGCCCTTGGCCGTAATTTCGTAGAAGGAGCGCGGGAAGAGCAGACAGCGATAGAGGCAGGAATAGAAAGTGCGCAGGTTGTCGATGTTGTCATCTTCCACCTCGATGCGTCCCAGTGTGGCATTCCATTGCTGGCGGGCGGCTGCGCACACTTCGTCGAAGCTCCGGCCTTCCACTTCTTTGAGGTTTTGCAGGGCTTGCTGCTCACTGATGAATGAGGAGGCCACGCGCAGGATGACGGGCTTGCCTTTCTGAGTGCTGAAGCCGATGATGGCTCCGGCATGGTCGCACTCGGCCGACAGACCGGCCTGTGACTGTCCGTCGGCAAATGTCGTGTGGAAGGTGATGTCGCGGTCGAGCTGGATGACAAACCAGTTCTTGAAGTTGGCCGGACAGCCGCCGGAGTTCTTCGTCGTGTAGCCGACGATCATGTGCTTCTCGGGCAGAATCCTGACCATCGATCCCTTGTCGAAGGCATCGATGGCAATGAAGGCCGAGTCGGCGGTGGGGTAGCTCAGCCGGAATACGGCCCCGCGTGAGGTGGGAGCGATCTCCGTCGTCACGTCGTAGTCGGCTAAATACACCTTATAATAATAGGGACGGGCGGTCTCGGCTTTGTGGGAGAACCATGAGGCCCGTTTTTCCTCATCGAAGACGGCGTGTCCCGTCATGGGCATCAGTGCGAACTGTCCGTAGTCGTTGATCCAGGGACTGGGCTGATGGGTCTGCTTGAAGCCGCGTATCTTGTCGGCCGTGTAGGTGTAGGCCCATCCGTCTCCCATCTTTCCCGTCTGTGGTGTCCAGAAGTTCATGCCCCAGGGCAGGGCAATGGCGGGATAGGTGTTGCCGGTGGAGAGCTCCGGTTTCGACTCCGACCCTACCAAGGTAGAGACATAGTCGGCCACGTCGGACTTTGTCTGCGACACGGCCGGCTGTGGGGTGAGAAGGCTGCACGATAAGGCAGCGATGGCGATAAACTGAAAAGTTTTCATTCGTTTGTGGATTGAGGTTTTATGATCTCTGTTTATTTGTTGATAGTTGCTATAGGAATGACGACCCGCAGGCTGGAATAGTCGGCCTTGGTGTAATGGGCCTTGACGTTGATGCCTACTTTCAGGCCGATGAAATGGGGGAAAGTGTAGAATACACCGATATTTTCATAATACGTATTCTCCAACTCAGCCTTGCGCTCGGCCTTGCTGTGGTGGAGGTAGCATCCAAGTGCCATACGCAGGGAGAGGTGACCGTAGAATACCTCGTGCTGCGCGGCCAAGCCCACCGACCACCGGTCGTAACGGGCAATGTCGCCGCTCGTCCCCGAGAGATCGAGATATTCGGCATCGATGCCTATGCCCGAGGCCCATCGACGGGCATAACGGTACATAAAAGTCGTCTGAAACTCATAAACGGGACTCACGTGGAACCGTGAGGTGAGATAGTCGGGGTTGTCCTTGCCGACGGCGGACTGCGTTCGCCTCCAATCGCTGTCGAAAGTCTTGCCACCGATGCCCAACAGAACAGTGGCATAAAAATACCGATGGAATGGCGGAGAAGTAAACTTTCGCCCCCTTTCTTCGATCGTTTCTTCGGCCGGAGTCCAGGCCAGGGCCAGCGTGGGCCCGACGTTGTTGCTCCCCTTGTTGGGACGGTTCAACGCCCCGTTGCTGTGGTGGAAATAGGCCACACCAGCCTTCAGCGTCCATTCCTTCAGAAAGCGGAAGCCCATGTAGAGTCCCGAGCTGTAGTACATCGTCCACCGGGAGCCGATGAGCACGTCGTCGATATTTGTGTGCGGATGGTATTTCTTGTCGTGCCAGGCCACACCGAAACTCAGAGTGTATCCAGCCGACCATCGGCCCCATCGTACAACGGGGCGTGAGAACTTGCCATAGAAAGATAGGCTGTTTCCCAAGCGCGAGTCGTAGCCAGCCGGATCCGTGCGGTCGTGGTCGCGGTTGAGTGTTGTCTGCGACAGATGCAGGGCCATGCCCCACGAGAGCGTCGGATAGTTGTAGTCGCGGGCAAAGGCGTCGGAGTCCTGCGGCAGTGATGTGTGGCCGGCCTCGATGCTGACTGTGGCAGAGTTGCGCTGTCGCAGCCATCGCTGGGTATAGTTGTCGAAGGGAATCTGCCATGCGGCCATACAGCCCGTCTCCATGCTCCATCGCCCTCCAAGAGAGTCGGCGATGCGAATGGATCCGCTCATCGGTGACGCTACAGACAGAAGTATCAACGATGAAATGGCACTTTTCTTTTCTCTCCCCAGTGTCATCGAGAGGCTTTTTCAGCCTTTCTGGGCTGGTTTCATGCGCAGGGCCAACTGCACAATGGCCGGAATCATGATGAAAAGCGAGAACACAAGCGCCAACAGCATCTCGGTATTGTTGCCGTGGAAGATGTCGATCAGCTTGCCGTCGTTCATCTGTGGCATGAGGTGGAACATGACGAAGGCCACCGTGTTGTTCATCCAGTGGAAGACAATGCCCGGCAGGATGCTGTCGGTGCGGTAGTAGAGCCAGCCCAAGAGCAGGCCAATGATCGTGGCGTGGATAAACTGCGGCATGTTGGTATGGGCCAGTCCGAAGATCAGGGCACTCACGGCAATGGCGATCCAGTGCTGCCGCCGGGGAAACATGGTCAGCAGCTTGCGCAGGATAGCCCCGCGGAAGCACATCTCTTCGGCCACGGGGACCAATATGCCGACGACAATGTAGCCGACGGGCTGGCCCATCACCTGCTCAAATAATTTCTCAACGTTCTGCGGCATCTCCAATTGCAGCTGCTCCAACAGCCATTGGGAGGGCAATATACTACCCAAGGCGAGTAGGGCGGCCCAGAACACCACCCCCCAGGGATGGCTGCGCAGATAGTCGCGCGACCAGGGCGACCACTTGAACCGACCGAAGATGAGGATCGTCAGAATCGCCGAGAACAGCATCATCAGCAACAGAGCCTCTCCGCTAAGCGCGGTTGCCCCCTGAAATGTGGAGCTGATCGGCTTGTCCGTGGCCAGACCGGTGCCGATGCCCACGGCAAGAATCATGATGTACTGGATCAAATAGAACGCCACAAAATACCAAATGACGTCCAACGAGTCTTTCAGCTTATTATTCATTTCTTTCGTAATCCTTTTTCAAAAGTTGTTCAATATGTTCCTTGTCTTTCTCCAATTGCTGCTCCAGTTCTTCCATACTGTCAAACTTGCGCTCCTCCCTTATGTGGTGGAGGAAGCTGATGGAAATCTCCCGTCCATAGAGGTCACCCGTCCAGTTGAAGATGTTCACCTCCACGCTCATCGTCGTGCCGCCGAAAGTGGGTCGGTGGCCGATGTTCAGCATCCCATGGCGCAGGGTCTGTGAGGCATCCGTGCGCACGCCGACGGCATAGACGCCAGCGGCGGGCAGCAGTTGGCCCGAGCCGTGCTGGTCGAGGTTGGCCGTGGGAAATCCCATTTTGCGGCCGTTTTGCTCGCCGTGGACCACAGTGCCCTCAAGTGTGTAGGGATAGCCCAGGCAGTCGTGGGCTCGCTCCACATCGCCCTCGGCCAACATCTCGCGGATCACCGACGAGCTTACGTTGATGCCGTGAAGCACGAAAGCTTGGCTTCGGATGACCCAAATGCCCGTCTGCTTGCCATATTCCACATAGTCATCGAAACCGCTCGAACGGTCGTGCCCGAAACGGTTGTCGTAGCCTAAGACGAGTTTTTCCACGCAGAGTCGCTGCCGGAGCACGCGTTCCATAAAGTCGTGGGCCGAGAGAGCCGCCATCTGGGGCGTGAAGTGGAGCACCACCACCGTGTCCACCCCCGTGCGCTCCAAGAGGCGGAGCTTACCGTCGAGCGTAGAGAGCAGCCGGGGCTGATAGTCGTCGTGGAGTACCTGGCGGGGATGTCGATCGAAGGTGATCACCATGGAACGCAGCCCAAAGGTCCGTGCCACCGACTTCACGTGGGCGATGAGGTACTGATGGCCGCGGTGGACGCCGTCGAAAAATCCGATGGTGGCCACGGCGGGCTCACTGAGCACTGGGGTGTCGCTATTCAAATAAATCGTTTTCATTCAGCCAGTCGTTATCGTGAAGGTTCTGCCAGGTGCGGAGACCCGTGGCGCGGGCCGCGTCGCAGTTGGCCTTGAGGTCGTCGATGAAGAGCGTCTCCCCGGCCTTGAGGCCGGCCAGTCTGAGCGCCGCCTCGAAGATGGCCTTGTCGGGCTTGGCCAGACCGAGCTCATAGGAGAGAAAGACACCGTGGAAATAGTCGTCCACGCCGAATCCTCTGAGAGGAAACAGCTTTTGGCACGCATATTCCCAATGCATCACATTGGTGTTGGAGAGCAGAAATACCCGATAGCGTCGCCGCAGACTGAGCAACCGCAGCTTCTTCCTGTCGTCCACGTCGACAAGAAACTGGTTCCAGGCCCACCGGATTTCCTCGTCGGATGCTCCGCGGCCCGTCAGCCGTCTCACCTCTCCATAGAAATCCTCCTCGCCGATACCGCCCGTCTCCAGCCTGCGCACGAGAGTCATGCCCTGCTCCGAGTGCAGGACATCCTCCGCGTGGGGGATGCCGATTTGAGCGAAGGCACGGTAGCAGCGACCGGCATCGAGCCTTACCAAAACGCCTCCCAAGTCGAAAAGAATGTTTTTAAGTTTGCTCTCCATCGTTGTTCTTTGATATGTCTTTCTGCAAAAGTAAGAAATAATTTTGATTTAACGCCTTTTGGAAAAGTAAATAACGTGAAATCCTGTGGGGATTTCCCTTCTGGGCAGCCTTCACGTGGCTTTTCCCGCAGGCGGAATCTACTTAGTCCTTGGCTCATGGGCTGTGTTTTTGGGTGGTGACGAAGGGCCGTGTATGCCCGAAGATACATGGGAAGGGATGAGCAAGAAGCCGATCAATAGGGGTAAGGATTCATAAAAAAAGGAATGAACCAAGTATTCCTTGGCACATTCCCTTGTATCATCATCTGGCCTGCATCTATGAGGCTTTGGGACAGAAAGACAGCGCGTGGATCTACGTCCAGAAAAGTCTGCCCTATATCAAGACCGTCGGCCAAAAGGATAGAGCCGTCTTTCTCTACATGATCGGCGAGAACTGCCACCGCAACAATGAGAATCGGCTGGCCAAGCACTATCTTGCGCTGTCGTGCAAGGCTTTCCCTACTTCTTCGGCTTATAACCTGCTGGCCAGCATCTACAACCAGGAAGGAAAGAAGGCTACGGCCCGCGCTTTGTGGAAAAAGGCTATGGAGAAGGCCTCGCTGACCGACAAGACCGACATCCTCGACACCATTGCCCATCAGCAGTTCGGCGATGGCGACTTCAGGGAAGCCTATGGATCGTTGAGGCAGCTGATGCTGTTGAAAGACAGTGTGGGCAAACGGAAACAGACCGCCGCGATACAGGAAATCCAGCTGAAATATGACCAGCAAAAGACCAAACGCAACTATGATCGCATGCTCATCCGGGCCCTCTATGCGCTCATCGTGCTGATCGTTGTCATTGCCGCAGTTATCATCTATTCAGTTTTCAAGGCCAACCGGAACAAGCGGAAAGTTATCTCCTATCAGATCCTTATCAACGATTACAACCGCCGCATAGACGAATTGCAAAAAAACGGCAGCGACGCCGAGAAGGACATCCGCAGGCTCAAGCACAAGATCGACAAGATTCAGAACCGGCAGACAAGCCTCATGTTTGAGGGACACTCGCTCTATGAGGCGATCTGCGCCAACAAGTCGATCGTGAAGTGGGGAAAGGCCGACGTGGCGAAGTTGATTGAATACTACAAGGTGGTCAACCTCCCTTTCGTCACACAGTTGGACACCGACTATGAGGGGCTTACCAACGGCAACAAGCTTTTCCTGATTCTTCAGGATATGGGTAAGAGCGACGAGGAGATGACTCGGATCCTCGGCACTTCCTACGGTGCACTGCGCACCACGCGCTCAAGAATCAAGGGCAAGCTGAAGGACAAGGAGCAGTGAGTGGCGCCTGACTTGGCGGCTGGCGCCCGGATCTTGTGGGGAGGTTTTGGGTAAAAACAAAGGAGGTTGTCGCTTCATTGAAACGGCAACCTCCAAACGTTAGTATGTTATGAAAAATTTGAGAGAATCAGAAACTTCTCAGTTTCCTTGTTGTTTTACTAAACATGATTATTATAGAGAAAGCATAGAAATTTGTCTTACTTGATGATGACATCGCTCTGCGGCGCGGTGGTCATGCCGGCATGCTTCACAGTGTCGATGGATGCAGAGTCGCCCATGGCAGCCACGGAGGATCCGCGCTGGATGGTGGCGGGCTGGTTGGGAGCTGTGGGCGTGTCGCCCACCAATGCCACCTGCATGGCGTTGCTCAGGGTGAGCAGGATGGCCACGACGGCAGCGGCTTTGAAGAGCGGCCGCAGCCGCTGGGGCATGCGGATCACGCGCGCCTTCACCGTGCGCTGGCTCTCGATGCGGGCCATCATGCGGTCGTCGAAGTCAGCACCGAGGACGTCGGTCTGCGGTTCTGTCTTCTCGTAGCGGAACAATGCCTTGTAGCGCTCCAAGCCGGCAGGGATGTCGTCCTGCGAGAAGAACGTGCGCAGGATTTCCTCCTCCTGCAGGGTGGTCTCGCAGCGCCAGTAGCGCTCCAATAGTTGTTCGATGTATCTATAATCCATAGTTGTCTATTGCTAAAAATTTTTCCCTCAGCGTCTGTCTGCCGCGGTGGATGCTGACTTTCACTTGGTCTTCACTGATCTGCATGGCGGCGGCGATCTCTTTGTAGCTTTTGCCTTCGAAATCGCGGAGCTGAATACAGCTTCTTTGTTTTTCAGGCAGGCTGTCGACCAGTTTTCTCACGATCTCCATCCTGTCGCGCTGGATGGTTGTCTCAGAGGGGGTTCGGGCGGTGTCGGGTTTCTCGACGGGTGCTTCTTCGAGCGACTCGTTGCCGTTGGCGGCGCGCCGCTTGCGGTCGAGCGCCAAATTGCGGCAGACGGTGTAGCTGAAGGCTTCCAGGTTATCGATGTGATCCCAGTCGTCGCGCTTATCCCAAAGTTTCATCAGTGTGTCCTGCACGATGTCCTCGGCCTCCTCGCGGTTGAGGGTGATGCGCAATGCCAGTCGGAACAGTTGGTTCTTCAGCGGCAGGACATCGTTCTGGAAACTGATTTTCTTCATGTCTCTGTAATGTATGACGGATGAGGGAATGTTTAGTTACAGACGATCTCTCAAATTAACACTTTTTTATTATTCCCATTTTTTCTCAGGACTGTTCGAGATAGGTATATCCGTATAGGCCTGAGCGGTAGTTGGAGAGGAACTCCTTGCCTTCCTCCATGGTGATCTTCTGCTGGTTGACGCTCTTGGTGACCCACTGTTCGAGCTGGCGGACGAGCTTCTTGGGATTATACTGCACGTAGCCGAGCACCTCGTCGACGGTTTCGCCGTCGATGATTTGGTCGATGTGGTACTTGCCGTTCTTGACGCTGATGTGCACGGCGTTGGTGTCGCCGAAAAGATTGTGCATGTCGCCAAGGATCTCCTGGTAGGCTCCCACGAGGAATACGCCGAGATAGTAGGGCTCTCCCTTGCGGAGCGGGTGGAGGGGAAGTACGTGGCTGGGGCGCCCGCCTACGACGAAATTGGCGATCTTGCCGTCGGAGTCGCAGGTAATGTCCTGCAAGGTGGCATTGCGCGTGGGGGCCTCGTTGAGCCGCTGAATGGGCATGATGGGGAAGAGCTGGTCGATGGCCCAGGAGTCGGGCAGGCTCTGGAAGAGCGAGAAGTTGCAGAAATATTTGTCGGCAAGAAGCTTGTCGAGTCCGCGCAACTCGTCGGGCACGTGTTTCATCTGCTTGCAGAGGATATTGATCTCGTGGCACACGCTCCAGTACATGGCCTCGATCTCGGCCCGCGTCTTGAGGTCTACGATGCCATGAGAGAAGAGCTCCAGAGCCTCGTCGCGTATCTGCTCGGCGTCGTGCCAGTCTTCAAGCATGTTGCGAGGGTTGATGTTGTCCCAGATCTCATAGAGGTCCTTGACGAGCTGGTGGTCGGACTCCTTGGCCTCAAACTCCTCGGGCATCTCGGGCAGCGAGGCGGTTTCGAGCACGTCGATGACGAGTACGCTGTGGTGGGCGGCCAGTGAACGGCCACTCTCTGTAATGATGTTGGGGTGGGGAAGATGGTTTTTGTCGGCGGCGTCGGTGAAGGTGTAGACGCAGTCGTTGACGTATTCCTGAATGGAGTAGTTGACCGAGCTCTCGCTGCTGCTCGACCGCGTGCCGTCGTAGTCGACGCCAAGTCCGCCTCCGCAATCGACGAAGTCGACGTTGTAGCCCATGTGGTGGAGGTTGATGTAGTATTGTGCGGCTTCGCGCAGGGCGGTCTGGATGCGGCGTATTTTCGTGATCTGGCTGCCGATATGGAAGTGGATGAGGTGCAGGCAGTCGCTCATGCCCAACTTGTCGAGCTTCTCCAGGGCCTGGAGGAGTTCCGACGAGGTGAGTCCGAACTTGCTGGCATCTCCTCCGCTCTCTTCCCATTTGCCCGATCCCGAGGAGGCGAGCTTGATGCGGATGCCGAGGTTGGGTTTCACGGAGAGGCGTCGCGCGGCCTCGGCGATGAGATCGATCTCGTTGAGTTTCTCCACGACGATGAAGATACGCTTGCCCATCTTCTGGGCCAGCAGGGCCAGTTCGATGTAGCTGGTGTCCTTGTAGCCGTTGCAGACGATCAGCGAGTCGCTCTGGCACTGCACGGCGATGACGGCGTGGAGCTCGGGCTTCGACCCTGCCTCAAGTCCGAGGTTGAACTTGCGTCCGTGGCTGATGATCTCCTCCACCACGGGCTGCATTTGGTTCACCTTGATGGGATAGATGATGAAGTTCTCGCCTTTGTAGCCGTATTCCTTCCTGGCCTTCTCAAAGCAGCTTGAGGTTTTCTCGATGCGGTTGTCGAGAATGTCGGGGAAGCGCAGCAGTACGGGGGCGGTGACATCGCGCAGGGCGAGTTCGTCCATCACGTCGCACAGGTCAATTTGTGTGTTGTCCTTGCAGGGCGTCACGTAGACGTTGCCTTGCTCGTTGATGCCGAAATATGAGGTGCCCCAACCGTTGATGTTGTAGAGCTCCTTGGCATCCTCAATGGTCCATTTCTTCATTATTTCTTACGGGTTGATTCAGAATGTCGTTTTGATGGTTTTGTTTCTATTGTTGTTGGTGTTGATATTGTCGGTGCTGATGCCGAGCGTCTCGCACAGTCGCAGGATGGTGTCCTGTACTTTTTTATGGTTGTCGAGGAGGGAGATGTCGACGGTGTAGTGGGCCTTGGTGTAGAAGTCTTCGCGCTCGGCGAGCTGCTCGCTGATGAAGTGCCTTACCTCGTCGGGAGTCTTGCCGAGCAATAGGGGGCGCACATTTCTGCCCATGTGCAGGTGGCTGAAGAGCACGTCGGGCGTAGCCTTGAGATATACGGTGGCCCCTTGCCGGTTGAGGTAGTCGATGTTGTCGAAGAAACAGGGCGTTCCGCCGCCGCAACTGAGGACGACTCGGTTGAACTCTGCCACCTCGTGAAGCATGTTGCGCTCCACGTTGCGGAATCCCTCCTCGCCCCGCTCGTCAAAGATCTGCCTCACAGAGCGGTGCATGCGTTGCTCGATATACCAGTCGAGATCGTAGAAGGGCATGTGCAGCGCACGCGCCAGCGCCCGGCCGACGGTGGTCTTGCCGGCCCCCATGTATCCTATGAGAATGATGCGGTCGGTCATGCTATTGCTTGCGGCTGCGCCGGGGCTTGGGTTCGGGAGCGTTCTCTACAATCTCCTTGCACTCGTCGTAGGTGAGGGAGGAAGCCCTGTCGTGCATGTTTTTCGGGATGCGGTAGTTTTTGCCGTCGTAGGCGATGTAGGGTCCGTATCGACCGTTGAGCACCTCCATCTTCGGATCCTGCCCAAAGCTCTTGAGGTGGCGCTTGGCCTCCTGCTCCTGTTTCTGGAGGATGAGCTTGATGCATTCTTCGATCGTGACAGCCATGGGATTCATATCTTTGGGCAGAGAGGTGTATTTGCCTTCGTATTTCACATAAGGGCCGAATCGTCCGGCACCGATCTCAACCGGTTTGCCCTGATAAGTGCCTACCGTGCGCGGTAGCTTGAACAGCTGGAGCGCTTCTTCGAGAGTGATGGTCTCCATGCTCTTGTCTTTTGGAATCTGGGCGAAGCGCGGTTTTTCGGTGTCGGTGGCGCGGCCCACCTGCACCACGGGGCCAAACCGTCCGATCTTTACCACCACGGGCCGTCCGTCGGTGGGGTCGGTGCCGAGCTCGCGCTCGCCGGCCTTGTGGTTCTCGCGCTTGTCGAGCACGTTTTTCACGGCGGGTTCAAACTTCTGGTCGAAGTCTTTCATCATGTCTTTCCATTCCTCTTTGCCCTCGGCGATTTGGTCGAATTCGCCCTCCACCTTGGCCGTGAAGTTGTAGTCCATGATATCGGGGAAGTTGGCCATGAGGAAGTCGTTCACCACAATTCCGATATCGGTGGGTACGAGTTTTCCTTTCTCCGATCCAGTGGTCTCGGTTTTGGTCTTCGAGGTGATGATATTTCCTTTGAGCGTGTCGACATTGTAGCGTCGCTCCTCGCCCTCCTTGTTGCCTTTCACCACGTATTCGCGCTGCTGAATGGTGCTGATGGTGGGGGCGTAGGTGGATGGGCGACCGATGCCCAATTCCTCAAGTTTGTGCACGAGGCTGGCCTCGGTGTATCGTGAGGGGCCTTGGGTAAACCGCTCCGTGGAGATAATCTCGCGGCGCTGCAGCTTGTCGCCCTCTGTCATCACGGGCAGCAGTCGTGTGCCCTCTTCGTTGGTGTCGTCATCGTCGTTGCTCTCACGGTATACCTTGAGGAATCCCTCGAAGGTGACCACCTCGCCGTTGGCGATGAATTTCTCGTCGGCTCCGCTGATGTTGATGTTCACGGTGGTCTTCTCGATCTCGGCGTCGGTCATTTGTGAGGCAGCGGTGCGCTTCCAGATGAGATTGTAGAGGCGCCGCTCCTGCATGGTGCCTTCGATTTCCGTGGCATCCATAAAGGTAGGACGTATGGCCTCGTGAGCCTCCTGGGCTCCCTTGGAGTGGGTATGATAGTTGCGCGGACAGCTGTTTTCGGCTCCATAGAGTTTCGTAATCACCTCCTTGCTGGTGTTGATGGCGAGCGAGGAGAGGTTTACTGAGTCGGTACGCATGTAGGTGATGCGTCCGTTCTCATAGAGATGCTGAGCCACCATCATGGTCTGCGACACGGTGAATCCCAACTTTCTCGCGGCTTCCTGCTGCAGGGTGGATGTGGTGAAGGGAGGTGCCGGCGAGCGTTTGAGGGGTTTCTTCGAGATGGCGCTCACGGTGAACTCTGCTGTCTTGCAACGCTCCAGAAAGTCGTGTGCCTCTTCCATGGAGTTGAACCGCTTGTCGAGCTCGGCCTTCACCTCACTCTGCGATCCGTCGGGGTGGGTGAGTCCGAAGGTGGCGTTGATTCTATAAAACGGTACGGACTTGAATCCTTGAATCTCGCGCTCGCGGTCGACGATGAGTCTCACGGCTACGCTCTGCACGCGTCCGGCTGAGAGGGCGGGTTTCACTTTGCGCCACAACACGGGCGAGAGCTTGAATCCTACCAGTCGGTCGAGCACACGGCGAGCCTGCTGGGCATTGACAAGATTCATGTCCAGGTGGCGTGGGGTCTCGATGGCTTTGAGTATGGCGGGCTTGGTGATCTCGTGGAAGACGATGCGGTTGGTATTTTTCTCGTCCAGTCCGAGCACTTCGCACAGATGCCAGCTGATGGCTTCTCCCTCGCGATCCTCATCGGATGCAAGCCATATTTTCTTGGCTTCCTTGGCGGCTTTTTTCAAGTCGCCTACAACCTTGCGTTTCTCTTCTGGTATTTCATAAGTAGGCTCCAGCGTCTTCGGATCGATGCTCAGCGACTTCTTCTTCAAGTCGCGGATATGTCCGTAAGACGACATGACCTTGTAATCTTTCCCTAAGAATTTCTCAATTGTCTTAGCTTTTGCGGGACTCTCTACAATCACTAAATTCTCTTGCATAGTCTGACACGTGTTCTTTATTATTCGAGGCAAAAGTAACTAATTATTTGTCATATACATCTTATATATTAAGATTTTGAGATTTTTTAACGGGAAGGAGCCTCCAATTCATCCTAAAAATTTCAAGGCGAATGGTTGGTATCTTCATCCATCTACTCTCCGACTCGAAGCATTTAGCGATCAATTCGGGTCGGTAAATGTTTCTCTCAATACCTTCGGACAAAAGCTGTTGGGGTCTTTCTCTTGCGAAGGCTTCACCCGGATGAGTCTCTTTTGTATTCAAAAAGAGTATCGCAAACTCCTATCTTCTTAACCATCCGTCTGCTCATTCAGATGAATTTGTCTTTAAAAGATGGTGAGTGGATGCGGGGAGGCATTTGGTGCCCCGTGGGCTCCCTTTTGGTGCCCCGTGGGCTCTCTATAGCCACCCGGCGGGCTGCCAAATGCGGGCCGGGACCCAAAAACCTTTGTTGAGACATCAATCAACAAAAAAAGGAACGAGCAGCCATCCATGTAGCTACACGCTCCTTTATAAAACTCTATGATATTCGACCATCGGGAGATTCTCCTGCGGTCGTCTGTTGATCACCGTGTCCCTTCCTCCCGTAATAGAGTATGGAAGGGCGGGTTCTTCATCAGCGGGTCAACACTTTTCGTGTAGACCCGTCTCCCATCCGCAAGATGCTTACGCCTTGCGTAGAATGGTTTACACGCACACCCGAAAGGTTGAAACGGGCGGTTTCATCGCTTTTTCCTTCTACATTCACACTGCGGACAGCCGTGGGAGTGGTGATGTAGCCGAAGTCCTGCCACACGGGAGCTGCCCTATAGGCATTCTCGCTGCCGTCGGGCACAATCAGCTTTGCGTGAGCAATATCCGTACCTGAGAAGGGCGTGAAATCATCACTGCCATAGCAGGCTGGCGGAACCGTGGCATTGACGCTCACCTTCTTCAGGGCCTTACACTCGTTGAAAGCGCTGCCGCCTAACGTCGAAATGTTTTCGCCCAACGTCACCTCACTCAGGTGGTTGGCCTGATAGAATGCCATGTCGCCGATATTAGCCACGCTCTCGGGGGTTGTATAGGTCGTGCGGCTGTTGCCGAGCGGATATTGAATCAGTATGTCACCAGTGGCGTTGAGAAGCACGCCGTCTTCTGATTTATAGGTCGTATTGGCAGGATCCACCTCAAAGGCGGTCATGCCTAAGCAACGGCCGAAGGCTGTGTTGTCGATGTTGGTCACCGAAGCCGGGATATGAATCTGGGGCAGTGAGGCACAATACCAGAAGGCTTCGTTGCTGATATTGGTCAGGCTTTCGGGCATGACCACATTGGTGAGCGCGATGCAGAAATAGAATGTGGCAAAGGGAAGGGCACGCAGGTTTGCGGGAAGTTTCACCTGCTTCAGGTGCTCGCAGTTGTAGAACACCATTTCGGCCAAGGTCTCGATGTTGTCGGGCAGGTCGATGCTTTCGATTTGACTGTTGTAGAACGCGGCTTGACCGATGGCCTTCACTCTGTCACCGATTCCTACATAGCGCAGCGACTGTGTGTAGGCGAAGGCGCCATTGCCGATGCGCTCAGCATAGCGTGGCAAGGTGACCGAAACCAGGCTCGGGCATCCTAAGAACATATTGGCTCCCACCACGTCGTCCTCGGTATAGGACGCGCCGATCGACGACACGAAATAAGCATCACCGCCCGCAACAATGTCGCAGAGGCTGATGTCGAGTGTGTCGAGAATCGGCGTGGCATTCTCGATTTCACTGCCATCAGTATCGACGCCTGTCAATTTGCGCAGCAGGATGATGTCGTCGCCGTTGAGCTTACCCGAGAGTGTCAGCTTGTGCACTTTGGCCTGCAGCTTCTTGGTCAGCGTCTCGTTCAACGTGCCTGCTTCAGCGACGTGCATGGCGATAGTGGCACTGTCCGGCGAAATCTCAGTAGCGAGCACAGAGTCCTTGCGCTCGCCTCCACCGCCATTTCCGCCCGTTTCATCGGGATTTTCCATGTCTTTCTCTACAATCTCCCCAAAGATGTTGGCCCAGTTTTTGTCAGCCTCATAGTTTTTCTTGGCTCCGGTGGGCACATAGAGCGTGACCGACGACAGGTCGGGGTCGCCCCAGCCGTCGCTGAAAGCGTCGGCCGGATTGAAATGAGGCGGATAGATGGCATTGATGTTGAAGGTTGTCAACGCATCGAGACCGGAGAAGGCTTCAGCACCCACATAGGCAGGCTGGCCGTCGAGGGTGACAGTTCCCACGTTGAACATGCCTTCCAATGCTCCTTCTTCCAGGGTGATGCTGCGAGGCAGGAAGAGGTCGAAGGTGATGCTACTGTCGTAGGTGAAGGCGTGAGGGCCTACAAATTTCAGTGCCTTGGGCCAATCCATCGTTTTCATCTGGCGGCAGGTGGCAAATGCCTGACCCATGATGGAATCGACGTTTTCCGTACCCTTGACCGTGACGAGACTCATACAGTAATGAAAAGCCTCCTTGCCGATCTTGGTGACAGTGGTCGGCATGTCGACCGACGTGATCGTGGAGTTGGCAAAGACCGATTCGCCGATCGTTGTCAAAACGTAAGTCTTGCCATCATTCACTACAGACTGTGGCAATGTGACCTCTCCTTCCTGTACAGACGATTCAACCAATGCTACCCGGTCGCCCCCGATGGGCTGATAGGTGACTCTCCACCAAGGTCAGTCGACAGACATGGACCATCATCCTCTTTGCTACACTGATCCTTATGCTTCTCGTCATGTTGGTCGTCATCATCCGGCAGGCCCGCAGGCAGCGACAGGCTTACCGCCTGCTCATCGACAAGGATCGGGAACTGGCTGTCAAGCCCACCGTGCTGGCCGGACCGCAGGCTACGGGAAACCTCAGTCAGCAGCAAGTAGACGAACTCTTGCAACGCATCAACCGCGTGATGGAGAATACAGATCGGATATTCTCTCCCGACTTTTCCATGGCGACGCTGTGCCGCGAGGTGGGAAGCAACACCAAATACGTATCGATGGTCATCAATGCCACCTACAATAAGAACTTCAAGACGTTGCTCAACGAGCGGCGTGTACGTGAGGCCGCACGTCAACTGTCGGCACCCGGGCCCCACAACTCGGCAACGATTCTGCAACTTGCCCTCTCGCTTGGCTACAGTTCCTCTACCAGCTTCATTATCGCCTTCAAGAAAGTGATGGGTATGACGCCCACAGTATACAGGAGGTTGGCTAATGAGCGAAAAGAGCATGTGGGATAGAAAAACATAAAGTCCGGACTTCCCGACAGACGGGAAGTCCGGACCTTTCATAACAATGAAAGAGAGCCTTATAAAGCGAACTTATATTTGTAAGTCTTCCCCGACCGTTCTATGACGAACACATACACCCCTTTTGGATAGCGGGAAGCGTCGAAACAGACGGGGCCATCGTGGTGTCCCTCCTTACTGACATGGGAAAGGATGATGAGGAGATACAGCGCATCTTAGGCATGTCGTATGGGGCCTTCCGCACTGCAAAGTATAGGATCAGAAAGCGAGCGTTGAACAAATAGCGACTCTCTTTCATGGTTGCCCAGTAGCCTATAAGTTTCGAAAAAAATGAGAGGAGGATGCCATTGGCGTGGCAACCTCCTCTCCGAAGGGTTATTTCTGTGTGATGTATGCTCCTTATAGCTTGGTGAATTCGAACAGTGCCTGGCGGATGGATCTCAGTCCGAAGAGTTCGGTGCGGATGTTGTTGAGGCTGATCCATTGGGCTTTTGCCGCGTCGTCCATGGCATGGAGGGGACTCAAATCGCTGACCTCGCAGCGGAAGAAGGCATCGAGGGTGGGGATGTCGAGGTTGGAGTAGCGATACTTGTTGGGGAAGCTGAAGAGATATTCGGCTTTGTCGACGATGAGTCCCGTTTCCTCCTTCACCTCGCGCCGTATGCCCTGCTCGAGGGTCTCGCCAATGTCGCAGAAGCCTCCGGGGAGGTCGAGCGTGCCTTTGGCTGGTTCCTTCTTGCGCGTCAGCACGAGCAGCTGCCCCTCGTTGTTGATGATGAAGGCTGCTGTGGCAGCAGAGGGATTCGTATAGTATTCGAATCCGCAGTTCTGGCATTTCTTACTTTTGAAGTTCTGCTGGTCGAAATGCTTGCTTCCACACACCGGGCAGTAGGTGAACCGTTCTAAAATTTCATTATTCATCATTCCAGTTGTTTCATTATTCATGTCAAATCATCATTCCAGTCCTTCCGTCTTTCATCGTCTTGCTGATGTGGCTTTGCAGAGCCGAAGGCAATAACGAATGGTGGTTGGTGGATGATGAATTCTGTCATAGTGTAGCCTTGATGGCTTCTTCGACGGCTTTGGGCGAAGTGAGGTCGTGAGCTCCCTTGACGACATTGCTCTCACGGTCGAGCAGATACATGCAGGGCAATTGCTGTCCGGCGGCGTTGAAGTAGGAGTCGGCGTTGGTATTGTCGTCGTCGCCTCGCAGCACGCTGATCCATGGCAGGGCAGCGGTCTGCGTTTTCCAGAAGTGCTCGTTGTCGTCGAGACTGATTTGATAGATCTCGAAGCCCTGGGCATGATACTTATTGTAGAGCGACCGTAGCCACATGATGCGCTGCTGTGAGCCCTCGGAAGCGAAGACATGGAAGTCGAGCAACACGACCTTTCCCTTGAGGTCGGAGAGTTTGCGGACGTGCCCCTTGTTGTC
This sequence comes from uncultured Prevotella sp., assembly GCA_900322035.1. GTDB lineage: Bacteria > Bacteroidota > Bacteroidia > Bacteroidales > Bacteroidaceae > Prevotella. The sequence continues at coordinate 20,613 of ONYL01000003.1, forward strand.
GAGGAGCGAGATGTCGATGAGGTTGGTGACGGAGACCTTCGAAGCGTCTACTTCAAGATTCTTCTGCTCTGCCTGCACGATGCGCTGATTCTTCATACCTTCGAGGGCGATGTTGTGCAGGTTCAGCCCCCGTTCCGATCCGGGATAGTAAGTGTCCCAGCTTGTTGCCACGGCTGCGTAGGCCTGAACGTCTTCCTTTGAGGCCGAAGGGTCAAAGATGAGCTTGGGCTGTCCGCCCACATAGTAGGTCTGGAAGAGCGCGTAGTAGCTTGACGCGGCCATGGGTGCTTTGAAGATGTAGTTCATCTTTACGTTCTGCTTGTAGGCTTGCAGATACTGGTCTACAACCTGCCGCACCTGTTCTACGCCTAATTGTGGGTTTTGCACGGCGGCGTTGATCTGGTTTTGCAGTGCGATTTGCATATAGGCCAATTGCTGTATGCGTTTGCATTCGCCGCTGCCTTTTACCTCGTAACGGGCCGACATGGTGGGATAGTCGGCCTTGACGGCGACCTGCTCCGTGGAGTCGATGGCGATGTTGATGATTTGGCTGGCGATGCGCAGGCGGTAGAAGTCGGGCGTGATGGTGTCGAGGGCGTTCTCCTCAAAGTTGAACGCACCGTCTTCTCCAAGTTTTACGGAGTCGACGACCTTAGGACCGTCAAGACTCATGTGCTCCAGATAGAGCAGCGAGTCTTTGGCCTGGGCGATGTTTCCGCTGATTTTAAATTTCTTCTGGTTGCATGAAGCCAGAGCGAGAATGGTCAGGAGCGCCAAGAGTGCAGCCTGAGCAGAATGTTTTATCTTCATTTGTCGGTTTTGTTTTCTGTTTGCAAAGATAATATTTATTGTTTAGAGAGAAAAAGAATTTTTCGAAAATGTTCCTCTCTGCAGTTTAAACCAACGGAATCATGCACGGCACACCATTCATTCATGCTAAAAACTGCGGGGTTATAAATTGAATTGTGGCCCGCCCCCCCCAAAAAAAATGCTCCATTAAGAATTGTTTGACATCATTGATAGCGAAGGACAAATTAAGTGATAGAGAGCGTCTGCTTTTTGATTTTCTTAAATGCTTTTTTTGTTACGGTTATGCAACTTTTTAGAACAATTTTCATTATATCTGGCAAAATTTATGCCGAAGATCGCTCTTTTGTTTTTTAGCTATTCCTGTAAAAAATACAAGATTTCTTTGGCCATTTAAAATCTTCTAATTAACGTTTGTGAACGTTTACCAATTTTATCTAATGTTAAACCTCAACAAAAACCGTATTTAGACCTATGACAAAAAGACCATTGGCTCTTGCGGGACTCATGCTGATAGGCACCTCCATGTGTGGAGTTCAAGCCAAAGCATCACCAGCAACGCCACGTGTGGAGGGCGTAAGCTCCATCGAACAAGTCTCTAACCAATGTACAGGTACCATTATTGATGCCAACGGCGAACCGATTATTGGTGCATCGATCCTTGTGAAAGGCACCCACGATGGTGCTGTCACTGATATGGACGGCCGCTTCTCCTTGAACAATGTACCCAAGAACGCCACGTTGATCATTACCTATGTGGGCTTCACCGCCCAGGAAGTGACGTGGAAAGGTTCTCCGTTGAAAATCACGCTTTCAGAAGATCAGCAGTCACTCAATGAGGTTGTTGTCGTCGGCTATGGCACCCAGAAGAAAGCCAACCTCTCCGGATCTGTGGCCCAGATCAACGGCAAGTCGCTCGACAACCGACCCATCAACAACGTAACCTCCGGTTTGCAGGGCCTCATGCCCGGTATCACCATTACCGGCACGGCCGGCGCCCCCGGTATGGACGGCGGTAGCATCCGCGTTCGTGGTGTGGGTACGCTCAACAACGCCAGCCCCTACATCCTCGTAGACGGTGTGGAGACCAGCAATATCAACTCTCTCGACCCGCAGGACATTGAGAGTATCTCCGTATTGAAGGACGCCGCATCGGCCGCCATCTACGGTTCGAAGGCCTCCAACGGCGTGATCCTCATCACTACGAAGCGCGGTCAGAACGGCAAGCCCCGCGTGCAGTACAACAGCTACTACGGATTCTCCAATGCCACGGCTTTGATGGACCGCATGGGCTCGGCCGAGAACGCTACCTATTATAATATGGCTTTGGCGCGCTCGGGCAAGAGTCCGGTTTTCACCGACGAAGATATTCAGAAGTTCAGAGACGGTTCCGACCCCTACGGACATCCCAACACCGACTGGTATGACCTGGCTTACAAGACGGGCTTCCAGCACCGACAGAGCCTCAATGTATCTGGTGGCAATGAGTATGTGCGCTATATGGCCAGCGCCGGCTACCTCAAGCAGAGCAGTGTGCTGCCCAATGCCGGCAGGGAGCAGTTCAACGGCCGCACCAACTTGGACATGAACCTCTCCAAGACGGTCACAGCCCACATGAACCTCTCCTACATCCACAACAACTACACCGATCCGAGCAGTGCCTACTATGGTGGTGGCAGCGACCAGATTATCCGTCTGCTCAACCGTATCGCCCCCTGGGTGCCCTACAAGAATGAGGACGGCAGCTACGGCACCGTGTCTGACGGCAGCCCCATGGCTTGGCTGGAGTCGGGCATGAACGTGAAGCGCTACAACCAGAACTTCAACGGCCTGCTCGGCGTGGACTGGCAGATCTACAGCGACCTGAAGCTTACCGTGCAGGGCGCCTACATCAACGACTCGCAGCGCTACAGCTACTTCCAGAAATTCATCCAGTATAATCCCAACAAGGCTTCTGAGCCCAACAAGCTCGTCGTGTCCAACAGCAACTGGCATCGCACCAACTTCGATGCCTACCTGAACTACGACAAGTCGATCGCCGAGCACAACTTCAAGGCCATGCTGGGCTGGCACACAGAGCGCTTCAAGCAGTACTACGACAACGGACAGCGCCAGAACTTCGCCACCAACGACCTCACCGACATGAACGCCGGCGATGCCGCTACGCAGAAGAACGGCGGCTACACCCGCGAGCTGACCATGGTGAGCTGGTTCGGCCGCTTCAACTACGACTGGAACAACCGCTACCTCTTTGAGGCCAACTTCCGCGGCGATGCCTCCTCGCGCTTCACCAAGGGCCACCGCTGGGGCTACTTCCCCTCATTCTCAGCCGCATGGCGTATCACCGAGGAGCCCTTCATGCAGTCTACCAAAGGCTGGCTCGACTATCTGAAGTTGCGCGCCTCTTGGGGACAGCTCGGCAACCAGGACGCCCTCTCCGACTACTATCCCGCCATCAGCACCTACAACCTCGGCGGTGCCTATCCCTTCGACGGACAGATCAATACGGGCTACTATCAGAGCACCGCGCGTCTGAGCACTATCTCTTGGGAGAAGTCCACTTCTTGGGGCATCGGTCTTGACTTCACCATTTTCCACGACCTGACCGGTACCATCGACTACTACAACCGCAAGACCACAGGCATCATCATGGATGTGGCCGTGCCCTACGAGTTCGCCCTCGGAGCCTACAAGGACAACATCGGTGCCATGCGCAACAGCGGTATTGAGGTGTCGCTCAACTACAACCACAACTTTGGTAAGGACTGGACGCTCAACATCGGTGCCAACTTCGCCTACAACAAGAACAAGATCCTCGACCTTGGCATGGACGCTGCAGGAAACCCTGTGGAATACATGGACAACGGCAACATGCGCCAGGCTGTAGGCCACCAGTACAACACCTTCTACATGTATCATTGGACGGGCAAGTTCTTCAATTCCCAGGAAGAGGCCGACACCTTCACCGAAAAGTATGGCAACCCCTTCGGCAAGAAGTTCATGGCCGGCGACCTCATCTACGCCGACACCAATGGCGACGGCAAGCTCACCAGCGACGACCGTATCTACGAGTCCACTTCCGATATGCCCAAGTTCACCTACAGCTTCACCATCGGTGGCCGCTGGAAGGACTTCGACCTCTCCACCCTGTGGCAGGGCGTGGCCGGTGTGAAGCACGTCTTCAATCGCGAGGTGCTCGGTGAGTTCTCAGGCGATGCCAGCCATGCCTCCACCTACTGGCGCAAGGCTTGGACCGAGAACAACCACAACGCCAAAATGCCGCGCGTATTCGAGACTGCCACCAGTCCAAGCGACATGAGTGTTGCCATGTCCGACTTCTGGCTCTGGAACACCAGCTACCTGCGCCTGAAGACCCTGCAGCTTGGCTACACCATCCCGAAGAACATCGTACGCCGCATCGGCCTGGAGAACGTGCGCATCTACTACAGCGCCGAGAACCTCTTCACCATCGATGCCTTAGGATTCAAGCTCGATCCTGAGACTACCAGCGAGCGCGGTTCGAGCTATCCGCTCATCCGTTCTCACTCCTTCGGACTCAATATTACTTTCTAATCAACAAACATATCCATAATGAAAAATTATAAGCAATATATCTTTGCAGGACTGACCTTACTCTCGCTCTCGCTCACCTCCTGCGATGACTTCCTCGATACGGCACCCAATGATGCGCTGACCCCCTCGAAGACGTGGAAGACGGAGAGCGACGTCAACAAGTTCCTCACCGGCTGCTACGACTTCTTCCAGCCTGCCATCTCCCTGGTTTACTGGGACGCCGGTTCCGACTTCGGCTACAACAACTTCCCATGGGAAGGCTTCACCTGCATCGGCAACGGTACGATGACACCCTCCAACCCTGGCGCCCGACCCGACCCGGCTTGGCGCGGAGGCTACATGGATCTCTACGACTTCCAGACCATCCGCCGCTGCAACACGCTGCTGGCCAATGTCGACAAGGCCACCTTCTCTTCTGAGGCAGTGAAGAAGGACATGGTAGCCCAGTGCCGCTTCATCCGCGCCTACCGCTACTTTGTGATGACCAATCGCTATGGTGGCGTGCCCATCATCGACAACTACTCCACGGCGCAGGAGGCTCAGGTGCCACGTTCCTCGGAGGCCGACGTACACAAGTATATCAAGGATGAGCTGGCAGCCGTGATTGCCGACATCAACACCGTGCCCACACAGCGTGGCCGAGCCGGCAAGGGAGCCGCCCTGGCCCTGAAGATGCGCCTCGCCCTCTACGAGAGCGACTGGGCAACAGCCAAGGAAGCCGCACAGGCCATCATCGACCTCGGCCAGTACAGCTTGGAGAGCAACTACGCCACGCTGTTCCAGGTGGCCGGGCAAGACTCCAAGGAGATCATCCTCGCCTCACAGCAGGAATCGAACAACTACGCATACGACTGGTCGTTCTACTTCCCCAATAGCGTCGGCGGATGGTCGTCGGTGGTGCCCACGCAGCAGTGCGTCGACAACTACGAGATGGCCAATGGCATGACCATCGACGAGAGCGGAAGCGGCTACGACCCCACCCATCCCTACCACGGACGCGACCCGCGCCTCTCGGCCACCATCATCTATCCGGGCTGCGACTGGAACGGAAGCGTCTACAACTCGCTCGACCAGTTCCTCAATGGAGCCAAGAATCCTGACTACTCTGCAACCGGTGACAACGCTACGAAGACCGCCTACAACTGGCGCAAGTATGCCGACCCCTTTAACCAGTACCCCTCTATGGGCAAGGCCAACGTGTGCCCCATCATCTTCCGCTATGCCGAGGTGCTGCTCACATGGGCTGAGGCAGAGAACGAGCTCAACGGTCCGTCGGCCCAGGTCTACGAGAAGATCGACCAAGTGCGCCAGCGTGCCGGAATGCCCGCCGTTGACCGCACGAAGTACAACACCAAGGAGAGCCTGCGCGAACTTATCCACCGCGAGCGCGGCAGCGAGTTTGCCGGCGAGGGCATCCGCCGCTGGGATATCCTGGGATGGAAGACCGCTGACGGCAAGATGTATGCCCACAAGGTGCTCAACGTCACGCTGACCAGCATCGTGGGTACATTGTCGGACAGTCCTACTAAGGATAGCGCTGATCCCACCATGCGCGCCACCATCGACCCGAGTAAGACCGAGAAGATCGAGGAGCGCACGTTCCAGGACTTCAACCGCTATCTCCCCATCCCGCAGTCGGCAAGGGACAAGAACCCGAACCTGTCGCAGAATCCGGGTTACGACGGCGCAAAATAAGCGTTTTGCAAAGTACGGGTTGACACCGCGTCAACCCATCTCAACTAATTGATCATTAACCCCTGACCGCCACCTGCTCATCAGAGCTGGTGGCGGTTTTCATTGTCTTGTTCCGAACTTAGTCCCGTCTTTCTCCATCGAATGCCATTCCCTCTTTTAACTTTTATCTCCTGACTTCTAACTCCCACATGCGTCGCACCGTCGCATAAGGTCGATTCAGACATGCAGCTGGATAATCAGCAAAAATGAGGCTATAGAGTAAAAATATAATATTATAATATTAATTAATATATTAGTATTTTATATTGTTAGTATAACCTTTCTTCTTATTTTACAATATTGATTTTCCCGACATGCGATAGCTATAAATGCGACGGTGCGACGGATGAGGGAGGAAAGAAAAGGGGCGGAGAGTTGGAGAGTTCGGAAAAAGGTTGTATATTTGCAAGCAGAAACAAAGCAGCAACAATCATGGAAGAGAATCAGAAAAAAGAAATCATAGAGAAGGGCAAGGAATATTTCCGAAGTATTATCATACCCGCCCACTTGAAGAATGTTGAGAAGCTCCATCTGAAGAGTTTCAACGTCAATCCCTTTCTTGTCAACTACTTGGCCTCGTTTCTCTGTGGCGACACGAGTTCGATGTCTCTCGCCAAAGCGCTGATCTATCCGCGCATCCTCGGCACGAGCATCAACACGAGCTTCGGCCAGAACCTGCAGGTGTTCATCTCCTCGCTCGCCGAGGTAGCCGGAAGGGCATCAGGCATCGACGGCATCGACATCGAGTTCACTGACGCTCTTGACGGTCGCACGAAATACTGCCAGTGCAAAGCCGGTCCGCAGACCATCAATGCCGACGACGTAGCCACCATCATGGGGCATTTCGGCCATCTGCAGTCCAAGGCGCGCCTCGACCGGCTGCCCTTGCAGATCAATGATCTCATCGTGGGTGTGCTCTACGGTGAGCCTTCAGAGTTGTCGGGCAACTACAAGAATATCGACAAAACTTATCCCGTGTATTGCGGCAAGGAGTTCTGGACGCATGTAACTGGGGATGAAAACTTCTATTTTGAACTTCTAAAGGCTTTTTCTGATTGTGTTGACAATAATGAGATTCAAGGCGTAACGACTTTACAGATGATGGTTGACGAACTCGCTGAAGAAATGGAATTGGCTGTTCCTGCATAAAAGTTGGTGCTGTTTTCTCCCCCAGCAGGCTGCTCTTTTTTAATATACTTCTTCGCCTATTATACGCAACATGATGAATATCGATATTACAACTGGACGTAGTTTTGAAGATTTACAGGCTGACTTTTATCACTACCTTCGAGATAGTGAAGGTGGCAACCTTGCCCCCAAAACCAGTGGTGACTACATCTCGCGTATGCGATTTTTATCTAGACTATATACGCTTGACGATCAGATTACAAAGGAAAAAGTGGACGAAATCATGAAGCGGGAAAAAACAATTAGTTCAAATCGAGACAAATATAATACCCCGCATGCAATGTCTGATTTACATTCAGGATTAATGAAATTTTTGGTTTTTGTTCAATCTGATTATTATCAATCTATTTCCAATCGGGAAAAAGAAGAACTGAGGAAAGTGGAGCAATCTACTGTCTTATCTACCACAGAGAAGGCAGTTTTAGTAAAAGCCCGTATCGGGCAGGGGCTTTTCCGAAAGAGACTTTTCGAATATTGGCATGGGTGCTCCATCACTCAGTGCGATATACCATGGTTTCTTATTGCATCACATATTAAACCATGGTGCAATTCTGATAATGAAGAACGTATAGATGTATATAATGGTTTATTGCTTACTCCCGACTATGACAAGTTGTTTGATTCTGGCTATATTTCCTTTACTATTACTGGGAACATCCTTATTTCCCCGTTCCTTTCTCGTAAAGATAGAGACGAATTGAAACTCTCTCCATCCATCCGTCTCCATCAGATTTCATCCAAGCATGGGAAATATTTAGCCTATCACCAAGAGCATGTTTTCCTTGTCTGATCACGTCCATTCTGGCGACTCTTTGCCATCGAGATACTGAAGCAACTCAATGTCGAAGAGCCATATATCTTTGAAAAGTTGTTGGCTTGCATGTTTTTGTTCATCATTCAGAGTGGTTGACCATTTCAGCAGAAGGTCTATCTGTGAATGCAGATAATAGATTCTCTTGTTTATTTCTTCCATTTTTATTAATGATTAATTGTCAATAACATCCGCGAATGTACTACATTTTTTTTCTTCGCAAAATAATAAGTGATGTATTAACATATTCGCGCATTTGTAAACATTCAAAAGGAATTCGGCGTTTTTGATATTTTTTCTTCTATTATTTGCGCAAAAAGATTTTTTTCCTAACTTCTGATAGAACTTCCCAGCCCTCGTTTCTCCTTTGTATTTCTCTGTCCCTAAAAGTTGCTGATGTAAAAAGAAAAAAGTATATTTGCAAAAAAAAAAAGAAGTTATGGACAGACAGCCACAGTATATCAGATTTGATTGGGCGATGAGGCGCCTGCTCCGCGACAAGGCCAACTTTGGCGTTCTCGAAGGATTCCTCACCACCCTGCTTGGCAAGAGGATAAAGATTCAGAAGCTCCTCGAGAGTGAGAGTAACCAGGAGGACGAGGACGACAAGCAGGACCGTGTAGATGTTCTTGCTGAGGACGACAAGGGCGAGCTGTACCTCATTGAGGTGCAGAACGAGTCGGAGCTGGCCTACTTCCAGCGAATGCTCTTCGGAATCTCAAAACTTGTCACGGAATATATCAACCGCGGGCAGAACTATGATCATATCCGTAAGATTTACAGTGTGAACATCGTCTACTTCAATCTTGGCGGAGGCACGGACATCGTCTATCACGGCAAGACCGAGTTCCGAGGTATACACAATGGCGAGCTGCTGTCGCTCTCCCCGTTCCAGCAACAGAAGTTCAAAGTGGACGCCGTCAGCGACCTCTATCCCGAGTACTTCATCCTGAAGGTCAACGATTTCAACAAGTGGAGCAAGGTGCCGTTGGAGCAATGGATCTACTTCCTCAACACGTCAGAAATCCCCCACGACGCCACGGCACCGGGACTTGACGAGGCGCGGAGGAAACTGCAGATTGACCGAATGACACCGGCCGAGCTGAACGCCTATTACCGCCATTTGGACAACATTGTCATCCTCAGGGCAACATCTCCACAGCACGTGGTGAGGGCAGGTTGGAAGGACTCGCTGAGGGTCGCGCCGAGGTTCGTGCCGAGGGACGCGCTGAAGCCTTGAAAGAGATAGCACGGAAGATGAAACGGGGCGGAATGGATGTCAAACTCATCATGCAATTTACCGGCCTGAAGGCAGAGGAAATAACTTCATTGTAAGCGGAAACTACCAGCATCAACGCTGTCAAAGCAGGAAAGGCGCGGAAAATGGTGTCGGCCGTAGTTAGGAGAAAATAGGTTCTAAGGCAGGTTCTAAAAAATAGAATCTGCCAAAAACAATACCAACATGAAGACAGATAAAGAAATGATGTGGAAGACACTCTCTTCGGAGTATCTCATACGACGTCCTTGGCTGACGGCGAGACGCGATTGCGTGGCACTGCCCGACGGGCGCGAGAACGACGAGTATTATGTGTTGGAATATCCCGAATGGGTGAACGTGATAGCTGAGACCACCGACGGTCGTCTGATCCTGGAGCGCCAATATCGTCATGCGCTGGATGTGGTATCGACAGAGATCTGTGCAGGAGTGGTAGAGCAGGGGGAGGATCCTCTGCATGCGGCAAAGCGCGAACTGATGGAAGAAACGGGCTTCGGTGGCGGTACATGGACCAAGCTGATGACCCTTTCGCCCAATCCATCTACCATGACCAATCTTTGTCACAGTTTCTTGGCCCGCGGAGTCGTCAAGACAGGCAGTCAATGTCTCGATGCCACAGAGGATCTGGAATTTTTGCTTGTGCCGCGCGAAGAAGTGAGAAAGATGCTTCTCGAAGGCAAGTTTATCCAGGCTCTCATGGTAGCGCCGCTCTACAAGTATTTCTTCGGACTATAGCAGGCACCGTTTAACTTCTCTCTTAATATTCTACCTGATCTTAAAACATTTTTTCTGTTGCGAGGCTTTCGCCACCGAATCTCGTTGGTCAAAGACAAGCTCTTTTGTATGGAGTAGAATTAAAGACAATGCAGCGGTAAATCATCCCTAAAAGTTGACAATTTATTTCTGTAAAATGACATAGCGAATGCCAGATATCGCGTGGCATTCGCCGCATCATCGTGTGGCATTCGCCACATTCTCGCGTGGCTTCCGCCACATCATCGTGTGGCATTCGCCACATCATCGCGTGGCATTCGCCGCATGTAGTTTAACGCTTTTGGTTGACTACTTTAAGACTTATTTTTAATGTTGGTTGACCCGGTTAAACATTACTTTTATATTTGGTTGATACGATTCTTCAGCTGATTGACGAATAGATACAATAAACCCTCTGCGGCTCCTTCTCTCTACAAGAATGGCCACAGAGGGAATTTGGCTATTTTAGTTTAAGAAATCAGTTGTCAGCTCAGGAAATCATGGTCTTGATGTCCTCATCCACAGTTGTGATGGTTCCCAGGCCAAACTGTTCCTGTAAAACTTTCAATACGGCGGGCGATACGAAGGCGGGCAACGTAGGACCGATGTGGATGTTCTTGATGCCTAAGCTCAGCAGGGCGAGCAACACGATGACGGCCTTCTGCTCATACCAGGCAATGTTGAACACGATGGGCAGCTGGTTGACGCTCTCTACACCGAAGATCTCTTTCAGCTTCAAGGCCACGACCACCCAGGAGTAGCTGTCGTTGCACTGTCCGGCATCCAACACGCGGGGAATGCCGTTGATGTCGCCGAGGTTGAGCTTGTTGTATTTGTACTTGGCGCAGCCCGAGGTCAGGATCACTACATCCTTGGGCAGGGCTTCGGCGAAGTCGGTATAGTAGTTGCGGCTCTTCATGCGGCCGTCGCAACCGCTCATGACAACAAACTTGCGGATGGCTCCGCTCTTCACGGCTTCCACGACCTTGTCGGCCAAAGCCGTCACCTGGTTGTGGGCAAAGCCACCGATGATCTCACCTTGCTCGATGGCTTCAGGTGCCTGGCAGTGGCGGGCCATCTCGATCACCTCAGAGAAGTCCTTATGGCCTTTAGCGTCGCTGGCAATGTGCTTCCAGCCGGGATATCCGGTGGAGTTGGCGGTGAATACGCGGTCCTTATAGTTGGCGTTGGGCAGTGGGGGAACGATACAGTTGGTGGTGAAGACGATGGGACCATTGAAATGCGAGAATTCTTCCTTCTGCTTCCACCATGCGTTACCGTAGTTGCCTACGAGGTTTGAATATTTCTTCAGTTTTGGATAGTAGTGCGCAGGCAGCATCTCACCGTGGGTATATACGTCGATGCCCGTGCCCTGAGTTTGCTCGAGCAGTTCTTCGATGTCGCCCAGGTCGTGTCCGCTGATGAGAATGCCTGGCTTCGTGCCAACACCGATGTTGACGTGAGTGGCCTCGGGCTGTCCGAAGGTCTCGCAGTTGGCTTTGTCGAGCAGGGCCATCACGTCGACGCCATATCGGCCGGTCTCCATCACCAAGTCGAGGAGCTCATTGCCCGGAGTTGCAGGGTCTGCCGTCTTGGCCAAAGCACGTTCCATGAAGCGGATGATGTTGCGGTCGGTATCGCCGAGACGGGCGGCATGCTCATAGTAGGCAGCCATGCCCTTGAGACCATACATGGTCAGCTCCTTCAGTGAGCGGGCGTTCTCGTCGGCTTCTTTCAGCACGCCCACCTCGCGTCCTTTCTGCTCATAGTCTTCGGGAGCCACTTCCAGGGCCACTGCTTCCAAGTCGGGCACGGTCAGGTTGTTGTCCTTGGCCATGGCGATGAGCTGGCGCTTGCATTCCAGGGCGCGAGTGATTTTCTCCGCGATGCTATCGTTGTCGAAGTTGGCATTGGTGATGGTGGAGAAAAGTCCGTCTACGATCACTTTGTCTGCCGTTTCGGGTATCTCTATATGATTGTCGTTGAGAACTGAGGCCACAGCTCCCACACCTTTGAGCGTGAAGAGGAGCAGGTCCATGAGATGAGCTGTCGCGGGCTGCTTTCCACACACGCCCTTAAAGACACATCCTGTTCCGAATGCCGTTTCCTGGCACTGATAGCAAAACATCTGTTTTTCCATAATCTGTTAGTTTCTTTAATGAATTTCTTTTATTTTCTGTATCTCGTCCACTCCCTTTGCCGAGGGTGGAAAAGATTTTCATTGGCTAAGGCCATCAATCCAAGGCGGACTGTTCCATCTTGATGAATCCCGGGAAGATGAGGTGGTTCTCCAAGGCCACGTGCTCTTTCAGGTTCTCGAAGAAGTTGTAGAGTTCCTGATTCATCAGACGGTAGGAGGCGCAGCCGTCGGTGGGCGTAGTGAAGTTCTCCGTAAGATCGCTGATGTGCTGCCACGTTTCGCCCGTAGCGTCGTGCTCCATCATCATCTGCCGGATGGGGAAAGCGATGCTGCCGCAGTGGAAGGGAGCAGGCTCACGTCCTTCGTCGTGGGCTTCGAAAATCTCGTAGAATTGTGGGAAAAGGATTTGTTCCTCCTTGGCGAAGTGGGAGTCGAGCTCTTCAAAAGACTGCTCCACAGCCTGCCGCACCTCATGAAGTTCGGGGTGGCGTTCGCCGTGGACACGCTCTACCTTGTTTACCAATTGCAGCAGTTCCTCGTGGTGCTGATGAAAACTGCGGTGGTGCTTTTTCAACACATAATCCACAAGCAGGTCGAGTGGCCATGAAGCAAACGCGGGAGCACCCCCACGGACGTCGTTCACTTCAAGACTCGCGACTACATCATCGGTCTTCAGTCCCTTATCCTTGCACGCCTTGTCCAACGGCTCGTCGCCGTGGCAGCAATAGTCAATGCCTAAGTGCTCAAACACCTTGGCGCGGTTGAAGTCTTCGGCCACTAAGGCACCAACTGTCATCTCTTTATTTATCTTATCATTCATCTCTGTGTTGTTTTTGTTTCGCTGCAAAATTACAGATTTTACGCACTCGAAATATTAGAAATTTAAGGGTTCTAACAATGCTGTTTATCGATTTTTTCGATGAATGAGCAAGAATCCCAAATAATTAATGTATCTTTGCAAAACTCATGAGTCGGAAACTACCGACATGAGACAGATCATTGGACGTTAAAAACTGCATCTAAAAAACATAATCGATGGAAATCAGACAACTGCGCTATTTTGTCAACGCAGCCAAGACATTGAGCTTTACCGAGGCTGCACGACGGTCGAATGTGGCCCAAAGTACGCTCTCCCAGCAGATTAAGCAATTGGAGAACGAGCTTGATGTGACGCTTTTCCACAGAGAGGGAAAGCATATTCGGCTCACAACAGAAGGACGGGTGCTGCTTGATGACGCACTAAAGATTCTCGAAGATGCCCGACAAGGATTGCAAAGACTTGCCGACCTGAGAGAGTTGCAAGGAGGTAATGTGGCTGTCGCCCTGGCCTCCGGATTGGGTATCTCGGGAGTCCTCACCGATGTGCTGACAGAGTATAATAAGTTATATCCCAAGGTGACACTGACCATTCATCAGGTGGCGGCACCTTTGATTCCCAATCTTCTCAGACGGCATGTGGTAGACTTGGCCATCACCTTCCTGCCTCATGATATAGACGACGACCTGCAGGCCGCCCAGCTTTTCGGCACCCATATCTGTGCCACTGTGTGTGAGCACCACCCACTGGATGGTCGGCAGCAGGTCAGCATAGAACAGCTCAGCCATCATCCCTTGGTGCTTCCCAGTCATAATCTCTACATCCGCACAGCTATCGACCGTACAGCCAAGAAGCAAGGATTAACGCTTCAGCCTGCAGTGGAGATCGACGACCTCTCGCATATCATCTATATGGTGCGTGGTGGGCGCTGGGTGTCGTTGCTGCCCGATGCGGCGACATTAGCCGTGAGAGGCTTGTCGCGTGTCCCGCTCGATACGCCCATTCCGGTGCCTACGTCGGTCATCACCCTTGCCGAAGGCTATCAGCGCAAGGCCGTCACAGAGTTCCTGCGGCTGCTGAGCCGTACGGTGCGCTTGCTCACGCAATTAGGCAATGAGACTTGCGATATTTGCGGCGAGACGTTTATCACCTGAGTGTTGGCAGAAATACTCTTGATCTCTCGGGACAAGACTGATTTCTCTTAATAGCGGATTCGTGCAGAGTGAAGTCCACTCAAGGACATCGTCCGTGAGCCCTCATGGAACGCCCGAATATGGGTCAGTTAACTCTAAAAAAAATAAAATATTGCCGTTTTATTTGTTAATGTGCAAGTAAATGGGTATCTTTGCATGATGCTATATTTTTGATGCAGACAAAACAATAAGATTTTTTATTTTTTAGATGAACGTAATTACAAAGACCGTTCAATTGCCTGATGGGAGAACCATCTCGATTGAAACAGGAAAAGTGGCCAAACAAGCTGATGGCGCTGCTGTGCTTCGTATGGGAAACACAGTGCTTTTGGCAACAGTTTGCGCGGCCAAGGAGGCAGTCCCCGGTACGGACTTCATGCCCCTGCAAGTAGATTATCGCGAGCAGTACGCTGCCGCAGGTCATTTCCCCGGTGGATTCACCAAACGCGAAGGAAAAGCCAACGATGATGAAATCCTTACCTCTCGTCTCGTTGATCGTGTGCTTCGCCCCCTCTTCCCCTCCGACTTCCACACGGAAGTATTTGTTAACGTGATACTTTTCTCGGCTGATGGCGTAGACCAGCCCGATGCCCTCGCAGGCTTCGCTGCCTCTGCCGCCATGGCTTGTTCAGATATCCCCATCGAATGCCCCATCTCTGAGGTGCGCGTTGCGCGCGTCAATGGTGAATATGTCGTTGATCCTACCTTCGAACAGATGAAGGAGGCCGACATGGACATCATGGTTGGTGCCACCAAGGACAACATCATGATGGTGGAAGGCGAAATGGACGAGGTGAGCGAGCAAGACCTCATTCAGGCCCTCAAAGTGGCTCATGAGGCCATCAAGCCTATGTGCGTACTGCAGGAGGAGCTGGCCAAGGAGCTCGGCACCGACAAGAAGCGCGAGTATTGCGACGAGACCAACGATGAGGAACTGCGCGAGCAGGTGCGTAAGGAGACTTACGACAAGTGCTATGCAGAGGCCCAGGCCGCTGATGCCGACAAGAAGCACCGCGAGGAGGTCTACGACAACATCAAGGCTGAATTTGTTGAGGCCTACGATGCTGCCCATACCGACCTCAGTGAGGATGAACTCGAAGAGAAACATGCGGAGATCGACCGCTACTATGCCGACGTGCAACGCGACTCCATGCGCCGCAGCGTGCTGGATACCGGTCAGCGTATGGATGGCCGCAAGTGCGACGAGATCCGCCCCATCTGGTGCGAAGTGTCACCCCTGCCCATGCCCCACGGATCTTCTATCTTCCAGCGTGGTGAGACGATGTCGCTCACAACCTGTACATTGGGAACGAAACTCGACGAGAAGATGATAGACGACGTGCTCGTCAAGGGCTACCAGCGCTTCCTTCTCCACTACAACTTCCCGCCCTTCTGTACGGGTGAGGCTAAAGCTCAGCGTGGCGTAGGACGCCGTGAGATTGGACACGGGCACTTGGCTTGGAGAGCCCTCAAGGGACAGATTCCCGCCGACTTCCCCTACACGGTGCGCTTGGTGTCGGAGATTCTCGAATCCAACGGCTCCTCGTCAATGGCTACTGTCTGCGCCGGCACGTTGGCCCTGATGGACGCCGGTGTTCCGATGAAGAAGCCCGTGAGCGGTATCGCCATGGGACTGATCAAGAATCCGGGTGAAGACAAATATGCTGTGCTTTCTGATATTCTCGGTGACGAGGATCACCTTGGCGATATGGACTTCAAGACCACAGGTACGAAGGACGGACTCACCGCCACACAGATGGATATCAAGTGCGACGGCTTGAGCTTTGAGATTCTCGAGCAGGCTCTGATGCAGGCTAAGCGCGGCCGTGAGTATATCCTCGGCAAACTGACCGACACCATTGCTGAGCCCCGCAAGGAACTCAAGCCGCAGGTGCCCCGTATTGAGGCCTTCGATATTCCCAAGGAGTTTATCGGCGCCGTTATTGGCCCGGGTGGAAAGATTATCCAGCAGATGCAGGAAGACACAGGTGCCACCATCACCATCGACGAGACCGACGGTGTGGGTAAGGTGCAGGTGTCGGCTCCCAATAAGGAGAGTATCGATGCCGCCATTGCCAAGATCAAGGCTATCGTGGCAGTGCCCGAGGTGGGAGAAGTCTACGAGGGTACCGTGCGCAGCATTATGCCCTACGGTTGCTTTGTAGAGATCCTGCCCGGCAAGGACGGTTTGCTCCACATTTCAGAAATCGATTGGAAACGCTTGGAGACCGTTGAGGAAGCCGGCATCCATGAGGGTGACAAGATTAAGGTGAAGCTCATGGAGATAGATCCCAAGACGGGCAAGTATAAACTCTCTCACCGCGTGCTCATTCCGAAACCCGAAGGCTATCAGGAGCGTGAGCGCCGTCCGCGCCGCGAGGGTAGCAACGGCGAACGCCGTCCACGTCGTGAGGCTGGCAATGGCGACCGTCACAACAATGGTGGCATCGACCGCCGTCAGCCGCGCCGTTCGGAGCATGGCCACGACGAGTATCATGATCCGTTGGCCAACCGCGAGCCAAAGGGATTCACCGATGCTCTCGACCATGATGACTTCTAATCGTAGAGAAGCAACCCTGCCGCCGTTTGTGCCGGCAGGGTAGAGATGAATAATACGAAAGCCCATTTCTGCAATGAATCCGTTCATTGTTGAGTGGGCTTTCATGTTTATCGTACGCTTCCTCCGGTCAGCACAATCCCGGTAAACGGAAGATATATATATAATGTGAACAGATCAATTTGGTGAAATCTATTATTGTTTAATATTTTTTATGAAAAGAATCAAGAAAAGCCTATTTCTTTGCGCCTTGGCACTGTCGATGGCGCAAGTAAGTTATGCGGTCCCCGCTTATCCGAAGCCTTTCAAGGTTAAACAGGCCGACGGAACTTACATTACTATTCAGCTGCGAGGCGATGAATTCTCGCATTTGGCCTATACGGCAGATGGTTATCCCCTGGTGTTCAACGACGCTACAGGCAACTACGATTACGCTCAGGTCAGCAACGGTCTCATGATGCCCAGTGGCATTGTAGCCCGCGAGGTCGGAATGCGCTCCGCTTCCGACGTGGCCTATTTGCAGCGTGTGAATCTCACGGATGTCAACACGGTTCTCACTGACCACGCACAGAAAATGCGCAAGGGACTCAGCGAGCGCTCAGCAGCCATGAACGGCAATGGCCCACGCAGAATTAACTCCCAGGATATTTTCAACTGCAAGATCTCTGACTATCCCACGAAGGGCAACGTCAAGGCACTGGTGATCCTCGTCAGCTTCAGCGACCGTCAGTTCCAGGATGACAATTCTCATGCCGTGTGGAACAACAAACTCAACGGCCGCAACTATACTGAGGGCAACAGCACAGGAAGTGTGTGGGACTATTATCATCAGGCTTCGGCCGGACAATACGATCCCGACTTCGTGCTCGTGGGTCCTGTGAAGGTGGCTCACAGCGTTTCCTATTACGGCGGAAACAGCTATGGCGGTCAAGACAACTATGAGCGCGTGGGTGAACTCGTTGCCGAGGCTACGAGGCTCGCAGCCGACTCTTTGGACTATTCGCAATTTGATACGGATGGCGACGGCAAAGTTGATAATGTCTATTTCATCTATGCTGGTTATGGAGAGGCCGACAGCTATTATTCCAACACCATCTGGCCCCACAGCTACTTATATTCAGAGCTGATCAGCCAATACTCCTCACAGTTGGATTCGCTGAAGTTCAACGGCAAGGAGATAGACCGCTATACCATGTCGCAGGAAATCAACGGCCAGAACAATCAGACCGTCGGTATCGGTACGTTTACCCATGAATTTGGCCATGTGTTGGGCTTTGCCGATCACTACAACACTGTGAATCCCTATGCCTCCGGCCAGCTGAACAGTTGGGACTTGATGGCCTCAGGCTCCTATAACAACGACCAGCACACGCCTCCCACCTTGTCGGCCTTCGAGCGTGCGCAGTTGGGATGGCTGGAGCCTACACAGCTCCTGGCCAGCACCGACACGCTGATCAATCTCCCCTGTCTGTTGGACAGCAATTTCGCCTATGCTGTGTCTATACCCAACAAATCGAATGAAGGTTTCCTTATCGAGAACCGCCAGCGCAAGGGTTGGGACACCTATCTGCCCGGCGAGGGCATCCTTGTCTGGCATATTGATCTGGATCAGAACATCTGGATGAGCAACACGGTGAACAACAATCCCAGCCATCAGCGTGTGGACATTGTTGAGGCCGACGGCTCTGCCGACGCAGACTCCGGTGACCCCTTCCCCGGCAGGAGTGATGTCAGACAGTTTGACTTCAAGTCATGGTCGCGCGATGCTGTGTTCTCCTTTGCTGATGTTTATGATCCCGACAACTTGGACAACATGAAGTTCCTGCTTAAGTACGAAGGCTTCTCCGTAGCTGCTCCCGACACCATCATTGTGCGCGACCTGCTCGGCAAGTCGATGACCCTCGATTGGAACAAGGTTCGTGGCGCCCGGTCGTATGACCTCGTGGTGTCTTCTGCAACAGGCAACACTTCCTACGAAGATCTTTCCGACACTACTTTGGCACTGACCAACCTCACGCCCGAGACCGATTATACATTGAAGCTCGTCGCCAAGTTGGGCATCTACTCTTCAGATACTCTCAAACGCGTCGTGAAAACGCTGCCCTTGCAATTCCAGGAGCGCACCATTACGGCTTATCAGCCTACTGACGTGAAGTCTAATTCGTTTGTTGCCCAGTGGGAGAATGTTCCGGGAACGGAACACTATTATCTCACAGTCAATGAGCGTCAGCTCACCGGTACCGACAGCATTGAATATGGTTTCACTGATCGCGCAGCCGGAATGCCGCAAGGATGGAGCTCTTCTTCCTCTACGTTCAGAACTTCTCTCTACGGAGAAAAGTCTCCTTCTCTCGCTTTGACGCGTAATGCTGATTCGCTGCTCATCGTTGCCCGCGGCGACTCGCTCATCAAGGGTGTGAGATTCTGGTGGAGTGGTACGCGTACTGGCAATCACTTCCTCGTTCGCTATCTCAACGAAGACAGCGTATGGGCCACCGCCGACACATTGACTATTGAGGTGGCACGCCACGACAGTATTTCAAGCTTTGAATTCAACAAGGTGAGAGCCATCAGTATCGTCTTCGACCGAGCTGCTAATAGCGGCTATGGTTGTATAGATGATATCAGAGTGAGATTCGTCTCTCCCGTAGACAACCCCATGGTTACGGATATTGACGTCAATACCGATACTTCTTATATCGTAGAAAACTTAGAGAGCAACCATCGCTATTCTTATTCGGTATATGCTGTAAGCGGTGAGTACAAGACTCCGGTTTCCAATATCATTGTAGTACAGACACTGCCCGACGTGACGGGAATTGAGGCCGTCGACAAGGAGAATAGCTCTACAGCCGTATATTTCGATCTAAATGGCCGTCGTGTAAATATCTCTACATCTCCCGCTGGCGTTTATATCGTCCGCCAGGGTGGCAGAACCTACAAAGTGCTTAAGAAGAACTAAACAGAGCAGGAGACAGAAATCTAAAGTTCCTTCTCAACACTCATAACCCACATAGGCTCAACTTCCGCAGGTGAAATACTGATTTCACTACAGAAGTTGAGCTTTTTTGATGTCTGTTTGCATAGCGCACTGTAAGCTCTTTTGTCTATGCCAAAGTGATGAAGGGTAATGTCGGAAAGGTCAAAACTTCTTTTTCCAAATTTTAACAACCAATCTTATTTGAATGTCTGATTATTTTTGTAAATTTGCGATGAATGTGAACTAACCTATAATTGTTGGCCAATGGCAAAGATGGGAAGATTCATTTGCGTGTTGTTGCCGTTGATGTTTCTCGACGTGTTGACTTCTATGGCTGTTTCCATGAATACCATGGAAGCTGGCAATCGGTCTTTGTCTGTTTGGACCCATGAGGTGAAAGGTAAAACCATGTCGGTGGCATGGAACAGAATCTCTAAAGCCGCCGTTTATAGGCTGACTGTCAGTTCAGAGTATGGTACAATCGTATATGATGACCTCACCGACACTCTGCTCACACTCACGGGGCTCTCCCCTGAAACCAAGTATAGCCTTCAGCTTAGTGCCTTTGTAGATGGAATCCAGGCCGAGAGTTCCATATGGGATCAATCCACTTCCTCCTTGCAGTTTAATGAGTTGCCTTGTAAGGCCATCGATCCTACGCAAATCACCAACTGTTCGTTTGTGGCCAGATGGAAGCCCGTTGCCAATGCGGAGCACTATTATGTGAGCGTTTGCGAGCGTGTGGCCGATACAACCTGTACCATTAGTTTCGGCTTTCCCAATAATGACTCAGAAATGCCTTGTGGCTGGTCGTCTTCGTCAAAATCCCTTAGTCATGATTACTACGGTGAAAGCGGCATCTTTTCGCTTCGGCTTCCTAAAGACCGCGACTCCTTACTCATCGTTGCCCAAGGCGACTCTCTCATTAAGGGCTTGAGATTCTGGTGGAGTGGCAGCCACTCTGGAAATGCTCTCATTGTGCGTGAGCTCAACGCAGATGGACATTGGTTCACGGTTGGCATCCTCAATACAGAGGGGGGAAAGGATTCTGTCGCTAACTATTCGTTTGACGGGGCCTACGCGGTCAGCGTGAGTTTCAAGCGCCGTACGGCAGGCTATGTCTGTGTTGACGATGTTACCACCACCGTTGCGACTTCACACGATCATCCCCTGCCCAATATGTGCGCTCTCGATGCGGGTGACGACTGTAAGTTGAATGTCAGCGGTCTGCGGTCCGGTGTTCAATATACCTATCGTGTCTATGCCACTGCCGGTGGACAACGTACTGCGGTGTCGAATCCCATCACGCTGCAGACCTTGACGGATCCTACGGCAATTGCTGCTGTGGATGTCAGCAGGCTTTCCGGCCCTGTCAGATTCTACGATCTTGCCGGACGGCGTGTTAATTATTCTACGGCACCTTCTGGCATCTACATCGTGCGCAAGGGTGGCAATACCTACAAAGTGTTGAAGAAATAATTTTTTGTCGGCAAAGGAATTCCTATTGAGAATTTGACGATAGAAATACAACCATATGACGATGAAACCGCGGAAAATGAGATAAATGAAAATCTAAATTCTCTTATATAATAATGAAAAAACTACTACTCACGGCAGCTGCGGCGCTGAGCCTG
The DNA here is from genome assembly GCA_900322035.1 of uncultured Prevotella sp. Taxonomy (GTDB): domain Bacteria; phylum Bacteroidota; class Bacteroidia; order Bacteroidales; family Bacteroidaceae; genus Prevotella. The sequence goes on from ONYL01000003.1 coordinate 42,076, forward strand.
TCAGTTGCGGGAGCTCAAGGCTACGAGCCTTCACCACAGATCAAGAAAGCACAGCAGGAGTTTCAAGACCAGAAATTCGGCATCTTCCTTCATTGGGGCATCTACTCCATGTTGGGACAGGGCGAATGGGTGATGAACAACCGCAGTATCAATTACCAGGAATATCCCCATTTGGCCGACGGCTTCTATCCGTCGAAGTTCAATGCCGATGAGTGGGTGACTGCCTTTAAAGATGCCGGTGCCCGTTATATCACCTTCACAACCCGTCACCATGATGGTTTTTCAATGTTCAAGACAGCCACGTCCAATTACAATATTGTCGACGGTACACCGTACGCACATGATGTGTTGGCCGATTTGGCTACCGCATGCCATAAGCAGGGAATCTCCTTGCACCTCTATTACAGTCACCTTGACTGGCATAGGCTTGATTATCCCTTAGGAAGAACGGGACTGAAATTGGGGCGCCCCACCGACAAGCAAAATTATGATGAATATTTCAAGTTTATGAACCGACAGCTGACAGAATTACTGACCAACTATGGCCCGGTTGACTGTATATGGTTCGACGGTTGGTGGGACCACGACAGCGACGCAAAACCTTTCGACTGGCGTCTCGATGAGCAGTACCGACTGATTCATCAACTTCAGCCGCAGTGCCTTGTGGCCAACAATCACCATCAGTCGCCCTATGCGGGCGAGGATATCCAAATCTTTGAGCGCGATGTGCCGGGTGAAAACAAGGCCGGACTCAGTGGTCAAGAGGTCAGCCAGCTGCCGTTGGAAACTTGCCAGACCATGAACGATACTTGGGGATATAATATCACTGATAAGAACTATAAATCTGCCGATGAAATCGTGCGTTTGCTTGTAAGCACAGCAGGCCGCAATGCTAATTTGCTGCTGAATATAGGCCCCCGGCCCGATGGTAAATTGCCCCAGGAGAGTCTCGATCGGCTGAAAGCCATCGGCAAATGGTTGCGCGCCAACGGAGAGACCATCTATCGTACGCGTGGCGGCATTGTGCCACCTCACGATTGGGGCGTGACCACGCAGCGGGGCAAGACGCTCTATGTGCATATTCTCAATCTGCCCGACAAGAGCCTGTTCCTTCCCGTTGAGAATGTGAAGAAGGCAGTCATGTTTGCCGACAAATCTCCTGTGAAGGTCACTCGTTGTCCTGGAGGCGTAACGCTGTCATTTCCTGCTATTCCATCGGGTGTAGACACCATCGTAGAGGTGACGCTTCAATAGCCTTTGGCAATCTAACAGTATAATCTTTTAACTCAAAGAACGATACAATCTTATAAATATGCAACCAGTGACTGACTATACGTCAATATTAAGTCATTTTCTCATAGAGGGAACTGTGGATTGCGTGCAGCCCCTTGGCAATGGACTTATCAACGATACATTGAAAGTTACGACCGCGGGTGCGGACAGTCCTGACTATGTCTTGCAGCGAATCAACAATGCCGTCTTTAAGGATGTGGATCTTTTGCAGCACAACATTGATGCTGTAACGGAACATATCAGGAAGAAGCTGATCGAACAAAACGAAACGGATATCGACCGCAAGGTTTTGCGGTTTGTAAAGACGGATGAAGGAAAATCTTATTTCCGCGATTCCATCGGTAATTTTTGGAGGCTTTCGGTATTCATTCCAGGGTCTTTAACGTTGGAACGCGTTGATCCGGAGACATCTTACGAAGCCGGAAAGACTTTCGGACAATTTGAGGGAATGCTTTCCGACCTGCAGGAACCGCTTGGTGAAACCATTCCTGATTTTCACAATATGGAGCTGAGAGCCCGGCAACTTCATGAAGTTGTAGCAGCAGATCCGATGGGACGAGTGGGGGAGCCTTCCGTAGTGGATTTGCTTCATGATATGGATGCCGATATGCAAGAGATGTGTAAGGCTGAGCGTCTGTATCGTGAGGGCTTGTTGCCCAAACGTATTTGCCATTGCGACACGAAGGTCAACAATATGCTTTACGATGCGGATAGTCGTAAGCCCTTGTGTGTAATTGATCTGGACACGGTGATGCTCAGTTTTATATTTTCTGATTATGGTGACTTCCTCCGTACGGCTGCCAACACTGTAGCAGAGGATTGTCCGGAACTAAGTAGCGTAGCTTTCAGAACAGATATTTTCAAAGCTTTCACCCAGGGTTATCTTGAGTCTGCCAATTGGTTCCTTACACCCGTTGAACGGGACCATTTACCTTTTGCCGTGGCCCTCTTCCCCTTTATGCAGAGCGTACGTTTCCTTTGGGACTATCTTAACGGAGACAAATACTGGAAGGTGAAATATCCCACCCACAATCTTGTCAGGGCCCAAAATCAGATGGCTCTCTACAAAAGCGTGAAAGCCCATGATAGAGAAATGGCCGATTTCATCGATAAAATAGTTCGGTAGTTGAATCTTATTCCAGGACAGGCAGGCGGGCTCTGAGGCGGATTTTATTCCGATGATTTGCCCTCCTGCCTTTTCTCTGCCGCTTTTTTTTGATATTCTGAAGGAGTGATTCCATACATCCGTTTGAAAGCTCGTATGAAGCTGACGGCATTGCTGTAGCCCACTTCCTCGTAGATGGCCTGAATCGTCATGTTGCCATAGTGCTCCTGATCGTTGAGCCGGCGGGTAGCCTCGCGCAGCCGATACTCGTTGAGCAGCGTCTTGAAATTCTTGTTGTAGTATTCGTTGATCACCTGAGAAACATACTTGGTGTTGGATCCTACGGCCTCGGCAAGTTTCTGTAGGCTGAAATCCGGGTCGCTGATGGAGGATACATTGTTGAGAACCTCATTAATCAGCCCCAACAGTTTTTGTTTTTTCTCCCGTTCTGGCCCATCCTTGACAGTTGGATTACGGGCCTTCACCTTGTCTACGGTCTTGGCCAAGATGTCGCGGTTTTCAGCCAATAGTTTCAGCTGCCCCTCATTCATCCGTTTGTTGTTGCGGAATACCATGAAAAATAGGGGGCGGATGTTCCGTGCCTCCTGCCACCTGATGCTGTTGTATTCTCTGCGGAACGCTCGAGACTCTGTTCGCTTATTACTCCTAACTCTCTTTGTGTGTCTTGAGCGTCTAAACATACGTTAAATTATAGACGGTTTTGTGTTAAATGTTTTTCTTTTATTTGAACTTATTAAATCTTTTCCTATATTTGCCAATGTGTCAGATGGTAAACGTATATGCGTTTAGATCGCTCATAAAGATGGTTTAATCTTATAAAAAATCTGCCTATGGTAAATTAATGAACGCTTTTTTTAACGCATGGACCATTACAAAATCCATGCACAAGTCATTCACTAAAAATCTGTATCAATGATGATTAAATTTTTACTACTATGTACCGCGGCATTTATTACCACAGCCGCATCCGCACAGACCTACCGCCTCGACTCTATCTACAGCAGTCTTGGTAATGAGGAGACCATTTTCGGTTACGACACCGACGGGCGTTTCAACCGAGTAGAACGCCACGACTACACCGGACTGGTCTACTACGACAGTCTTCTTTATAACAGTAACGGTCAGATTGAGACCGACTATTGCTATCAGTACCGTGAGGATGACGAAGGATTCATGCTCGTCTCAAAGTGCTGCTATGGCTACGACGGCAACGGCAATCTGATTTGGCGCGACAACTACAATTCCGATGGCAGCGGAACGCTCGCGCAGAGTGCACACATCGTCTATACCTACGACGACCAAAACCGTTTGGAGAAATACAGTGAGTATTGGGCCGACGACCTGGAGAATCCCTTTGCCATCATGGCATATACCTACAACGAAGCTGGACAGCTTGAGTCTATCGCTGAGAAATATGCCGATTTCTTCAATCCTTCAGACATAGAGGAGTCGTTCCGCACGATGTATGAATACGACGGGCTCGGACAGCTCGTCAGTGCCAAGGGTTACTATGTCAACTACGGTGATCTCTCGCTGGCCAACGAAAAGCAATATGACTACGACGGTCAGGGCAATGTCACTGAGGATCGTGTTGAGTCAAACGGAAATGTCGTCAGCAAGAACCAGTATCAGTATGACCTCACCGTCGATGCTGCCGATATTCACTATCCTGTTTCGAACGAATACAACATCGGCCGCACATTTGGACTGAAGAATAAGCTGCTCTCTACTGATGTCTATGTCAATAATGGCGATGGGCTTACTTACGGTTATTCCTTGACTTACGTCTATGGCCCTGCCGGTACTACGGATATCCGAGAGATGGCAAGCTCCTCGGCCGTGGTCAATGTCGGGAATAAGACATTGCAAGTTGTTGGTGGCGCCAACAGTACCGTGAGTATTTATAATCAGAGTGGACACCTTGTTCTCCGTGCCATCGGCCGTGACCGTGTGGATCTCTCCTCACTTCCTTCAGGGCTGTATATTGCCAACGTGAGGGGTGTCGGTGCTCCCGCCTCGACGTATAAGTTTGTCCTCAAATAGTATATCTTTCTAAACGTGAGATGATCCTTAACCCGAAGATGTTGCGAGGGGGCGCAATAAACAGTGTAACTTGCCCTCCTTTGGCCGACTGAATCCAACTATGGGCAGCAACAGCCGTTCATGAAGGCTGTTGCTGCTGCGGTTTGAAGAAGTCTTATGCGGTGGGGCGTTTGTAATAAAAGCGTATTGTTAGAATTTGTAGGAAAAGAGCTGCGGCGGAGCTTGTGATTTTGAGGTTTTTTATTATATTTGCAATTGAAACATTCATTCTCCCTATCTACACAGAGACACAACAGCTCAAGGCAGTTTAAAAATCACAATATAGTTATGCATATTCGTATTAATCCCGAGACATGTATCCAATGCGGCAGTTGCGTGGCTGTGTGCCCCGCAAGCATCTTCCGCCAGCCTGCTCCCCACACCCCGGTCACCGTTGAGCGTGAGGAAGTCTGTATCAAGTGCGGACATTGTGTAGATGTCTGTCCTACAAACTCCATCGATCATGAGCTTTTCCCTTTGGAGCGCCTTCATGAGATAGACTATCAGCAGATGCCGTCACCCGAACAACTGATGAATCTGATTCATGCGCGCCGTTCCAACCGTACTTTCCTCAAGAAAGAAGTACCGGCCTCTTCCGTTGCCATGATGCGTGAGGCTGCTCTCTATGCGCCTACCGCCGGCAACAATCAAATGGTGGAGTTGAATGTCGTCAGTGATCCGGACAGAATTATTGACATCATCCGTTTCACCATCGACACCCTTGGCGAGCATCTTGACATTCTTGGCCCTAAATATGCAGGTGTGGTCAAGGGTGCTCGCCAGGCTTTTGGACATGGCAAGGACGTCATTCTTCGCGGCGCACCCTATGTGATGGTGTTTGCCTCCGACCATAGCTTTGGAGCCGCCGACTGCAATCTCGCTTATCAGAATGCCTCGCTGATGGCGCAGAGCTTAGGTGTGAGCCAGTTCTATATGGGCTTTGTCATGACGGCTACTGCCTTAGCAGACCCGGAGCGTGTGAAGGAGCTCTTCGGCGTGAGTCAGAAGGTGCAGGCGCTGATGGCCTTTGGCATGCCTCGTCTTCGCTACAAGCGTTATGCCGAGCGAGGATAAAGAATTTCGGCTTGCGGGCCTCACAGATGCTTGTGAGGCCCGTTATGTTTCTGAAGCATGACAGAGCCTTCTTGTGGTGCTGGATGAATTAATAGAACCACCCTATAGTTAAATTACTTTAAAAGAAGAAAAATTTAAAGAGAATTCGTTTTTATTTATAAATAGTTTTCTTAAATTTGCAAAGCAACCTAATAAACAACAAGAAAGGAGGAAGAATAACAGAAAATTATTAGTTTTTTTTTGTAAGGTGAGAACTATCCATCAACTTTTTAACCAAACAAACCTAACTAAAGAAATGAAAAAATTTGTAGTAGCATTCTTGGCTATGTTTTTCTTAGGGATGGGTACGGTATCTGCCAAATGGTATCCCTTTGACTTACGTAGCGGAAGATGGTGGATTAATTCAGATGACTTTGCTTCAATTGAAGACATGGTAAATTTCGCCATCTGGTTGGATAATGTGACCGCGACTTGGGCCAACAACCCCATTATCAACTCTAACACAGCTTTCAAAGAGATTTAAGAAAGACTGAGTCGCCTCATTTTGCCAAGGTCTGCTCGCAAAGCGTTTAGACCTTGGCCATAATACAAAGATTCGTATGAAAAGGTATCATTTTATCTTCAGCCTCTTGCTGTGCTGCGTTTTGGCGCATGGGCAAGACATCACCTTAGGCGGGAACATATCGGTGGAGTTTGTTCCCAAGAAAGTGTACGACTTCGCCACCGTTTCCGTCTACTATGACTATACGCAATCCGTATTCCCGGGCGGCAAGGAAAAGAGGTATGGGGAGACGGTTCTGCTGATAGGGCCACAATATTGGGGATTTATGGATTGGAACTCCTACAAGTCTGACTCTCTCCAAGACGCTTACGCGGCAAAGGGACTGCCAAGCTCGGACTTGATAGAGACCCTCACACGCGAAAAGAAGGAAAAGGGAGAAAGAGCCGGCTACCTCTACCCCATGGTGGCCAACCGCAGCGACGGAACCTGCACCATTCAGATGCGTGCCACCTCGTTCACGCCCTCCTACCAATATGAGGAGCCCCTGCCCGAAATGGCATGGCAGTTGGAGAACGACTCGTGCAAAATCAAGAACTTGGACTGCGCCAAGGCTACATGCAAGTTCAGGGGCAGGAGCTGGACAGCCTGGTATACCGAGCAATACGACATACCCTTTGGCCCCTATCTGTTTGGCGGACTGCCCGGGCTAATCGTGATGTTGGAAGACAGCATCGGCGACTATTCGTTCAAGTTGAGTGGCATACAGGCGACACCCAACGGACGGCCAATCTATCTCCGCAACAAGAAGAACTTGGTGATCTACACCACACGCGAGAAAGCCATGCAAGGCGTGAAAAACGAGTGCGGCGATGTGTCGAAAGCCCTCTTGGCCCGTTCGCCCTCCATGGCCCGCCAGCATAATGGAGCCTTGCTCAACACAAAGAAAAGCGTTCCGTACAACCCCTTAGAATTAGAATAAGCCCTTGAACCGCCTTTGTATCCTGTGCATGATGCTGCTATTGGCCTCGGCCGTTCTCGGCCAGAGCCTGCAGACGGTGGGCGGCAGAGTGACCGACGCCGCCTCGGGCGCTGCCTTGCCCTACGTCACGTGCAAGGTGGTGGACGCGAGGGGCAAGCTCATCACCTACGCCACCACCAACGCGAAGGGACATTACAGCGTTGACTTTGCCACGGGAAAGGCCAACGCCATCGTCTTCTCGCTCATTGGCTATGCCAAGCAGAGGTTCAAGGTGTCGGCCCTGACAGGCCGCCTCGACGTGGCCATGAGGCAGGAGGACGTGCAGGTGAAGGAGGTGGTGGTGAAGTCAAAGCCGATTGTGACCATTGGCGACACGGTGAAATACAACGTGGCCTCCTTCGCGGGAAAGGGCGACCAATACATCGAGGATGTGCTGAGGAAGATGCCCGGCATAGAGGTGAAGGAAGACGGCAACATATCCTACAAGGGCAAGAGCATCAACAAGCTGCTCATAGAGGGGCACGACCTCTTGGGCAGCAGATACAACCAGGCCACCCAGAACCTGCCCGCGGAGGCTGTGGCACAGGTGCAGGTGGTGGAGAACGACCAGCCCATCAATGCGCTCAAGGGCATCCTACATTCAGACAAGGCCACACTCAACCTGAAGCTGAGGAACGGCTACAAGACAAAGCCTTTCGGCGAGGCTGTGGTCGGTGAGGGCTTGGGCGAGAAGCACCTCTACGACAGCAAACTCACACTGGTGGCCCTCAGCCGAAGATGGCAGGCCCTGCTGACCGGGCGCGCGGTAAACAACGGCACCAACTTGGGCTATGCCATGACACCCCACATAGACGTCATGGACCCAGAGGGGTACAGCCCATTGCCCAAACCGATACTGACGACAGACTACGATGTGAGATACGCCATCGCCGAAGGAAGATACTTGAAGAACCGCTCGCAGACAGGCGGACTCAACCTGCTTTTCGGCGTGGGGCGATACGCCCATCTGCGCACGAACATCACTTATTATGGAACGGCAGACAAAAGCTCCGACAGCACGTCGAACGCATACGGAGGCGACTACACATTCCAGCTCTACGAGTCGAACCGCAGGAGGAAACGACTGCACGACGCCCACCTGGACATGACATACGAGCTGAACGCACCCAACGTCTACGTGAGCAATGCACTAAAAGTGGCGTTGTCCTCTCTCACCAATGCCAATTCGCTCAACAGCAACTCGCTCAGGCAGGAAGAGAAGCGACACTCCCATCCTCTGACGATAGGCAACCACTTGGGCGTGAATGTGAAAAGGGGACGGCAACTGATCACCCTCCACTCCTTGGTGAGGTATGTGCGCAGGCCGGAGAACATGGACGTTGACAGCCTCAATGCTCAAACAGATTGGTTTCCCACAGAGCGGCTGACAAGCCGGGAGCTGCTGACGAGAAACTCCATCGCCACGAGCGTCAGACTGGGCAAGAACGCTTTGGGACTCAAATACCTGTTGGAGTATAGGGCGGGTTGGCTCGATGTGCATTCGCCCGACAGCCTGTGGGTCTCCACGGTGAACAGGCGGATGCTCAACTCGCTGCAAGCCTTCTACACGTTCAAGTATCCATCGGGCAACGTGAGCGTCTCCCTGCCCTTGCAGTGGTATGCCTTTCATGGAAGTTGGGGAGGTGGGAAGGAAGAGAGCTCCAACCTGCGCCTCGCCCCTGTGGTGGCATGGAAGCACCAGTTCTCTCCCTTTCTGACTTGGAACATGAGAGGGTCGCTCAATGAGGTGCCATCAGAAGACGTTGTGGGCGGTGACCGCTTGTTCGTCTCCTACAGGAACATGCGCTTCTCTCCACAACGCTTGGGCTGGAACCGGACATTGTCGCTCACCTGCACGCTCAACTACACCAACCTCATCAACATGCTCACTTGCAATGTCTTGGTCACCCATTCCTGGAGCAGGGCAGACTGCTATGAGGACTACCAATACACGCCCTCCATCACCTATATCCATACCGTGTGGGGAAAGAACAGGGCCAAAGTGCTGTATGGCTCGCTGCTGGTCAGCAAGTCTTGGCTGGACTGCGGGCTCGCCGTGAACGCCTCGGCCAACTACAACAGGAATGAGCGCACGCTGTCGCAAAACGGGTTGCTGGCCGAAGTGAGGCAAAACATCTTCACGGCCAACGCAAGCGTGGCGTATGACAAGATCAAATGGATGGAAGTGAGAAACACGTTCACGTTCAATCTGGCGTGGCAGGACAAGACACAGGGGAACGTCAGCCACACCATGCGCAGCTTCTTCAACGACCTGAGGGTGTCGGCCTACCCCGTGGAGCAGTTGCGCATAACGACGACCATCACCCAAACCACAACCCAAACGTCGCAGCACGCCTACTGCACGAATGTGTTTGTCGACCTGACCACCCTCTACAAACTGGACAAGCGCTGGTCCCTGTCGCTTCACGTCAGCAACCTCCTGAACAGGAAACAGTATGTGGAAGCTTCATTCTCCGGCCTCAACCGGCATTCACTCACCCTACCTCTCAGGGGACGCGAGGTGATGATGAAAATCTCATTCAAGATATAGCGGCAGACGAGTCCTCTTGGAGAGGAGGGGGGAGACAACGACTGCCATCCAACCCCATGGGCCGTGTAGGTAGGGTTAGGTTCGACCATTAAAGGAATGGCCCTACCTTTATTATTCGTAGAACATTGCTTCACGACCGACACGAGGCACAGCCCCAGCTTTTGGTGGCATCTCGGTTGGAAGATTGTGGACACTCATATAAGGCCGGTTCTAAAAATTAGGCTTAGAAGCCAAGCCGATACGGATATATGTTGTTTCGGTCGTCTTCTGCATCTATCGGTCTCAAAACGTCAAGTCTCATCGGTCGTGTAGCCCGCTACACTCCCTCTTCAACTTACGTTTTGAATCCCGATATATTGCACAACCTTTTCGACAAGCCAAATGGGCAGAGCCAAGCTCGCTTGAGCTCTGCCATGGCGAAAAAGGTGTAACCATTCAATTTAGGCCGTCCTGTAATTGATTAAAAAATCCCGAGGCTATTCCCGGGATTTTTTGTATTGGTATGGCAGAAGTTGTGTATTTTTCTTTTCCATCTTTTCATTTTGAGGTGTCAACCGTATTTAAAAAAAGATAAGAAAAAAGATTGCGGCACAGGTTGTGCCGTTTTTGATGAATCTTCTATTTGCGGCACAAGTCAGCAGATATGGTAAGCGAGAGACTTCTTGCTCTTGACAACAAATGACAATCTGTAAGCACATTTGAAGACGCTGAAACCAGGGGCTGTGTGTTCCCGTGGTGTTCCCGAGGGAAAAAGAAAAAGGAGTTAGATTTACTCTAACTCCTTAATTTGTAACGCGCTCCAGGATGGGCTTGAACCAACGACCCCCTGATTAACAGTCAGGTGCTCTAACCAACTGAGCTACTGAAGCAGTGTGCAACCTTGTTCTGAATTGCGAGTGCAAAGGTACAACAGTTTTTTCAAACTGCCAAACTTTTCTCTACTTTTTTTTGAATTTTCCTCAATTATTTTAAAAATCCCGCCAAAGATGGGATTTTCACCTAATTATATATTACTTTTGCACGCATAATCTATAAACGATACATCGAGAATGAAGAAACTTCTATTTCCCCTGTTGCTGCTGTTGGCTTTGCCTCTGTCCGCGCAGACCGAAAAGCAGCACAATTTCAAGATAGCGAAAAACCTGGAGCTTTTCAATGATGTCTACCGCTATCTTGACGCCATGTACGTCGACACGCTCGATGCCGACACCATCATCCCCATGGGCATCAACGCAATGCTCTCGGCCATGGATCCTTATACGGAGTTCTACCCGGAGGAAAACAAGAAAGACTTTCAACAGATGGTGGCTGGTAAATATGCGGGTATTGGTGCCATTATCCATCACAACTACAAGCTCGACCGCACGGTGATCTGGGAACCCTACGAGGGCATGCCTGCGGCTGAGGCCGGGCTGAAGCGAGGCGACATCATTCTCTCCATCGACGACGAGAGCATGATTGGCAAGTCCGACGACTACGTGAGCAGTCATTTGCGCGGGGAGCCGGGCACCTCGTTTGTGCTGAAGATCAAGCGTCCCACGACGGGTAAGACCATGAAAATGAAAATCACTCGGCGGGCTATTCAGATGCCCACAATCGACTATGCCGGCGTGAAGGACAGCATAGGCTATATATCGCTCAACGGATTTACGGAGAACTGCGCGCGCGATATCCGCAACTATGTCATCGACATGCGCAAACAGGGCGTCAAGGGACTGGTGCTCGACCTGCGCGACAACGGCGGCGGTCTGGAGGATGAGGCTGTGAAACTGGTCAACATCTTCATTCCGCGTGGCAAAGTCGTCGTGACCAACCGTGGACAGTTGAAGCGGATGACGGTGGAGTTCCGTACTACCACCGAACCCGTCGACACGGTGATGCCCGTGGTGGTGCTCGTAAATGGCAACACGGCGTCGGCGAGCGAGATCACCTGCGGTGCCTTGCAGGATTACGACCGAGCAATTATTATGGGACAGCGCACTTTCGGCAAGGGCATTGTCCAAAGTACCGTGCCTTTGCAGTATAACTCCATGCTGAAGCTCACTACGGGTAAATATTATATTCCCAGCGGACGTTGCATCCAGGCTATTCGCTATACCCACGGACGTGGTGGAAAATGGCAGGAGGAAGTGCCCGACTCGCTGGCCAAGGTGTTTCACACCGCCAACGGGCGTGAGGTGCTCGACAACAAGGGTATCAAACCCGATGTGGAGATCAAGCCCGACTCGCTGGCCAATATCACGGCCGCGCTCTTCAGTCTGATCGACTCCACCAACACCGTGCCGGAGTTTGAGCAGCAGTATGTAGCCAAACATCCCACCATTGCCCCGGCCGGTGAGTTTGAGCTGTCGGATGCCGACTATGAGGAATTCAAGCAACTCGTGCTGAAAAACAAGTTCAAGTACGACATGTATACCGAGCGCTATCTGAAAGAACTGAAGAAGCTCGCCCAGTTTGAAGGCTACTACGATGATGCCAAAGAGGAGTTTGCCGCCCTGGAGAAGAAGCTGGCCCACAATATTGGCCATGACCTGGACTACCATAAGGAGGAGATCAAGAATATGTTGGCTTCCGAAATCGTAGCTTGCTATTATTTCCAGCGCGGCGTGGAAGAAAATGGCCTCCGTCACGACAAGGTATACAAGGAGGCTGTACGGCTGATCAACCATCCGGCCGAATACAGCAAGTTGCTTCAGCCAAAGAAAGATAAATAGGTAAGAAGAAAAAATGCGGATCAAGCAATAAGGGGGCGACGGTTTACACGTTCGTCCCCTTCTTGCCTTCATATTGGTCGAGCACTTTTGCCATGCGTTCGCGTCCGATGGCAATGATACGCTCCGATTTGTCGTAGTCGAAACTGCCGTAGCGGCGCAGTGACAGGTCGAGAAGGATGTCGGGTGGTGTGAGCCGCAGGGATAGCTGGGCGTTCTGGTGGATCATGATGCTCGCCGTGCGGTTCAGCAGAGTGAAGTAGTTGAAGTCCGGGTTCATTCCTTCGGGCAGGATACGTCTCACCAGTCTCAGCCATCGTGACGATGCGATGCGTCTCGCCTCGGCCATCCGTTTCAGCGTCAGCTCTGCCTTGTAGTCGCGTCCGCACACGTTGACAGCCACGAGCAGGTCGCCTTCGTGGCGCATCACGCGGTTCAGCGGCAGCGGATTTGTCGTACCGCCGTCGATGAGAATCTTCCCGCCCGTGCGCACGGGGGAGAAATAGGCGGGCAGTGATATACTTGCCCGGATAGCTCCGTAGAGGCTTCCGTGGGTGAACACTATCTCATGTCCGCTCTCCCAGTCGGTGGCTACGGCGGCGTAGGGAATGGGCAGGTCGTCGATGTCGCAGTCGGGAACCAGAGCCTTGAGTGCGTCGATGATCTTGTTTCCCCTCACCAAATGGTCGAGTGAGGGCGAATAGTCGGTGAGCTCGCGGATTCTCTGCTTGTCGATGGTTTTCATCCATTCGCGGTATTCTTTCAGATGACCGGTGGCATACATGCCTGCCACCAGTGCGCCCATCGATGTGCCGGCAATCGACTTGATGTGATAGCCACGCGCCTCCAACTCTTCGATGGCGCCGATATGAGCCAGGCCGCGCGCCCCGCCGCTCGACAGCACGAGGGCCACGTCTTTCTTGTTTCCTTGGATGTTCTTCACCAAGAATTCCTTGATCTCGGTGAACATCTTCATGATGGCGACTTGTTTCTCGCTCATGGCTTTGTAATTTTTCTGTTATGGCTGCAAAATTACGAAATTAATCATGAAGCGCAAAAACGTAGGGAGAGAAAGGAGAAATATAAAGAATGTTTTAGAAGGTCGATATTCGAGAATGTGGGTAATAGCAGCTTGCTGTCCATTGTCTTGTTATAGCCTTGGCGGGAAAAAGGCTCAGCTTGTGGTTCTTTGTGATTCTGTCACTTCCGCCAACTGGGTCCCCACCGGCCCGCATAAGGGTCCCCGCCGGCCCGCATATGGCAGACGGCGGGATGGTATATGGCTCCCGTCGTGAACTCCCGTTGGTGGTGGCATGAGTGATTGGAAAAAGACCGGTCAATCCTTTGTCTGTCTTATGCCGGCTTTTGTTGAACGACGGAGTGACAGACTCCGCCGCAAATGCGTCAAAATAAATGAAAGGAGAAAGAAAACCGTGCAAAAACTTGTAGGAATGCAGAAAAAACAGTAACTTTGCAGTGTTCAGTGGAATGAGGGGCTCCGAGAGAGCTCCTCATTTTATTTTAATAAGCTATTTAACTATAGTCAAAATCGTTACGTATGATTGACAAGAACGTCGTAAAGAGTTTAGCAGAAGAGTGGTTGAAGGATAAGGAATATTTCCTTGTAGACGTGGACGTGACTCCCGACGACCGGATCGTCGTGGAGATCGACCATGCCGACGGCGTATGGATCGAGGACTGTGCCGAACTGAGCCGTTACATAGAGAGCCATCTCAGCCGTGATGTGGAGGATTATGAGCTCGAAGTGGGATCGGCAGGATTGGGTCAGCCTTTCAAGGTGGCGCAGCAATACGTCAACTGTATCGGCAAGAAAGTTGAGGTGCTCACCGCCGAAGGCAAAAAGGTGCGCGGCATTCTGAAAAGCGTCGACGGCACGAAGTTCGTTGTCACCGTGAAGGAGAAAGTCAAGGTGGAAGGCAAGAAACGCCCTCAGATGATGGACGTCGACTATACCTTTGACATGAATGAAGTGAAATATACAAAATATCAAATAAGTTTCAAATAAGCTATGGCAGCAAAGAAAGTGGAAGAGTCGATGAGCATGCTCGACTCCTTCAAAGAATTCAATAAAGAGAAGAAGATCGACCAGGCAACCCTGACGAGTGTCTTGGAGGAAAGCTTCCGCAATGTGCTCGCGAAAATCTATGGCTCCGACGACCATTTCACGGTGATCGTGAACCCCGACAAGGGCGACTGCGAGATCTACCGCAACCGTACGGTGGTGGAGGATGGCAATGTGGAAGACGACAATACGCAAATCAGCCTCACCGATGCCCGCAAGATAGAACCCGACTATGAGGTGGGCGAGGAGGTGACCGAACCCGTTAAATTCTCCGACTTTGGCCGCCGTGCCATCCTCAACCTGCGTCAGACGTTAGCTTCCAAGATTCTGGAACTCGAACACGACGCTCTCTATAATGAATATAAAGACCGCGTGGGGGAGATCATCTCCGGCGAAGTCTATCAGGTGTGGAAGCGCGAGATCCTCGTTGTCGACGATAAGAACAACGAGCTCACCCTTCCCAAGAGCGAGCAGATTCCCACCGACAACTATCATAAGGGCGACGCGATCCGTGCTGTCGTGGAGCGCGTGACCAACGATAACAACAACCCCAAGATCATCATCTCCCGCACCAGCCCCGCCTTCCTCAAGGCTCTGCTCGAACAGGAAGTGCCAGAGATTGCCGATGGACAGATCGTGATCCACAAGGTGGTGCGCATCCCCGGCGAGCGTGCCAAGGTGGCTGTGGAGAGCTTCAACGACCGCATCGACCCCGTGGGTGCCTGTGTGGGTGTGCGCGGCAGCCGTGTGCACGGCATCGTGCATGAGCTCAACAACGAGAGCATTGATGTGGTGACCTGGACCACCAACCCCGTGCTCTTCATCCAGCGCGCGTTGAATCCGGCAAAAGTGAGCTACATCAATCTCGACGAGGCCAACAAGAAGGCTGATGCCTATCTGAAACCCGAAGAAGTGAGCCTCGCCATCGGACGCCGTGGCGCCAATATCAAGCTGGCCAGCATGCTGACCGACTATACCATCGATGTCTACCGCGACGTGCCGCAAGACCAGGCCAATGAGGTCGACGATGTCTATCTCGACGAGTTCCGCGACGTGATCGACGGTTGGGTGATCGATGCCATCAAGGGTATTGGTCTGGACACAGCCCGCCAGGTGCTCGATGCTCCCCGCGACATGCTTGTGGAGAAGGCCGACCTTGAGGAGGAAACTGTAGACTATGTGTTGAAGGTGCTCCGCCAGGAGTTTGAGAAGTCCTGACCATCCGGTGACGCCGCCTATAGGGAACTCCAAGAAAGAAAACAAAGAACAATAAGACAAAAACGTATTAGATGAGTGTCAGATTAAATAAAGCACTAAGTGATTTTAACATAGGACTTCAAACGGCAGTTGATTTCCTGAAAAAGAAATACAATCTCAGTGAAGACTTGGAATCTACATCCAAGATCACTGAAGATCAGTATCATGCCCTTGAGGTGGCGTTTAAGAAAGACGCTGAAACGCGCAGCAAAGCCGATCAGCTGATTTCTAACAAGAAGAAGGACAAGCGCCGCCCGAAGCCTCAGCGGCCTCAGGCCGCTCCCACGACGGAGATTCCGCGCGTGAAGGTGGTTGGCCACATCGACTTGAGCCAGTTGGAGGCCAAACCTTCACAAAGCAGTGCACAGAGCAAGGCTGCCGCTGCCGTCGGCAATGCCAAGCCCGCACAGCCCCAATCCAAACCGCAGACCGCTCAGGCTCCTGCCCAGCCCAAACCTCAGCAGGCACCAGTGGAACAGCCTAAGCCCCAGCCTAAGGCGCAATCCAAGCCTCAGCCGCAGGCCGCCCAGCCGGCATCCCAAACCGCCCAGCAGCCAGCACCTGAAACGAAGGCGGAAACCGCTCAGCAGCCGTCGGTGTTCAAGACGAAGATCGAGCAGGATCTGCAAAACGCGCCCAAGTTGAAGGTGATGGGAAAAATCGACCTCAGCGCCCTCAACCAAAGTACGCGCCCCAAGAAAAAGTCGAAGGACGAGCGCAGAAAAGAGCGTGAGGAGAAAAACCAGCAGCATACCGGCGACCGCAAGAAACGCAAGCGCATCAACAGCGACCGCGTGGACATCAACGCTGTCGTTGACCAAATGGACAAGCAAGGCGGCAATAAGAACAAGAACAAAGGCAACAATAATCAGGGCAACAACAACCAAGGTGGCGGAAAGAAGAAAAACAAACGTCCGCAGAAGCCTTTGGAGGTAAATGAGGAGGATGTGTCGCGCCAGGTGAAGGAGACTCTCGCCCGTCTGACCAACAAGCAGAACTTCAACAAGAAGGGTGCCAAGTATCGCCGCGAGAAGCGTGAGGCAGTGCAGGAAAGGATGAACGAGCAGGCTTCAGAGGCCAACAAGCAGAGCAAGACGCTGAAGCTGACCGAGTTTGTTACCGTGTCGGAATTGGCCACGATGATGAACGTGAGCGTCAACAAGGTCATCGGAACCCTTATGGGCGTTGGCATCATGGTGTCTATCAACCAGCGTCTCGACGCCGAGACCATCAACCTTGTGGCCGAAGAGTTCGGCTTCAAGACCGAATATGTCAGTGCCGAAGTGCAGGAGGCCGTCAGCGAGGAGCCCGACGATGAGGCCGACCTCGTGAGCCGTCCGCCTATCGTTACGGTGATGGGCCATGTAGACCACGGTAAGACTTCGCTCCTCGACCATATCCGCAACACCAACGTGATTGCCGGCGAGGCCGGAGGCATCACCCAGCACATTGGTGCCTACAGCGTGACTCTGAAGAACGGGCGCAAGGTGACCTTCCTCGACACGCCCGGTCATGAGGCTTTCACCGCCATGCGTGCCCGTGGTGCGCAGGTGACGGATATTGCCATCATCATCATCGCCGCCGACGACAGCGTGATGCCCACCACCAAGGAGGCTATCGCCCATGCCCAGGCAGCTGGCGTGCCGATGGTGTTTGCCATCAACAAGATTGATAAGCCGGGAGCCAATCCCGATAAGATACGTGAGGACCTGGCCAATATGAATCTCCTCGTGGAGGACTGGGGCGGTAAATACCAGTGCCAGGAGATTTCGGCCAAGAAAGGCATTGGCGTGGATGAGCTCATGGAGAAAGTGCTCCTCGAAGCCGATATGCTCGACCTCAAGGCCAACCCCAACCGCAAGGGTACGGGTACGGTCATCGAGTCGTCGCTCGACAAGGGGCGTGGCTATGTCAGCACCGTGCTCGTAAGCAACGGAACGCTCCATCAGGGCGACATCGTGATTGCCGGTACAAGCTGGGGCCGCATCAAGGCCATGTTCAATGAGCGCAACCAGCGCATCGACAACGCCGGGCCGTCCACGCCGGCCATCATCCTCGGTCTCAACGGTGCTCCTACAGCCGGCGACACCTTCCACGTGCTGGACACCGAGCAGGAAGCCCGCGAGATAGCCACCAAGCGAGAGCAGCTGCAGCGTGAGCAGGGGCTGCGTACACAGCAGCGCCTGACTTTGGGCGACATCTCACGTCGTATTGCCAAGGGCGAGTTCCACGAACTCAACATCATCGTCAAGGGCGACGTGGACGGCTCCGTGGAGGCACTCAGCGACTCGTTCATCAAGCTTTCTACCGACAAGGTGAAAGTGAACGTCATCTACAAGGCCGTGGGCCAGATCTCCGAGAGCGACGTGACGCTTGCCGACGCTTCCGATGCCCTCATCATTGGCTTCCAGGTTCGTCCCTCAGCCGCAGCCCGAAAGCTTGCCGATACCTGTGGTGTGGAGATCAACACCTATTCTGTCATCTACGATGCCATCGACGATGTGAAGTCGGCTATGGTGGGTATGCTCGACAAGGTGAAGAAAGAGATCATTACCGGTCAGGCCGAAGTGCGTCAGGTGTTCAAGATATCCAAAGTGGGCACCGTTGCGGGATGTATGGTTACTGAAGGCAAGATCCACAATAAAGACAAGGTGCGTGTCATCCGCGACGGTATTGTTGTCAGGACCTGCGAGATGGGCGCGCTCAAGCGTTACAAGGACGACGTGAAAGAGGTGCCTACGGGTATGGACTGCGGTATCAGCCTTGTCAACTACAACGACATCCAGGAAGGCGACATCCTCGAGACATTCACAGAGATTGAGGTGGAGCAGAAACTTTGATGTTCTGTTCCCCATCCTCTTCCAACAGGACGACAAAGGGTCGGGAACGGATTGCTCCGCTTCCGGCCTTTTTTGCAAGACGGAATGGCTCCGTGGCATGCCTTTTGCTAATAACTAATTATATGGAACTAAAGGTAAACGAAAAAGATAAAAACGAATATGTGAAGAAGGTGGCGCATAAAAAGTATGAATATGGCTTCACCACCGACGTTCACACAGATATCATCCCCCGTGGACTCAACGAGGACGTGGTGAGGCTTATCTCCCAAAAGAAGGGTGAGCCTGAATGGCTCCTCGATTTTCGGTTGAAAGCCTACCGCCACTGGCTCACAATGGAGCAACCCAACTGGGGACATGTGCATGTGCCGGAAATTGATTTCCAGGCTATCTCTTATTATGCCGATCCCTTGGCCAAGAAACCCAAGAATAAGGAAATAGATCCAGAACTTGAGAAAACGTTCGACAAACTGGGCATCCCCCTTGAGGAGCGTCTTGCCTTGAGCGGCACGGCTGTCGACGCCGTGATGGACTCCGTGTCGGTGAAGACCACCTTCAAGGAGAAACTGGCCGAGAAGGGCATCATCTTCTCATCTATCGGTGAGGCAGTGAAGAATTATCCCGATCTGGTGCGCCAGTATCTGGGATCCGTGGTGCCTTATGGCGACAACTTCTTTGCAGCCCTCAACTCGGCAGTGTTTAGCGACGGCTCCTTCGTCTATATCCCCAAGGGAGTGCGCTGCCCAATGGAACTGAGCAGTTATTTCCGCATCAACGCCCGCAATACCGGACAGTTTGAGCGTACGCTCATCGTGGCCGACGACGATGCCTACGTGAGCTATCTTGAGGGATGCACGGCACCCATGCGCGACGAGAACCAACTTCATGCCGCTGTGGTGGAGATTGTGGTGATGAACAACGCTGAGGTGAAATATTCCACCGTGCAAAACTGGTATCCCGGAGATGAGCATGGCAAGGGTGGAGTGCTCAATCTGGTGACCAAGCGCGGCGACTGCCGGGGTGTCAACTCCAAGCTCTCCTGGACACAGGTGGAGACGGGATCGGCCATCACGTGGAAATATCCCTCGTGTGTTTTGCGTGGCGACAACAGCCAGGCAGAGTTCTACTCCGTGGCCGTGACCAACAACTATCAGGAGGCCGACACGGGAACGAAGATGATCCACATGGGAAAGAACACCAAGTCGACGATCATCTCCAAGGGTATCAGTGCCGGACACTCGCAAAACTCCTATCGCGGACTGGTCAGGGCCACGGCCAATGCCGACAACGCACGCAACTATTCCTCGTGCGACTCTCTGCTGTTGGGGTCCGACTGCGGTGCCCACACCTTCCCCTATATGGACATCCACAACGAAACGGCCATCGTGGAGCATGAGGCCACGACATCAAAGATCAGTGAGGACCAGCTCTTCTACTGCAACCAGCGCGGCATTCCCATGGAGGAGGCTGTGGGGCTGATCGTCAACGGCTATGCCAAGGATGTGCTCAACAAGCTGCCCATGGAGTTCGCCGTCGAGGCCCAGAAGCTGCTCAGCGTATCGCTTGAAGGAACAGTTGGCTAATAAAGAAAATTGGTTGTCTATTAATATTATCTTAATTTGGAGTATGGCGATATAAGAGTTGTTTGTAAATGTCTTGCAAATTCTCAGCGGCATGGTGACCTAAACCAATTATTTGGCTTAATGTTTGGCGGTCTCCAACTCCTATCTCCTAACTCCTAACTTATAAAACTTATGTTAGAAGTAAAGAATTTACATGCCTCTATCGCAGGCAAAGAAATATTGAAAGGCATCGACCTCACGGTTAAGGACGGTGAGATACATGCCATTATGGGCCCGAACGGTTCGGGCAAGTCTACACTCAGCGCCGTCCTCACCGGCAACCCTCTCTATACCGTCACTGAGGGTGAGGCCATATTTAATGGCAAGAATCTCTTGGATATGAAACCTGAGGACCGCGCCCACGAAGGACTCTTCCTCTCTTTTCAGTATCCTGTTGAGATTCCCGGCGTGAGTATGACCAATTTCATGAAGGCTGCCGTCAACGCCAAGCGCAAGTATGAGGGTAAGGAGCCGCTCAAGGCAGCTGACTTCCTCAAGCTCATGCGTGAGAAGCGCCAGTTGGTGGAACTCGACTCCAAGCTCGCCCACCGTTCCGTCAACGAGGGATTCTCGGGCGGTGAGAAGAAACGCAATGAGATCTTCCAGATGGCGGTGCTGGAACCCAAACTCAGTATTCTCGATGAGACCGACTCCGGACTTGACGTCGATGCCATGCGTATCGTGGCCGATGGCGTGAACAAGATGCACACGCCCGAGACTTCCTACATCGTCATCACCCACTATGAGCGGCTGCTCGACATGATCAAGCCCGACGTGGTGCATGTGCTCTACAATGGACGCATTGTCAAGACGGGCGGACCTGAGCTGGCACGCGAGATAGAGAAGAACGGCTACGACCAGATCAAGGCTGAGGCCGACGCCAAATACGGGAAATAAGTGCGGAGAACTTTGGTTTTATCCGCGCAAACTCCCCAATCTTTAAATTCAAAGTTATGTCCCAAAAAGCAGAACAACAATATATCGACCTATATGGTCAGAACCGGAAGATGATTTGCGACCACTCCGTGGACGTGATGAATGCCGTGCGCGACCAGGCCTTCGAGGATTTCAAGCGCTTGGGATTCCCCTCGCGAAAAGTGGAGCGCTATAAGTATACCGACATGCAGCAGCTCTTCGCGCCCGACTACGGGCTCAACCTCAACCGTCTGCGCATACCCGTCGATCCCTACCAGGCCTTCCGCTGCGATGTGCCCAATCTCTCCACTTCGCTCTATTTCATCGTCAACGACCAGTTCTATCAGGAGGCCCTGCCCAAGGTGCAGTTGCCCGAGGGGGTGTTCATCGGTTCCCTCGCTGAGGCTGCGGCTCAGCGGCCGGAGCTTGTCGCCAAGTATTATGCCAAGATCGCCGCTACGGCCGACGATGGCATTACGGCGCTCAACACCATGCTGGCGCAGGACGGACTCCTGGTCTATGTGCCGAAAAACGTGAAGATAGACCGCGCCGTGCAGGTGATCAATATTCTCCGCTCGGATGTAGACTTGATGGTCAACCGCCGCGTGCTCGTCATCGTGGAGGAGGGCGCCGAGGCCCGTCTGCTCTTCTGCGACCATGCCGTCGACGACCGCCCCTTCCTCACCACACAGGTGATAGAGGCTTATGTGGGCGACAATGCCCAGCTCTCGCTCTACTGCCTGGAGGAGACTCACTATAAGAACACACGAGTGTCGAATGTATATGTGAGTCAGCAGGCCAACAGCCATTTCGACCATAATGTCATCACGCTCCACAACGGTGTCACCCGCAACAGACTCGACCTTGTCTTCAAGGGTGAGGGGGCCGAATGCGAGCTCAACGGCTGTGTGATAGCCGACAAGAACCAGCATGTGGACAACAACACGCTCATCGATCACCAGGTGGGCCACTGCGACAGCCGTGAGCTCTACAAGTATGTGCTTGACGATGAGGCTGTTGGAGCCTTTGCCGGTCGTGTGCTGGTGCGCCACGGCAGTCAGAAGACGACTTCGGAGGAGCGGAATCAGAACCTTTGCATGACGCGCCAGGCGCGGATGTTCACCCAGCCCATGCTCGAGATCTATGCCGACGACGTGAAGTGCTCCCACGGCAGCACGGTGGGCCAGCTCAACGATGCTGCCCTGTTCTACATGCAGCAGCGGGGCATCTCCATCAAGGAAGCCCGCCTGTTGTTAGAGTTTGCCTTTGTGGGAGAGGTGATCGACAAGATTTCGCTTGCTCCCTTGCGCGAGCGTCTCCACTATCTTGTGGAGAAGCGCTTCCGCGGCGAGCTCAGTCGCTGCGAGGGCTGCCAACTGTGTAAATAACGCATAATGCACAATTGGCTGCGCGTTCCGATCATGCATGCTGCTTGAGAGGTGTTGTCTTCTCGCTGATTGTTTGTCTGATAAGTTTAATCCTTGTTGGACGAAAAAACTTGAAAGTTAGAATCTTCTGAACATTTTAATTTTGCATTTTGCATGATGCATGATGCATTGGCAAAGGATTATGAATTATGAATTAAATAAGGTGCGTGCCGATTTTCCCATCCTCTCGCGCACCGTATATGGGAAACCGCTGGTTTACCTCGACAACGCCGCCACCACGCAGAAGCCCCTCTGCGTATTGGACGCCATGCGCGAGGAGTATCTCAACGTCAATTCCAATGTCCACCGTGGCATCCATTGGATGAGCCAGCAGGCCACCGAACTCCACGAGCAGGCCCGCGAGACCGTGCGCAAGTTTATCAACGCACGCAGCACCACGGAGATCGTCTTCACCCGCGGCACCACAGAAAGCATCAACCTCATCGCCGCCACCTACGCACAGGCGTTTCTCAAGCCCGGCGACGAGGTGATTGTCTCCGTGATGGAGCATCACAGCAACATCGTGCCTTGGCAGCTCCAGGCCCAACGCTACGGTTTCAAGCTCCGCGTGATTCCCATGCTCGACGACGGCACGCTCGACCAAGAGGCCTACCACAAGCTCTTCAATGAGCACACACGTTTCGTCTCCATAGCCCACGTGAGCAACGTCCTTGGCACGGTGAACCCCGTGAAGGAGATGGTGGCCTATGCACACAGCCACGGCGTACCCGTGTTAGTGGATGGCGCACAGAGCACTCCGCATTTCAAGGTCGACATGCAGGACATCGACTGCGACTTCTTCGCCTTCTCCGGCCACAAGATGTACGGCCCTACGGGCGTAGGCGTGTTGTATGGTAAGGAATCGTGGCTCGACAAACTTCCGCCTTATCAGGGTGGGGGAGAGATGATAGAGCATGTCAGTTTCGAGCATACCACCTTCGAGCGTCCGCCGCTGAAGTTTGAGGCCGGCACGCCCGACTATGTGGCTACTCATGGCCTGGCAGTTGCCATAGATTATCTCAATTCGCTTGGCATGGATAACATTTGTGACCACGAGCACGAGCTCACCGCTTATGCCATGCGCCGCTTAGGTGAGATCGACGGCATGCGCCTCTTCGGCACTGCCCCCGGCAAGGATGCCGTGGTGAGTTTCTTGGTGGGCAACATCCACCACATGGACATGGGTACGCTTCTCGACCGTCTTGGCATTGCCGTCCGCACGGGCCACCACTGCGCCCAGCCGCTAATGGACCGCTTAGGTGTACTGGGCACCGTGCGCGCCTCATTTGCCTTGTACAACACCAAGGAGGAGGTGGACCTGCTCGTCGAGGGCATTGAACGCGTGGCGAAAATGTTCTGATAACCTAACGGGAAAGCCGAATATCCACAGTCGGCTTTCCCGTTTTTTTATTACGTTGTGTTTTCTGGTACTCTTCTGGCCAAGGCTATTGCTTGTGCAGAGCCTCTCTGCATTTTTCCAAGGCCCATCCGAACCAAAGCATATTGATGACTCTGACCATGAGGCTGAGGTCGGCGGGAAAGACAGCCGCGATGAGGGCCGCTTGGGCGTTGATGAGCCACAGGGTCTGACTGCGGTTCAGTTTCTCCTCAATCAGTCCCGAATAGTATTCGCTCAGCCAGTCGATGGGTTCCATCAGCCAGTCGGTCAGTCTCTTTATCGCTTCTTTCTTGCTGATGGTGTCTTTCGTGTTTTCGGCATTGATGGTTATTCTCTGTTCCATAGTCGTGAATGGGATTAGTTTCTTTTTCTGTTTGCAAAATTACCCAAAATCGGTGCATCTATGTTTCATTATTTTGCGGCTGTTGTTAAATTGCGATTTTCTTTGTGTCTCATTATGGGAGATTGTGGCTTGTTGGTTTGTTCCTCACGAGGAATGAGAACAGGCATAGACGTTTACCACCTTAAGAGAATAGGAAAATCATGGTCAGGCTTTTGCTCCCAATAGAGCAATGTGACAGAAGCTATGTGGTGGCCTTGGCGAGTAACCTCGCAGGCCACCCCATAGCTTCTGTCACACACCATAGGTGTCAAGCCTACCCATGAAGAAAATCGCTATCGCGTAAAATTGCCTTATGGCATAAAATAAAGCAGCACAAGAGTTCGTTTGTAAGAGAATCATAAAACCGAGGTTATTCACGAAGTTATAATCAGGCCTTTCTAAATATTATTACGAAGTTATATTTGGGGCTTTCCAAACTGCTTGTGGGAAGATTTAGAGGGATGTGATCTCGGATTCCTCTCACCGCTAACCCATGGTAAATATCCAGTGAACCGAAATTATGAAATGTCCCGTTCGTCACGATACTTCGTGACAACCTCAAAACAATAACCCGCCTTTTTTTGAGTTCTTATTATAAAAAATCCATCCCATGCTGAAAGCACACTATTATATAGATAAGGTAGAGGCCGGGTGTGATGAGGCCGGCCGCGGCTGTCTGGCGGGAAGCGTATTCGCTGCCGCCGTCATCTTGCCGCCCGACTACGACAACCCCCATCTCAACGACTCCAAGAAACTATCCCCGCGGCAACGCTATGCCCTGCGCGAGGAGATAGAGCGCGATGCCGTGGCCTGGGCCGTGGGAGAGGTCACTCCCGAGGAGATCGACAAGGTGAACATCCTCCATGCTTCCTTCCTGGCCATGCACCGGGCCCTCGACCGGCTCGCCGTGCGCCCCGAGGCCCTCATTATCGACGGCAACCGTTTCGATCCCTACCGCGACCTGCCCTATACTACTATTATAAAAGGCGACGGCCGGTTCCAGTCCATCGCGGCGGCCAGCATCCTGGCCAAGACCTTCCGCGACGACTATATGGACCGCCTTGCTGAACAATACCCCATGTACGACTGGCAAAGCAACAAGGGCTATCCCACGCGCAAGCATCGTGAGGGCATCCGCCGTTTCGGTCCGTCGCCTTACCACCGCCGTTCATTCCGATTGCTCAACGATGAGCCCCTGCTCCCATTCCCTGAATTTAAAACCCAACAGCCATGAGCCTGCAATCCCCAGCCAATCTGCTGCGCGTCATCCGTCGCCTGACCAGTCCTGCCGGCACCACCTTGGACGAACTCATGCGGCTCCTCGACAGTACGCGCCGCACCGTGTTCTATTATCTTCAACTGCTGCGCGACAACGGATTCACCATCCTTCATCGAGGCGACCGCTACTATATCTCCACCGACTCTGAGTTTATCAGCGACTTGGTGAACGATGTCAGTTTCTCCGAGTCCGAGGCCGTCTATCTCTATCGTCTGGCCAGCGGCGCTGAGCGCTCCCCGCTCTCCGAGTCGGTACGCGCCAAGCTCGAACGCTTCTACGACATCAGCATCTTTGCCGGACAGCCTCTCCACGACCGGATGGCCCACAACGTGGAGCGCCTCTGCTATGCCATCGAACATAAACGGGCGGCGCTGCTGCTCGATTATATGTCGGCCCACAGCCGCACGGTGCAAAACAGGCTGGTGGAGCCTTATGCCTTGTCTAACAACGACACCGACGTGGAGTGCTACGAGATCACCACCCATCGCAACAAGACCTTCAAGGTGGCGCGCATGAGGGATGTCATCATCTCCGATCACCTCAAGTGGGGACATGAGGCCGATCATCACCACCCATACACCGACGTGTTTAATTTCAGTGGAGAAATACGGCATCACGTCGTACTGGTTCTTGGCGTGCTTTCCGCCAATCTGCTTCACGAGGAATATCCGCGTGCGGCCACTTGCCTGCACCGCGTGGACGACAGCCACTGGCGCTTCGAGACCGACGTGACGAGCTATATCGGCATTGGCCGCTTCGCCATGGGACTTATGGGTGACATCGAGGTCGTGGCCGACGACGGGTTGCGCGATTATCTGCATCAGCGGGCGAGGGAGATTCTGGCCAAGTAGACCTGCACGCATCCCTTTTTCGCCCGTTCTGCAGGCGGGCCCTGTCGGTCGGCCAATCACCTATGACCTATCAGTGAAACGCGCTACTTTTAATCTGACAGGAAGCCTTTTATGGCTTCTCAATACATTTTTTGTAATCTTTTGAATCAATTGCGTTAAATAGTGTTTAATTTGTAAATCAGCAGTGTTAATAATTTGTTACGTTAACAAAATTATACTATATTTGCAAAGTGGGACTAAATCAAAATGAAAGCCTAAGAAGTGTAAGTAAGCACTGACAAAGCAAACACTTATACTACGTTCCATACAAATCGGCCAACGTCTCATTTTTTATGGTGACCAGGCTATTTAGAGAGACATTTATTGCGGCTGCCATCGCTTCGCGAAGCGATCATGCCAAAAGAAGATATAAACATACGTTAATCAATGCTGACAATAATTTATTAATGAGCAACAGCTATAATTCTATGGAGAGAAGACTAACTTTGATTTTGAGCTTCCTGTTCCTTTGTGTGGGGATGGCATTGGCTCAAACGAAAATTTCCGGAACGGTAGTTTCTCAGGAAGACGGGCAGCCAGTCATTGGCGCCACGGTAATGATTAAAGGTACGAAAACCGGTGTTGCCACCGACATGGACGGACATTTCTCTTTGGATGCTCCAAAGGGTGCCCTGCTTGAGGTGACCTATATCGGTATGAAGACCGTAACGGTAAAGGCTACCGGCGAGAACATGAAGATCGCCATGGGGTCGGCCGAAGCCCACAAGCTGGACGAGGTGGTCGTGACGGGTATCCAGAAAATGGATAAGCGTCTGTTTACCGGTGCAACAACAAAGATCAGTGCCGACGATGCCCGCCTCGACGGTGTGGCCGACGTCACCCGCTCCCTTGAGGGACGTGCTGCCGGTGTGAGTGTGCAGAACGTCAGTAGTACCTTTGGTACCGCGCCTAAGATCCGCGTCCGTGGTGCTACCTCTATCTACGGTTCGTCCAACCCGTTGTGGGTGGTCGATGGCGTGATTATGGAGGATGCCGTCAACGTCAGTGCCGACGACCTTTCGTCGGGTGACGCTACGACGCTGATCTCAAATGCCATCGCTGGTTTGAACCCCGACGACATCGAAAGCTTCCAGGTATTGAAGGATGGTAGTGCCACCTCTATCTATGGTGCGCGCGCCATGGCCGGTGTGGTGGTCATCACCACAAAGAAAGGCCGTGCCGGTCACTCTTCTATCAATTATACGGGTGAGTTCACCTATCGCTTGAAACCCAGCTACAGCACCTACAACATCTCCAACTCTCAGGAGCAGATGGGTATCTACAAGGAAATGGCTGCCAAGGGTTGGCTTGAGTTCTCCCAGGTTGCCAACAGTTCTTCTGCCGGTCTCTATGGTAAGATGTACTCGCTCATCGATCAGTACAACACCAGTGGAGGCAAGTTTGGCTTGCCCTACACCCAGTCGGCTATGAACCAGTATTTGCAGCAGGCAGAGTTCCGCAACACCGATTGGTTCGACCTGTTGTTCAAGAACAACGTCATGCAGAACCACTCCGTGAGTATCTCGACGGGTACCGAGAAGGCCAACCTCTACGCTTCACTCTCAGCCTACTACGATCCGGGATGGAGCCTCGACTCTAAGGTGCAGCGCTACACGGCCAACATGAACGCTCAGTTCCAGCTCAGCAAGAAACTTTCTATCACCCTGCGTACCAATGGCAGCTATCGTGACCAGATGGCTCCCGGTACGTTGAACCAGAGCACCGACGTGGTGAGTGGACAGGTGACCCGCTCTTTCGATATCAACCCCTTCAGCTACGCTTTGAACACCTCGCGTACGCTTGATCCTTCCATGACCTACACCCGCAACTATGCCAGCTTCAATATCTTCGACGAGTTGGCCAACAACTACATCAAGGTGCAGACGATGGATATGAAGTTCCAGGGCGAAGTGAACTACAAGCCCATCCAGGGACTTGAGTTCAACGCCCTTGCCGACTATCGTGTCTACAAGGCCTTCCGCGATACCTACGTGCTCAACCACTCCAACCGTGCAGAGGCTTACCGCGCAGGTCTCGATAATCCTAACATCATGTACAGTAATACCTATCTGTATACGGATCCCGATAAACCCAACTCACTGCCTATTTCCGTCATGCCTACCGGTGGTATCTTCACCGGCAACCGCAACGACGTGAAGCAGCTCGACTTCCGTTTCACAGGTCAGTACAACCATGTTTGGAACGACAAGCACATCTTCAACATTCTCGTGGGCTTCGAGGCTAACCGTGCCGACTACGATGCTTCTGAGCACAACGACTTCGGCGTGGACTATGAGAATGCCCGCCAGGTTATCATCACTCCCGCGTTCTATAAGATGGCCAAGGAGGAGGGTACCATCCTCACTTCTTTCTCTAAGTCGTGGAACCGCCGCCTGGCTTACTTCGGCAATGTCAACTATTCATTCAAGGGTGTCTATGGTGCCAATGTCACCGTGCGCCGCGATGGTACCAACCAGTTGGGCCGCGCCCGCAAGAGCCGCTGGCTGCCTACTTGGAACGTCAGTGGTAGCTGGACTCCCTCTGAGGACGACTGGTTCAAGAAGTGGGCCGGCGAGCATCACAACTGGCTTTCTTATGGCAAACTGCGTTTGAGCTACTCGCTGACCGGTGAGTCTACAGCCGCTTCGAATGCCCTGCCTATCTTCCGCTCTACAGAGGTTTGGCGTCCCGATGCCAGCCAGCAGGAAATCGGTGTCTACTATAGCCAGCCCGGTAACGACGAGCTGACCTACGAGAAGAAACACGAGTTCAACTTCGGTGTTGACCTCGGCTTCCTCGACAACCGTATCAACTTGGTGACCGACTTCTATTGGCGTAACAACTACGACCTGATCGGCTACCGCGAGACTCAGACCAACGGTCGTCAGCAGGCCAATGTCGCTACCATGAAGTCGCATGGTATCGAGGCTACGCTCTCTACCCATAATATCCGTACAAAGGATTGGAACTGGACCACCGACCTTACCTTCTCTTGGGCTACCACAGAGATCACCAAACTGCTCTCTTATTCCAACGTCATCAGCTTGGTCAGCTCCAGCGGTTATGCGCTTGAGGGTTATCCCCACCGTGCTCTGTTCTCTATTCCTTTCGTAGGTCTGAACGATGAAGGTCTGCCCACGATCATCAACGAGAAAGGCGAGATCACAACCACCAACATCAACTTCCAGGAGTACAACCATCTGAGCTTCCTGAAGTATGAAGGCCCTACGGAGCCTACTTTCACTGGAGGTTTGAACAATACTTTGAAGTGGCGCAACTGGCGTCTGAACGTCTTCGTCACCTATAGCTTCGGCAACAAGCTTCGCCTCGATCCTGTGTTCTCGGTGGCCTACTCCGACCAGAGCGCTATGCCTAAGGAATTCAAGAACCGTTGGGTGGAGCCCGGTGACGAGCACCGTACGACAGTTCCGGCTATCGCTTCCGTTCGTCAGTATTACAACGACAACAATTTAGGCTATGCTTACAACGCCTACAACTATTCAACGGCGCGTGTGGCCAACGGCGGATTCATTCGTATGAAGAATATCTCTCTCACCTACGATTTCGCACCGAAGCTTATCCGTCATATCGGTCTCAACACTGCTTCTTTGAAGCTCGATGCCACCAACCTCTTCTTGATCTACTCCGACAGCAAACTCAACGGACAGGATCCTGAGTTCGTCAATGCCGGTGGTGTGGCTACGCCTCTCTCCAAGCAGTTCACCCTCACCCTCCGTTTGGGTATCTGATAGTAAGTTTTATCGACAACAAAGAATATAATAATTTTAGATACATATATGAGATCCATTAAATATATTGCATTTGCGTTTGGTGCTTCAGCTTTCATCCTCTCCGGATGCAGTGACAGCTTCCTTGACAAAACGCCCGATGAGCGCGTGGAAATCAACACGCCTACAAAGTGCGTGCAATTGCTCAACACGGCATACCCAGAGGGTAGCTACGGATGGGTTTGCGAAATCTCCAGCGACAACATTGCTGACAACAACGCTCCTCACTATCCTTCCAACCCCAATGCCAAACAAATCCAGACCCACTATAATCTGGGTACCTACGACCGCACCGACGACGAGATGTACCGCTTCGAACCAGGCGTTTCCAGCACTAGTCAGGATTCTCCCTCTTTCTTGTGGAACACTTTCTACAATTCTGTCCACGCTGCCAACTATGTGCTCGAAGCCATCAACGACGGTAAGGTCAACAGCGACGGTTCGGGTTATGATCTCAAAGTAGCCGCTGCCGAGGCTAAGCTCATCCGTGCCTACGACCACTTCATCTTGGTCAATGTGTTCTCCCAGGCTTATAAGGATCCCGAGGCCAGCAAGAAGGATATCGGTGTGCCTTATGTCACCGTTCCCGAGACCAACACGGGTGTAAAATACGACCGTGGCAATGTGGCCGAGGTCTACGACAAGATCCAGCAGGATCTGGAGGAAGGTTTGGCTGGCATCAGCGACGCCAACTACCGCACGGCTCCCAAGTATCACTTCAACGTTAACGCAGCCCACGCTTTCGCTGCTCGCTTCTATCTCTTCAAGCGTGACTATAAGAAGGTCATCGAGCACGCCAATGCCGTTCTCGGCACCGACTCTGCTACGATCTATTCTCAGCTGATGGACTGGGCTCCCTTCGACAGCTGTTCTTCTTCTGGCGACTATGCTAAGGTTTGGCAGGACTTCAATTCTTCCAACAACTTGATGATCATGGGTACCTACTCCAACATCATGCGTCATGCCCTTGGCTATCGTTTCGCTTTGGTGGGTCAGCCCGCCCGCGATGTCATTTTCCACTCTTCACCGATGTGGCAATCTTATCCGGCCAATCCTTCCTGCCTTGTAGGCGGTTATCTCTTCTGGACGGGTGAGGACTACGGCTATACAGCTGGAAAGATCGCTGAGCGTTTCCAATACACAGACCGCTTGGCGGGTACGGGTTTTGTACATACCATGCGTCGCGAGTTCACGCGTTCTGAGCTTCTCTTGGAGCGTGCTGAGGCTGAGATCATGTTGGGACAGTATGACAATGCTTTCCAGGATCTGAACCTCTATACCCGTGGCATGCAGAAGTTCTCTCCTGCCACCTACCGCACCTATCAGTCGCAGGCTCGTATGCGCCCGCTGTCTCGCGACATGCTCGACAGCTACTATGCTTTGTCTTCCAACCCCAACTGCTTCGCCGATTGGAGTTTCACCCAAAACATGAGCTCCAGCTTCGTGGTTCCTGCTGAGGCTGTGAAGTACATGAACTGCTTGAACGACCTGCGCCGCTTTGAAGTGTTGTGGGATGGTCTCCGTTTCTTCGACCTCAAGCGCTGGGGCATCGAATACTCTCACACCTATGGTCCCGACGCTACGGTCTACACCTTGAAGTGGGACGACCCACGCCGCGCCCTTGAGATTCCTGCCGCCGCCATACAGGCTGGCTTGCAGCCTTCTCACTCCACTACTGAGACCCCTGGCTCTGCCAAGAAAGTCGCTTTCGATGAGTTCTTCAGCGATCCCACACCGTCAGCGGTCTCCGCCTCTAACAACGCAAAGAAGGACAATAGTGAATCTTATGTTATCAAGAAGTAATAAGGAGGATTGAAATTATGAAACGTATCACCATCTTTTTCGCATCACTGGCCGCCCTCTTCGCTCTCGGATTGTCTTCGTGCAGCGACGACGACCTCGGTGCATCCATCTATAATACCGATCCCTCTATCGACTATCTTGATAAGGCATCGGCTACATTCCCGCTCGACACCTTCCTCAAGGTCAACTATCTGGAACCCTACAACCTCCGTTTCATCTATCGTATGGAGGATATCGGCTCCGATTTGCAGAAGAACCTCGTGCCCGCCGACTATGAAAAGAGCTGCAAGTTGGCAGTGCTGAGCAAGTATCTTTGGTATGATGTCTATGCAAAGCTCGCCCCCAAGGACTTCCTTCCGCTCTATTCGCCCCGTATTATCCACGTCATCGGCTCTCCCTCTTACAACCCCTCTACCGGTACGGAGACGCTCGGTACGGCTGAAGGCGGCTTGAAGATTACGCTTTACAACACCAACGCGCTCGACGAGAACAACATGGACATCTTGAACACGCTGTTCTTCCACACGATGCACCATGAGTTCGGCCACATTCTCGACCAGACCCACCAGCGTCCGGTAGCGTTCAACGTGCTCTCCAACGGTCTCTACGACCCGAACAACTGGGCAACGGCTTTCGACTCTATCTCGGTCAGCCACGGTTTCGTCACCAACTACGCTTCCTCACAGGCTCGTGAGGACTGGGTAGAAGTGATGTCCAGCTACATCTGTGACGACTCTCTTGCGTGGGCACAGCTTCTCGACCATGCCTCTTACGACTGGGAAGAGGTTGAGGTTAGCTCTACGGCACAGGACTCTATACAGCGTCTGATTCGCACCGGCGCAAGCCGTGACTCCGTTGGTTACTTCCGTGCTAACGACAATGGTAAGTATATGATTGGCCGCAAGGTCATCGCCCGCAATGCCGACGGCACAGCAGCCCTCGACGCCAACGGCAAGATTCAATTTCTCTCGACCGACAATATCGATGGCCGCGCGGTGATTCTCGCAAAACTCGAGATGGTACGTCAGTGGCTCAAGAAGGAATTCAGCATCGACTTGGACGCCCTTCGCGATGAGGTGCAGAGCCGTTCTTACGTGAAGAATGCCGACGGTACCTTCAAGCGCGACGTTTACGGTGATTTTGTCAACAAACTCACCCAGCCTGCCGACGACAACCCCAACAAGACTTTGATGGAGGAGTTGCTCGACTGGATCAACCAGTACAAGGCTCTGCAGAAGTAATGGAATATCTGTAGTTTTAGATTTTTAAAAACGAAGACTCAAATGAAAGCAAATAAGATTTTAACAGCAGCATTGCTTCTCGGTTCGCTCGTCATGACTACCGCTTGTTCCAACGAGGAAGACGATATCTTCGACCAGAGTGCGGCCGAGCGTCTCAACGCTGCCAGCGAGACATACAGCAATCTTCTCACGGCCGGCACTGGCAAGTGGGCTATGGAATATTTCCCCACCAACAACACCGACCGCTATACAGGCAGTGGCTACCTGATGACGATGAAGTTCGACAAGAGCTCAGCAGTCACCGTGGGCATGAAGAATATCTTCTCCAACAACGTCTATCGCGAGGCTACTTCCATGTGGCAGGTGATCACCGACGACGGCCCCGTGCTCTCGTTCAACACCTGGAACGACAACTTGCATCAGTTCTCCCAGCCCGAGGACATTCCCTTCACGACGGGTTCCGGCAACAACGAGCAGGGTACCGGTGTAGGTGGCGACTATGAGTTCATCATCACCAGCTATTCAGAGGATGGTAAGGAGATTTATCTCAAGGGAAAGAAGCGTGGTATCTACGACCGTCTGCTTCAGCTTCCCGACACCACAACTCTTCAGAGCTATGTAGAGGATCTTGAAGGCTTCTCCAACCGCATCTTTGTCGATGGAGCTCCCAACCCCCAGTATCTGATGCTCAATGGTGACTCCATGCAGGTAGACTCTTGCTTCACGGGCATTATCCGTCTCTTCCACGTAGGTGCCGATGCCGTGTCTACGCAGACCTTGCATC
This sequence comes from uncultured Prevotella sp., assembly GCA_900322035.1. GTDB lineage: Bacteria > Bacteroidota > Bacteroidia > Bacteroidales > Bacteroidaceae > Prevotella. The sequence goes on from ONYL01000003.1 coordinate 76,140, forward strand.
CGTTCCTCTTCAGCAAGCAGAACGGGCAGTACTATCTGCGCTTCCGCGATGCCATCAAGTTCGGGCAGGGCGAGGATTCCACCGTGCAGCAGCTCCGCTACGATGCTTCGAAAGATATCTTTGTAGACGAGAAGAACCCCAACACCTATCTTTGCGGTGCCGATCCCTACAAGTTCTTCCTCACCAACTGGAATGGTGCGCGTCGATTCACCTTGACCCGTTCTTCAGTGATGTCTGATTCCTTCAAGACGTTGGTGGACAACGCGTATGAAGACCTCCGCAAGCTCACTTATACCTTCTTGAGCATTCAGTTGTCGAGAAACAATAGCGACAACTACAATCAGATTCGCTTGTCGTTGCGTACCAACCGCAACGGTACGATGATTCTCGATTATCATTTTGACATGACGGGCGATGGCAAGAATGTCTTCACGCTTTCCAACCTGACCTCCACCAATAAGGCAGCAGAGACAGTACTCTCCAAAGCTCCGAATTTGCAGGTTCTCCTCAATGCCATTGTGCAGTCTCAGGCTATTTCGGCAGGCACCACGAACTTCAACCTCTCCACGTTCAAGTTCACGTCAACGGCCGATAACAATCAGTGGTTTGTATTGTCCATGTAACCTATAGCTCCACAGCCCGGCATGGGCTGTGGAGGTATAAACTTTCTAACATAAAGTTAAAAACGCAAGACAACTTCGGTATCTTTCTTAACTTTGCTTGGCAATATAAAAATCAATTTGTAAATTTGTGACGAAAAATCATTTATCATTTAATAATTTTAGCTTATGAACGCAAAACTTTATCTTACTCTTGGTTTTGTAGCATTCGCCACCGCAGGCTTTGCTCAGAAACCCGCTCAGTTGGTCAATCGTGCCAACTACAGGCTCAGCTCAAAGGTTCTTCAGGTTGCTGAGTCCAAGGCTGCTCCTGCAGTGAAGAAGACTTACGATACGGGTGTATACTACGACACCCCTAAGGGCTCCCTCTTCCGTGGCTTCTCTTATGATGGTAAAGCTTACGGTTATTCCTTCTTGGTAGTTCCTCCATTTACGGATCTGACTTTTACCAACATGAGCAACAACGCTTCCCGTTCTTCTTGGAGCGTGAATGGAAATGATGCTTCTGAGCGTGTCGTGAACAACAACTATGTTGGCAACTTCCTTCCGATGGGTTTCTGGTATGCTCCTACGGTTACGGTAGGCCGCGACTCCTATACATGGGGCTATTATAATGAGACCGGTAGCGTTGTAGCCACCGACTCCATTGCCGACCTCGCTTACTTCGATCTTAACACCGGTGCAAGATACGGTTGGGGTGCACTCGAAGGTAAAGGTAAGTATCTTTACGGTACTGGTACCGTTACGATGCAGAACGGCAAAGTTTATCACTCTGCAGGTGTGACGCAGTACCTTGAAGCTCCCGCTTCTCCTCTTTATGTCAATTACATCAGCATCTTGGCTTTCTCTTCTGGCGAGCCTTTGAAGGGTGACGCACAGTTGACGATGACCATTTATCCCGCCAACTTGGTTGATACAACCTACGATGAGAACAATCCTATCGTTGAGTTGACTTGTACAACCAATGATACTACCTTCGTTTACAAAGGCAGTAGCTCCAATACGACCACTCATGTGGCCAACATCTACGGTTTGAAGTTCACCAACAAACAGGAAGATCCCATCCTCGGCATCACTACCGACGAGCCTTTCGTGATCGACCAGCCTGTCGCTGTTGTTGTCCGTGGTGTCAACGACAATGGAGTTGATGTTGGTTTCCCAGGCCATGGCTATGGCAACTATGATGAGCAAACTGGTAACAGTTCTCCCAATGAGGAGCGTCAGCAGATCAACGGCTTCCTTGATTTCCAGGAGGGTGGATCAGTCTTCTACTCTGAGACAGCATTGGAGCTCAACTTCAACGGTATGATGGACTACGTCAATGTTGATTCTACCTTCGCTTCTCAGCAGGGCGACATCACAGGCGCCAATATCCTGAAGGTTTCTGATGATGGCCAGACTGTCAGCACTTACGGTAAGGGTTCCGACCAGAACCTGGGTTGTGCTATCGCTTGGACCGCTCTGCCTTGGTTTGATATCGATGGCAACTCCAACTACAGCGTAGAAGGTGCGCCCGACTGGGTGAGCGAGGTGAGCTGCGATCCTCAGTACTGGACACAAACTGAGCAGGGCCAGTCTGTCAACTATGGCCAGAACCTGATTGCCTTCAAGTGCCAGCCTCTGCCCGCCGGTGTTAACGGACGTGCCGCTACCGTCTACCTGAAAGGTAAGGGTGTTAAGGCTGCTACGCCGATCATCCTGCTCCAGGGTAACGCTGATCCTACCATGTCTATCGCACAGTACAAGGCTGACGTGAAGTCGGGTAAGGTGAAGGAGATCTACGACCTCGCCGGCCGCCGTGTACTGCCTACCACAAAGGGCCTCGTCATCAAGAATGGCCATGTGGTACTCAACAAGTAAGAGTTCTCTCTCTAAATGATTCTATATCTTCGGAGGACGTGGCCTGTGTTTAGGTCGCGTCCTTTTTTTAGCTTTCGCCTTTTGCCGAGAGTTCCCTTCCTTCTACAATTTATCACCTTAAACAACTTTTATAAAATATAAATTTGTATATTAAGATAAAATCCTTAAATTTGCAACAAATTCAAAATTCTATGAAAATCTATAGAAACTTTCTGCTAACTATGGCATTTTCAGCCTTTGGCCTGCAGATGGCCCATGCTGTTCCTGCCTATCCTGGTGTGATCCGCGCCCATCAAAGCGACGGCACCGTGATATCCATTATGAATCGGGGAGATGAATATTATCATCAGACTTTCACTGCCGATGGTTATCCCTTAGTTTTCAACTCTTCTACCGGCAATTATGAATATGCCGTTTTGAACAACGGAGGCTTGCGTTCCAGTGGTATCAAGGCCGCCGATGCCGCCAACCGCTCTGCCGAAGCCGTGCGTTTCCTTTCCACAGTGAATGTCAACGAGGCCCAGCAGGCTTATGTAGCCCATGCCCGTGCTGCCCGCGCAAAGTATAATGCGCTGATGTCTGCCCGGACTCCCCTCAACATCAGTTCGTCGAGCATTCAGAATCAGCGCACCACCAATATTCCCACAATGGGAAACCGCAAGGTACTTATCCTTCTTGTAGAGTTCTCTGACGTCAGTTTCAGCACGGTGGCTCAGCCCCATCAGCACTACTATGATGTGTTCAACAAGAAGGGCTATACCGATGAGTACGGCACAGCAGGCAGTGTACGTGATTTCTACGAGACCTCTTCCAATGGTCTCTACACGCCCGATTATGTCATCGCCGGTCCTGTGAAGCTCAGCAAGGCCTCTTCCTATTATGGAGCCAACGTCGGTTATGGTGGTGGCGATGACTCCCGTCGTGTTGCCGAGATGGTGACCCAGGCCTGCCAAGCCGTTGATGATACGATCGACTTCAAACAATTTGATACCGATAACGATGGTACGTGCGACAACGTCTACGTCATCTATGCCGGCTATGGTGCAGCCGACTCCGGTCATCCCGAAACCATCTGGCCCCACTCTTACAATCTTGCCTACACTGGCAGCAGCATTGAGCTCGATGGAGTCACTATCGACCACTATGCTTGCTCGCAGGAGATCAACGGACTCAACGGCCAGTATGGGGGCATCGGCACCTTCGTGCATGAATATGGTCACGTCTTAGGCTTTGCCGATCATTATGATACGGAAAATGCGGGCAGCATTTACACACCCGGCGATTGGGACACCATGTGCAGTGGTTCCTACAATCACAACGGTTATGTGCCTCCTTACTACACAGCCTACGAGCGCGCCTGCCTGGGATGGCTGGAGCCGAAAGAACTTGCGCTTTCAACGGATACGGTGGTCAAACTCGACAACCTTGCTGAGACCAACTCGGCTTATTTTGTCACCAATCCCCGCACTTCCAACGAGTTCTTTGTTCTTGAGAACCGCCAGCCCATTGGTTTTGATGAGTACCTTCCCGGTCATGGCTTGTTGGTATGGCATATCCAATACAACAGTCAGTACTGGCGGGCCAACATCGTCAACAATGATGATACCCACCAGCGCGTAGACATCGTAGAGGCCAACGACCATCATCCGACCGGATCCGGAGCAGCCTTCCCTGGCACAGGTTCGGTTCGTACCCACAGTTTCCCCCTGTGGAACGGTACCAACCTCTTCACCTTGGCCGACGTTGAAGAAGAAGGCCACAATATTTTATTCCGCCTCGGTGGCTCTGCCGCAGGTCTGGGAGCACCCAAGAATATCACAGCTTCTTCCATATCAGGCACGCAGGCCCAGATCAGCTGGGAGAAGGTGAAAGATGCCACGGGCTATCAGCTGAAGGTGGTGCCCGATGGAGGTTCAGCTTCCGACACGGTTGTCTACAACAACCTCACTTCCACCTCGCTGCAGCTCACCGGACTGAATCCCCTCACGTCCTACCGCGTCTATGTCAGCACGCTCTACAAGGAGTATATCTCTGATGCCAAGGCTGCAACGTTCAGCACCGTCGAACGCCAGTTCTTCGAGAAGAGCGTCAATCCCCTGAATGCCACTGACGTCACCGACCGCTCGTTCCAGTCCAACTGGGAAACCATGGCTGAAGCCTCGAGCTACCTCGTGTCGCTTTATACGCCTTCGTTCACCGGTCAGAGCGAGCAGACCTCTCACTTCGACAATGATGCCATGCCCGCCAACTGGACAAGCAACTCTACGGCCTACAACTCAGAATATTATGGTGCTCACGCTCCTTCGCTGCGCATCTCTCCGCGTACGCAGTATTTGCAGATCAATGTGCCCGACACAACGGTGGCCTTGGGCTTGAAGCTTTGGTATTACCTGCCGAGAAGTGGAGCTACGATGGTGATCCAGACTTCTGCAGACGGCAAGTCCTGGACCAAGGCAGCAACAGTGAAATCCGATGGTAAGCCTCACAACGGCGAATGGACTTTCCCCGAGACGAACTTTGTGAAGGTGCTGTTCAGCGGCAACAATACTTATCTCTATCTCGACGATGTATCGCTCGTCTATCGCGACTGGGCCTACGAGGCCATTGGCTCGGCTCATTCTGCCACAGGCACCAACTACGTGTTCACGGGTCTTGAGCCCAGCACTGCCTATGCCTTTGGTGTGGTGGGTGTGAGCGGCGACCAGCAGACGCAGCCTTCGACCAAGGTGCGCCTCACCACGCTGAGCTCTGCCAACGCTATCAACAGTGTCCAGACTGAAGGCACTGTAGCTGCTACCTATTACGATCTGACCGGTCGCAAGATCGACTACGCTACGGCACCCCAGGGTGTCTACCTGATGAAGCGTGGTGGAAAGACTGTGAAGGTGATGAAGAGATAACGCTATATCAGCAACAAAATATATAAAATGCGGTTTGCCGTCGACGAGATGGCAAACCGCATTTTGTTTTTGTTGTGTGTTCCTGACATGGTTCATATCTCAACCCGACACTGCAAAAACGATCAATAGGAAAAGGTAAAGACGTAATCCATTCGTCGTGGACTGGTCTACTAAAGCCTTTCCATGAGTTCCTGACTTCATCACATCTTTGGTTGGATGAAGTGTCATCATTGATTATCAGTTAGTTATAAGCTTATTTCAGCAATTGATGGTGACGCAATTACGAAT
>ONYL01000112.1 GCA_900322035.1 uncultured Prevotella sp.
TCCCAGCTCTTCCACTTGAGGAGTTGGGATTTGCTTTTTCAATGGTTAATTACTAATAATGCTGTCTGAATTACTAAGAATGAAAGTTAAAAAAACGGGCTTTTGGAAAGAATTCGTATTACTAAGTTTTTAGAATTCTAATGTTTTAGTAGTTTTGCAAGCGAAAACAAAACTGAAACGTTATGAAACAACAGACTCTGACCAAAGGCGAGATGCAGGTGATGAACATCCTGTGGAGTATGGGGAAAGGTGCTTGTGTCAACGACATCTTATCGCAATACCCTGAACCTAAACCAGCTTATACCACCATTGCCACGTTTCTGAAAATTCTGGAGCAAAAAGGCTTTGTAGAGAGGCGTAAAGGCAATGCGGGAAAACAGTTGGTTTATACACCTCTGATGACGAAGGAGCGCTATTGCAGACAGGTGATGGATGATGTGAAGCAAACGTTCTTCGACGGATCGGTAGCCTCACTCGTCTCTTTCTTTGCGGAAGAAGACGAACTGTCGCAAGAGGACATCAATGAGATTTTAGCTATACTGAAGAGTAGAAATCCAGAACAATAAAAAAACAACGAATAGACTCACCATGATGATAATAGACTTGATTACCTATGACCTGAAAGTGGCAGTCCTGATAGCTGTCTTCTATCTGTTCTACCAACTGCTGCTGGCCCGCGAAACCACGCATACCCTGAATCGTGTGATTTTGCTGGCGGCCATTGCCCTTTCGTTTGTGCTGCCACTGTGTGTGGTGACCATTCATGTTGCTGCACCTCTGGTTCCTCGTGGCGATGGTGGAGAACTCCTGTTACCAACGGCACTGGCTCCCCAGACGTTCGACACACCAGAACCCACGACGACCTTCCTTATGAGGGAAGAACAGTGGTGGCAACTCCTTGGAATACTACTTGCAGCAGGAATCTTGACGCGACTGTTCATCGTCGGTCGTGATTGCTGGAGGTTGCATCGTCTTATTGCTAATGGTGAGCAGCACGTATTGTCCTCCGGGACGAAGGTTTGCGTGGTTGATGCACCCGTGTCTCCATTCTCTTGGATGCATACGGTGGTCTTACCGCGTGCCGAATGGCTGTCGCAATCGGCATCTGTACTCGCCCACGAAGAGGCGCATGTGCGTCATCGTCATAGCTACGACATATTGTTCGTAGAAGTGCTCACGGCTCTGCAATGGTTCAATCCCGTGGTGTGGTTCTTGCGTCAGGAATTGCGCACACTTCACGAGTATGAGGCCGATGCATCCGTCCTCTCACGCGGCTTCAATGAAAGCCAGTACATTCATCTACTGATGCAGAAAGCGACCGGTATTCAGGCCTGTGCCCTCGTTAACGGCATCAACACCCACAGAACGAAAAAAAGAATCCACCGAAGGCAACGACCCTGCTATACGTGTATTTCATGAGAAAACCAATGGCAGAGGCGATAGTTACCAAATTCGCCATCAGCCTGGCGTTAAGTTCTTTCGTAATGGAAAGGAAGAACAAATTCCTGAAGGTCGCAGTATTGCACTCGAGGTGTCGAAGACCACTATGTTGGTGAATGGAAAACCCATGGAACGGCTCAACTTACTTGACCTTCCTGCGGGTGCACTCAAGGAGATTCATCTCACAGAGACCGCCCCTGGCCAGTATGTCTGCAATCTGATGACAACAAAGACGATGAAATACAGCTCAAAAATGAGCGACACGGAGTTTGTTATTTATGCGAAGAAGCAAAAGGCAGCGGGATTGGAACAAAGTGCTATTACTCAAGCCATGTTGAACGAGGCTGGAAGTATCAGCCGTGCTCATATTCTCCATCTTAATGGTGTGTATGGCAGCAAAAAAGGCAACTTGTTTATCGTTGATGGAAAAGAGGTCTCACGCGAGGAGTTCAACCAGATAAAGCCTGAAGCCATTGCCTCGGTAACGGTGATGGACGTTGGCCCAGCAAAGAAAGTCTATGGAGAAAAAGGCAGGTATGGTGCTACGATTGTTAAGACGAAAGGAAAAACCGTATATGTGGTTGATGGAGAGCTTACTTCGGAAGATGAGGTCAGTAAGATAAACACGGAAGACATTACTTCTGTGGACGTGATTGGCACAGCCGAAAACATCAGGAAAGCCTACCACGTCGATGCAGATGAAGCCGTAGTCGTGCAAACCAAGAAACAAGGTGACGACCCGATATTTGATTTAGTAGAGGAGTTGCCTCAGTTTCCCGGAGGCGATGTGAAGCTGATGGAATTCATTTCGCGGAACATCAAATACCCTAAAATTGCAACGGAAAATGGTGTGCAAGGTCGTGTAATTGTGAGGTTCATCGTAGAAAAGGATGGCAGCCTAACAAATCCGGAAGTCTTGGCAACATCGCCTGGTATTGGTGAGGCCATTCCGATAGAGGTTACAAGTTACAAGACTGAGAAGGAACGCCAAGACGCAGAGGATCACAATGCTGGCGTACAAGCTCTGCGTGATGAAGCTATCCGCGTAGTTAGGGCCATGCCTAAATGGACTCCCGGCAAGCAAAACGGCGAGGCGGTTCGTTGCAGGTATAGTCTCCCCGTGTCCTACAGACTTAACTAACCCTCCTCCAATCACTAATAAGTCTTGAACAATGATCAACAAGAATCAAGATCACTTATATTTGTTAGGCAATAGAAAGCGTAATTCATTAGTTGAATTATTTTGATTAGTTTGCACCCGGGTTGTTCTGGAGGCAGCAGTGATGCTCCCTCCAGAATTCCCACATCATACTCGTCATGTGATAGTATTGTCGTTGGCATGTCTTCCTCGGAGGGCATGCCAACAAGTGTTTTGTGTTCCACTGCCTCCCCCTTTGTGCCCTCCAATCGTTGAAAAACACTGGCATTTCTTGTCAGTTTGGAAAAATGTTTGTATCTTTGCGTGGAAATCTATTATTTTAAAGCTGAGAATCATGAAAAGAACCCTTTTTCAAACCCTGTGGCTGGCCCTATTGTTGCTGGTTCCGCTGACGGCGCTGGCAGCGAAGAAGAAGCCGCAGAAGGTGATGACAGATCGCGAGTATTGGTGTTCGCAGGCTTACAAGATGGCGCAGCCGGTTCTGGAGAACATGGCGAAAGGCGAACTGCAGAAGAACATGCAGACGGAGTTTTCACCGTCGTTCGACAACAGAAACCGGAAGGTGGTCTACATGGAGACATTCGGTAGGCTGATGGCTGGTCTGGCGCCCTGGCTCTCGTTACCCGACGACGACACCGCCGAGGGCAAGCAGCGTCGCCAGTTGCGCGAGTGGGCACTGGCCTCGTTCAAGAACTCCGTAGACCCCGCCTCACCCGACTACCTCTGCTGGGGCGTGAGCGGACAAAACCTCGTGGATGCCGCCTACATCGCTGAGGCGTTCATCCGTGCCTACGATGCCCTTTGGGTGCCACTCGACGAGGTGACGAAGGAGCGTTACATCAAGGAGTTTAAGATGTTGCGCAAGATAGAGCCGCCCTACACCAACTGGTTCCTCTTCTCGAGTACCATCGAGAGCTTCATCGCAAAGGCTGCAGGATTGAAGGAATACGACGATTATCGTGTGATGACTACCATTCGCAAGGTGGAAGAGTGGTATGTAGGCGACGGCTGGTATGCCGACGGCCCCGTGTTTGCCTTCGACTACTACTCGTCGTATGTGTTCCATGCCATGTATCTGGAGACACTGCAGAACATGATTGATGCGAAGGCAAACACGCGACTCGACTATCAGAAGTACTACGACCGTGCGTTGAAGCGTGCGCAGAAGTTTGCCATCATCCTCGAGC
>ONYL01000051.1 GCA_900322035.1 uncultured Prevotella sp.
GATGGAAAATAAAATGTATTTATTACCTTTGCAACCGTGACCTAAAAGGGGGTCACTTTTATATTAGCAAAGGGGTCACTTCTCAATTAGCGCATGCACATGTTTTGGCATGTTACTGACTCTGATGTCAAGAATAACTATAAATTTTATGAGTTCTTGAAAGAATATAGGGAGTTCTTTCATGATGAAAACTCATTCATTCCTACAAAAGGATATGGAGATTTTATGGCTGTCATTGATGGACAGCAAAGACTAACATCTCTGTATCTTGGTTTGAAGGGAAGCTATGCATACAAAATGCCAAGAAAAAGATGGAAAGATGAAGAGGAAAATATGCCCACAAGATATCTTTACCTCATATTGAATCATACAGTTTCTGCTGATGATGAAAGAAATATGGAATACAATTTTAAATTTCTTTCTTTAGAGGACATAAAGAAATTCAATAGTGAAGACATCTTCTTGGTCAGCGACATCTATAAATATCAGGATGAAGAAGATCTTGACAATTTTGTAGAAGATTTACCAATAACTTCTAAGGCAGCTCTTCGAAAATTGCGTAAAGTTATTTTTGATGATCAACTCATTAATTTCTATTAGGAAGAAAATCAAGAGTTGGATTCTGTATTAGATATCTTCATCAGAACAAATAGCGGCGGAGAACCTTTGAGCTTTTCTGACTTGTTGATGTCTTTCACTACTGCTATGTGGACAAAAGACACTAGAAAGGAATTTAAGCAACTTGTAGACGAAGTCTATGCCTGTGATTTCAAAATTACAAATGACTTTATCTTGAAATGTTGTTTAGTCTTATTCTGCGATAATGTGAAGTTCACAATAAAGAACTTTAACGAGCAAAGTGTTCATTCTTTTGAAAAGAACTGGGACCACACAAAGAAATGTATTGTACTTGCATTTGAGCTACTGAATAGATGGGGCTTTAATGATGCCAACTTCAAAGCCAAAAATGCAGCCATTCCAATTGTTTATTATATCTTCTATCATCATATAGGTGAAGAAATCTTGAACGAACATAAACATTTGGATGAGAAAAAATCCATTCGCAAATGGCTGTGTATCTCTTTGATAAAGGGTGTGTTTGGGGGGCAATCAGATAGTGTGTTAACAATAATTCGAAAAGTACTCAAAGGGAATATTGATGTTAATTCCTTCCCCTTTGAGGAAATCAAAGAGGCTTTCGCTAATGATGACGCTAAGAGTCTGTCCATCAGCAACGAAGTCATAGACAATATCTTACAAACTCAAAAAGATGATGCCAATGCCTATGTAATACTTTCACTGCTATATTCTTTCTTGCATTATGATGAGTGTATATACCATAAAGATCATTTGCATCCTGCTGTGAAATTTAAGAATTTGAAAGAAAGCGACTTTTCCTCTAAGGAAGAATACGAATTCTTTCGTGATCCCAATAACTGGAACTCCATTCTGAATCTACAACTTTTACCAGGTCCAACTAATGAATCGAAGAATGATGAAGATTTAAAGGATTGGGTAGCCAATAAGAATATCGACTTGAAGATTCATCTTATTCCACAAGATGTAAGTCTTGATTTTTGGGACTTTCCACAGTTCATTGCTGCAAGGAGAAAATTGCTAAAGGCGACATTAAGAGACATCATTGGATAAATCAACTAAAGCAGCCTATACTATGTCCACCTTTCTTTCCATGCTTCTCGTTTTTATAGGCATCATTATTGCCATCATCGTGCTCGGCCTCATCGGCTGGTGCTTCAAGTGGCTATGGGCGCTTATAGGCTTTTCGTGGGAAGGAATCATCGGCTGTATCGGCTGCTTTGTCCGCTTTTGGATCTATTTCTTAATCGCGGCCTTTGTGATAGCGCTGCTGGGCAAAATGTTGGGATAAAGAAGTATAATATCCAATAGTAGTTATATAGTAAATAGGAAGGTGCCGAAAATCCTATGAAGAGTAGGCAACAACAAAACAATAAGCTATGAGTTCAGTAAAAGATGTACCTATTTCTGAAGATGAGTTCAGACACAACAATCATTATAAGAATTCCTCAGAAGGAGGCGGAAAGTTTTACGCCAAGATGTATTTTAATGATGATGGGTCTCTCAATGAGAAATTGACCTATTCAAAAAGTTATTATAAGAAGTTGCATCCTGACAAGCCTGAAAAGAACAAAGAGAAGAAGGAAAAGACAAAGGAGGGCAAAAAGAAGGAAGGCTGTTTGAAGAAAATTCTTTTAGCGCCTTTCCGACTGATCTGGTGGCTGTTGAAGATGATACTCAAGTTAATAGGCTTGTCTTTCCTTCTCAGCCTCTTAGGCCAGGACGAAAACAATGACAGCAGCAATTAAAAGAAAAAAGTACTGTTGCTGCATTGAGGAATTAGGTAGAACGTGAAAAAGCAGAATCATAACATAATCTTCAAGAATAACAAGATGAAAAAACTTTTAATCGTAATGGTCGTTGCGTTGTCAATATGCGCTTGTGGCCATAAGAACAGTTCAAATAGCAAACAAGCTGATACTGTAGCTACTGTTCCTGTTGATTCAGCGGCTATCAAAGACAGCATCGAGAAGGCGGACAGCGCAGCTGTCGTGGTATATCTGGAGAAGCTTTACAACTTAGTGCTTAACCAGAAAGGCGATGAAAAGGAACTCACAAGCCATTTCTCTCCTGAGATGAAGAAACGGCTGATAGCTGCCAACGAGTATGATGATGGCGGTATGGCCTTATGGGAGTTGCGGACAGGAGCACAGGACGGCCCCTCTGACGTGAGCAAAGTGAAGAGTATCACCAAGGATAAAGATTGGTATGTGGTTAAGTATACTGACATGGGGTTGAAAGGTTCTACGAAACTGAAAGTGACTGTCGACAACGGCAAGATTGTTGTGACTGACTATAAGCGGATGGCTTCAAACGTTAGTTCTACTATTGGTAAAGTGGATGAAGTAGAGCAGGCTCTCCGCGACTTCGAGTCCTTAACATCATCTATCATCAAAGAAATGAATTCTACAGATGATCCTATGCGCCAAAACCAACTTATGTCCGCATTCGGCCAAGCTGATAATAGTATTTATAGTATGTATTATGATCGGATGACTCCGTCTCAAAAGAAGAGAGTCAAGAAATGCGAGAATCAATTCCAGTAAGTATCCTCTCTTAGCAGATGGCGCACTGGATGGAGTTAAAGGCTACAAACAGTGCGCCATTTCCTGCTTAAAAATTAAATTCTTTTCGCCCACTGAGTACATTGGGAAAATAATCTTGAAATTCTCTCTATCTGTTACTATATTATAGGGGAACAAAAAAGATTCAAGTATGAAGCACTTATGTTATATATGCTATGAGTATACGCACTATGTCGGTCGGAAAAAGGTTGTGGAGAGTTGCAGACTTCTTGAAGCACACATCAACAAATACCTGGCTGGCCATGGCCGCCTGCATGTCTACGCTGATGAGCTGTGCGACTATGTGGAGGCCACGCTTAACACCGAGGAGGATAATATCCAGAACGTGCTCAGCACGATGATGAACGACTTGCCGGAAGGCTGCATGAGAGAAGGCTTGGAGGGGAGCTACTCTTATACCTATCAGACTCCAAGGCATCAACTGAAAGTGATGAATTTCCGTCACCGCAAGTTCGATGAGCAGCCGGGAGAGAAGAAAGATGCTGATAATGGAGAAGGAATCTCGTCACGTCACGACTCTCATTCTCGAAAGTTCATTAATGAACTTCAACTTAAGTTGGCGCACTACGCCAGTTTCCGCAACCAGGAACAGATAGAGCGGTCGAAGCAATGCGGCTGTTTCTCCTGTTGTCACATCTTTCCTGCCTCTGAAGTCACTGACTATGTCTCTCGCGAGGAGCCCACGGCCATTTGCCCTTACTGCCACATCGACTCCGTCATCGGCGATGCCTCCGGCTATCCCGTCACTGAGGAGTTTATGGAGAAAATGAACAAGCGGTGGTTCTGAAGATTTTATGAGTATTCCCTTGTAAAAAATTGCAAGTAAGGAAAGAAAGTTTTATTATTGTCTCAATTAAATGACTCTAAGATGTGCAGATATGAGGATATAGAAGGTTGGACGCTCTCTAATGGCAAATCCATTAGAGAAATAAACAATCGCATTCATGACGAGGTTGAAAAGATCTATCTTGATTCTTGGTCTAAAGGCATTGCAGTCCCATATTTTGACGAAAAGGGAAATATCTTTCTTGCCAATCCTGATGGTAGCGATGACGCTGTGGCATTCGACAGTAAGACACGTGAGTATAAGATACTGAAACGTATAGCTGCACCTGGTGAAGGGTAAATGTCATATTTGCTAAGAAATACTCCAAAGATTCATTCGAATCGTTAAATCATAGAATAATTATACTCCAAATTAATGAACATCATTCATCTCCTTGAATCCTCACTATCACATAGTAGCAGTCTGTTGCGTAAACTTTCCCACACGATTGACAATAAAGATGGTGTGGAAGATGCTCAAGCTCGCTTGAGTACTTTGATACAGCAAGCCAAGGACATCGAGGCTGCACTGATGACTATGACGGAATCTTCTGACACCGACGAACTGCCAGAGAAGCTGCGCCACTGGGGACGGAAGATGCTAGACCTGAGCCTGCGGAACCCACTGCTCAACATGAGGACAGGACGCAGCGCCATCAAGTTAGACTGTGATGACATTGCGCTTATGGAGGACCATCTCGACGATGGCGAAGAATTGTTATTGGAGCAACGGGAGTTGAAAGGTATCTATCGGGCTGTCAGGACAGAGATAGAAGAAACGGGCGTGAGCACGCTATTCCTTGTACTCGGTACGCTCCGATGGCAGGAACAAAAGGGTGGGAAGGAATACCATGCACCGCTATTGCTCATGCCGCTCGACATTGTGCCGGCAAAGGGCGGACGCTATGCTGTGCATAAGCGCGACGAGGAGACGAGGGTCAACACCACGCTCTTGGAATTTCTTCACCAGAACTATGATATAGATGTCGCCGAACTACAACCTCTGCCAAAGGACGACCACGGCGTAGACGTAAGTCTCGTGCTTCACCGTTTTGAGGAGGCTATCAGCGAACAGCCGGGATGGAGCGTAGATGAGCAGGCCTACGTCGGACTCTTTTCTTTTGCCAAATATATCCTTTGGAACGACCTGCGGACGCATGCTCCTCTGCTCACTGCCAACCCGCTGGTGAAAAGCCTGTTGGACGGACGCCTGGAAATATCCGACATCTCCCACGCTGCCGATGCAACCGATTTGGATGCGGAACTGTCGCCCGACAGCCTCGCCCTTCCCCTGCCTGCCGATTCCTCGCAGATAGAAGCTGTGCTGGATGCCGACCGCGGCCGGTCGTTTATCATCTACGGTCCTCCGGGCACCGGGAAGTCGCAGACCATCACAAATATCATTGCCAATGCGGCGTGTCATGGCAAGCGCGTGCTCTTTGTGGCACAGAAGAAAGTGGCACTCGACGTGGTGGAGCACCGGCTCGAGGAAATAGGTATTGCTCCATTCTGTCTGGAACTGCATTCCAACAAGACGACTAAGATTCACTTCCTCCATCAGATGCAGGAGGTACTGGAGGCTGTAGGACGGCAAGCGCCTGAGGATTACAGACAGCTGTCCGACCGTCTGCTGGCTGAGCGTATGAGACTCCGTGGCTATATGAAGGCCCTCCACGGCAAGCGGGAGGAGGGCCTGTCGCTCTATGACTGCATCGAGCGTTACCTTCAGATCGATGCCGACCCATTGCCGCTGCCCAAAGATTTTGCCGCACATACCACCCTGGCAGAAGCGGAAGCCATCGGTGAACAGATCATGATGCTCGATGCCGCCAACCAGATTCTTGGCATGGAGGCAAAGGACTTTCCGCTCTATGGCCTTTTCCCCAAACCGCAAGCGCAACCGAAGCCCGGTGCCTACGTCTCTCCTTATCTGATGGGCGACACGGTGGAAAAGCTCTTGCCCTCGCTCCCGGCTGTCATCAAGCGGGCCATGGACGAGGTGGAACGGGCGAAGAAGATGAACTATCTGAGGAAGGCTCCGCGCGATTACGTGGAGTCAGACTATAAATGGAGGAAGTTCCGAAATATCGCTGATATCGACGACTCTCTGTTCGAAGACCTGAACCGGTTGCTAGCTGCCGTGGAACAGTGGAATGAGCATATCGCGGAGTTGCCGCAATGGAAAAAATATCTGGGTAATATTGACCCGCTGCGCACCGCTGGCCTGGATGCCTCCATTGCGTGGCACCGGCAAGGTGTGCCGGCAGTGACGATCCGTCAGGCTTTTCAGAAGGCTTGGTATCACGACCGGGCTGTCCATATCCTTACCTCTGATCCTGTGCTCAAGGACTTCAACGGCGTGTCGATGGAGCAGACTGTCAGCAGGTTCCGTTCATTGTTGGAACAGTTTCGGCAACTTACCCGGCAGGAGATCCTATCGCGGCTGTCTGCGCTCGCCACCGTTGACCCGTCCGACCGACTGTTGGGCAGTGAGCTGACACTGCTACGGCGGCGCATCGCCAACAAAGGTAGGGGTGCGTCGATACGCAGCATGATCGACCAGATGCCGACCCTGTTGCCTCGTCTCTGTCCCGTGATGCTGATGAGTCCGCTCAGTGTGGCTCAGTATATCAGCATGGAGGGACCGCAGTTTGATTTGGTCCTTTTCGACGAGGCAAGTCAGATGCCTACCAGTGAGGCTATCGGCGCCATAGCGCGCGGCAAGAGTGTTGTGGTCGTGGGCGACCCCAAGCAGATGCCACCGACCAACTTCTTCTCTTCTTTGGGCACCGATGACGATGTGGACACGGGAGACCTGGAGAGCATTCTCGACGACTGTATCGCACTGTCCATGCCTGCCCGCTATCTACGGTGGCATTATCGCTCGCGCCACGAGAGTCTTATCGCCTTCAGCAATCTTCATTTCTACGACCATCGTCTGGTCACCTTCCCATCACCCGACGAGCAGGAGCCGCATGTCATGCTCCGACATGTTAACGGCTGTTATGATGCCGGGGCTTCCCGTACCAACCGCGCGGAGGCTGAGGCGGTTGTCGAGGAGGCTGTCAGCCGTATGAAGACGCAGCCGGACCGCAGCATCGGCATCGTGGCGTTCTCCAAACCGCAGAGCGACTTGATAGAGGATCTGCTCAACGAGCGATTTGCCGCTGAACCAGAATTGGAAGAGAAAGACCGGCTGCGGGAGGAACCGCTGTTCGTGAAGAACCTTGAGAATGTGCAGGGCGACGAGCGTGACGTGATCCTTTTCTCCGTGGGATACGGTCCCAACAAAGACGGACTGTTGTCGATGAACTTCGGACCGCTGAACAAGGCAGGGGGTGAGCGGCGACTGAATGTTGCTATTACCCGTGCACGATATGAGATGAAGGTGTTTGCTTCGCTCATGCCGAATGACATTGACGAACGACGGACGAAAGCGGAGGGCGTGGTGGCGCTCAAGCGTTTCCTTCAGTTTGCAGATGATGGTCTTGTGGAGAGTCTGACACCCTCAGCGCAGAATGACGGGCATGACATCATTGTCAGCAATATCGCTGATGCGCTTCGACGGGAGGGGCTCGATGTGAAGACGCAGGTAGGTACGTCAGCGCTGCGGATGGACATCGCTATTGCCGATCCCCGTCATCCGGAGATTTTCAAATTAGGCATCATCTGCGACGGCTGCGCGCTCTGCAGAATCAAGACTGTTGCCGACCGCGAGGTCGTCATGCCTACGGTCCTCACCCATCTCGGCTGGCACCTCATTCGTCTGTGGACACCAGACTGGTTTGCGCATCCGGATCGGGTGATCCAACAAATCAAGGATTATATGGCTTAGTCTTAGAGATTGAGATGTTAGGGCCGCCACAACGGTGGATGGGACAACATTAATTATGTTTTGGGCAACTTAATAATCAAGCAAGTCGAAATCAGGATCCTCATCGTCTCTACAGTTATCTGTACCATAGTCCAACTCGGTCCATAACTCAATGTTGAAATCTCGTACCCATAATATGTCAAAGATGGAGAAAGCCGTATATTCGAGCAGGTTATGGACGGGGTAAACTATTTGCATGTCAACGGTCAGTGGATCGTCCTTGAACCAGTCATCCCAGTTGCGGTCTTCTGCATTCAGGTAAAGCAGATTGTCCAAGCTTTCAGCATCATCATAACTTGCATCATAGTGCCAGCCGTCTAAGCCGCAGACACCACCATCGTATCTCTCATTGAAGAACCGGTCAAGAGATCCATTGAGTATATACCATATTTTTTTGCAACGTATGGTTTGTACAGGATGTATCTTGGAATAATTATAGCCCAAGAAGCATTTACCCAATACAGACAAGTAGTCGCCTGAGATATTTGTACTTCTCAGTGCATGATAAGTTTTTAGGATTTTCTCGTGCATCGTGATTAGTTGTTGCCGCAAAGCATCGTTGAACTCCGACAGCAATTGCTGATAGCCCACATCCATGACGAACTCCTTGTCAAGCATCTCCTTGCGTTCCATGAGCAGTTGCCTGATTCGCTTCTCGAGTATGCGGTCTTCACGTGAATGAATCGTCTTACGATACAGGTCAAGAATCTGTCTTTCAATGTTCACTATCTGTGGAAGACTGAAGATAGTCCTGACCGACTCTTCTAATGCTTTGCTATTGTTTGTCATTGCCTTTTTAATTTTGTTAGAATTGCTTGTTATTGCCTTATTGTTAGAAACGAAAAGATGTCAAACATATTGTTGAAAACTTTTCTCCCTTCTAATATAGCAACATTTGTCTGAATTTCAATTTTTGTGTGACTTTTATTGTTAAAACGGAAAGACAAGATCGTTTTGTCAATATTTTGAAACGGGGTGATATTCAATGACACAAGCCATCGGACTATTTTGGGGCTGATACGTCACTAAATATCATGGGCGAACTGAACGGCTATGGTTTTCGCATAGTTTTCGCGTGTATGAAAAAAGCACTTACGGAAGTCCGTAAGTGCTTGATTATCAAGTAGCGGGGGTGGGCCACGATCCCACGACCTCCGGATTATGAATCAAACAGAATAATATTTTGTGATTTTCTATAAAATTTATTTGGCTGTAAATCAACTATTTAGTAACTTTGTGATTGTTAAAGAAACATGGTGAAACCCCGTATCAAAACGCCTTTGTTTTCCCATTGTTTTCCCGTTTTCCAACGGTGTGACAGTGAGTTACGAAGTCTGACGGAACGAATTTCTCCAAAATGTTTTCCCGATTTACTCACTAAATAGCTCCGGATTATGGAAATACAGAAACCCAACACGACCTACAAAACGGCACGCTACGGCTGCTGCACGTTCTCTTTGATCCTTGACAAGAGACATCCGAAGAAAGGCAAGGAGACCTTCCCTGTCGCCATGCGTTACACTATCAACCGCAAGTCATGGTACAACTATGTCGAGGGCGAGTATACAGAAGAATACTTTTCCAAGATTTGCAACTTAAACGCCAAGTCTGTGCGTTCTGAGCTCTATCCGAAGAAGGTGGAGTTTGACAGTCTTTTTGATAGCTATCGAAATGTTGTCGAACGGCTGGGCAAGAACTTGAGCCTTGAGAGAATCCGTTCTGTACTCACTGGCGTGGGTGTTGATGACGAAGCATCATTCATTGGGATATGGGAGAATATCATCCATAAGTTGAAGACAGAGAATGACGGAGCACGCTATACGACCGGCGAATCGTACGAGTGTGCGCTGAAGTCCTTCAAGAAGATTATGTGGAACAAGCCTGTTGAAGGATTCAAAATCGGTAAGGACGAACTCGTGTATTGGAACGAGGGGATGAAGAATGGTGTGAAGGATAAAGATGGACAACTCGTCGGCAAGTTGAGTGACACCACCCGTGGCATATACCTACGTTCCTGCCGGGTAGTGTGGAATGAATGCGTGAAGAATGGCTATCTTGTCAATCAGGAATATCCTTTCTCCAATATACGAAAGAAAGATCTTGTGGCTATCCCTACGGGTAACCGCAGACGGGAACGTTATCTCACCGTCGATCAGATGACACAATTATATAATGTGTTCGTCAACAAGAGCTATCCTAAAGAATGGACGAGCAGTTATACTGAGCGTGCCCATCGTTCGTTGGGCTTGTTTCTGATTCAATATCTTTGCAATGGTCTCAACTTAGTTGATGCCAGTGAGCTGACCTACTCCCAATATTATTTCGACACGGGACGTCAGGCCTTCAAGTTCCGGCGCATCAAGACATCAGAACGCAGTGAGGGCGGGTCAGAAGTTGTCATTCCCATCATTCCTCCGTTACAACGCATCCTTGATGAGATTGCAGCAAAACCAGAACACAATGCGCTCGTGTTCCCATTCATTCTGATGGGAGCTTCCAATAAGGTGGAGAAGCGGAAACGGATATCACAGGAAAACTCCAACGTACAGGATAGGGTAATCAGAATCTGTGAGGATGTGCTTCTTTGGGAGGTGCGTCCTTCTGGGACGTGGTGCCGCCACTCCTTTGCCACCAACCTGCGTAATGCTGGGGTTGACATCAACTACATTTCCGAGAGCATGGGACACTCAACGGCCAACAACTCCGTGACAGAGCTATACATAGAGCATTATCCCTTGGAGAAGCAGATGGAGTACAACTCTTTGTTGTTGAATATAGAAAGGGGAAAGAAAAACAACAAAGAAGAATTGCTAAGTCAACTATCAACCTTGTCGGCAGAAGAGTTAAGAGATTTGTTGGCTTCCGTGAAAAAGAATTAGCATGAAGAGGCTGAGATTCTAAGAATTTTATTAACTTTGCCAATAAAGAGGTAATATGCTTAGC
The DNA here is from genome assembly GCA_900322035.1 of uncultured Prevotella sp. Classification (GTDB taxonomy): domain Bacteria; phylum Bacteroidota; class Bacteroidia; order Bacteroidales; family Bacteroidaceae; genus Prevotella. The sequence goes on from ONYL01000051.1 coordinate 10,825, forward strand.
AAGGACGAAATCATACAACTGCTTCATAGTGAAGAAACCTATCGTGTAGAAAGAACCGTGTCGACTGGCAACATGGACAAGTTCTGTGAGGCTATTTGTGCTTTTGCCAATGACTTACCAGACTCCCGTAAAAAGGGATATTTGCTCATCGGAGCTAATGATGATGGAGCGCTTAGCGGTTTGAAGGTGGATGATGCGCTTCTCAAGAAAATAGCTGGCATCCGCTCTGACGGAAACATTCTGCCTCTTCCGGTGATGAATGTTGATCGAGTGGAATTTCCTGATGGAGATTTGCTCGTGGCAGAAGTTTCACCGTCATTACTTCCTCCTGTACGCTATCGTGGCAGAATATTTGTCCGCATCGGCCCGCGTCGTGATATTGCCAGTGAGTCTGAAGAACGTCTGCTCACAGAACGACGCACTGCTTACATGGCAACCTTCGACGCAACACCCTGCATAGGCGCGACGCTGGATGATTTGGATCTTGACTTTATCCGTAATACTTATCTCCCTTCAGTCGTGGATCCAGAGGTTCTCGCAGAAGATCACAGAGACATCAAAGAGCAACTGGCTTCTATCCGACTCTATGATCGCACACACGATTGTCCTACATACGCTGCTATCATCCTCTTCGGCAACAATCCCCGCTACTACATGCCTGGCAACTACATACAGTTTGTGCGTTTTCACGGGAAAGAAAAGGGTGGCGAGGTGCTGAATGAGCGGCGCTTCCAAGGACCTCTATTCAGAATGCTCCCCGAGTTGGAGGCTTTTGTCAAAGATGCCATTGTCACGCAGCGGCCTGTACCGGAGACTATGTTTCGTGAGCGTACCGTTGTCAACTATCCGCATGCAGCACTGAGGGAACTCTGCATGAACGCCAATATGCACCGCGATTACCAGTCGAACATGCCCATCCGTCTGTATCAGTTCGACGACCATATCGAAATCATGAATGCCGGTGGACTCTATGGAGAGGCTCGTCCTGAGAACTTCCCGATGGTGAACGACTATCGCAACCCCATCATCGCCGAAGCTATGAAGCAGATGAAGTATGTCAACATGTTCAATCAGGGTGTTAAGCGTGTGCAGAACCTCCTCAAACAAAATGGAAACAAAGAAGCCGACTTTGACGTCTCCAAACTCACCGTATTTTGTGTCAATGTATTCTCGAACGAAGAGAATGAGTCCCAAAATGACACCCAAAACGACACCCAAAACGACACCCAAAATCTTTCTTCCCTTCAGAAAGATATATTAAGGCTCATAAGCACAAATAATCAGATAACAGGAACCGAGTTGGCAAAAAAACTTGGCAAAAGCTTGACAACCATTCGTAGGGCAATTAGAGGAATTAGCTTTCTAAAATATGAAGGCCCATCTAAAGGTGGCCACTGGATAATAGATGAATAAAGAAAACTCACAGACTAACATTTGTGACATTGTTAGTCTGTGAGTAATAACATTACTAAAGTTTCCCACTTGGCTTATAATGCGCTACTACGAGACTTATGATTATGTAAGTCTCTGGATTGCAGCGTATTAACATTTTGTCAAAAATCGT
>ONYL01000007.1 GCA_900322035.1 uncultured Prevotella sp.
ACCGGGATACAAGTCGAAAAAGGTAGGGAGAAAAAGAGGAAGGCCAAAGAAAAACGAGTCGTAGTAGGTTATCGCTACAAACTAATTGAAAATTCAGATAATAAGAGCTACATCGTGAAATTCGACAATGAGGTGCTGAAGGCCAAATACCCTGAGAAGATGGAGCTACGCTACGGACAAGGTCTCAATACGGAAACCTATGAAGTGGTGATGCCGGTTACAACCTTCACAAACGATGAATATACGACCAACACGTTCACCATCCGTCCTCAACAAGAGGGTGACTACCATCTGGCTTTCCACATCGTGAGCGACGCCAACGAGGGATCCATGTCAATAGACAACCTCGTGATCGACTACGATCCAGCGGCTGGTGTCCAAGACATTACATCCACGATAAGCAATAATCATCATCCGATGTTCGACCTCGGTGGAAGACAAGTCAACAGTAAGATCTTGCGTACTGGCATCTACATCCGCGACGGGAAGAAAGTGGTGGTAGCTAAATGAAGACGATAGCTCTCCCACCCTTCAGACTTCACAGATGAAATTACCTATTGTAATAGAGGTCCAGCCTATCGCTTGACAATAATAGTTGATCACCACTATAGCCAACAAGGCTCTCATAGAAAAGTCCCGGGAATGATCCTGGGACTTTTTTCATAGTTAGTCCCACCAGCAAGACATCGCAAACCAACCAATCAAAACTGATCCCAAAAGTTAAGGAAAATTGCACTAAGGTGCATAAAAAATATCACATCCCCCTAAATCTTCCCACAAGCAGTTTAGAAAGCCTTGATTATACCTTCGGGATAATATTTAGAAAGCCCTAATTATACCTTCGTGAATAAGCTCAACTTCATGTTTTTCTTACAAACGAACTCTTGTGCTGCTCTATTTTATGCCTTAAGGCAATTTTACGCGATAGCGATTTTCTTCATGGGCAGGCTTGACACCTATGGCGTGTGACAGAAACTATGGGGTGGCCTGCGAGCTTGCTCGCAAAGCCATCCCATTGCTTCTGTCACATTGCTCTGTTAGGAGCAATAGCCTGCCTATGAATATTTTCTTTGAGTTATGGACCTCTCTAACAATTATAGATCCGTAACCAGAAAGATTACAAATATCAGCCCACGGAAAATACCCAGTGCGCCGTAATTCTATCTACAATTCAACGAAGGCCACCAACAGAAGGATGTCTGATTGTTGTGGGTAACTTTCAACCTCGAAGAAAAAGATTTTCTGAAAAAATATTCCCAATGTAGGCAATTTTTGTTATATTTGCATATTCCTACTATAAAAAGTATCAAATGAAAAAACTTTCGTTCACTCTTTTACTCATAGTTATGACAATGTTCAGCGTCAATGCGGAAGCCATTGGCTATACAGCTCTTTGGAAACAGTATCAGGCAGCACGCAAAAATGATCTGCCAAAAGAAATGGTGCAGGTGCTCGACCAGATCATCTCCAAGGCCGAGCCCGCCAACGACTATGGCCAGTGGCTTAAGGCTCAACTGCTGCGCATTGAGGCGAGGAGCACGGTGACCCCAGACTCCCTGCAGACCGACATGGATCGGTTGCAGGCCAAGCGGCAAGCCAGCAGGAATATCCCGATGAACGCCATCCTCGACTGTGTATTCTACCGCTATCATTCCTTGAACCCCGCTAACCAGTCTGCAGCCATCTACGCAAAGAGGGCCCTGGAACACCCCGATGTGTTGGCAAATACGCTGACGAGCGGCTATGAACCTGCACTGATCACGGAGAACGAGAGCCGGATCTTCAACAACGACCTGCTGCATGTGGTGGGTATAACCGTAGAGAATATCCAGTTTATCCACGATTTCTATGTGAAACAGGGCAACCGGCCGGCCGCGTGCATCACAGCACTGATGACGCTCCGGCAGCAGGGAAAACCCGAGGAAAAGATCAAGAAATCGGCATACGTACAAAAATTAGACTCTCTGATCAAGGAATACGGCGATCTGCGCGAATGTGGCGAACTGGCCATCGAGCGCTACAACTGTATGGAAAAAGCCAGCGACTGCAGTCAAAAGGAACGCTACGACTTTGTCAACTATGCCTTGGCAAAATGGGGCGAATGGCCACGCATGAACATCCTGCGCAATGCACTGGCTCAGCTCACGCTGCCCAGTTTCGACATCAAGCTGCCAGACATGGTGCTACCCGAGCGCAAGTTTACGATAAAGGTGGAGAACCTGGTCAACCTGCATCAACTCGATCTCACCATCACGCGTGTCAACGTGAGCGGCGACACACGCCTCGACCCGCAGTCGGCCACAGACCTGAAAGCCCTGCAAAAGTTGGCCGACGGCACTCCTGCCTTCCATATCACCCGTAACTACTACGGCCATCCAGTATATGAGGTGGTGAGCGACACAATAGATGCCGCCGGGCTGAAGCCAGGCATGTATCTGGTAGAAGCCACAGGCGACGCCAACATGATGAGACAGAACGCCGTGCTGCTCCACGTGAGCGACGTGTTCCTCATGCACCAGCCCCTGCCTGAAAACAACCATCGATTCGTGGTGGTGAGTGCCTCCTCGGGACAGCCACTGCAGAAGGCCGACATCAATATTGCCTACAACAACAAGGGCATCGGCAAGCTGACCACCAACAGCGACGGTGAGGCCAACTGGAAGGATGCCAAGAAAGATTACTGGTGGGGGAAAACGGTGTTCCCCTTCACAGCCAGCGACCGCTTCTCCTTGGTCTTGAACCCCTACAACAACTTCAGCTACTACGACTACGACCGCAACAACACGGAGACCAACCTCTTCACCGACCGCAGCATCTATCGGCCGGGGCAGACCGTGCATGTGGCCGCCATCGTCTCCCAGCATTCCGACCATATCGTCAACAAGGCTGTGGGCGCGAAAGAAATCACTATCGAGCTGCGTGACGCCAACTGGCAGTCGGTGAAAAAACAGACGGTGACAACCGACGAGTACGGCACCGCCCACACGGAATTCGTATTGCCACAGTCGGGACTGACGGGCAACTACTCCATTCAGACCGCCAACGCCACCTGCTATTTCAGGGTGGAGGAATACAAGCGACCCACCTTTGAAGTGAAATTAGACAAACTCACCGAGGCCTACAAGGCTGGCGACACCGTGACCGTGAAGGGCCACGCGCGCACCTTTGCCGGAATGCCAGTGATGGGCGCCCTGGTGAAATACACCATCAAGCGTGGACGGATGTGGTGGCGCTGGTGGGGCAACAGCAACAACACTACGCTTATCGCTACAGACTCTTGCGTCACCGACGATAAGGGTGATTTCACGGTGAGCGTCCCCCTCGTCCTGGAGAACGAGGACGACGCAAAGGTATCGCCCTACAGCATCTTCAGCTTCAACGTGACAGCAGACGTAACCAGTCCATCGGGCGAGACGCAACAGGGCATCACAGCCGTACCCGTGGGCAGAAAAGAGACTTTGTTCACGGTAGACCTGCCTAACCGTGTAAGGAAAGACGATCTGAAGAACATCACCTTCAATCTTGTCAATATGGCCGGCGAGAAAGTGAGCCGCAAGGTGGTCTACCACGTGGAGGGCATCGACCATTCGTTCTCGGCCATGACCAACGAGACAGCCAACCTCCCATCGCCTCTCACCTCGCTGAAGTCGGGCAAATACAAGCTTATGGCCAACTGTGGCGCCGACACGATTTCGCAGGAATTCGTGGTCTTCGACCTTGCCGACAAGCATCCGGCCACAGAAACCAAGGAGTGGTTTTGGACTTCGACCAACGAGTTCCCGCGCAATGGAGCTCCCGTGTATGTGCAGGTGGGATCGTCCGACAAGGATGTCCATGTCTTCTACACCTTCATCAGCGGAAAGAACGTTGTTGAGAAAGGTTCTTTCAACATGAGCAACTTCGTGAAAACCTATAAACTCAACTATAAGAAAGAATACGGCGACCAGCTGGAACTCAACTTCGCGTGGGTGAAGGACGGTGTCTGCCACACGTTGCGCCACCAGATCGTCAAGCCGCTGCCCGAGAAGAAACTCGAGCTGAAGTGGACCACCTTCCGCGATAAGGTAAAACCCGGCGATGAGGAAACCTGGACACTCAACATCAGTCGGCCGGAAAAGGGAAAGGACATCTTCTACGATGAGGAGCACAGAAGCGACGTGGCCTCAGGCCTGCAACTCATGGCCGTGCTCTACGACAAGAGTCTCGACATCCTCCAGCCCCACAAGTGGAACCTCAACCTCTCTCTCAACCGGAGCAACGAGGGCAGCCAATGGTCGGCAACGAAAATTGGCAATATGGATATCTTTGGCGAGCAGAGCTATAAGTCGCTCGCTGAGAAAGTTCTGGAATTCTCCCATATCGACTTTGACCTGCTCGACTTCCCCTCTTTCCTTTGGAACAATCAGGTGGATTACTGCTACGACTCTGCAACCAGCAGACCTATGAAGATGGCAAAGCTGGAAAGCAGAGCCTTTGGAAATTTTAGCACTGACGCCAAACTGTCTGAAACAGTAGTCGTAGGCTCTAACGCAGCTCCTACAACGGCAGATACCCAACCCGAAGAAAACCCAGAAGAAACCCCGACACGCCAGTCAGTGCCCAGCCTGCGCGAGAACTTCAACGAGACGGCCTTCTTCTACCCCACCCTGCTGGCCGACGACAAGGGCGACGTGAAGCTCTCCTTCCGTCTGCCCGAGAGCGTGACCACATGGCGCTTCATGGGTCTGGCCCACGACAAGAACATGAACAACGGACTGCTTGAGGGCGAGACCGTGGCGCAGAAGGAGCTGATGGTGCAGCCCAACCTGCCCCGCTTCATCCGCGAGGGAGACGCCGCCCAGCTCTCGGCCACTATCACCAACACCACCGACAAGCCCACAAAGGGTGAGGCACGATTGGAAATCGTCGACCCCGCTACCGACAAGGTGGTCTACCAGCAGAGCCGCAAGTTCAACCTCGCAACGAAGGACGAGCCGGCAGCCGTGGTGACATTCAACATTCCCTCCTTGCAGCCCAACCTCTACGTGGCGCGCGTCATCGCCGACACCAAGACGGCAAGCGACGGAGAGCAGCACTACCTGCCGGTTCTCACCAACCGCGAATACGTCACCAACACGGTGGCCTTCACGCAGACGGGAGCCGGAACGAAGACCGTCGACCTGAAGACGCTCGCCGACGGAAAGGCCGACTTCACCGTGGAATATACCAACAACCCCGCGTGGCTCATGGTGCAGACCCTCAACAACGTGAGCAGGACCGACGACAAGGACGCCATATCCCTCGTCACGGCCTACTATGCCAACCGACTGGGACAATGGATCATGCAGTCGAACCCCAACATCGAAAAAACGGTAAGCCTCTGGGAGCAGAACCAAGAGAAGAACCTCACCTCACCACTGAGCCAGAACGCAGAGCTGAAGAACCTGCAGCTGAACGACACACCGTGGATGCAGGAGGCCGGATCGGAGAACAGCCAAATGCGAAGCCTCTCTGAGTTCTTCAACAAGAACACGATCAGCTATCGAATGAGCGACTATATGGGTAAACTGACCAAACTGCAGAATGCCGACGGCAGCTTCAGCTGGTGGCCGGGAATGCAGGGCAGCCCGTATATGACGGTCACCGTGGCCGTCACGCTCGCCCGCCTGCAGGACATGACAGGAGACAACAGCGGCAAGGCACTCCGCAGCAAGGCCTACAACTACCTGCAAAGACAGATGGCCAAGGAAGTGGAGGAACTGAAGAAAGCGGCCAAGGAGGGCATCAAGGACTTGCGCCCCTCTGAGACGGCCTGCAACTTCCTCTATTTGTCGGCCATCACCAACCAGACGCCGACTGCCGACATCAACTATCTTGTAGACCTGCTCGCCAAGCAGCCCACCGCGCTCACCATCTACGGCAAGTCGATGGGAGCCATCATCCTCGACCACTACGCCCACAAGCAGGAGGCACAGACCTATCTGAAGAGCGTAGACCAATACACGGTCTACAAAGAGGAGATGGGACGCTACTTCGACACGCCAAAGGCGCAATACACTTGGCGCGACTACAAGATTCCATCACAGGTGGCGGCCATAGAGGCCTTCCAGCGGCTGAACTACAAGCGCGCGCAACTTGTGCCCGACATGCAGCGTTGGCTCCTGCAGGAAAAGCGCACGCAACTTTGGGACACGCCCATCAACACCGCCGACGCGGTCTACGCCTTCTTATATAATAACAAGGTGGAGTCGCTGACCACCAAGAAGCCTTCCACCTTGACCATCGACGGCCAGCCCATCACCACCGACACCCCAACAGCGGGCTTGGGCTACGTGAAGCAAAGGCTCAACGGCATCGAGCCACGAACCTTCACCGCCGAGAAGACTTCTGACGGCACCAGCTGGGGCGCACTCTACGCGCAGTTCTGGCAGAAGAGCAGCGACGTAAAGGCTTCAGCCAACGGAATGACGGTGAAGCGCGAGCTGCTCACATCCGACGGAAATCCCCTAAGTGGCGAGCTCAAGGTGGGCGACAAGGTGAGGGTGCGCATCACCATCGTGGCCGACCGCGACTACGACTTCGTGCAGGTGCAGGACAAGCGCGCCGCATGCATGGAACCCGTGAGCCAACTCAGCGGCTACAATTGGGGCTACTACTTGGCGCCCAAGGACAATGTGACCAACTACTACTTCGACCGCATGGGCAAAGGAGCCCATGTGGTGGAGACCGAATACTACATCGACCGCGCCGGCACCTATCAGTCGGGCACATGCACAGCACAGTGCGCCTATAGTCCCGTATTTGGAGCCAGGGCCGAAGCATTAACTATCAGCGTAAAATGAAAAAGTTCTTTATAACCTCTGCCACGCTCTGCCTTGGATGGCTGAGCGCTGGCGCACAGCAAATGTCTGCAGAGCAAGCCACTGTCGACTGTGGGCAAGTGATATTTGCCCATCCTGTTACTGTAGAATATAAACTGCGTAACGACGCAACAAAACCGCTTGTCATTACCAAAGTCTACACCAGTTGTGGGTGCGCAACTGTGAGTTATCCCAAGTCGGTCATTGCGGCAGGTGACAGCTTTACACTCTCAGCCACTTACGATGCGCAACAGATGGGCCACTTTGAGAAACTCGTCGGTGTCTATGGCACAAACGGTGAAAATCCGTTGATGCTCACCATGAAAGGTGTTGTGGTCAGCGAGAAACAGGATTTTTCAGGACAGTATCCTTACAAAATAGGCGACTTCCTTTGCGATGTCGCCGATTTGGAGTTTGATGATGTCAACGTCGGCGACAAGCCAATGGCCAAAATCCACATCATGAACAATACCGACGAGACTCTCTCGCCCACAATGCTCCACATCCCCGCTTATCTGCGCGCAACAATCTCACCGGCAAAGTTGGCACCGGGACATGCAGGAGTGGCAACGATCACACTCGACTCTCGCAGGATCCGCGATTTTGGACTCACACAAACAGCCATTTATCTTGGCTCGGATGTGGCCGACAAAGTGGCTCCGGAAAAAGAAATCTCTGTTTCAACAGTGCTCTTGCCCAATTTCGAGATGAGCCAGCAACAACGTTTGAATGCTCCCCAAATGGTGATTTCCGCTTCTGAGTTCAACTTGGGTTCCTTTGGCAAAAAGAAAAAATTGAAAGGAGTGATTCAGATCTCCAACCATGGACGCAGTACTCTTCTCGTCACTTCTCTGCAAATGTTCACGAGTGGCTTACAGGTAGAACTGGACAACCGCAGCATTGCCCCTGGTGGAAAGGCAAACCTCAAAGTCACTGCCATAAAGGAAGAACTGAAGAATGTTCGTACAGCACCACGTGTGTTGATGATTACCAACGACCCTGATCACCCCAAAGTTGTACTTAAAGTAAATGCAAAGTAATGACTAACGAATTGAAGATAGAAATAGATGAAGGAAGCGGCTTCTGTTTTGGCGTAACAACAGCCATACAGAAAGCTGAGGAAGAACTCGCAAAGGGAAGCACCCTCTATTGCTTGGGCGACATCGTTCACAACAGCATGGAAGTGGAGCGGCTGACTGAGAAAGGGCTTGTGACCATCAATCACGAACAGTTGAGACGGCTTCACAACGTGAAAGTCCTTCTTCGAGCCCATGGTGAGCCCCCGGAGACCTACGCCATAGCCGAGCGCAATCAGATAAAGATCATCGACGCCACGTGTCCCGTGGTGCTTGCCCTGCAGCGCCGCATCAAGCGTCAGTTTGATACCAACCCACAAGCACAGATTGTTATCTTCGGGAAGAACGGGCACGCCGAAGTGTTGGGACTGGTGGGGCAGACACAGCAGAAAGCCATTGTGGTGGAAAGTCTTGACGACGTAAAACGGCTCGATTTCAATCGTGACATCTTCCTCTATTCACAAACCACGAAGAGCCTCGACGAGTTTCACCGCATCATTGACTACATAGAGAGCCATATCTCACCCGAAGCCCAGTTCAAGAGATTCGATACTATATGCCGACAAGTGGCCAACCGCATACCACACATCGCAGCGTTCGCGGCCCGCCACGACTTAATCCTGTTTGTTGCCGGCCGTAAAAGCAGCAACGGTAGGGTGCTGTTTGAGCAATGTCGGCAAGTGAATCCCAACAGCCACCAAATAGAATGTGCCGACGAAATTGATATGCAATGGCTCAACGGGATCCATACGATTGGAATATGCGGTGCAACAAGCACACCAAAATGGTTGATGGAGGAATGCAGGGATAAAATAACGGAATCTAAAAGTCAACATGAATAGAACCTCAAATCCGCAACCCTACTAAAAGTCTGTCTGAAAGGAAATCGGTGAATTCGAACGAGGCGACTTCCATCTCCTGACCGTTTACCACCGTGGGCCGCCATTCCGTGCACTGCTCATACATCTGTCTGCGGTCTGCACAACTGGCGACGCGGAGGTAGAACGTCTCTGTCCGCAGGAAAAGCTCCTCGACAAGTTCCTTGATGAACGAGCCGGAATCAGTACGGAACATGCGCACGTAAAGTCCGTGAGCCTCTATATTGTTCGGCATACGGCTCAGCTCCTCCACCTGTCATCCACGCCGGACCGATGAGGCGTGACGTAATAATGGCATGGGGAATGAACGCTCCGGAAGTCGGACAGCCGAAGACGTATCCCTCAAAATAGTTCCATGCCCAGTGCATTCCTATCGGTGCCCATAGCAAATGATGAAAGACGTAGGCCAACCCCAACTTATCTCCGTAAGAGAATTCTGTAGCCGAGGATGCCACCGAGGGTCGACGCGACAAGGAAAATATTGGAGACTGGAAATGTAGGTAATCTCTATGGCCTTACCACCTCTTCGAAGTGCGCCTTGGCCCAACTGATGAGCTGCTCAAGGGTGGGGATGAGCGACTTGCCAGTGTCGGTGAGACTGTACTCCACGCGCGGCGGCACCTCGGGATAGACCTTTCGCCCCACGAGATGACTTGCCTGCAACTGCTTGAGCGTCTTGGAGAGCATCTTCTGCGAGCAGTCGCTCATGCGGGCGTGCAGCTCGTTGAAGCGCATCACACCCGTCTGACTCCTGTCCAAGGTGTAAAGTACGAGCACCGACCACTTGTCGCCGAAACGGCTGATGACCTGTCGGATGGGACAAGTGAGATATTCGGGATTGATTTCTTTCTTCATATTTCAACGACTGTTGTCTTAGTGTACACTGCAAAAGTAACCAATAGTGACTAAAGTACAAAAAGTAATAGGTTAATGCGTGTTAAAGTTGATCTGAAGCGCATTAGTGTTCTTGCAATTCCTACCAAGCGGTAACCATAAGACTGGAGAGTAACCTCTTGCAGGATATGGAATTAATGCCTATCTTTGCACTCGCAAACGGGGATGAAGACCCAGACAAATGAGTTGGAGAATCCCTTATTTAAGAAACATAATTTTCACAATAAGCAAAAGAAAGGAAAACAGATTATGGCAAATGTAGTTTTAATAGGTGCAACAGGATTCGTAGGTTCAGCAGTTCTCAACGAGCTGCTCTCTCGTGGACACAAGGTAACGGCAGTGGTGCGCAATGCCGCCAAGCTGCAAAAGAACGACAACCTCACCGCCGTAGAGGAGGATGTGGCCAACGTGGACGCTATCGCCAACATTGCAAAGGGCAAGGATGCCGTCATTTCGTCCTATAACCCTGGGTGGAGCAATCCACAGATGGGCAAGATCAACGATGAGAATTATCCCAAGATCGTGGAGGCAGTGAAGAAGAGTGGCGTTCAGCGTCTGCTCATCGTCGGCGGTGCCGGAACACTGTTTGTCAAGCCTGGTGTGCGTGTGGTGGATACCGGTGTCATTCCCGACGCGATCATCGACGGTGTTCGTTCTTTGGGCAACTTCTATCTCAACTTCCTCACCAAGGAGCACGACCTCGACTGGGTGTTCTTCTCTCCCGCCGGTGCTTTTGAGGATGCTGACAAGGGCCAGCGTACAGGCAAATTCCGCCTGGGCAAGGACGACCTCATCGTGGATCCAGCCACCGGTACGAGCCATATCTCCGTACAGGACTATGCGATTGCCATGGTCGACGAACTGGAGAAGCCCGCTCACCATCAGGAGCGCTTCACCATCGGATACTAACTTGCGATTAGCAAACATTCCGCCAGTGCAGGGTAGGGTTCATGCCCTCCCCTGCACTGACACCTCGACCGCAAACAACTTTTTCCCAAAAATAGGTAGCTGTCAAATGGAATTCTATAACAATATGTTAACTGACCCTTTCATATTACGCCCATCGTATCAGCATTGTCCAATGAGCCCCATATCCGGGTTTGAGTTGTGCGCCAGAGAAAAGCAGGAAAAGGCAGCAAAGTATTAAAGCTCAGCAATGTCATCTGACGACATTCCCGTCACTTTCGCGATTGTCTCCAATGGCAGCCCCAAGGTCTTCATCGCTTTTGCGTTCTTTCTTCTTTCTTCAATTGTCCCCTGTTCAATGCCTTCTTTTCGTCCTTCTTTCCGTCCTTCTTTCCGTCCTTCTTTCCGTCCTTCTTTCCATCCTTTTTCCAGTCCCCTCAACTCAGCAGTATCAAGGACATTCTTCATGTCTCGATAGACCTTCAGGCTGTCCTCATAGTCCTGACGCTCTTCGGGGGTGTAGCGGGCAATCTCTGCCTGCTCAAAAAGCCGTGTGAAGATACGCTCCTGCAAGGCTGCCGGACGCTTCATCAGACGGGAAAGATTGTGAAGGACAAAAAGCCACTTGTCGTACATGGTCGTCAGCTCATTCTCCCCCTTGGTAAACTTCGGCATCTCAAGATAGAGGAAAGTCAGTTTGTCATAGAACACATGCTTGTCGTCGATATCCACCAACTTCACCTCATGCCTCAGGCTATCCTTGGGATATTCATGGTCGGGGAACACAAAGTCAAGGATTCCAACAGTATAGACTCCTTTAAGATTAAAATTCCAAATGCCTTTCTTGCCTTGATTCTGAATAGGAAAGGTGGAATAGAACACGCTTCTGTCCTTGAAAAACTGTTGCTCTGCCTTCTGCATCTCAACGATGAACGTCTCGCCCTGCTCGTTCTCGCAATAGACATCGAAGATGGCACGGCGGTCGCCATAGCCATTACCCAGGTTCTCACCATTAAGATAGGTAAGATCCCGCACTACTTCCTTGCCATCGAAGAGTGAGTTGAGGAAGCTGATGAGCAAATCCTTGTTGAGGGGTGTGCCGAACAACTTCTTGAATCCGAAGTCGGTATAGGGATTGATATACTTGGCGCCGTTCATCTCCTCTATCTCTTGCATGCTTCTGTCTGTCATTTTTCGTCTATTTAGGGGTTCTGTTGCAAAAATAGGAATAGTTTATGATATGTGCAAATTATTTAGGCTGATTGTTTCCTATTTGTCTAAAAGAAACGATGCTGAAGCATGTGAGATATACAGGCTGCACGCTCGCTGATGAGAAGACGATATTCGCGCATTCCATGATGTGTTTTCGCTGTGTGTTGGCGGAATGAATTTCCGCGTTAAGAGATTAACTCTTAATTTTCCGGTTTTACAAAAAATAGATCAAACAGAAAGTCGAGGATGTTTTCGAACCGAGGGTGGCGCAGATGACTTAGCAAAGCTTCACTCCAGATGAAGTCGTTTACAAAAAGACTTCGTAAATTTGCTTTTGCTAATTGACCCGCTTTCATGAAAAGAAAACGATATTACGCAACGAAAGCAAATCTTGAAAAGAAATAATTTCGAAAGCACTTTCAAATTGAAAATTAGCAATATTGATTAATATCAAAATGCTAAAAAACAAATAATAAAATGTCAATATCAAACTCTAAAATTCTTAACATTCGGGATATTACAGGAGAAATATGACACTTTGCAAACTTCTTCCTTACTATTTGATAGTTTTAGTCTGATTAAGACTCTCGAAAATCACCGCTTGTAAAGCGAAAAATTTAAGGATAAAAGTGTGTTAAGAAACTTTTTAGTTACGAATCTTCTTTGTAATTTTGCACCAGAAATAAAAACAAACACTAAAGTTAAACCTACAAATTACAATGAAAAAGTTAGTTCTTTTTGGATTAATGTTGCTCGTCTCTACGATTTCATTCGGTAGAAGTCACATTGTAGACAAAGCCAACGTCACAGTTGCTGACACTCTCTTCTACAGCCCAAAGCATCAGGTGGTGAGCAATCCCGAGAAGGCAAGCTACTACCGTCTGCTCGTCACGGTAGGCAAAGGTCTCTCCAAACAGGATGCGTTTGTCGACTACTACATGGACGGTAAGATGAAGGCCGAAGGCTCTTACAGCTTTTTGGACCTTAACAACGACAAGAATTCAAAACTTGACGGCGAGGTTATCACTTACTACGCCAATGGCAAGGAGAAGCTCCATGGCAAATATGTCAACGGTCTGCGCGAGGGCTACTTCACTGCACAGTTCAAAGATGGCAGCATCGCCATTGTAGAATACAGGGATGGAAAGCCCGTCTACAATTACTGCCAGTTGACTCATCCCAACGGCGAATACGAGAAGATTCCTATCAGCAAGTTAAATACAATCTTAGAGTAAGAAAGTAATAGTAATTTCCCATAAAAATGATTCATCGAGCGGCTCAGCGGAGTCGCTTTTTTTGGCTCTACAGAAAAAGACAAACCGCTTTGCAGGAAAGTGCTCTTGCAAAGCGGCATAATCGTATCATGTTGATTTGATGACTAATTATTGGCGAGCTTGTCATCCTCCACCTGAGGCGTGTGCTTAGGTGTATATCCGAATTTGTCTTTGTATGCACGTGAAAAATACGACTGATTGGTAATACCCACTTTATCCATCACTTCCCTTACACGCCTGCATCCGTGAGCAAGAAGCCTCTGAGCCTCTTCAAGGCGCTTGTCGATGATCCAACGCTCAGGCGTCTGGTCGGTAACCTTTTTAAAGTCACGCTTGAAAGTGGAAAGACTCCGGCCCGTATAGTTGGCCAGCTCCTTCAACGACAGACGATACATGTAGTTTTCGTTCATAAATTCAAGCAGATCGATCTTCCAAGGCTCAGCGAAATCGAAAATAGAGGCGTAGACAGCCCGATCAGCTTTCAAAACACAAGTAAGTCCATCATTAAGTTTCTTACTTACCCACATTTCATCAGGATGAGCATTGGTCTTGAGTGTTTCCAAAGCGCTTTCGAACAATACCTTCAATTCTTCGGTAACCGGCATTTTTAAAAAAGCTTTACGGCTTCTTTGCACATGAGCTCCTAATACATCACTGCTGAGACTACGGTAAACTCCCTGAAGAAACGGACGGGAGAAACTCATTGCAACAGACTCAAAACGATGCGTAGACTTGTCGACATTTCTAACAATACTGACCGACAAGTCCTTTCTGACAAATACACATTCCCCGGCATGAAGGATAATCACCTTGTCTATTCGTCCTTTCTGCTCAAGTCTCAAGCTTCCCGAAAACAAATAGATAAGGCTGTGATTTTCCACAGGAATAACACTGCCAGTGTTATCGCCTTCTATCAGAGTATGCGAGATTTCATTCATCTGTTTCATTTCGTAATCATTCATATCTTTTTCTAATATCGAGACAAAAGTAAAAATAAATTTCTACATGACAAATTATTTGCTTTAAAATACGGAACTTTGACCCCATGAGTAAACAATACCTTACTAAAAAATTACTTTTGTTAGAAATTTATTAGAATAACAACCATTTTGCCAGTAACTAAGGAAAAACGGCTAATGAACGCAGAACAAAAAAAGTCAACCGCTTAGAAAAGTAGAACAATTCCAAACGGTTGGCTTACATCAGATAAAATATGAATGACCAGAAAAACCGATCAGCTTTATTCAAGATCCAGCTCCACGGGACAGTGGTCGGAACCGAATATATCCGTATGGATAGCAGCGCCTTTCAGGCGTGTGCGCAGCCGGTCGGAAATCAAGAAGTAGTCGATTCGCCAGCCTGCGTTTTTTTCTCTCGCCCTGAAACGGTATGACCACCAGCTGTAGGTGACCTCATCCGGATGGAGCACACGAAAAGTGTCGGTGAAGCCACTGCTGAGCAACTGCGTCATTCGCTCTCGTTCCTCATCGGTAAAACCGGCATTGCGACGGTTGGTCTTGGGGTTTTTAATATCTATCTCTTCGTGGGCAACATTCATGTCACCACAGACGACAACTGGCTTCTTCTTGTCCAACTGATGGAGGTAAGCCTGGAAGTCATCCTCCCAGTGCATACGATAATCAAGTCTGCGCAACTGGTCCTGAGAGTTTGGCGTATATACAGTCACGAGATAAAAGTCGGGATACTCAAGGGTGATGACGCGTCCTTCCTTGTCGTGTTCCTCGATGCCGATCCCCTTGCTGACGCTCAGCGGGTGATGGCGCGTGAAGATAGCCGTACCGCTATAGCCTTTCTTCTCGGCATAATTCCAATAACTCTCGTAGCCGTCGAAAGAGATATCGAGCTGTCCTTCCTGCATCTTTGTCTCCTGAAGACAGAAGAAGTCAGCATCAAGTTTGGCAAAGCTTTCTTTGAAATCCTTGCCTACGCAGGCGCGAAGCCCGTTTACATTCCAGGATATGAATTTCATAAAACAATGGATTATGGGGGTATTCTCTATGGGGCAAGAAGTGCAGGAGAAGTCTTCCCCACACTTCAGCCTGTATCATATTCTCTTCGACTCTCCTCTCAACAGGTTCATAAACTCCTCACGCGTTTTTGCCTGATTGAACGCACCACTGAAGGCGCTTGTCGTGGTGATGGCATTCTGCTTCTCCACACCGCGCATCTGCATACACATGTGCTTGGCCTCAACAACGACCATCACCCCCATAGGCTTCAGCGTATCCTGAATGCACTCCATCACCTGCTTGGTCATGCGTTCCTGCACTTGCAGGCGATGACTGAAGATGTCTACCACACGGGCAATCTTGCTCAGGCCGGTGATATAGCCATTGGGAATATAGGCCACATGCGCCTTGCCATAAAACGGCAGCATGTGGTGCTCGCACATCGAGAAGAAATCAATGTCTTTCACGATGACCATCTGATTATAGTCCTCTTTGAAGAGGGCAGCATTGAGCACGGCATGAGGATCCTGAGAATATCCGCGTGTAAGGATCTGCATGGCCTTCGCCACACGCATGGGTGTCTTCTGGAGGCCCTCACGGGTGGGGTCCTCACCCAAGAGGGTGAGTATTTCTTTATAGTGTGCGGCCAAGTCATCAAGGCCGTTTCTGAATTCTGTTTCTGGATTCATTATATAAAAAAGGTACAGTCTTCCGATGACCAGCGAGGTTATGGAAGACGGAGACATTAATATTGAACGGTGATTTTCCCTCTGAGTATGGTTGCGGAATTAAAGCCCATAGCTTTGATTTTGCGCAGCATACGATTGGCTTCCTCATAGGTACGGAAATTTCCAACGCGGCATTTCCAGGAGGGAGAATAGAAATGCACGTAAACAGGCTGATCGGGAAACTTCATCTTAATCTTGTTTCCAATATCCTGAGCCCTTTGTCGGTCTTGCCGTGAATTGCCGCCGCTATAGACCTGAATGCGATAGCCCGTAATTTTCCGGCTGCCCCGCATCACCTTTTTGCGCATGTTGACGGTTTCTACATTCTCCTTCTCTTTAGTCTCATTGCGCTCTCTGTTAGCAGCATGCAGCTCGGCTGCCCTGCGTTCGTCGGCCAGCCGTTTCTCCTCGGCCAGCCGTTTCTCCTCGGCCGTGCGTTTCTCTTCAGCCGTGCGTTTCTCTTCAGCAGCTCTCTGCTCTTCGGCAGCGCGTTGCGCTTCGGCGGCCTTTTTAAGGCTGTCGTTCCGTTGCACTTGAGCCGTACGATCGTGTTGTCGTTGCGGTTCAGCCTTCTTGGTGGTCACGGCAGATTCGGGCAAGGCGGGCTTTCGTCCGGCGTTTGTGGTCTGTCTTTCTACGGTCTTCTTGCTATCAATCGTTTCGACCTTTTTCCGCGGAACGCTGTTCATTACTGAGGCTTTACCGTTCACGAGCTTGTCAATTTCCGAACTTTGTTCTACAGTCACACTACCCTTGCCCGTCTTCTGATGGAGATGTTCGGTAAATGTCTGAGCCTTTAGACTGACAGAACAAAAGGTAACGAGCAATGCAATGACGATTTTCCTCATTCTTTTAATGGTTATTTCCCATCCGGCAGTCTCCCTCCCGCAAAAAAGGAAGGGAGACGCTGTGAATGGGTAATTTTACTGGTGTGAAGACCATCCTCGGTGAGGGTGGCTCAAAAAGAAAAGAATATTACTTTTTCCAAGCATCGATGATGCCCTTGAAATCGTTGGCCTTCAAAGAAGCGCCACCGATCAGACCACCGTCGATGTCGGGCTTTGCAAAGAGCTCAGGAGCATTGCTGGGCTTGCAGCTGCCGCCATAGAGGATGGTTGTGTCCTGAGCAGCCTCTTCACCGTACTTTTCAGCAACGATGCTGCGGATGTAGGCCAGCATTTCCTCTGCCTGATCAGCCGTAGCCGTCTTACCGGTGCCAATAGCCCAAATAGGCTCATAGGCCAACACGATGTTCTTCCACTCCTCGGCAGAAAGATGGAACACGCTGCCTTCGAGCTCAGCCTTCACAACTTCGTTCTGCTTGTTGGCCTCGCGCTCTTCCAGTGTCTCACCGCAACAGAAAATCACCTTCAAGCCATTGGCCAGGGCCAGATCCACCTTTGCCTTGAGAATCTCAGGAGTCTCGTTGTAATACTGGCGACGCTCTGAGTGGCCGAGAATGACATACTGAGCACCGGTGCTTTTCACCATAGCGGCAGAAACTTCACCTGTATAGGCACCCTTCTCCTTGTCGGCACAGTTCTCTGCGCCCAAGGCTACGACATTCTGATCCAGCACCTCAGCCACCTTTGCCAAGTGGATGAACGGAGTGCAGATGATGACGCCGCAATTGGGCTTGTCGGCTGCCAGTACGTCGTTGATTTCCTTTGCCAAAGCAACACCTTCCTGCAGGTTCTCATTCATTTTCCAGTTGCCTGCTACAATTTTCTTTCTCATTTTACTTTTGTTTTTAAATGATTGAATATTGAGTTCTGATTCTAATTTCTTTATTTTATTGATTTGTTTCTCCTGTGCCGACCTCACTTTTGCCGACCAGGCCCACAACCTGTCGGCAAGGGTCAGGAGTGCGAGCGGCAGTACAAACCACAGCAGCACCATCGCGACCTTGTGAGGCATGGGATCGGTGGCCATCCGGCCTACCACCGACTGGGCGATAGGTTTATTCAACTGCTCCACGGGCAAATCGTTGTGGCTCCACTTGCCAATGATGGTTCCGTCCTTGAGCAACAGGAGTCCGGGATTGCTGCGGATGATGGTTTTCAGTGTCGTCCCGTCTGTCAGGCAGAAGGGGTACTCTGCTCCCGTGAGGTCTTGCCAGCGGCTGATGGCCTTCCTGTCACTGGCCGTCAGACAGTAGAACGGCACGTGGTTGTCCTGGGCGTACTCATAAACATTGTCGATGTTGCCGAAGTTGCTGTCATCGGCATCCGACAGATTAGGCGAGATGAGCAGAAAAGTATAGCCCTTGTGGCCTAATACCTGCTGCGTGATGTCCTCGCCATCGAGTTCGATGTTGAAATCGTGAATGGGCGGCACATAGCCCGCCTGGGTCTGCACGGTCTTTGAATCAACAAACGTCCACGTAGAATCGGGATAATTCTCCAGGGAGAATTCCTTTCTGACTCCATTCTTCTCTAAGATGAAGGTCGTCTCAAATTTCGGTTGAGGTGCTCCGGGAGGTATCTCCATCCCCTTCCTGATATTCGCGCCGATATGATAGGAACGGAAGTCAAAGGGGGGCAATTTGTAAAGGCTCCATCCACTTGAGGCGAGGATGAAGAGAATAGTGTAGTTGACGACGATCCACTGATTGCTTTTGCCCACGAAGCGGGGCATTCTCAGCGGTGCCCATGCCGTGCAGAGGCTCATTGCCAACAGAGCGATGTTCTTCATCAGCGTCTGGGCGTTGGTGAGATGGACGGCATCACCAAAACAGCCACAATCCTTTACAGGATTGGCAATCACGAGCCAAACCGTGACAAGTGTCATAAAGCCCATGAAGGCCACAGTCAACCGCGTGACCAAGCGCCGGCGAATGGCAAAGAGCAGGAATACGCCCAAGCAGAACTCGAGCGACGACAGGCTGATCGACCCCGCGAGTTCCACCCAAGCCGGTATATAGTCCTGCAGGTGAAGGGCTGTCAGATAATCGTGTATCTTATACTGCGTGCCGAGCGGATCGATGGCCTTCACATAGCCCGAGAAGATGAATGTCAAGGCCATCAGCAACCGGCTGGCATTCACCACAATGCCAAACACTTTGCTGGCCTTTACACGAGCCCAAAGCGAAGACTCCCTAAGAGTGCCGACTACGTTTTCACCGTCCTTCATTCGCCTTCTTTTCCTAACCGAATCGCACCAAACACGGCATAGTTGATGATGTCCATATAGTTGGCACCAATGCCTTCCGATACCAAAGCCTGTTCATGGATATCCTCCAACTCTTTCACGCGCTCTATTTTTGTAAGAATGAAATCGGTATAGCTCTCCACGCGCATGTCGCGCCAGGCTTCCCCGTAGTCATTGTTCTTCTTGGTCATGAGTTCGAAGGCCTGCTTGGCATATCGCGAATATAAAGCCAAGGCTTCGTCGGGGGTCATATCAACAGTGTCAGAGAAGCCTTTCTCCAACTGGATAAGTCCCACGAGCCCATAGTTAATCAGGGCGATGAACTCCGGGCGAATGCCTTCGCCCACGAGCGACTTGCCCGTTGTCTCTAAAGTACGGATTCGCCGTGCCTTGATCAAGAGCTGGTCGGTGAGCGACGACGGTCTGAGCAACCGCCACGACGCTCCATAGTCATGGAGCTTCTTGGCAAAGAGCTCCCGGCACTCGTCCATCACGCTTTTAAACTCCTGATTGGTAATATTCAAATCAGCCACTTTACAGTTATCATCTTTAGGGTTTGCAACTTGCATCAAGCTTCTATAACTATAACGTTATTTACGGGCTTGTGGTAGGAGATGCGGCGTCCCACCGCATGACTCACACGACGGGGACGCCGTGTCTCCTACTTGTCAGCTGCAAAGTTACGAAAAAGAAAAGAGATAGCGCATGATTTATTGCTTTTTTTGATTTCTTCAAGATTGTAGGCACGGCGGCGGATTGGACTTGCCGACTGCCTTCTACGGCAAAGTTGTAGACAATATTGATAATCCACATGCGGCAACCGTGTGGCGAACGCCATGCAACCGTGTGGCGAACGCCATGCAACCGTGTGGCGAATGCCATGCAACCGTGTGACGAACGCCGCAATTTGTCTACGGATGATGCGAGAGAGATACATGCCCACGGTGTAAGAAATAAATGATATCTATGAAGGCATAGGGAAAGAAAAAAAGGCAAGAACTGAAACCTCAGCACCTGCCTTTTTACTGCTTTGTCGGGATGACAAGACTCGAACTTGCGACCTCACGCCCCCCAGACGCGTGCGCTACCAACTGCGCTACATCCCGTAAGCGAGTGCAAAGGTATACACATTTTTGGTAACCACCAAATTTTACGCCGACTTTTTTATCCCCGACTTGCATTTTTCTCTATTTTACCGTGCTGAAAAGGGTTTCCGATAGGTTTTCTCGCCGATTTTTTTCGGTAAGCGTCCACAACACGAGGTCCAAATACGCCCCAAAAGAATCACCTAACCAAGAAAATTGATGAAGATTAAGACCAAATAATTTTGTCGTTCGCCTATTTTTGTTATTTTTGCAAAACGAACATGTTCTCTTTTCATTTGTAATTATTTTATGCTTCAATATACCATCAAAGCCCCCAGCCGGCTACGTGCCAACATAGCACTGCCGCCATCGAAGAGTATCAGCAACAGGGCACTCATCCTGCAGGCGCTGTCGGGGAGCGCAGCTTTCCCCGAAAACATCTCCGAGTGCGACGACACGAAGGTCATGCTACGGGCTTTGGAACTGATGCCCCGTGTGATCGACGTGGGAGCGGGCGGCACGGCGATGCGTTTTCTCACGGCCTACCTCAGCGTCACACCCGGCGAACATATCATCACGGGCTCCCAACGCATGCTCCATCGCCCTATCGGCACGCTGGTCGACGCGCTTCGCCGTCTGGGCGCAGACATCGAATACCAAGGCGAGGCAGGCTATCCCCCACTGGCGATCCGCGGGAAGTCGCTCCGTGGCGGACACATCGACATTCCCAGCGATGTCAGCTCGCAGTATATCTCAGCCTTGCTGATGATCGCTCCCACACTCAAGGAGGGACTGGAATTGCGGCTGGTGGGCAATGTGGCCTCACGGCCCTATATCGACTTGACACTCCACGTGATGCACGACTATGGCGCAAAGGCCAACTGGACCGACGTAGATACGATCACCGTCAGCCCCGGCCGGTATAAGCCATGCCGCTACCGAATAGAGAGCGACTGGAGCGCCGCCAGTTACTGGTATGAGATGCTGATCCTCAGCAACGACGAGGAGGCTGTGATGAGTCTTGGCGGACTGCGCGACGGTTCACGACAGGGCGATTCCATGGTCCGCTACATCGCCTCGCTCTTCGGTATCAGAACCATCATCGAACGGGGCGACTGCAACGACTCACCGCATATGGTGATCACCAAGGCACTGCGGCCGGTGCAGCGGCTGGAATACAATTTCACCAACTGCCCCGACCTGGCCCAAACATTCATTGTCGCGTGCGCGGCCTTAGGCATACCCTTCGATTTCACGGGACTGGGCTCTTTGAAAATCAAAGAGACCGACCGCATCGAAGCCATGAAGACAGAACTGAGGAAAATAGGTGTGGTGATCCGAGATCACGAAGACAGGGAACTCATTTGGGAAGGCGGACACTGTGATGCCACGTGGGAACCCTTCGACACCTACAACGACCACCGCATGGCCATGGCCCTTGCGCCCCTGGCCTTGATCCACGGTGAGGTGAAAATCAATAACCCCCAAGTGGTGAGCAAGTCCTATCCCCAATATTGGGACCACTTGCGCCAGTCTGGATTCATCGTTGAATAATACAGTCATGATATACCTTATTATATTAATAGTAGCTTTGGGCATCGTTTGTGCTGCCTACGAATGGATACAACAACGTCGAGGCAAGTCGCAGGCTGTCGTCATGCCCGAACAGTCGTCGTGCGCCACCTGCGACGGTGTCAACGCCAAATGTGAGCAGGAATGCATGATGGAGGCTGCCGTGAAGGATGTGGTCTACTTCGATGACGAGGAGCTCGATGCCTACAAAGGGCGGCCTTCCGACCAGTATACCGACAAGGAAGCCGAAGAGTTTGCCGATGTGATGTACACCATGCGCCCCGAGGAAGTGAAGGAATGGAACCGTTCACTCATCATGAGGGGCATCAACATGCCCAACCAGATCAAAGACGACTTCGTCACCCTGGCATCCGAAGGATAACGCCTGTCACCAACCTGAGCGTCGTTCCGCGCGATGCTTCCCGGTCTGGCTTCTCACGAAAAGAGGCCCCTTCAGCTACTTCTGCCGTGCAATATTTTGCCGGTTGATCCGTTTTTATTCAAACATAGAATTCAATTTGAAGACCAAAGCGTTATATTTCGTTCTTTTCCTGTTCTGCACCGGCATGCTCATCGGATGTTCCACGCAGAAGAACACCGCCAAGAGCCGTTGGTGGCACTCTTTCACTGCGCGCTACAACACCTATTACAATGGTACACTGGCCTACATCGAAGGTTCGTTGAATAAAGAACAGAACAACCAGGACAACTATACCGAAATCATCCCTCTCTACACAGTAGGCAACAAGAGCAGCCGCGAGATAGGTAAAAGCAACTTCGACCGGGCTATCACAAAATGCCAAAAAGCTATCAAGCAGCACAGTATCAAGCGGCGCCCGCAATGGACCAAAAGCCGCAAGAAGACGCCACGTGATCTGGAGTGGCTCAACCGGCGGGAGTATAATCCCTTTCTATGGAAAGCATGGCTGCTCATGGGACGCTCACAATTCCATGAAGGCAAATTCGATGAGGCAGCCTCCACGTTTGCCTACATGAGCCGGCTCTACCAGACGCAGCCCGCCATCTATGGCCGGGCCCGGGCATGGCTGGCCAAATGCTATGTGGAGGAAGGCTGGCTCTACGATGCCGAAGACGTGATTCGCAACATGAAACGCGACAGCATCCATTGGCGTGCCCGCAAAGAGTGGGACTACACCTATGCCGACTACTATATCCACACAGGCGACTACAAGCAGGCCATCCCCTATCTGCGCAAGGTGATCAAACACGAGATGCGCCGCAAGCAGAAAGCGCGGGAATGGTTCCTGCTTGGCCAACTCTATGAGGCCATCGGCAGCAACCGTGAGGCCTACAAAGCTTACAGCCACGTCTCCCGACTGGCTCCACCCTACCAACTCGACTTCAACGCACGCATTGCGATGACCGAAGTGTTGTCGGCCGGACAGTCGAAGAAAATGATCGGACGACTGAAGCGCATGGCGGCCAACGACAACAACAAAGATTATCTCGACCAGGTGTATTATGCGATCGGAAATATCTATCTGGCCCAGCGCGACACGCTGAAAGCTTTGTCGGCCTTCGAGAAAGGCAACAAGAAGGCCACCCGCTCGGGCGTTGAGAAGGGCGTACTGCTGCTCAAGTTGGGGAATCTCTATTGGACCATGGAAAGATATGCCGATGCCCAGCGATGCTACGGCGAGGCCATCGGACTGCTCGACAAGGAACGGCCCGACTACGAGCAGTTGTCGGCAAGGTCGAAAGTGCTCGACGAACTGGTGCCCTACACTGAGGCCATTCACTTGCAGGACTCCCTTCAGGCATTGGCCAAGATGGACGAGAAAAGTCGTAACCAGGCCATCGACCGCGTAATCGATGCCCTAAAGAAAAAAGAAAAAGAGGAGCGCCAGGCGCAGGCCGAGGCCAACGCTCAGCAAAACGGCAACAGCGGTTTCGACAATAACAACAAGAGAAACAATACGCCAACGACACAAAATCAGCAGGGCGCATGGTACTTCTACAATCCGCTGGCCGTCAGCCAAGGTAAGTCGCAATTCCAGCGTCAATGGGGTAAGCGAGAGAATGTGGACGACTGGCAAAGATACAACAAGACCGTCGTTGCAGGATTGGGCGACAACAATCTCACAGAGGCTCAGGCCGATTCCATAGCAGCGGCCGAAGCGGCCGCCGACTCGCTGAGCAACGTTGCCGACTCTGCGCAAAACGACCCTCACAAGCGGGAATATTATCTCAAGCAAATTCCCTTTACCGAAGAACAAGTGGCCGAGAGCAACAACATCATCAAGGATGGGCTGTTCAACAGCGGCGTGATTTTTAAGGACAAACTTGACAACCTTCTGCTCAGCGAGAAGCAGTTCAAGCGTTTGCTTTCTCAATATCCCGACTTCGACAGGATGGCCGATGTCTACTATCACCTCTTCTTGTTGTACAGCCGGAAAGGTGACCACACAACAGCGCAGCAATATGTAGATCGGCTGAAATCGGATTATCCGGAGAGTCCGTGGACTACGTTGCTCACCGATCCCTACTTTGCCCAAAACGCGCGCGAGGGAGTGCATCTTGAGGACTCGCTATATGCTGCCACATACAATGCCTTCAAAGCCGACCGATATGCGGAAGTGGCCGCCAACGCACATCTCTCTCAGACACGGTTCCCCTTAGGAGCCAATCGGGATAAATTCCTCTTCATTGGCGGTCTGAGCAAGCTGAATGAGGGAGACACCAAGGCGTGCATGGATGACATGCAGCAGATTGTAGAAAAATATCCCAAGAGTGAGGTGAGCGAGATGGCCGGAATGATCATCAATGGCGTGAAGGCCGGGCGAAGGCTGCACGGCGGAAAGTTCGATTTGGGCAATGTGTGGGAACGACGCAGTGCCGTCATGGCCGACAGCGATTCGATCAACGCTCAGAAGTTCTCCAACGAACGAAACACCAATTTCACTTTCATGCTGGTCTACAGTCCCGACTCGGTGAACGAGAATCAGTTGCTCTTCCAACTGGCCAAATACAACTTCTCCAGCTATCTGGTCCGCAACTTCGACATTAATATCGAAGACGACAACGGGCTGCATCGAATGATGGTGAGCGGATTCCGCAACTACGACGAAGCCATTCAATATGCCCGCAGTGTGTATGCCAACAGATCCGTCATGACGGCTTTACGCAAAGGCCGAGGAATCATCATCAGTGATGTGAATCTCCCTCTCTTGGGCAAGCAGTTCAGCTATGACGACTACGACAAGTTCTATGCCAAGCATTTTGCTCCGCTCAAGGTGAGTACCTTCCAGTTGCTGACCGAGCCCGATGAAATCATTACCCGTCCGGCAACGGAGAAGAGTCCTACACAAACCGATGTCGACAACATGCTCGAAGACGGTATCTATATCGATAACGGACTGACACCCGACGACAATACCAACGGTGGCACTTACGACATTCAAGAGCATGCCGACAGTATCTCCACAACGCAGCCGGCCAACACCTTCGACATCCAACAGACCACGGAAGCCCCGCAGAGCACGGAAACTTACGACATCAACGGATCGACAGGCAACGGACAGGCCAACAAAGCTGAGCCTACGACGACTCCGCAGCAGGAAGAAACGCCTAATCAACCGGTCAAGACCGATTTGCAAACAGATATCCATCAGCCAAAAACGACTCAGCAACTGGAAAAGAGTGAACCGGTAGAGAACAACAAACAGGTGAAGGAAGAACAGCAGAACGCTGAAACAAAGGAGACTGGCATGGGAGAAGTGGCTGGCAACAAGAAGGATACCGAACAGACAGTCCAAAAAGACAACACGGGCACAACAGCTAAGCCGGAGACACCGGCGAAGTCGGAAAAGACGAATAGCTTCATCTTCGACGACGATGAATATTCCATCGAGGACTCCACACTGCCCAAAAAGCAGCAAGAGGTGAAGAAAAAGGAGACGGAGAACAACACGTCCAAGACAGAAACCTCCAAAAAAGAGAAGAAAAAGGAGGACAGCCATGTGCTGGAAGATGAATACTACGACTTGGACGGATTTTAAACAGATATTGCCCAGAAAAGTAAGAAAGGACAAACAACATGAATTATAATGGATTATTGCTTTGGGTAGACGACGAGATCGAGCTTCTCAAAGCCCACATCATCTTCCTTGAGAAGAAAGGCTACGAGGTGGTCACCGTCAGCAATGGTGCCGATGCCATTGAGGAATGTCGTCGCCACACCTTCGATCTTGTGCTTCTCGACGAGATGATGCCGGGGCTTTCGGGTCTGGAGAC
The DNA here is from genome assembly GCA_900322035.1 of uncultured Prevotella sp. Taxonomy (GTDB): domain Bacteria; phylum Bacteroidota; class Bacteroidia; order Bacteroidales; family Bacteroidaceae; genus Prevotella. The sequence continues at coordinate 25,839 of ONYL01000007.1, forward strand.
TCTGCAACGCATCAAGGAAATCCAACCCGCCACCCCCATCGTCATGGTGACGAAGAGCGAGGAGGAAAATATCATGGACCAGGCCATCGGCTCCAAGATTGCCGACTATCTCATCAAGCCCGTCAATCCCAACCAGATTCTGCTAACGTTGAAGAAGAACATCCATCGCAAGGAAATCGTAACTGAGGTGACGCAGTCGGGATATCAGCAGAGCTATCAGGATATCACAATGAGCATAGCATCTGCCAACACGCTGCAAGAATGGAAAGACATCTATAAGAAATTAGTACACTGGGAACTCGAGCTCAGCTATACGAACAGTCAGATGACCGATGTCCTTCACATGCAGAAAGAAGAGGCCGACGCAGGATTTGCCAAATACATCAAGACAAATTACATGAAATGGATGTCGGCCCGTGCGAAGGGAGCCAAGCCCGAAACCGACGAGCTGCCTCTGATGAGTCCCGACATCTTCCGCAACCGCATCTTTCCCTTGCTCGACAAAGGTGAGAAGATCTTCATGATCGTCATCGACAATTTCCGCTACGACCAGTGGCGAGTCTTGGCCCAGGCGATCGGCGATCTCTTCGACATCGATGAGGATATGTACGTGAGCATTCTGCCTACGGCTACACAATATGCACGCAATGCCATTTTCTCCGGACTTATGCCCGAGAAGATAGCAAAGATGTTTCCTGAACTGTGGGTCGACGAGGATGAGGAAGAAGGAAAGAACCTCAACGAGGGGCCGCTGATACAGACACAGATCAACCGATTCCGCCGCCATGACACTTACTCCTACTTCAAAATCAACAACACGGTGGGTTCTGAACGATATATCGAACGGTTGGACACACTGAAAGACAATGATCTCAACGTATTAGTGGTCAACTTTATCGACATGCTGTCCCACGCCCGCACAGAGTCGAAGATGGTGCGCGAGCTCGCCAACAACGAGAGTGCCTACAGAAGTATCACGCTTTCCTGGTTTCAACACAGCATCTTAGCCGACTTGTTCAAGGTTCTTGCCGAGAGCAACTACAAGGTGATCCTCACCACCGACCACGGTTCCATTCGCGTGCAGAAGCCAGTAAAAATCATCGGTGACCGCAACACCAACACCAATCTTCGTTACAAATTGGGGAAGAGCCTAAGTTACAACAACAAGGAGCTGTTCACCATCCACGATCCCAAGGCGGCATTCCTGCCACAGCCCAACATCAGCACCACCTACGTATTTGCCACCGGCAACAGCTTCTTTGCCTACCCCAACAACTACAACTACTATGTGTCCTATTATAAGGATACGTTTCAGCACGGCGGTATCAGCATGGAGGAGATGCTCATCCCCCTCATTACGCTGTCGGCAAGAAAGAGATAATACGAATTTCCAAGAACCAACAATTTGCAAACAATGAACTATACATTTTCGATCGACAACATTCACGATGCTGCCAAGACATTTATCAACAACATGGGCACGGGCAAAGTATTTGCTTTCTACGGCAAGATGGGTGCCGGAAAGACCACCTTTATCAAAGCCGTGTGTGAAGAGTTAGGGGTGACGGATGTCATCACCTCTCCCACCTTTGCCATCGTCAACGAATACCGCAGCGACACCACAGGTGAACTCATCTACCACTTCGACTTCTACCGCATAAAGAAGCTCGAAGAGGTTTACGACATGGGCTATGAAGACTACTTTTACAGCGGTGCGCTGTGCTTCTTGGAATGGCCAGAGTTGATTGAGGAGCTTTTGCCTTCTGATGCAGTTAAAGTCACCATCTCTGAAACAGCCAACGGAGACAGAATGATTGAATGGTAAGGGCATAAGTGTTGCATGAAGCGCACGATAGGAGGCACCATCAGCAACTGCTGTGGGCATTGTTTTAAGACATGATACAACCGGGCCGGATTCTTCGTTGAGGATCCGGCCCTCTTGTTATCAGGACATTGACCAAGTTCAAATTCATAAACACCACATTTTCTCCTCCATGTTACCGAAAAACGGCAAGAACCGTCTGCCCGTAAAGAAAAGAAATGCCTGCATGGGAACGAAAAAAATAAAAACTACGTTTTTTTTGGTTCTTAACCAAGAAATTACTAATTTAGCAACAAATTTCAATAGGCATTATGAAGATGAAAAAATATATATGGTTGGTTGTCATCGCATTGCTGACCTTTACCGGATGCGGGACGGGCAAGCTCTCGGTTGACGAAAGGAATGCGCTGGAAAAGAAAGTGGACCAAAGAGTCTTCACGGCTGATTTCGACTATTGTACTCCTTTCAGAATGCCCGCACGACAACTCTCGTCGGAATACTTTGTCAGGCTCACTCCTGACACACTCTATTCGGCATTGCCTTATTTCGGCCAGGTACGCCATGTCCCCTATGGTGGCGGGACAGGACTCAATTTTGAGACGCGTGTGAAGAAGTTATCCGACAAGACCCAAAAGGGCGACTGGCGCACGTTCACGGTGGAAGTCAGTCACGAAGGCGACGACCTCGCTTACGTCTTCCACATCTACGACAACGGCAAGGTGACGCTCGATGTCACCTCGCGCGAGCGTGACTACATCTCTTTTCAAGGACAAATCCGATAACCCACAGTTTCAATGGAACGCATAAGACTGCTTGTAGAACACCTCATGAGCTATTGCGGCGTGAGCGACAAAGCCGTTCACGTAGTTGCGCTTTTGCTGCTGATCGCCTTGACTGGACTCTTGGCATGGCTGGCCGACGGATTGGCGCTGCGCATTTTCGTGCCACTGGCGCGCAAGTTCACGACCCGCACCAAAGCCGCCTGGGACGACATCGTCTTCAACGAACGGGCCGTGAGATCGTTCTGCCATCTGGCACCGGCCATCGTCGTGTGGATCATCATGCCCATGTTCTTCTACGACCATCCCGTGGCGGGCAACTGGATAGGCCGACTGACGGCCGCCTATTTCACCCTCGCCTTCACGCGGTTGCTGCTCACGCTCTTAAGCAATGTCCAGGAGCTCGACATGCAACAGTCGTCGTATGTCAGGCAGTACATCCATTCCTTCTGTGGAGTGATGAAGATCCTGTGTGTCTTCATCGCCGTGGTAGTGGTCGTCGCCATCCTCATCAACAAGAACCCGATGGCTCTCTTTGCCGGATTGGGCGCCACGAGTGCTATCCTGATGCTCATCTTCAAAGACACCATTGAGGGACTCGTGGCCGGCATCCGACTGACAAGCGCTGAAATGGTTGCCGTGGGCGATTGGATCACCGTTGCTTCAGCGGGGGCCGACGGAATCGTCATTGAGATCACGCTGACTACCGTAAAAATACAGAATTTCGACAACACCATCGTCACCATCTCCCCCATGACGCTGGTCAACGGATCTTTCCGCAATTGGAAAGGGATGCAGCAGGGCGCGGGCCGAAGGGTGACGCGTGTGGTCTACATCGACTTCCGCAGCATTCATTTCATGGATGAAGACAAGACCACGACCAACCTCGGCGCTTACCGCACGGCCATGGAGAAATGGCTGGGCGAGAATCCGCTTGTCAATACCGACATGACATTCATGGTGAGAGACAAGGAGGCCACGCAGAGCGGACTTCCCGTGGAATTCTACTTCTTCTTGAAAGAGAAGAACTGGACCGACTGGGAACACCAGTCGGCTTCCATCCTTGAATATGCCTACGCGAAAGCCCAAGACTATGGACTCGTGATCTATCAACAGTTTCCCAACCAGAACAACCATTCGCTATGAACAGAAGATTTATTTTCTTTCTCCTTGTCTGGATCCTTGCATTATCCCTATCGGCCCAACCTGCTACTATCAACAGCGGATGGCGCATGCGCTATGTGAAGAGTCATCATCTCATGTCCAAAGGAGCTGAGACCAATGTGGTCGATATGGATTTGGAATGGCCCGACGAGATCGACTTTCAAGACGTCGAGCCCCTTCGTGCCTATCTGTGCCAGACACTCTTCGACGTTCAGGCAACCACTCTCCCCGCAGCCTACAAAGCTTTCATGCGGCGACAGGGCACGGAGGTTAGCAGGACCTTCGACACTCTGCCCGACGACAGCAAGTTCTGTTATTCTACGCTCAAGCTCAAATACCTCGGCGGCGAAACCAACCGCTTCGCGTCCTTCAGAGTATCGGCAAACATAGAGCCTCAGCCAAATTCCAGCCAAAAGGCCCGTCAGGTGGAAAGTCTGATCACCTATGATCTCCTGTCGCAGCGCGTGCTCACGGCAAAGGAGCTGCTGAGCAACAACAGTACTTCCTTTGGACAGTGGGTGGGCGAAGCCTATCGGGTATCCTTCTTTACTGAAACCGACCAATACTCGGCCCTCATCAAGGAATGCTGTCTCATGGACAGTGGAAATCTTCTCGCCTTTCTTCTCGACGACGAAGGTGATGACGGTACGATGCTCGTGGCCCAAACCTTTCCGAACGCTTTTGCCAAATCGTTTTTCAGCAAGGATGCCAAGCGTCTGCTGAAAGCCAAAATCACGGGTTCAAAGCCCTTGGCCACCATCAGCCCTGAGGTCAGGGCGCTCCTCGGCCAGTACGACATGGCACCCGACACGCCGGCCACAGCCGACTCCTTGAAGCAGACAAGCCAAGACATCATAAGATATATCGCCGGCAACTTCCAACTGCCCGAAGGCGTTCAGCATTCCAACGGAACCGTAACCGCGTATGTCGGATTTGTCTTAGACAGCACGGGCTACGTCAAAGAGCCTTGCATTTTGAAAAGCATGGGGCCCGCCATGGACCAGGAATTGGTCACAACTCTGCTCATGATGCCACGACAGAAGCCCATTGTCATCGACGGACGGAAGAAGAGTGCCGTAGTTCAGATCCCCTTTCGAATACGATTCCAGTAATTAGTCATTCCACAACATGAGATATTACAGAAACCGTTTCCCCTATTCCAATGGCTATCACCGCCATCATCACCATCACAGACACCAATGGACAGGACCCATCCTGGTGGCTGTCTTGATTGGCGTCGTGTTGGCGTTCATCGCAATGCCGGCTACCGTATTCTATGCCATCGGAGATTTTCTTGGTATGTGGACAGACAAAGGGGACACGGTTGGCAGCGACAATCTCATCCACGGCATTGATGTCTCACGCTATCAAGGGGAGATCAACTGGCAGCAGGTGGCCAACGAAAATGTGATCAGTTTCGCCTATATCAAAGCCACGGAAGGCAGCGACCTCACCGACAGCCGATTCGCCGACAATTTCAAAGGCGCGCGCGAGGTGGGACTGCGCGTGGGTGCCTACCATTTCCTGTCGGATAAGAGCAACATGCGCGACCAGTTTGAAAACTATCGAAGGCATGTCCCCAAGTCAAAACTCGATCTCCTGCCAATGGTGGATGTGGAGGAGAGCGGAGTGGGCAGATGGTCAGCCGCACAGATCCAGGACAGTCTGGCCGTATTCTGTCAGCTCGTGAAGGATCATTACGGCAAGCTGCCCATCATCTATACCTATTCTAATTTTTACAACAACTACCTTTACGAACATTTCCATAACTATTACCTGTTCATTGCCAACTACAACCACTATCCCAACATCAAGGGTGCTGGCCAACACAATATCTGGCAAAAGAGCGAACGCGGGCGCATAAATGGCATTCACGGTTATGTCGACCTCGATGTTCTCTCCAATGGCACCACCCTTGACGATATTGCTCTATAAGACAGGCGAAACCTGGCGAACGCCGCGCAATCCTGTGGCGAATGCCTCACATTCATGTGGCACTCGCAATACATTCGCGTGGTGAACACCACGAATCATCAGAAGACAGACCAACCGGGGGCAAATGCGATTGCATCTGCCCCCGGTTGGTCTACACGAGGATAAGATTATCTGACGGCTACCTTTGCCGTTGCGCCTCCCGCCTTCACGACATACATGCCACGGGGCAATGCCACCTGGATTTGTCCATGTTCTGCCGTTCCTTCATTCATCAACTTTCCACTGATGGAATAGACGGCAAAGCGCGTTGGAGCTCCCTGGTTTCTAATCTCCAAACGTCCGTCTCTTCCGCACATCTCCAAGCCTCCCGAGACCAGAGCAGTCTTCACGGCTGTCGGAAAATCATTGGTCTCGATGTAGCCGAAGAAATAGTTCCATCCATTGGCATCGTGGTACAGGTCGGCGGAGCCTACGGGCACGTATACGGGAATGTTGAAAGGCGTAGCGCCGCCAAAACTAATGTCATTGCCATCCCACGTCCCCAAGCATTGCGGTGGGGCGGGCGACTCAGACCAAATGGCCTTTAGACCTGGCATGTCCATGAAAGCTGAGCGGCCTATGGATTCTACACTTGCCGGAATGGCCAAACTGTCTATGCCGGAGCAGTATCTGAAGGCGGCATCGCCTATACGCTTCAGTCCCTCGGGGAGAACAGCGTTCTTAAGTGCGGGACAATTCATGAATGCCATATCCTCAATTTCCTCTATCGTAGAGGGAAAATCCACGGTTTCTAAAAGTCGGTTGGAGCAAGCTATGTATCGTGGCACTATCGTTGTACCCTCCGAGAAGGTCAGTCGCTTCAACTCTACGGCATCCGAAAAAGCTTCGAACCCAACATGACTACAGGAAGCGGGCAGTGTCAAATGCTCGATATGGTTGCCACTGAAGGCTGCCATGCCAATACTGTCAAGCCCCTCGGGCAGGTTCACCTGCGTGATCCTCGCATTATAGAAAGCCACCTGATCGATGACCTTGATGGTTGAAGGCAATACCACTTCCCTCAAACTGTGGCAATCCGTGAAACAGTTTCCAGGTATCACCTCCACTCCCTCGGGAATCACAAGCGGAGAGACCGCGAGATTCCAACATTGATAGAAAGCATAGATCCCGAGCTTCTCCAGCGACGCAGGCATATTGATTCGCTCAAGCAACGACCAGGCAAAGGCACTGTTGCCAATCTCCGTAATGTCGTCGGGCAACACAATCTCCTTCAAAGGCAGCATAACCCAGTATTCGGGTAGATTCTGCTCGCTGGGATTGTAAAAAGCATAAGGCGGAATGCGGTGGTTTTTCACCGTGGCCGTACTCAGATTGATATAAACCAACTTGCCATGAAAGCTGGCATTCCATAGCGCGCGGATGTCTGTAGAGTCTATCGGGCCCTCCACCCAGATCGAATCTATCTCGTTCAAACGATCCCCAACAGCGTCGGCCAACTCTCCGTAAGTATTCACTTTTACGCGGAGATTTGAAGCTGTACAAATGGGTGCAGACAAAACCAACGCCAATAAAGTTAATAGTGTAATTTTCTTCATACGACATCTTTAGTTTAAAAGTAACATAGTAAAAAAAACAGGAGCTCAGTCGCTACTCGATATCCATAAAAATAGAAAGCACCTTCCCTCCTTAACCTATCGTTGCAAATATAAGAAAATAACGAATAGGCTCCAAGCAAAATATCGGTTTTTTTTACAAACTATAAAAAAACTTATTTCTGAGAAGATCTCATCAAATATCACAGACGCTTCTCATCCTTGGCCGGGAAAATGAACAGCCGGAAAGTACTACCACGTCTGATACAAAAAAAGGAGACAAGCATCCATGGCGGGCACTTGTCTCCTTGTCTTATTTTTTTTCTTGTGACCGAAATATCGGGGAACGGTTGTCGTTCCCGATCCCCAGTCATGTCATCAGGCATCAATAGTTGGGACCTTCGCCAAAGTTGGGCGCGCCCTTGTCGTACCATACCCTCTCGCTGTTGAGCAGAGAAGGATTGGTTCCATCGCTGAAGGTGAATCCCTCTTCCTGGAAGGCTGCCTCCAACTGTGCCTTCATCTTGTCAGCATCAGTAGGCTGCGTCTGATAGAAGCGGCGGGGAATCTCATTGCTCGGTTTCATCTTCACCCATGGAATGAGTTTCGATCCCACCTTGGGGATACCGGTACGGCGCACGGTGACAAACTGGTCGATGGGCTGATAGTAGAAGTGGAGATACATCTGGATGTAGATCTTCTCAAGATCCGAAGACTTGTCGCCCGTGAGCTGATAGTCGCTGTGGGTCATCATCTCATTGATTTCCGAACTGCCGTAGGTCACTGGCTGGTCGTCCAGTCCCTCATAGCACTGGGCCGTACTGTAGTAGGGGATCTTGTTGAGCTCGGCCAAGCGATTGTACTCCTGTGCTGAAGCACGTACGGCCATATTGAAGTAATCCGACGCAGACTTAGGCAAGTTGGCGCCTAAGGTTTTGAACTCTGCCAAATAGAGATTCATCTCCGCCGTGCTCATCGTCATGCCATACCACGGCTGGTCTTCCGTATCCTGGATGGTACGGCCGCCTGGCTTGGTGGGGAAGGTGAAGTCGCAGCGTCCGCGCACCAGCTCCTCGTTGAAGGTGGAATAGGGACGATAGGTCTTTGCGGCATCGCCCACGGTCACCTGCCAGCGGGTGGTGACGAAGTAGTTGTAGTCGCCGATATAGTCTGCACTGTCGTTCATATTGATGCCAATGGGTATGCCATAGTAGCGCACCCAAGGCTCGCCTTGTCCCTTCCAGCCTTTGAAATAGCGGTGGCCGTCGGAGCCAACAGAGTCCACCACGTTGTCGAGGATATACTGTGGCACGGCGCAACGTGTATCGCCATTGGCCTGAGCGTCGAAGAAGGCCTGAATCACCTCAGCGTTGTAGCTGTTCTTGGTGAACATCACAAGCATGCGGGGGTCTTCATTTTTCTTCATGAAGTCGATGACATTTTTGCTGCTGGCTCCCAAGTTCACGCTGTTGCCCGTCTGATAGGCATAGTCGCCATTGTTTCCGTCGGTGGCTTCCGTTCCGCGGTTGTAGATGTAGTCATCAGAGAGTCCGGACATGACGTTGTCGTCGCTCGCTCCCACTTCCTCGGCAATCTTCAGCGCCTGTGCGCGGTTCTGATGCAGCAGTCTCACCGCGATCTTCAATTTCAATCCATTGGCATACTTCACCCATTTGGTCAGGTCGCCACCGTAGACGATATCGTTCTTGCCGGCCTGAATCTGATCGGTAGCCGTCTTGAAGGTATTGATGTCCTCATTGAGCTCTGCGAGCCATTCCGTGAAGAGTTCCTCCTGCGTGTCGTATTTCGGCGTCGTGGTACCTCCATAGCGCAGCTGCACGGCTTCAGAGTAAGGCATAGAGCCAAACATGTCGGCATCGTTGATGGCCAAGTGCACGGAGAGTACGTTGGCCATACATTTGATTGAAGCATATTTGCCACCCTCCTCACTCCCCAGCTCGGAGATGCGTTCCTTGATTTCGTTCTCATACTCCTTCACGTCAACATATTGTGAGCCACATCCGCCCAATTCTCCCATCTGATTGAACAGGTCGCCGAAGCTGCCCGCCGGCGTATACGACTGAGCAAACTCGGTGGTGTAGGCACCATCGTAAAACCAGAGCAGGTAGTCGAAAGGTTGAAACTTGGTCTGGGCCTGAGTCAGCAAGTAGGGGATATTGGCCTTACCGACGGTAGAGGGGTCCGTATTGATTTCTGCGAATTTGTCTTCGCTGCAGCTTGCCAAAGCCAGGACTGCAGTGGCGGCGATGGCCAGCGAACGCGAATGGCGAATCATATATTTCATTTTCATAATCGTAATCTTATTAAGTCCTTAGAATGTTGCACTGAGGGTGAAGAGATAGCTTGCGGTGTATGGGCTGTAGGAGCGCATACGGAACATAGCCGCACCCGTACCGCGTACCGACTCGGGATTCTCATGGTTGGGCGCCGTGTTGAGCAGGTAGCAGAGGTTACGTCCGGTGACGCTCAGCGACAGACTGTTGGCACCGATATACTTATAGATGCTTCTTGGGAAAGCATAGGAGAGTGTGATCTCACGCAGGGCGATATAGTTGAGCTTCTTGCACCAGTCGCTGGTGACGACACCCTGTCCCCATGCGTTCTTGAAATATTCCCAGGTCTCCAAGTGGGCATATTCCACATAACCCTTGTCGAACGCTTCCTGATAGGTCATACCGCTGACATCGACAACCTGTCCGGAAGGCGTCGAGACTTTGGTTCCCTTGTCGAACACAACGTCGGGGATGAAGCCGTCGGTATAGGTAATTCCTGCACGATCGGCATACTGGCTGGTCCAGGTAGCTCCTTGGCGATATTTCTCCGAGACGCCCGAATATCCGTAGGCGTTGGCATAACGCGAGCCGTAGGAAGCTACGTAGCCGCCAAAACGGCAGTCGAGCAACATGTAGAGGCTCAGATTCTTCCAGCGCAGAGTGGTGTTGAGCGAACCGAGGAAGTCGGGATTCATCGAACCCAGTTCCTGCACGACGCCCGAACGCAACAGATAGGGGCTGTGATAGCCATTGCTGTAGCCGACAACCTGCTTGCCTGTCTTCTCGTCGATCTTGGGCAAGGCATCGGTCATCAGGATGCCATAGCTGTCGCCCACCTTAGCCACAGAGCCTATACGGTAGTTGCCATAGTCGGTATAACCATCGAGGACGATCCAGTTGGCAACATCCTTGTGGAGCGAGACAATCTTGTTGCGGTTGCGCGTATAGGTGAAGTTCAGATCCCACTGCCAGTCGCGGGTCTTGACGGGCGTGGTGTTAAGGGCAAGCTCGATACCCCTGTTCTGAATGTTACCGGCATTGACCAGCTCGGATGAGGGGCCCGACCAGTTAGGAACGGAGATCGACATAATCTGATTCTTGGTGTTCTCTTTATAATAGGTGAAGTCGATGCCGATACGGCTGTCGAGGAACCGCCAGTCGAGACCTACTTCCCATGAGTTTTTGCGCTCAGGCTTCAGGTCGGTGCTCTTCACCTGGTCGGGGAGTTCCAGTCCATATACTTGCTGACCGTTGATGGTATAGGTGCGCAGGGTATAGCCAGAGTTGATGTAGTAAGGATCGGTATCGTTACCCACCTGAGCCCAAGAGGCACGCAACTTGGCAAAGGAGATCCACTTCGGGAGCTGGTCTCTGAACGACTGTGTGATGATCCACGAACCCGACACTGAGGGATAGAAATAAGAGAAGTTGCCACGACCGCTTGTATAGACCAGGGCCGACGACCAGTCGTTTCGTCCTGTCACATCCACAAACAGCTGGTCTTTCCAGCTGCCGCCCACCTGGAAGATGGTGGAAACGATGCGTTTGGTGTTGTACTTATAGCCGCTGAAGCTGGCGCGCTCTTTCGAGTTGGAGATGAAATACTGATTGGGAACGATCAGACCACCGTTGGTGTTCTCGCCGTTGTACTGAGCATGCTGGTTGAAATATTCCTCACGCAAGAATCCGTGAGCCTCCCAGTCGTCATTGAACTTCTTGTTGACGTTGGCACTGATGTAGGCATTCTCTTGCTTCACCTGCTGGTGGGAGATCGTATACTGGCCGCCCTCGTTGGCATAGCCTGAGCCTGGATATTTGCCTTCTGCGTCGATATAGTAGTTGTTCAAGCTACCACCGGCCCTAAACTGCAACCAGTCTGTTGCGTCGACCGTGAGGTTGACAACCGGACGCACGGTGGTTTCTGTCTGGCGGTAATCGTCCTCATAAAGGCTCCACCACAGGCCACGGCCAGGAACAGAGCGATAGGCATCACCATAGGTTGCGCTGGCCAGTCCGCCATGAGAACCTTTGTAGAGATGCTTATAGTAGTTGACATTGTACTCGCGCGGGAAGGTGCCCGTGGCAAAATACTCACCGATGTTCACCTGAGCGTTGCGCGGTTGCGACTGCACATAGTTGATGCTGAAGTCGAGCGTGACGCGGCTGCCGATCTTCTGTGAGGCTTTACCCAAGAACGAATAGCGGTAGAAGGTGTTGCGCGGCGTAGTACCTTTATTATATTTATAGGATGCCGAGGCATAGAATGTCGTACGGTCGGTACCGCCCTGCAGTGAAATGTTGGTATCGCTGTTCCAGCCGGTGTCGTAAGCATCCTTGTAGTTGTCCTTATAAATCTTCATCGGGCCATACGTACCATCGTATTGCTCAAACTCCTTACCGGCAGCCCATGAGATATTGGGTCCCCAGCCCACACCGCCGGCGTCGCCTTCGTGCTGGCTGATCATGGAGTACTTGCCTTCGCTGTTGCGCGAGTAGGCCGTGGCGTTGCTCGACCAGCGGTTGCCCGTTGCGTCATAGTCGTCGCCATAATAGACGATGCCGGGGAAGGCACCTTCAAGGTAGGAATCCTGCAGATCCGGCGACTTGTAGACATGATCCACACCAAAGGTCTGGGAGAAGTGGATGCCGAGCCCCTTGCCGCTCTTTCCGCTCTTCGTGGTGATCACGACGGCACCATTGAGACCACGTGAACCGTAGAGGGCCGTTGCGGCAGCGCCTTTCAGCACGGAGATGCTGGCGAAGTCGTCGGGGTTGAGGTTCTTCAACTGGTTACCATAGTCGTTGATGTTGCTGTCCCAGTCGGCATCACCCGTATTGCTCGACGGGTTGTCGAGGATGACTCCATCCACAACGAAGATAGGCTGGTTGTCCTGGTGGAGCGTAGAGGCACCACGGATCTGGATCTTCGTCGAACCAAACATACCGCCATCCGACTGATTGATTTCCACACCAGCCGACTTGCCTTGCAGGGCGGCAACGGGTGAGATCGTATTGGCACGCTCCACTTCGTCGGCTTTCACCTCAGTAACGGCGTAACCCAAGGCCTTGGCCTCGCGCTTCATACCCAAAGCCGTCACGACAACTTCATTCAAGGCGGTAGACTCCTCATCGAAAGTGACATTGATGACTTTCTTTCCGTTTACTTCGACCTTCTTGGTCTTGTAGCCAATGTAGGAAAACTGAAGGGTGGCTTTGGGACTACACTTGATGGTGTAGTCGCCGTCCATGTTGGTGATGACACCGACATTGGCATTGACAACTTTCACGCTGGCTCCCAATACGGGATCGCCCGTAGCGTCTTTCACTGAACCACGAACCGTAATTTCCTGAGCATACAGACTTGTCGCGATAAATATCATGACAAATGTCAGGAATGCTCTGAGAGATGGGCTGTTCTTTTCAAATCTTGTCATAGGTCCTTTTTTAGTAATAATAAATAATAAGTACATAACATACGTAACGATTCCCATTTTCACATTAAGGAAGTGACGTTACGAATTATTAAGTTGGGTCAAAGATATAAAAAAAATGTGATAAAGAAAAGAAAAAACTAAAAAAACAACAAAAATCTATCTGAACCTACAAGAAAAAACGTAAAAGATAAATTATACTGTTCGTAACATCTGCTCAAAGCCCTCTCTGCGTCATCCCGCCGAATCTGAACAAAGTCAAGATTCAGCCTGGGCGAGTGCACACGAGTTTGTTCCCTCAAGAGGAATGAGAACAGGCATAGACGTTTACCACCTTAAGCTTAAGATAGTAGGAAAATCATGGTCAGTCTATTGGGGTGGAAGGGTGACACTTGTGCAAAAAAAAGTCAAGCTGCCGAAACAACTTGACTTTATATTCTTCTCAAAAAAATATTGAAAATCAGAGCAGGGCCTTGAACTTCTCATCGAAAACATCTTTTGCGGCTGCGCCGACAAACTTGTCGACCAACTGGCCGCCCTTGAAGAAGAGAATGGTGGGAATGCTGCGCACGCCAAACTCCATAGCGATGTCGTCGTTGTCCTCTATATTGCACTTGCCGACCACTAACTTGCCGTCGTACTCCTTGGCAAGCTCTGAGATGATGGGACCAATCTTGCGGCAGGGACCACACCATGTGGCCCACAAATCTACTACCAATGGCAATTCACCATTCTTATAGGACTCGAAATTCTCGGTTGTGATTTCTACTTCCATGATTTATTCCTTTCTGTTTTGATTATTGATGGTGCAAAAATAAGCAAATAATTCGTTATCAGCAAACTTTTCCTTGATTTATTGGCCATGCTCAACCATCGTGTCGCTGTTTCGATAAAAATCAGTTGACCAAATAACTCATGAAGGAATGCCCCTCGATATATTCCACCAACTTGGCCGACACGGAGATTTCCCTTGTGCGCGACTGCAAGAGCACGTGGTCGTGCTGGGCATCCATGAGCTCTATGTAGAGTTGGGTCCGGCCATTGGGACAGTCCTTGGCTATCGTGGCGAGGTCGTTGGCAACCACCTGATCGAGATTCTCGGCATTCATCACAATGGTAAACCGCTCCACTCGCTGCTCCTTGACCGTCTGCAAGTATTGGATATCACCAATGGAAAAGTCCACGAAACTGCTGTTGGGATATTTCTGCACACAGCGCGCCGTGACATAGATCGAACTTCCCACGGTAAACATTCCGCGCCATCGTCCCCACTCCTCGCCGAAGAGGGCGATATCGCCACTGCCTTCATAGTCTTCCATCGTGACGAAGCCACAAGGCTTGCCCGTCTTCGTCACCGCCGAGCGCACCTTCGTGATGATGCCGCCAAGCTTAATCTCCGCCTTCTTCGCCAGCGCCATCTTGTCGTCAAGCTCCGAGCAGTGGGTGTTGCACATTTTGTTGAGGATGATCTTGTAGTCGTCGAGCGGATGTGCCGACAGGTAGATGCCCACCAGGTCGCGCTCTTTGTTGAGCCGCTCTATGGTGCTCCACTCTTCCACCTCTGGAATCGGCGGGTAGGCTATGTCGACAGCCATAGTGGGACCGAAGAAGGTGAACTGGGCTTCCTGCTTCTCCCGCTGGTAGTTCTGTCCGAAACGCAACAAGGTGTCGAGAATCTGCACGCCTTTGGCATCCTTGCCAAAGTACTGCTCGCGCTTCAATCCGAAGCAGTCCAGGCCACCGCTTAGGGCGAGGCTCTCCAAAGCTTTGCGGTTGACATTGGCAAAGTTGGTGCGTTCCACAAAATCATAAATATCCTTATAGGGACCGTTTTTCTGTCGCTCCTCCACGATGCTCTTGGCGGCGAGCTCACCCATACCCTTGATGGCCTTCAGACCGAAGCGCACTGCACCGCTCTTGTTCACACCGAAGTCCTCATAACTCTCATTGACGTCGGGGCCAAGGGTGGGGATACCCATCGACTTGCACTCTTCCATGAGCTTCGTGATTTCAGTGATCTGGCTGAAACGCCGCGTCATCAGGGCTGCCATGTATTCGGCAGGATAGTGGGCCTTAAGATAACCGGTCTGATAGGCCACCCACGAATAGCAGGTGGCATGCGACTTGTTGAAGGCATAAGAAGCGAACTTCTCCCAGTCGGCCCAAATCTTCTCCAAGATCTTCGGGTCGTGACCGTTGTCGGTGCCCTGCTTGATAAACTTTGGCTTCATCGCGTCGACAATGGCCTTCTTCTTCTTTCCCATGGCCTTTCGCAAGGCATCACTCTCACCACGGGTGAAGTTGGCCAACAACCGGCTCAGCAACATCACCTGCTCCTGATAGACTGTGATGCCATAGGTGTCCTTGAGGTATTTCTCCATGCAAGGAATATCATATTTCACCAGCGAGGGATCATTCTTTCGCTTGATGAATTCGGGGATGTAGTCCATAGGTCCCGGACGGTAGAGGGCGTTCATGGCTATGAGGTCGCCAAAGACCGTCGGGTGAAGCTCGCGCAGGTATTTCTGCATACCTGGCGACTCAAACTGAAAGGTACCGATGGTACGTCCCTCCTGGAAGAGTTTATAGGTGAGTTCGTCGTCGAGCGGGATGTTGTCCAGGTCGATGTCCTCGCCCGTGGTCTGCTTGATGACCTTCAAGGCCTCCTTCTCCTCCGAGAGGGTTTTCAGTCCGAGAAAGTCCATCTTGATCAATCCGGTCGACTCGATGACGTGTCCGTCGTATTGGGTCACGGCACACTTGAGTTCGGGAAAATCCGGGTCGTCGGCTGTCGACACGGGAACCCAGTCGCTGATGGGGTCGCGACAGATGATAAAGCCACAAGCGTGGATGCCTGTCCCGCGGACGTTGCCTTCCAGCATCTTGGCATATTTGATGGTGTTGCGCTCGCGCGGATCCACTGAGGCCTCGGCCTCGCGCAGTTCGGGCGTGTACTTGATGGCATTGGTGAGGTTCATCTTCGCCCCGTCGGGCAGACGGTCGGGGATGGCATTGCAGAGGGCATTGGCCTTGTCGAGTGGCAACTTCTCCACACGGGCCACATCCTTGATGGAGTTCTTCGTGGCCATAGCCTGGTAGGTGATGATGTGGGCACAGTTCTGCTCGCCGTATTTCTCCATCACCCAGCGCAGCACCTTTCCACGGCCGTCGTCGTCGAAGTCGGTATCGATATCGGGGAGGTTCACACGGTCGGGGTTCAAGAAGCGCTCAAACAGCAGGTCGTATTTCAGCGGATCGATTTTCGTGATGCCCAGACAGTAGGCCACCACCGAACCGGCAGCGGATCCACGACCCGGTCCCACCCACACGCCGAGCTCCTTGCGGGCGGCGTTGATGAAGTCCTGCACGATAAGGAAGTAGCCGGGGAAGCCCATGGTCTTCATCACGTGGAGCTCAAAGTTGACATGTTCCTTCACGTTGTCGGGCAAAGGGTCACCATAGAGCCTTCGCGCCCCGTCGTAGGCAAGCTTGGCCAGATAGTCGGCCTCAAACTTGATGCGGTAGATCTTGTCGTAGCCACCGAGACGGTCGATGACGGCCTGCCCCTTCTCGGCATCGAGAGGATGCTCGCCATTCTCGTCGGTAGTAAACTCTTTGTAAAGGTCTTCCTTGGTGAATTTCTTACGCCATTCTTCTTCCGTGCCGAAGCTTTCGGGTATGGGGAAGAAGGGCATGATGGGACCGTGGTCGATGCTGTAGATCTCCACTTTGTCAAGAATTTCCAGCGTGTTGCTCAGTGCCTCGGGGATATCCTTGAAGATTTCGTTCATTTCGGCCTTCGTCTTAAACCACTCCTGCTTGCTGTAGCGCATACGGTAGGGGTCGTCGAGATCCTTGCCTGTGGCCAGACAGAGCAGGTGGTCGTGGGCCTCGGCGGTCTCCTTGTCCTCAAAGTGGACGTCGTTGGTGCAGATCACCTTGATGCCATACTCCTTGGCAAACTGCAGCAGCACCTTGTTGGCCTTCTGTTGCAAGGGATAGGCCTCGCGGTTGGCCAGTATGGAGGGATCCTTCACCTCATGGCGTTGCAACTCCAGATAGTAGTCGTCGCCAAACACACGGTGATACCACTCGCAGGCCTCGCGGGCTCCCTCGATGTCGCCCTTGATGATCTTCGAGGGCACCTCGCCAGCAATGCAGGCAGAGCAGACAATAAGGTCCTCATGGTATTTCTCCAAGTCGGCGCGGTCGGTGCGTGGACGGTAGTAGTAGCCGTCTACCCAGGCCCGCGAGACCAGTTTGATGAGGTTTTTGTACCCATGATAGTTCTTGGCCAACACGATGAGATGATAGCCGGAGTTGTCGCCGTTCTCCTTCACCTTGTCCTCCTTACGATGACGGGCAACGTACATCTCGCAGCCAAAGATGGGCTTGAAGGGCTCCTGTCCGTTTTTCTTTCGGTCTTTGTTGATTTTGGCACAATAGTCCGAAAACTCCTTGATGCCGTACATCACGCCGTGGTCGGTGATGGCCATACCTCGCATACCGTCGCTGATGGCCTTGTCCACCAAGTGGTTGATGCGCGACTGTCCGTCGAGAATAGAGAAATGGGTGTGAACGTGTAAGTGAATGAAGTCTTCCATATAGCTGCCAAAATTAGCGGAAAAAAACCATATTGCCAAAAAGGGAGAACAAAAATTTGTAGGACCAACAAAAAAAAGTTACCTTTGCACCCGAAAAGTCCGAAGACCAAAAAGCCCAATGGGAAAGAAAATAAGAAAAATAAAGAATATACGCATTCACCGTGAGGGAAACAATACACTCACCTATAGCTTTATCCTCATCACCCTTATCGCGGTGGCGTTGTGGTACGGTTTCAATACAAAGTGGCCTTTTTGGCTGTTTCTCGTCGTTGTGCTGCCCATTTGGAGCATTGTGCTCAACTTCTACCGCTGCCCCGTCCGTTATCTCAATCTTGAAGATACCGAAGGCATCGTCGTGGCTCCTGCCGACGGCAAGGTCGTAGTGATTGAGGAAGTGGAGGAAAACGAATACTTCCACGACAAGCGGCTGATGATCTCCATCTTCATGAGTCTCTTCAACGTTCATGCCAACTGGTTTCCTGTAGACGGACGGGTGAAGACCGTACATCATCAGGACGGCAACTACCATAAAGCCTGGCTCCCCAAGGCCAGCGAGGAGAACGAGCGCGCAGACATCATGATCACCACGCCCAACGGCATCGACGTGTTGTGCCGGCAGATTGCCGGAGCCGTTGCACGTCGCATAGTCACTTATGCCAAAGAAGGTGAGGAATGCTACATCGACGAGCACTTGGGGTTCATCAAATTAGGTTCACGAGTTGATGTCTTTCTGCCCATCGACTCGGAGGTATGCGTAAAATTAGGACAGAAGACTACGGGCGACCTGACGGTGATCGCCAAACTCAAACAGACCGCCAAATAAGGATTTTCGGATCTCATCCCTATCCATTTTATTTTGAGACAATGAAGAAACATATTCCCAATATGATCACGTGCTGCAACCTCATTTCGGGTTGCGTTGCCACGACAATGGCCTTCAACGGCAACATCAAATGGGCCGTGGCCTGGATGATCATCGGTGCCGTGTTCGACTTCTTCGACGGCATGACCGCCCGCCTGCTCCATGTCTCTTCGCCCATTGGCAAAGAGTTGGATTCACTGGCCGACGACGTGACATTTGGTGTAGCCCCGTCCACGATTCTCTTTTGGCAACTCGGCGTCATCGAATACCCGGGATTTTTGGAGGGCCTGCGCCCTGTCCTCCCCTACGCCGCCTATGTGATGGCAGCATTCTCCGCCCTGCGATTGGCCAAGTTCAATCTCGACACCCGACAGACCACTTCCTTCATCGGCCTGCCCACACCTGCCAACGCCCTTTTCTGGGGCTCACTGATTCTCTGCTGCGAGCCATGGATCGAAAGCGGCAATTACGGCGTGATCATCCTGCTCATCCTATTGGCCGTCAGCTGTTTCCTGTTGATTTGCGAACTGCCGATGTTCGCCCTGAAATTCAAGCAGTGGGGCTGGAAAGGCAACGAGGTGAAATACGTGTTCGCAGCAACGTCCCTCGTGCTTCTGCTCATCTTCGGATTCCTTCAGGCCTGGTGGATCATCATAGCCCTCTATCTCATCGTGAGCATCGTGATTTGGATGCGGTCGCACAACCACACGCAGCAAGCCTGACCCAGCAGGTAACAAACCGTAGCACAAAGAAATTCAATAGAAGTCATGTTGAAGAGTTTCTTCACCTTTCTCATCGTCATCGTCCTGACAGTCATTTGCACGACGGTCATACTCGTAGCGCGTATATTCTACCGACTGCATCGCCACGCCAAACAATTCTTCCGCCAGGCCGGGGACGCCATGAATGGGCAACGCAACACTTCACAGCGCACGCAGCAACACAACTCCCAAGGATCATCCAGCATGTCAGACGGAGAAACCATTATCGACCAGCGCGATCCCGAAACCGCCAACCGAAAGATTTTCGAGCGTGGCGAAGGAGAATACGTCGACTTCAAGGAAGAGGAATAAACGATCATTCACCCCTCATAAGCTGCATTTCCACTCACACGAAAATGCAGTTGATGATTCCTAATGCCAACAATCGTTCCTTGAATTTTTTAGCAAACATAGAGCTCCATTGATCTAAAGATTTTTCATAACTGATTATTTATGGAAAATATTTGTATATCCCAAGATAAATTCGTATTTTTGCAGTGAATAGGGGTTCGTCCCCTTATGGTTTTTCTGGACTTTCTTCTCTGCGAACTGCAGTTCAAACACGGAGGCGGATGCCAGAACGGGAGTTTCACAATTCTTCTTCCCCCCACACCAAAGGGAGAAGGAGAGGGAGTTGTGTCGTTCCCTCCGCCTCAATAACGTCCAAAAACCATGACAACACCATCAATCCCCACTTCCCAAGCCTTTACACATGGCTTCCGCCATGTGCCGCCCCGCCGGCTTCCATTTGCCGCCCCGCCGGCTTCCATTTGCCGCCCCGCCGGCTTCCATTTGCCGCCCCGCTGGTTGCCATTTGGCAGCCCGCCGGCTCCCATTTGCCGCCCCGCCGGTTGCCATTTGGCGGCTGCCATCAGCAGCCAATCCCAACAGGATGAATTAATGAATAATTTTTCATTACTCGTCATGTTTTTCATAAAACAAGAGTACTTTCTTGTAATTTCGTGACCAGCCTTGGTTCCACATATTAACTTGATAGCCATAAGTGATATAGGCAAGAAGGATAATAAATTTTAAGAATTTTACAAACGAATGAACAAGAATATCATCACCGTAACATCGCCATTACTCCCTGACCTTGGCGAATTCAATGAATATTTAAAGCAGATATGGGCGTCAAAATGGATCACCAACAACGGACAGTTCCATCAACAATTGGAGAAAGGACTGGCCGAATACCTCGGTGTCCCCTATATCAGTCTATTCACCAACGGCACCTTACCCCTGATTACAGCTCTCCAAGCTCTTCGTATCACCGGTGAGGTAATCACCACTCCATATAGTTTTGTGGCCACGACCCACGCACTGTGGTGGAACGGTATTAAGCCCGTATTCGTAGACATCGATCCATCTACAGGCTGCATGGATCCCGAAAAGATAGAGGCAGCCATCACACCGCGCACCACTGCCATTATGCCTGTGCATGTCTACGGCAAGCCCTGCGATGTGGACGCTATTCAGGAAATAGCAGACAAATACGGGTTGAAGGTGATCTACGATGCAGCCCATGCCTTTGGCGTGAAGGTGGACAGTCGGCAGAGCAAGACTCTTTCAAAGAGCGAAGGTGACTACGTCTCTGTGCTCAAAGCCGGCGATCTCAGCACACTGAGCTTCCATGCCACAAAAGTGTACAACACGGTTGAGGGCGGTGCTATGGTGATGCACGACGCAAAGATGAAGCAACGTATCGACTATCTCAAGAACTTCGGCTTTGCCAATGAGACCACCGTCGTTGGGCCAGGCATCAACAGCAAAATGGATGAGATCCGCTCGGCCTATGGTCTCGTCAACCTAAAGAATGTGGACAAGGCCATCGAGGCACGTCATCAAGTGGCCGTTAAATACCGCAAAGCTTTGAAAGAAGTAGAGGGCATCACATACTTTGATGACATGCCCGGTGTAGTGCACAACTACAGCTATTTTCCCATCTTCGTCGATGCTGAGAAATATGGCATGAGTCGTGACGAGCTCTATTTTAAAATGCGCGAGCGTAACGTTTGGGGCCGTCGGTATTTCTATCCGCTCATCAGCGAATTCTCCACTTATCGCGGACTGGATAGTGCCTCACCAGAGAATCTGCCAAATGCACATAAAATGGCCGACACAGTCATCTGTCTACCCATGCATCACCTGCTGAGCGATAATGACCTGCAAAGAGTGATTGATTGCATAAAAAATTAGCACCCCTCTCGAAAGGGTTATGTAAAAGGATAAACATGAGTTCGTTTTATTCGCAAGAAGAGTTATCTCACGTGGGATTAAAATCTTACGGTCACAATGTCTTAATAAGCAGAAAATGCAGCATATATGGAGCTGCCGGCATCACATTAGGGGATAATGTAAGGATTGATGATTTCTGTATTCTGTCAGGGAATATTACTATAGGTTCCAACGTTCATATTTCTGCCTATGTAGCTTTATATGGGTCCATGGGTATCACGTTGGAGGACTATACAGGAATTTCACCTCGAAGCACAATTTTTTCTGCCATGGACGACTTCGGCGGAGACTATCTGATAGGACCTGTACACGATAGTTCTAAAATTCACGTCACCGGGGGGCGCGTCCTATTGAGACGTTTTTCACAAATTGGAGCCCAATGCGTAGTTTTTCCCAATCTAACGATAGAAGAGGGAAGTGTTGTAGGTGCCTGCTCACTTGTCAATAAATCATTAGATCCCTGGGGTATTTATTACGGCACGCCGGCTGTAAGGCACCGCGACAGAAGCCAAGGTGAGAAATCATTAATTGGTAGATAAAGCATCCTCCACATTGATTTCAACTCTATAAAAAACGATAAGACCTTAAAGATAAAGACCATTTTAGGTCATTAGAATTATCATCTTAATGCCTTCATCTACATTTAAATGATATAAATCCTTGAGAACAATAGAAATACGTAACATAGGTCCTATAAGAAACACAGGAAAGATAGCCATCTCTCCGGTCACTATTTTCTGCGGCCAGCAGGGCAGCGGAAAGAGCACTTGTGCCAAGCTGATCTCCACCTGCCTCTGGCTTGAGAAATCTCTCATGAAGCACGAGATAACCGAAAAATACGTCACGGGATATAATCATTTTCGCAATAATCTCTGTGGTTATCACGGAATAACGGATTTTTTCAAAGACGACTCTTATATAAGGTATGAGAGCGAAGACTTCGTCTTTGTTTATGAAAACAAACACTTAACGCTCATACAAAAGAAGCATGATAGCTACAAAATGCCAAAAATTATGTATGTGCCAGCAGAGCGCAATATGATGGTAGCTATTGAACATGCTGAGAAAGTGAGACGCCTGCCGTCAAACCTTCAGACGATGCAAAACGAATATCTTAAAGCTCTAAAAAGTCTGAAGGGAAAAGTGGCACTTCCTGTAAAAGATGTATATCTACAATACGACCGGTTGAACAAGGTAACTTGGATTATGGGCGAAGATTACCGTGTGAGAGCAGAAAACTCAGCCAGTGGCTATCAATCGATGGCCCCTCTCGTTCTCGTATCGGACTATCTGGCGGATATGGTGCGTAAGCAAGAAGGGGAACCACAGAGTGCCGAAGAAAGGGACCAGTTGAGCATGGAAATTGCTAAAATCCTGGAATCGGATAATTTGCAAGAAGCTGTCAAGTCAGCAATGATAGAAAATATTAATAAGCGATACACCCTGAATTGCTTCTTCAATATTGTTGAGGAACCGGAGCAGAATCTTTACCCCCTCTCGCAGAAAAGCGTCTTGCAGGCATTACTAATAGACAAGAACAAGGCAGAAGGCAATCTCCTCATCATGACTACCCACAGTCCTTATCTGCTCAACTATCTGTCTTTGGCTATTAAGGCAAACAACATCGCTACTGCATATCCTGACGCGGCGGAAAAGTTGTCGCACATCGTGCCTCAGGCGGCTTTTGTGGCAGGTGATGACGTGAATGTTTATGAAATACGGGATAATGGACAAGTTCGGGAACTTTCTAAGTACGGTGACATGCCTTCGGATGAAAACCTACTGAATATCGCCTTGGAGGATTGTAATGATATGTACAACGAACTTTTGGATATTGAAGAAGAATGCCGACATACCAATTAGGGCAGGTAGATTTCCTGGCAATCGCAAATAGAATTTACCCCACAGTTAGGGGAAATGAAGTGGTCTATATCAAGGATGGAGAAAGGGAAGAACCAGCTGGAATGCTTTTTGAAGACCATCTCAATGAAGTGGTAATCATAAATCCACAACATTTATCATACGACTTCGTACCCGTTGATAACAACATTAGAGTGCTTGATCCTCAAACGCAAAACAAGATCTCCATTTGCGATGCAATGATATTAACAGAAGATTTTCAAGATATCTATTTCATTGAACTGAAAGATGTTAGAAAGCAATGGATCAGCAAGGCTATCGGCCAACTGGAATCGACAATCAAAATATTCAACGCAAGCCACGACAATATTGCCTTCAATCATCGATTAGCATATGCAAGCAATAGGCGACATCCCTATCCAGCTTCCTATAGGGAAAAGGAGGAGCAGTTTAGAAAATCTTTGGGTTTCAAACTTGTGGTCAGCGGGAGAATCAAGATCCGCTAATTAGCACATCTACGCAAGTTAGATAAATTATTGAGTTCACGTTAAGAAAAAGAGAAAATGATGCCTTCTAATCAAACAGATCCAGTACTTGTTACGATTATCTGCTTGGTGTATAACCATGAGCCATACCTGCGCCAATGCTTGGACGGTTTTGTAATGCAGAAAACAGATTTCAAGATAGAGGCTATTGTCCATGATGATTGCTCAACTGATAATTCGAGAGCTATAATTCAAGAGTATGCAGAAAAATATCCCAGTATCATCATTCCCGTCTATGAAAGTGAAAACCAATATAGCAAAATTGGTTTCTCAGGCATTAACAAACTTCTTGAACCATATGTACATGGCAAATACATAGCCTTTTGCGAGGGCGACGACTATTGGACCGACTCATTAAAG
Source organism: uncultured Prevotella sp. (assembly GCA_900322035.1). Classification (GTDB taxonomy): domain Bacteria; phylum Bacteroidota; class Bacteroidia; order Bacteroidales; family Bacteroidaceae; genus Prevotella. The sequence continues at coordinate 50,086 of ONYL01000007.1, forward strand.
CTCCAGAAGCAAGTGAATTATCTTGAGATCCACCCAGAATGTGGGATGGTATATACACAAGCCTATCAGTTTGAGGAAAACACGGGGAAGCGATCATTAGGTTGGGCCAGGCAAACCAACTTTGAAAAATTACTTATAGGTCTAAACACAATAATAACATTGACAACATGTCTAAGGTCGGAATTTTTTTTTAAATTTCAAAAAGAAATAAATCCGCCCAAAACATGGTTAATGGCAGATTATCCTTTATGGCTGTATATTGCATACCATACAGATATATATTTCATGAATCGGATAACTGGAGAATACAGAATATTAGAAAATTCAGCAAGCCATAGCACAGATATTCGCAAGCAAATAAATTTTATTGAAAGTTCTTTGTCAATAAGATTATTCCTTGACAAGTCTTTGTGTGGATCTTCACACAAAAAACAGGTATACCAGGATGCTGTAAAAAATTGCTTTGACATATCCAAATCAAATAATGCCAATTTATTCGGAGAAATTTTTAAACTTTCAAAGCGAGGAAAGATAGTTTCCGTAAGAAATATATTAAAAATGATTACATATAGCAATAGATGGGGAAGACAAATTATTAGAAAAAGACTTTCACTTTAGATAATAGTATATTCATACGAATCAAATTCCAGGAGTCATGCCTTTTTACTCAATAATAACAATAAATTATAATAATAGAAAAGGTCTCTCTGATACAATATGCAGCGTCCTTAGTCAAGATTACAAAGACTTTGAGTATATAATAATAGATGGTGGTTCTCAAGACGGAAGCAAAGATGAAATAAACAAGGTAAAAAAGGATCTGTCTTATTACTGTTCAGAACCAGATGGAGGAATTTATCCAGCGATGAACAAAGGCATTGACAAAGCTAAAGGAGAATACATCTTATTTTTAAACAGTGGTGATACACTGCATAATAAAAATGTATTGCAAGAAATGCGTAATCAAATGAACGACCATTTAGATATAGTATCAGGTTACGCAGTACTGCCAAATGGTAATTTTTTAAACCACCATGAAAAAAATGTTCTTATGATGCTAATGCACTCTACATTTTCCCACCAAGCTACTTTCATAAAAAGGAAACTGTTTGATAAATATAGATACGACGAAAACGAAAAAATTATCTCCGATTGGAAAGCTTGGCTACAATGGGTTATCATAGACAAGTGTACATGGAAATATGTTAATACGATAGTTTGCAATTACAATTTAGATGGAATTAGTTCTTCAAAGCAAAACTGGAATGATATATTAAAATCCAGACGCGAATCATTAGAAATTCTTTTCCCCCCACTAATCGTTGAACAATTATATAAAGATAGTGAGTATTATCTGAAGGGACATCTAAAGCATATAGAATTATTCTCGCCCTTGAAGAAATGTCTAATCCTTTGCATGAAAGGGTTAGCCTTTTTAGGAAAGACATTCACAAAATTAGTAAGCATTCAGTATAAAACAAGAGACAATTATAGATAAGAACAATAGAAGCCTATTTAATAAAAATAGGTAAACAACCAACTAATATACCTAAGAAGTCTATTGGACGAAATTTCTTATTCTCATGGCAAATGATAGTCTTCGACAAAAGACACTTTCCGGAATAATATGGGGATTTTTTGAGAAATTCTCAACACAACTGGTTACTTTTATCGTCGGCATTATTTTGGCACGGCTTCTATCTCCGTCAGATTACGGTCTGGTGGCGATGGTAACTGTATTTGTCACCATCTCAGGAGTTATTGTAGATTCTGGGTTCAGTAGTGCATTGATTAGGAAAAAAGACAGAACAGATTTAGATTATTCCACCGTTTTTGATATCAATGTAGGGATGTCTGTAATAATGGCGTCGCTACTTTGTCTTTGTGCACCTTTAATTGCATCATACTTTAGACAGCCCATTATCACAAAGATTTTATACTTCGATGCGCTATATATATTCTTAGGGTCATTCATTTCAGTTCAAGGAACCAAATTATATGCAGACTTACAGTTTAAAGCACGAAGTACAATCAATGTGATCAACTCTTTTGCTCAAGGAATAGTCTCCATTGCGATGGCTATTACGGGGTGTGGTGTTTGGTCATTAATCGTACCTAAAATCATTACCATTTTTTCTGGCGCAATCCTTTATTGGCACTATCAGCATTGGTTCCCAGGTTATAAATTCTCAAAAAAATCTGCAGTTGAAATGTTCGCATTTGGATCCAAATTATTGATATCTACAATTATTAATGTTGTTTACCAAAATCTATATCCCATCGTCATAGGAAAAAAATTTAGTTCCAGCGACTTAGGTTTTTATTCCAAAAGCTCATCGTTTTCAAGTTTACCAGCGACAACGTTTACCAATGTCATCGGCAGCGTTGCCTTCCCCGTTTTGAGCAGCATACAAAATGACAAGGAGCGTCTCGCCAATGCATATCGTAAGATGCTAAGGATTTCGGCCTATATTTTGTTTCCTATCATGATTTCCTTAGCGGTATTAGCCCGCCCTTTCGTTGTCGTGCTGATAACGGAAAAATGGTTACCCTGCGTCATCATGCTTCAAATATTATGCTTTGATATGATGTGGTATCCAATACATGCATTGAATTTGAATCTACTTCAAGTAAGTGGACGATCAGAGTTATTTCTAAAATTAGAAATAATAAAGAAAGCAATAGGAATATCTGTCCTTGCTATAACCATCAAATATGGAATCCTCTGGATGTGCGTAGGCTCGGTTTTTTGTTCCTTAATAGCACTATTTATCAATACGTATTACACGGGAAAACTAATCAATCTCGGCTGGGGAACACAAATGAAAGACCTGATACCTTCATTAATGGTCTCTGTCTTCATGGGTATAGGTATATACCTAATTGATCTCGCTCTTTCAAACGATTATGCTAAATTATTTACAGGCATATTGGCAGGTATAGTTTTATACTACACATTTTCGAGGCTTTTCCACTTAAAAGAGTTAGCCTTTCTCCAAGAAATAATAAAGAATAACATCATCCACAGGAAATAAAAACATGGATTCTATACACATTTTATTAAGCACAGATTGCAACTACATCATGCCCACATCTGTTACGATGAAATCTGTTAGCATTCAGAATATAAAGTCTGAGGTCATTTTTCACATCATTATCGATAACGATGTTAAATCTAAACATAAAAGACAGCTGGAAAAAGTTATTGCTCAAACCTCTAACCATAAGGTTGTCTTTCATCTGGTGGATAGTGAATACTTTTCAAATTTTCCACAATTGAGAAGAGGGGATGCCAAAAGTGGATACATCACACAAGCCACATATTATCGACTGGTGGTAACTGACATTCTACCCGAAAATATTCACAAAGTAATCTATATAGATGGCGATGTTATCAATACGGATTCTTTAAACTCATTATGGAATTTGCCGTTAGATAATTATGCTGTTGGTACAGTTACAGACATGGCAGAATCCAAACATGACTTTAGTAAACTTGGATATTCACCCAAAGAAGGATATTTCAACGCAGGTGTTTTGCTTATCAACCTTGATTACTGGCGCGAGCACAAGCTGAAAGAAAAGTTTCTATATTTGATAGCCAATGAGCCTGAACGAATCGTGCTGCACGACCAGGATGTCTTGAACATTACGCTGCACGACCAGAAGATGAACCTCCCGATGCGCTATAATGTACAGAATGGCTTTCTTTGGAAGCCTGAATACAATCAATTCGGGGAAAGATATAAAAATTATGAGGATGATTTGAAACAGGCGATCTGTCACCCCGTTCTTTTACATTTTACCGACAACAAAAAGCCATGGCATGTAGAGGACTGCAATCCATACAGCTATGAATTTATAAAGTATTACAAACAAACCCAGTGGAAATATAAGCCACTGAGCCATTGCAATAAAAGTAAACTAAGGTATTTGGGGGCAAAAATTCTTAGGGACATACATGTGCTCGGTCCTGCCAAAACGGATGAAAGAAAATACTACACACTGGAAGAATTGCAGATCCTGAAAGAGCAGTATAAAGAACAATGAAAATACTATTTTATAATACGAGTGATGTCTCAGAAACCAAGGGGGGTACGGAACGTATCACTGCGAGAATCAGTACTGGATTTACCCGTTTAGGACATCATTGCTACCTGGCTTACAGTGAGGAAATCGACAAGCGCTATCCGTTGACACCATTCGAAGGCCGTATCAACATAGAAAAGAATTCTTTTGAGCAGTTCCTTATAGAACACGACTTCGATGTCATTATTTTACAAAAGATGACCCGAATGGTAAAGGAGCTCTTCAGAATACGACAATGTCACAAGCTACATTTCAAGATGATTAGTGTGCTACATTTCAATCCCGGTTTTGAGGAATATGGCACTACTTTCAGATCCTTTTACAAGGGGTTATCGCATTACCATGGGGCAACGGAATATGCGAAAGACTTGGTTAGAACTGTTATTTATCCACTCTACAAGATTTATTATCCATATAGGAACCGCGACCTCTATCGCACAGTTTACGCATATTCTGATAAAGTTGTTGTGCTGTCGGAAGCATTCATAAGTGAGTATTCTGAATATGCCCACCTTAACAATCCGTCCAAGTTGATGGCAATTCCCAATGCAAACTCATATAATGAATGGTTACCCGAGGAACTGCTGAAAAACAAGAAAAAACAAGTATTAGTAGTCAGTCGTTTGGAAGAAAGACAGAAGCGTATCAGCCTCGCCATCAGGGCTTGGAAGGAAATCGAAAATAATGAAAGGCTCAAAGGATGGATGCTGAAAATTGTAGGCGACGGCTCGTCTCGGGCCGCTTATGAGCAATTGGCGCGAGACCTCGGTCTAAACCGCGTAGAGTTTGTGGGTAGGCAGAATCCAAAGAGTTATTATCAGGAGAGTGCAATCTTTATGATGACTTCTGCTTTCGAAGGATGGGGGCTGACACTGACCGAAGCACAGCAAATGGGATGTGTACCGATTGCCTTCGATTCTTTCGCAGCCGTCCATGATATTATTGACAATGGGCACAATGGATTGTTGATCTGCAACAATGACTTGCCAGCCTATAGCTTAGGCCTGACCCGACTGATGCTCAACACAGAAGAACGGCAGCGTATGGCTACGGCTGCACTGAAGACTTCAAAGGCTTTTGCCTTGGAAAATGTGATGAAGGAATGGAACAATCTTATTAGCAATAAAAAATGAAAATATTTATTGTTTGCAACAATTTAGGGGCTGGAGGTGCAGAGCGCGTGGCAGTAAATTTAGCCAACGGATTTGCAGGCAAAGGGCATGAGGTGTATATAGTTGCAGATTCATTGAATCAAAAAGTCTCTTATACTGTGGATGGCAGTGTATGTGTCATGACTCTATGCAGAAAGTCGAAATCTAAGATAAAATGGTTTGGCGCGCCCTTAAGACTTAGGCATTATCTGATAAAGGAAAAGCCTGATGTTATTATCGGTTTCATGCATGTTTGCTCCATCATTTCGAGATTGGCTACCGTTGGATTGAGGATACCGGTTGTCATGACAATACATCATTCTCTGGAGAGCAAAGAATGGCATTTAAACTTGCTTACTCAGTGGTTAGACAAGTATACACCCTTTTTTTATAGCGCGGTTACAGTATTAAATCTGGCGGATAAGGAATACTTGGGAGATAATTATAAAAATGTTACAGTAATGCCCAATCCTTTAACTTTCCAGCCTGTTAGCAAAATTCCTCCCAAACAAAAAATTATTTTGGCTGCTGGTAGAATCTCCAATTGGTACTACAAAGGTTTTGATTTGCTTATAGAAGCATGGGGAAATATTGCCAGTTCCTATCCTGACTGGAAATTACGTATAGCAGGTGACGGACCCAAAGAAAATTTTGATTATTTGGAAGAAATTGCCAAAAAATGCGGAATTGAAAATCAGATAGATTTTATGGGCTACCAAAGAGATATGAAAAGTCTATATAAGGAGGCTTCTATATTTGTTTTGAGTAGTAGGAGTGAAGGCCTGCCTATGGTGCTGATTGAGGCTATGAGTCAGGGATGCGCTCCGGTGGCTTGTGAAAACTTGGGAAGAACGGGCGAGATTATTCAAAATAGCAATCAGGGTCTGCTGTATAAAACAGCAGACATCAATTCTATGAGTGAGGCGTTAAGTAAAATGATACGTGATGAAGAATATAGACATTCTGTACAGAAAAACGCCGTTGCAAGATCATACTATTACAGTTCGGAAAAAATTCTGTGTAAGTGGGAATCGTTATTGACTAATCTTCTACTTACAAAAAAATCTAAATTCGAATGATACTGGCCTTTACTTTATTTGTAGTATTTTGTTTCTGGCTTTCCCTCAATAGCCAGAAACAGAATGTTATATTGACCATATCTCTTTTATTAATTGTAGTATTAATAGGCTTTAGAAACGTGTTATGGAATGACACGCAAGGCTATATTGCTGCATTTCGTCAGGCTCCGGATATATGGCATTTTTCTATTTACTCCTCAGATGCAGTGTATAAAGAAAAAGGCTACCACTTTTTAGCTTCAATGGTGAAGACCATTTGGGACAATGACAGATTCTATTTGCTTGCTATGGGAGCTTTGTCAATGTTCTTATTATATAAGATTCTTCGCTATTATTGTTTACTTCCCCTTATCGGTTTATGTGATTACATGGGCCGTTTTTTGTTAAATCGCGATTTCATTCAAATTAGGTCATCACTTGCTATTCTTATTGTGATTTATGGCTTGAAATTCGTAAAGGAGAGAAGCTTTTGGAAATATTTTCTTTGTGTACTCATAGCCTCACAGTTTCACCAAATGGCATGGATTGGTTTGCCTTTCTACTTCTTCAATTTAATTCATTTTAAAAATTGGCATATTGTATGCGGATTAGTACTTGCTGCTGTTTTTTCTCAGACGTTAGGCCCTTCTATATCTAATGTTGTGGAGAAATACAGCGATGATTTAGATTACGCTACTTATACTTCGGGCGCATACATAGAGGAAGCGTTAAAATTAAAAAATCCCATGATTTATTTTCAATCGGCAGTACTATTACTTTATTGTTATTTTGAAGGAAAAATTAAAAAATTAAGTTCATACTATTCTATATATAAAAACGCATACTTTTATTCAACGATAATCTTGATTTTTTTCTGTAATTATACGGCATTGTCAGGGCGTACATCCACTATTTTTGCAACGGTCGAGATCTTCATGTTGCCGATGATGGTGTTCGCATTCAAGAAAAAACTGCCAAGAAATTTATTTTTAATGAGTATAGGGCTTATTATCATTTATTTCTTTGCGTATAAGTATACAAATGAGATAAATAATATAAACCGGGCTGCTGAGCTTATTATTGAATTTAGAAATTCATAATCATGAAATTATTATTTGTAACATCAACGCTTGGGTCAGGAGGCGCGGAAAGGGTGTTGTCCATATTGGCAAATGAATTTTGTAAGCGAGGGAATAAAGTTGAGGTAATCGCGCTGACAAATAAAGCTAAAGATTATTACGCGCTTGACAAAAGAATAAAATATCTGCATGCAGGCCAAGAATGTTGCAGTGGTCTGCTAAGCGAACTTAGATGGTTTCGCAGACATGTTGCTGAATTAAAGCCAGATTGTGTTATCGCCTTTATGGAAGCTGTTTACGAATTTGTATTGATAGCACTTTTTAGGACAAATATACCTGTTATATCTTCAGAAAGAAAGGATCCAAGAACGTTAGGTCCACTGCGAAAGATGCTCCGTTGGTTTTTGCTTCCTACTGCTGCTGCACATGTGGTACAGACCAAACAGATACGAGATTTCTACCGAAAAAATATCCGAGACAAAACTGTTGTTATCTATAACCCAGTGGATGAAAAGGTTTGGGAGTTCAACCCAACAGAAGGTGGAAAATCGTTGCCAAGGATAAAAAGAATAGTATCTGTTGGCAGACTCTACCATCAGAAAAATCAGCAGATGCTAATAAAAGCATTTGCAAAGATTGCTGTAAAATATGAGCAGTACAAATTGATCATATTTGGCGAAGGACATCTTCGAAAGAATTTGGAACAGTTAATAGCAGATTTAGGCCTTCAGGGCAGAGTGTTATTGCCAGGCCGTTCATCGAACGTCATAGAAGAGGTTGCTAAATCAGAAATATTTTGTTTATCAAGTAATTTTGAAGGAATGAGCAATGCTATGATTGAAGCAATATGTGTAGGTACTCCTATTGTATCAACTAAGGTTTCAGGTACAGATGAACTGATAATTGATGGCAAAAACGGCTTGCTTGTTGAGATTGGTAATATTGAAAAGCTTGCTATAGCCCTCGAGGAGTTGATGGCAAACAAAGCTCTCCAGAGCAAACTCTCAAAAGAAGAACAGGCCATGTCTCATTTATTTCGCACATCGAGTGTTGTAGATCAATGGCAGAAATTAATTATTAAAGTAATCCAAAATAATAATGGTATCAAAAAATAGAATTACAAGTCTTCTGGTAAATCCAAACAGAATTATCGTAGGCATTTTTAACCGTTTGTCTCCATTTATCCACGATGATGAGACAGCAGTAAGAATTGCTTATTTATTATCAATGCACAAGCGACTTCACCTAAACCATCCACACACATTCAATGAAAAACTCCAATGGCTGAAACTGCATGACAAACATCCTGAATACACGCAAATGGTAGATAAAATCGAAGCAAAAAAAATTGCTGCAAGAATCATTGGTGATGAGCATATCATTCCTACTTTAGGAGTATGGGATAAATTCGAAGATATCGATTTCGGAAAATTGCCCAATCAGTTTGTTTTGAAATGCAACCACGACTCTGGAGGAATCGTCATCTGCAAAGACAAAAGTAAGATGGACATTACAGAGGCAAGAAAGAAAATCAACAGATGCCTTCGTAGAAATCCCTTTTGGGCTACACGTGAATATCCATACAAAGATGTCAAACCAAGAATTCTGGCAGAGAAATATATGGTAGACCCAAACTCCACTACAGATGGTCTCACAGATTATAAATTTTTCTGCTTTAATGGTGTCCCGAAATTTATGTTTGTTGCAACTAACAGGCCAACAGATACAAGATTTGATTTCTTTGACATATCATTCCATCATCTTCCATTTAAACAAGGCCATCCACTATCTTCTAAGCCTATAAGAAAGCCCGAGAGATATGCAGAAATGGTAGAAATAGCAAAAAAATTGTCAAAAGGTTATCGACACGTCAGGATTGACCTTTATAATATGAGCGGAAAAATTTATTTTGGAGAATACACATTTTTTCATTACTCAGGTATGGTTCCTTTCAAGCCATACGTATGGGATGAGAAATTGGGTGGGTATCTAAATACCCCCCCCGAAAAAAAGTAAATAGGCTACTCTGTAATAGTCTTCAAGGCTTTTGTATTCGATTGCCGGATAAGTCATTTCACAACTTATACAAGAGTGCGTGAATATGACTAAATCCAAAAACAATAAGACAATGAATACAAAACAAATAATAGGGGATCTCAAAAATCTCGTTTTTAAGACAGCTATGGTTGTACCCGACAATCTTTATGCCCAATATACATATTTCACTTTCCGTCATCAGTTTTTGAACTTAAAACATCCGAAGACTTTTGATGAGAAAATATGGTGGTTGAAGTTCCACTATTTCAACCCTCTAATGACCCAGTGCTGCGACAAATGGAGAGTCAGACGATATGTTGAAGATTGCGGTTTGAAAAACATTCTCAATCCTGTCTTTGGACATTGGTCCACCTTCGAAGATATTGACATAAATTCAATTCCGGACGAGGATTTCTATCTTAAAGTAAACCATGTGTCAGGAGGTAATCGCTTATGCCACAAAAGTAGTTTTATGAAGGACAAGGAAGCCCTACGCCTTTTGTTTAATTACTGGCTTAGCGAAAATTACTACTATCACGGAAGGGAATATTGTTACAAAAATGTAAAACCCTGTATTTTGGCGGAAAAGGTGCTCAGACCATCCAACAAGCATTTGTATGATTATAAGTTCTTATGTTTTGAAGGTGAACCGAGACTTCTTCTCTTGGATATTGGGGTTGCAAATGCAGATGGAAGTCATGCAAAAGAATATTATAGAAACATCTATGATATGAACTTTCTTCCTATGAAAGATATGAGGGAAACAAGGGACTTCTACCACATTGACGAGATAGAGAAGCCCGTTACTTGGGATTTCATGATTGAATGTTGCAGAAAGTTATCAAAGCCTTTCCCTCATTGTCGAGTAGATCTGTATAGCTTTGATGGAAAAGTATATTTTGGAGAGATAACTTTCTTCCATGGTTCTGGCTGCAATCATTTCTCCCCTAAAGAAAGCGACTTGAAGTTAGGAAGTTGGATACCATTGGATCATTCGTATCCTAAAAAATATTAATCGCAAAGATTAGAAGCAAGTATTTCCACTCTGACAAGGCTGCAAAGGCACAGACAATGATAACCCTTTTCACGATATAGAACTTCGCATTAAATTTAAATCAATACGGTTTACTAATAATGCAGAATTAGATACTAAATTATGTGCAACAGACTTTTTTATCTTGATGCATTGCGTGGCTTTGCCATGCTATGTGTGGTTATCGGACATCTTTCTCTTTTTTGTTATAAAGATGCCTCTTATTCTTCACTTGCACACATTGTGAACATTTTCCATGTAAACTTGTTTATGATGATTAGTGGTTATTTCATTGATCTTGGAAAGTTGAATATCTATAAACATCTGAAAATATTAATTCCATTTTTTATTTTCGGAGTTCCTTATGCCTATTTGAAGGGTTACTTACCTTGGGAATTCTTAGGCAATGAGACGAAAGTGGGCTATTGGTTTTTGTGGTCTCTGACGATTTATTATATATCGATAGGTTTAATTAAGTTTGCAAAAACAAACTTGGTCGTTGGAATGGTCCTTGTACAGGGGATATTCCTTCTCCTGCATTTTCTATTTCACAGAACCGTTATGGGTATGTTTATAGGAACAGACCACCTATGGCCTCTATGGCCATTTTTCTGCTTAGGTTACTTTTTACATCATGGATTCTTTAGCTACCTTTGCAGACATAAAAAGGCAGTATATTTCTTAGCAGGAGCTACAATCATAATAGGTTCCAGTCTGGGGGAGGCATTACATTTGTTTGATCTATATTGGCCCTCCATTCTTTTACGCTTAGTTTTGGCTTTCCCTATATGCATTGTACTGATGCTGGCTTTCTATCAGGGTGAAATGAAACTAAAGGGTAAAGACTTTATAGGAAAAAAATGGCTAAAGCAGATTGGAGGTACTATAGGTACGAACACTTTACAAATCTATGTTTTACATTACTACTTGTTGCTTATTCTAAACTTGGAGATTTTAGGCGTCCTTATGATTCAGAATCATCTTGTTGGTTTTGAATATATCATCAGCCCTATTCTTGCTATAGGAATTGCTCAAGTCTGCGTTTGGATATCAGATGTGCTGCATGGGTTACATTTTGGATTTATGTTTGGTAGATAAAATTTGATATTATGAAGATATTGGTCACCGGCGCAGCCGGTTTTATTGGGTCTAAAATAGCTTGTCTCCTCGCACGACGCGGGGACGAAGTGGTGGGAATCGACAACCTCAATGACTATTACGACCGCAGATTGAAGTGGGGGCATCTCCGTCTGCTTGGAATAGAAACAGAAAACAACGACTTTGCACCATACGGCGAATACCATAGCCACAAATTCGACAAAGTGAGGTTCATCCCGATGTCGCTCGACGACAGGGATGCCATGGTCAGCCTTTTCGCTGGAGAGCGCTTCGATAAAGTCGTAAACTTGGCCGCTCAGGCCGGAGTGCGCTATTCGATCGAGAACCCCTATGCCTACCTGCAAAGCAACATCGTTGGGTTTCTGAACCTCCTGGAGTGTTGCAGGCACTATCCCGTAGAGCACTTGCTGTTTGCCTCATCAAGCTCGGTCTACGGACTGAACGCAAAGGCTCCTTTCTCTGAAGACGACAAGGTGGACTGTCCGGTGAGCTTCTATGCGGCCACAAAGAAGAGTGACGAACTGATGGCACACGCCTACAGCAAGCTTTACAACATACCGGCTACCGGTCTCAGATATTTCACGGTATACGGTCCTTGGGGGCGTCCCGACATGTCGCCGATGCTCTTTGCCGACGCCATCACCCATGAGCGCCCTATCAAGGTGTTCAACAATGGGGACATGATACGCGACTTCACCTATATCGACGATATTGCCAACGGTTCGGTGATGACGCTCGACAAGCCTCCTGTGGCTGCCGAATGCCCGAATGGAGTTCCGTTCAAAGTGTTCAATATCGGTTGCTCGCACCCCGTGAAACTAATGGATTTCATTGCAGAGATCGAGAATGCACTGGGCAAAAAGGCTAAGATGGAGATGCTTCCCATGCAGCCGGGAGATGTGTATATGACCTGCGCCGACACAACGAAACTGGAATGCCAGATTGGTTATAAGCCAAAGGTGGAACTCCACGAGGGCATCAGCCGGTTCATTGACTGGTATCAGTCGCCTCAAAACCCGCTCAGATCAAAGATGTAACGGACTCTGCCAATTGAGAATTGAATCAGAAGCAATAGATATTACTATTATTTAACTTTAGTGATGTAGGATGGCATCATTTTCTTTGGAATTGAAAAAAATAATCATAGACAACCTTTGGGAGTAAAAGAAAACTTCAGGCTCAATTGCTAACCGATTCTACAGTAGACTTGGTGATTAGCTTTAAAAGTTTATAGTATTGATATTTTCTTTGTGATTAGACGAACAAGCATGAGCAAAAATATTTCGACAGCCATGTCCATCTACAAGAACGATAACCCACAGTATTTGGAGATTGCGTTGGATTCGATTATTGGGCAGACGCTCAAGCCAAAGGAAATTGTGGTTGTTGGTGACGGTCCTGTTCCGGAGGCCTTGGAAAAATGTATCCAAAGGGCGAAAGAGGCGGCAGCTGTTGAGGGAATAGCACTAAAATGGTTGCCTCAGCCTGTAAACCGCGGATTGGGCGAGGCTCTGCGCATTGCCTGTGACAACTGCAGCTATGACTATATCGCCCGTATGGACAGCGACGACATCAGTCTGCCAGACCGCTTTGAGAAACAGATGCGGGTGTTCGACGAGCATCCTGAAGTCGGCATGGTCGGGGGAATGATCACGGAATTCGTCGGTAGTCCCGACAATATAGTGGACAGCCGTGTGCTGCCTCTCGACAATGAAGGCATCTACCGGATGATGCAGACCCGTTGCGGTGTGAACCACGTAACGGTGATTATCCGCAAGAGCGACCTCATGAAGGCCGGCAACTACAGCGGACGCTTTCGTCAGGAAGACTTCTACCTCTGGGCGAGAATGATGAAAAACAAGGTGGTCATCCAAAATATCCCTGATGTGGTGGTGAACGTAAGGTCCGGGGCTGACCAGTTTGCTCGTCGTGGAGGGATGAAGTATTTCCATGAGCACATGAAGGTTTTCAAATACATGCATGATGAAGGATTGATCTCCCGACCGGTATTGATGAAGAATTACTGTCTCAGGTTTGCCCAAGTGGCCTTCCCCACACAACTGCGAACTTGGGTATATCAGCATATTTTGAGAAAGAAATAGTAAACTTATCATTATTGTTTCCAATAACAAGGCTAACAGAAATGAAAGCATGATTTCAAACTTCATACGGCCTTTCCAGGGAAGTCTAACACAAGTCAACACTTTATTCATCACTATATTTGTTTACAGAGTAAGTAATTTCTTTTAGGACACTAAATAATGAAAGTATTAGTTACCGGCGCGGCCGGTTTTATTGGTTCTAAGATAGCATCCATCCTCGCTGAGCGCGGAGATGAGGTGGTGGGAATAGACAATATCAATGATTATTACGACATCAGACTGAAGTTCGGCCACTTGGGCCTACTCGGTATCGGGCGAGGCATGGTGGATTTGGAGTGGAAAAAGGAATACCGCAGCGAGAAATTCCCTAACGTGCGCTTCTTCCGCATCTCGCTCGACGACAAGGAGGCGATGGACAACCTCTTCCGCATGGAACACTTCGACAAGGTGGTGAACTTGGCGGCACAGGCGGGAGTGAGATATTCGATTGAGAATCCGTACGCCTACTTGCAAAGCAACTTGGTGGGATTTCTGAACCTGCTGGAGTGCTGCCGCCACTATCCTGTAGAGCACTTAATGTTCGCCTCGTCGAGTTCTGTGTATGGTTTGAACTCGAAGGCTCCGTTCTCCGAGGACGACAAGGTGGATTGCCCCGTCAGCTTTTATGCGGCATCGAAGAAGAGCAATGAGCTGATGGCGCATGCCTACAGCAAGCTCTATGGCATTCCGGCCACGGGGCTGAGATACTTCACGGTGTATGGTCCCTGGGGACGGCCCGATATGTCGCCGATGCTTTTCGCCGATGCCATTACTCACGGCCGGCCCATCAAGGTGTTCAACAACGGTGATATGATCCGCGACTTCACCTATATCGACGATATTGCCAACGGAACGGTGTTGACGCTCGACAAGCCTCCCGTGGCTGCCGAATGCCCGAATGGAGTTCCGTTCAAAGTATTCAATATCGGTTGCTCGCATCCCGTGAAACTGATGGATTTCATTGCTGAGATCGAGAATGCCTTGGGCAAAAAAGCCAAGATGGAGATGCTTCCCATGCAGCCGGGAGATGTGTATATGACCTGCGCGGATACGTCGAAACTGGAACACGAGATAGGGTACAAGCCAAAGGTGGAACTCCACGAGGGCATCTGCCGGTTCATTGACTGGTATCGGTCGGAGGAGAATCCTTTAAAATAGAAGGAGAGAAGTGAGGAGCTTTTGCAAACATCATCTATAAAGAGCGACAATAAATGATAGATTAAAGAAAGTATTATATATATGAGAAACTTCGAAGATTTAAAAATAGCTGTGGCCGGCACAGGCTACGTGGGCCTCAGCATCGCCACGCTGCTGAGCCAGCATCACGAAGTGAAAGCCGTCGACGTGATTCCAGAGAAGGTGGACTTGATCAATCATCGGAAGTCACCCATCCAGGACGACTATATCGAGAAATACTTGGCAGAGAAAAACCTGGATCTCATGGCTACACTCGATGGGGAATCGGCATACAAAGATGCCGACTTCGTTGTCATTGCCACACCCACCAACTATGACCCGGTAAAGAACTATTTCGACACGCGTCATGTGGAAGAGGTCATTGAATTGGTGATGAAGGTGAATTCTGATGCCATTATGGTGATCAAGAGCACCATACCGGTTGGCTACACGGAGAGCGTACGCAAGAAATACAACAACGACAACATCATCTTTGCCCCGGAGTTCCTGCGTGAAAGCAAGGCTCTTTACGACAATCTCTATCCCAGCCGTATTATCGTAGGACGCCCAGAGGGAAATGCGCGTCTGGACAACGCTGCGCATACGTTTGCCCGGCTCTTGCAGGAAGGAGCCATAGAAGAGAACATCAAAACGCTCTTTATGGGTCTCACAGAGGCTGAGGCTGTAAAGCTCTTTGCCAACACCTACCTGGCATTGCGCGTGAGCTACTTCAATGAATTAGACACCTATGCAGAGGTGAAGGGATTAAACACCAGACAGATCATTGATGGTGTGGGACTGGATCCACGTATCGGCTCGTTCTACAACAACCCCAGCTTCGGCTACGGCGGCTATTGTCTGCCAAAAGACACTAAGCAACTCTTAGCCAACTATGCAGACGTGCCCGAGAACCTCATCCAGGCTATCGTTGACAGCAATCGCACCCGAAAAGACTTCATCGCCGACCAGGTATTGAAAAAAGCCGGATACTACACTTCCAACAGCTCGTGGAATGAGAGCAGCGAGAAAGAAGTCATTGTAGGCGTATACCGTCTGACGATGAAGAGCAATAGTGACAATTTCCGCCAGAGCAGCATTCAGGGCGTGATTAAGCGGGTGAAAGCCAAAGGCGCCAAGGTGATCATCTATGAGCCTACACTGAAAGACGGTGACACCTTCTTTGGCAGCAGAATCGTCAACAACCTCAACGACTTCAAACAGCAGAGCCACTGCATCATCGCCAACCGCTACGACAGCTGCCTCGATGACGTCAAAGAGAAAGTTTACACAAGAGACATCTTCCGTAGGGACTAAACGAAAGACCCTCTGAGGATTCAAATTCAAGAAGCAAGCTGTGATACCAGGTGTAGCGTCACTATATCAACAGATAGTCCAAGTAGCATGGAATATCGCTTTTATAGAAGAAGGATTGGACGACATACTCAAAGGATGCCCTCTGCACTTTCATTTCATGTCGCACTCTTTCACCGATAGATGGTTTGCCGATCCGTTTATTTTATCTGTAGACAATAAGCATGTTGTACTACTGGCCGAAGAATACTCTCTAAACGAGCACAAAGGAAATATCGTGCGTCTGGTGGTAAATAGAAAGGATTACGCGCTTGATGATAGGCAGTTGATACTCTGCCACTCATCACACGTAAGTTTCCCACAAATTGTCAGAAACGGAAATGACTTTCAAATATTGCCAGAAAATACAAGCGAAGGTAACGTTTCCTTGTTTGACTCTTCAGGCAAGCGGGTAAGCGTTTTGCTGCCATTTCCTCTACATGACGCACTGCTTACTTCGCTGTTCGGCAAACCTCAAATTTGGGGAACGCCGAATCACAATATGAGCGGTAACGAACTGGAGGTCTATGAGAAAATGCCGACAAGCTACCAATTGGTTCAAAAGATACAATTCACAGACAACATTGCACGCAATGCTGGTGATTTCTTTCGAGTGGGGAACAGCATTTATCGCCCCGGACAGATCTGCAACAAACTATACGGAGAAGGAGTATGCTTGCAACGCGTTGAACAGAACGCCGGCGGCCTGCATTTCCGTGAGGTGAGGCGTATTCTACCTCCCTCGCCATACGTAGGCCTCCACACCTTCAATGCTTATCACGGAGTTGTCGTAACTGACGTGCATTCCATTCGCCAAACAGCGTTTTCCAGAATGATGTTCAATCTAAGACATCAAATAATATGAGGATTGCGTTTGTTATTTCCTCATTGCGGCAAGGTGGTCCCGTCACTGTCTTGGCCAATTTGACAAAGGCACTGGCCGGCCGTGGCCATACCTGCAAGGTATTTTATTTCGACGCTGGGGAAGAAGTCCGTTTCGTATGTCCCACAGAGCGCGTTCCTTTCTTTCGGCCTTTCAAGTTCTCAGACTACGACGTCATTCATGTCAATGGTATCCGCTCAAATTATTATGCAAGCATTCACATACCGCCTCGGCAACGGAGACATTATGTTGTCATCAGTACGGTACATGCCTATACTTTGGAGGAATTCTCCTTGGCTTACAGCCCAGTGAAAGCTTATCTTTTCAACCTTCTGTTTATGTGGTCACTCCGCAGGCACGACTGTGTTGTTGCTCTTAGCAAGAACATGCGCCAGTATTTGACAAAATGGATAAAACCAGAAAAGATAACTTGGGCATACAATGGTATTGACACAGAACTCATTGACAGCATTGAGGGGACTAACTTAGGAAACTTCTTTCAGCAGGGCGATGTACGCCTGATTTGCAATTCTGCGTTGGTGAAATTAAAACGTGTGGATCTCGCCATACGGTCGCTATGCTACCTGCCTCCGCACTTCAAGCTGTGGATAAATGGTGACGGCCCTTTGCGACGTCAACTTGAATCCTTATGCATGGATCTCCACGTAGCAGACCGTGTTCACTTTGCCGGACAAGTGATGAATCCCATATCGTACTTGAAGCAAATGAATGTATTTATACAATGCTCTATGACGGAAGGGTTCTGTCTGGCCATGGCAGAGGCGGCAGCATGCAGACTCAATATCGTCAGTTCCGATATCCCCGGAATGAGAGAAAAATACTCAGACAGTGAAGTGCGCTATTTCAGGATTTCTTCTTCGGATGAGGCTTCTGCACAAAGGATGGCTGTAGAGATCGTCCAGGCCAATGAACAGAAAGATC
This sequence comes from uncultured Prevotella sp., assembly GCA_900322035.1. Taxonomy (GTDB): domain Bacteria; phylum Bacteroidota; class Bacteroidia; order Bacteroidales; family Bacteroidaceae; genus Prevotella. Next base: position 68,144 of record ONYL01000007.1, read on the forward strand.
TCGGGGAACGGGCACGCAAAAAGGTAGAAGACCAATTCTCTTTGAAACAAATGGGGCTTCGCTATGAGCAGATATTCGAAAGAGTTTTGAATCAAGTAAATCACCGCAAATGAACAGTTCTATGTCCAAATCTTTAGAGCTGAAAGCATTCTTCCATCTGCTTGAATGTGGAATGTGGAATACTCCGCCAGACATGAGCTTCTCATGGAACAACGTTGACTGGGTATGTATTCTACACCTATCAATGGAACAGGGAGTCGTAGGGCTGATAGCTGATGGAATATCCAAGCTACCGACTGATTTGCGACCCCCTAAGCGAGTGTTTGTGAACATGGTAATGTCGGTCAAAGTCATAGAAGATGATAGTGACCGAGCCCTCAATATGGCGATGGCTGTCCAATCCTATTTAAGCAAAAATCAGGTTGAAACGGTGATTATCAAGGGTGTAGGCATGGCTCGCAATTATCCCAATCCCCGCCACCGCGTGGTAGGGGACATCGACTTATTGACAGACTCAAATCTGGACTCCTTTGAAAAGGGACGTCAATTGCTCCGACAGATTGCCTCTAAGGAGGAATTTGATGTGGATGAGGAACTTCGCCATGTGGCGTTTGACATCAAGAATCAACTTGTCGAACTCCATGGTCTAATCGGAAGTTTTGTCAATAAGGAATCGGATGAATTTATCAGAGAATGGGCTACGCACCACCTCAGCACATCACCCGTGGTTTGGCATCTGTCCAAAGCAGACATAAAACTTCCCCCCTATCAATTCGATGCCATTTACATTTTCCTGCATTTCTTCCGCCACTTCGTTGGTGCCGCTTGCGGTCTCAGGCAACTGTGCGACTGGGTGTTGTTTTTAGACAAGCATGGCGACAAGGTTGATGTCGGTGTCTTACGCAACGACTTAGAGAAGATGAAGCTGATGAGGGCGTGGCAGATTTTCGCATCCGTAGCCGTCAATTACCTGGGAATGCCCAAGGAAAAGATGCTGCTCTATGATAGAAGCGGCGACAAAGACTGTCGCAAGGCTGTGTTGGCTGTGATCAAGGCAAACCATAACCTCGCTAAACTACGCAAAAAAAACAAGAATGGAAAGAAGATGGCTGCTCTGCTCCAACATGCCAAATCATTCTTCCATCTCATTCCTACTTATTATGTCAACCTGAAAGTTTTTCCGCGCGAGACTATTTACAGCCTCAAAAACTATATCTTATCTCGCCTGCATGAATAAGAGTCGAATAATAGCGTCTAAAATTGCTTGTTTGAGAAATTATTTATAACTTTGCACAAGGCCCGATTCAGCTCAAATCTCGTCGTAAAATACCAGACCGCCAGCTGATTGATCCAACTCATATAATAGGGAGTGATCCCTCGTGAGCAATATTTACTGAAAAAAAGTAATACACCAATGCAATTCACAATGGCAATGTGGATGCAAGTGGTCATCATCCCTTTTTTGGTGTCCTTCACTTGCGTCTGGCTAATCCACCCCGCAATAGCCAAAATGGCGATCATCCGCGGTCTGACAGATAATCCCAATGCCAGAAAACTACAAAAGTCACCGGTACCGGTAATGGGCGGAATGGCTGTGTTTTTCGGGATTATAGTCTCTGCTGGTGTCACAAGCATCGTTTTCAACTCCTATGCTCTGTTTACCTGTGTCGTCACCATGACGGTGATGATGTATATGGGCTTTATCGATGACTTAGTAGGTATCAAGCCTTGGATACGCATAGCCATAGAGGTAGCCGTCATCGGCTTTGTCGTCATCATGGACTTGGTGAACATCAACGATTTCCACGGTCTTTTTGGCATTGGCAAGTTGCCGGTATATGTCTCCCTGCCCCTGTGCGCATTCTCTGGCGTAGGAATCATCAATGCCATCAATATGATAGATGGCGTTGATGGATTGTCGTCAGGACTGGGCATCTTCATCTGCTTTGTCTTTGGATGTGTGTTTTTCTATTCCCACGACTTCACCATGGCTGTGATGGCCTTCGCCACTATGGGTGCACTTGTACCATTCTTTTTCAAGAATGTATTTGGGCATCTGTCCAAGATGTTTATCGGCGACTCCGGAACAATGATGATGGGCATCATCCTATGCATCTTCTGCATGCGCACCATCGACAACACCTCACGCGTCAGCAGGGCCTACCCCGATCTCGGAGTCATCGCCTTTTGCATGGCAGCTCTGAGCATCCCCGTTTTCGATACCGTTAGAGTTATGCTGCTGCGCATCTATCATGGCCGTTCTCCGTTCATTGCCGATAAGACCCACCTGCACCATGTATTCATCAGATTGGGATTCTCCCACATAGGGACTACCGTGTGCATCAACATTTTGGAATTCATCAATGTGCTGTCATTCTTCCTGACCTATTGGCTTGGGGCCAGTGTGACCTTGCAATTCATCGTGGTTGTCCTCACAAGTTTCACGACAACCATAGGAATGTATTTCTTCCTTTCTTACCTTGACAAGCATCATCGCACAAACAGACTGATAACAACAGTGAGTGTCTACAGCCAAAGATTCGTACAACAACGATTCTATAAGGCCATGACCCGCCTGATGGACAAGGGCATGTAAAAGATTTATACGGGAATGAGACCCAAAGAATAGGGATGTACTTTCCCATAGATCACGACAATTCAAAATATCCAGAACAACTTTAACATGAATCACTTTTTAGAGAAGGCACTTGGTTTTGACCGTACAACGATGCAATTGAAAACGGAGGTTGTGGCCGGACTGACCACATTTCTCACAATGAGCTACATTCTCGCTGTCAATCCTGCCATCCTATCAACGACAGGAATGGACCGGGCTGCCCTGTTCACAGGAACGGCCTTAGCTGCCGCCATCGCCACGATGCTATTAGCTTTCATGGCCAAACTGCCATTTGCACAAGCACCCAGCATGGGACTAAACGCTTTTTTCGCTTTCACCATGTGTCAGGCTATGGGTTACACGTGGGAGCAAGCACTGGCCATCATGCTCATTGAAGGCATCGTGTTCATTCTCATTACATTCTTCAATGTGCGCGAACTGATTATGGAGAGTATTCCTAAGAACATCAGATTCGCTATTTCCGTGGGTATCGGCATGTTTATAGCGTTCATTGGCCTCAAAAATGCGGGCATCATCGTAGCCAAGAGCTCTACCTTCGTCGGACTTGGGGCTTTCACGCCTATGAGTCTGTTAGGCATCTTTGCCATCCTTCTCAGCGGAATCATGATGGCCCGGGCTATCAAGGGAGCTCTCTTCTATGCCATTATTCTGACTACCTTGGCTGGTATTCCAATGGGTGTAACCCAAATCCCCACAAACTGGCTGCCCGTTTCTATGCCACAAAGCATCAGTCCCGTGTTTTGCCACTTCGACTTCAACGGCTTTTTCACCATCAAGACATTGCTCGTAATCTTTAGCCTGCTCATCGTCAACATTTTCGACACGATCGGAACGATCGTTGGTCTCTCCTATAAGACGGGCACCGTAAGACCGGATGGCACAATCCCCCATGTAAAGGAGGCCATGATGAGCGATGCCATTGGGACAACCTGTGGGGCGCTCTTAGGCTCATCAACCATCACAACCTATGTGGAGAGTGCCTCTGGAATTGCCGAAGGTGGAAAATCCGGGCTGACAGCCTTCACCGTGGGTGCTTTGTTTCTGTTGTCACTCTTTCTTTCGCCATGCTTCCTGCTCATTCCCAGCTCAGCCACCAGCGGCGCGTTGGTGCTCGTTGGGGTATTGATGCTCGATTCGGTGAAGAAGATCGACCTCAACGATGTCAGCGAAGCTTTCCCCGCTTTCATCACCATGATCACCATGGTGTTGTGCTACAGCATCGCCGACGGCATTTGCTTGGGGATTCTAAGCTACGTCATCATCAAAGCTTGCACCATGCAATGGAAACAAATCAATGCCACGCTTGTCATTCTCAGCATCCTCTTCATCATCAACTTTATCGCTGGCTGATAATAAACCGTTTCTCATTTCAACATAGCAAAACGCACGTCCCTTATCCAAGAGGCGTGCGTTTCTTGTCTTTCCGCATGAACAACATTCGGACAAGTCTTTCCCGGGCCGCACTGACTATTCGTCACCTCAATCTGCCAGTTTGTCTGCACATACACTTCGGGCACGAATATTGAAGTAAGATAAGTGGTAGTTGAGCCGAATGGCGAAGCTAACCAAGCCCTCTCAAGCAGCCGAATGAGCAAAGCCTTACAGAAAAGAGGCGAAGTCACAAGGCCAGGAAGGGGGAACAAAAAAAGAACAAAAAATATAAAAAATAGGAGGATTTGATTATGTTGTATCCAGTATTGAACACAAACAATTGGCTTAGCAATGCATTTGACGATTTCTTCAACACCGAGTGGATGCCCCGCGTAAACGCTACAGCTCCAGCAGTGAACGTGAAGGAAGACAATGAGAAATACGAGATGCAGATTGCTGCCCCAGGTATCAAGAAGGAATATTGCAGAGTCAGCATCGACAAGGATGGCAATCTCAACGTGAAGATTGAGAACAAGTTTGAGCAGAAGGAAGAGGACAAGAAGGAGGAGAAGAAAGAGCACTACCTTCGTCGCGAGTTCTCTTACTCCAACTACGAACAGAGTTATACGTTGCCTGAGGATGTCGACAAAGAGAAGATTTCCGCTAAGGTGGAGGATGGTATCTTGAACATCATATTGCCAAAACTCTCCAAGGAGGAAGAGACAAAAGCAACACGTAAGATAGAAATCGGTTAATTATTACTTTGTAACGTCAAAGCCAAACAATGAGGATGTATCACAACAAAGGTTATGGTACATCCTCTTTTTGTTTTATCTCTGCATTCCCGACCTTGCAGTCTATCCCACGACGGCGTTGCCGTGGAAACATACTGAGATTCATAGTTCTTCATGATAAGAGGATGCGCCATCATTCTGGCGCATCCTCAAATTTACCATTTTCCCAACCCGCACAGTAGTGCTGTCGGGTTGATACCATCAATGTTCTCCCTCCTCCTGACTTCGTCAATGCGTCACCCTGAATTTTGAATAAGTTTTTGGAAAATAGTCACGTACAGACTTTAGCTCCCCATGGAGCTATGGTGCTTAGGTGAAGGGGACAGCCTTACGAGCAAGCTCGTCGGCTGCCCCCT
>ONYL01000064.1 GCA_900322035.1 uncultured Prevotella sp.
GCGCAGAATGGTCTCACCCTGGAACGAAAAAAGGATGACGAGGGTGAGCAGCAGTCCGGCTGTGGTGTAGCGGTCGAATTTATGCACGAAGACCTGCTCAAAATACTCCTTGCCCCTGCGCTTGATGACCGTCGTGCGCGTGACGATGCCTGCAATGAGCGGAAGTACCACAAAGAGCACTACACTCAACAGCAGCGTGTCGTAGGGTATTTCAACGCCGCTCACTCCCAAAAGCAGGGCCACGATGGGAGCAAAGGCCACGAGGATGATGAGGTCGTTGACAGCCACCTGAACGAGTGTATAGGCAGGATTGCCGCCAGAGAGGTAGCTCCATATGAATACCATGGCCGTGCAGGGAGCGGCTCCCAAGAGCACAGCACCGGCCAAATACTCGTGGGCCAAGCCAGTGGGAATCCACTGTTGGAAGACCACAAAGAGGAAGAACCACGCGACGGCAAACATCGTGAACGGCTTGATGAGCCAGTTGACCACACACGTCACAAGCAGACCTTTCGGGTGCTTGGCTACGTTCTTTACACTTTGGAAGTCCACCTTCATCATCATCGGGTAGATCATCACCCAGATGAGGATGGCCACGGGAATACTCACGTGGGCATACTCAAACCGCGAGAGCATGTGTGGAATGGCGGGCAGGAACTTGCCCACCGCAATGCCAACAACAATACATAACAGTACCCACAAAGTAAGGTACTTGTCAAAGAATCCAATTTTTCTTTCTTCCATGATCAACTAAAACGATTTTATCAATCTGTGTGTACACACAGACGATATAAACTTTATTGTTTTTTATGCCAAGGGCGCAACACAAAATGCCCTTTTGTAATATGCCTGACCTCTTCTATCCATTTTGTCTCACTTTTTGCCTTGGCACGCAGAAAACTGTCGGTGGAGCAGTTGAGGATTAAGCACTGGTTGACTACCCACCATTGCTGATGAATGCCGGCACGCTCGAGATCGTCGCGCAGGCGCTGTGCCTCCAGCACCGGGGTGGGCTCGGGCAAAGTGACGATGATGAATTCCGACTGGCTCTTGTCGCGCAGTCTGGGCAGCAGCCGTCGGACGGCAACGGGCGTGTCGCCCTCGCTGTGAGCTATCTGCCGGTCGTAGCTCTGTGTGGAGTCGAGCAGGAGCAAGGCATGACCCGTGGGGGCTGTGTCGATGACAACTGTCTTGTTGTCGGCTTGCATCACGATCTCGGCAAAGCGACGGAAAACGGCAATCTCTTGGGTGCAGGGGCTGCGCAGGTCTTCCTCGATGTAGGAGAAGTCGGTCACACCAGCCTCGCGTGCTTTCTTTCTTACCTCACCCTTATATGTCTCCAGCACTTTCTGCTCATCGATGACAGCCATCTCAATGCCGGCCTGCAGGGCTAATTGCGCGTTGAGGTGATTGGCCGGGTCGGTGGTAGTGAGCAACACGTCGTCGCCTAACCGTTTCAATCCTAAGGCCATCTGCATGGCAATGGTAGTTTTGCCCACTCCACCCTTGCCCATCGTAAACACTACTCGTTTGCCCGCGTCGTGGATGGAAAGAATGAGGTCGTCGAGGCTTTTGTACCCATCGATGCTCTCTGACGGCGGTGCTTCAACGAGGCTGTCGGTGTGGAGCATTTTGCGGATATTGTCCACAGTGTTCATGTCGTAGGAGCGCAAGGGTACATATAAGGTCTCCATTTCGGCCAGGGCCGAGGGCATTGCACTCAAGGCCTGCTGCTGGGAGGAGTACATCTCAGAGGCCAACTCATCATTGTTGCGGGGTGATGACATGAGTCCGTTGACCACGAGGAGCTGGTTTTCGATACCTAATCGTCGGAGTTCGCGCGACGAGCGGTCGGCCTCCTTGAGCGCGGCTTGTTGAGGCCTGCTTACCAGTATCAACTTGGTTTTGCTGCCATCTGCCAGGTTGTCAACAGCCTGCCGGTAGACCCCTTTCCGCTCTTCGAGTCCTGACAGTTGTCCGAGACATGAGGCACCATGCTTGCTCGTCTTGATGAACGACGACCATGCAGTAGGCAGTTGGAGCATGCGCAGGGTGTGGCCAGTGGGGGCAGTGTCGAAGATGATGTGGTCATACTTGTGTGCATCATCCGCGTTGGTGAGGAAGTCGGAGAATTGGTTGAAGGCGGCAATCTCCACGGTGCAGGAGCCCGACAGTTGTTCCTCCATGTTGGCGATGGCTGAGTCGGGCAGCAAGCCGCGGTAAGGCGCCACCACCGACTCGCGGTATTCGTCGGCAGCCTTGACGGGATCGAGGTTGACAACGGTGAGCCCCTCTACTCCCTTTATTTGAGTCCCGTGTTGTGAGATGTCCTGATGAAAGACATCTTGTAGATTGGAGGCCGGATCGGTGCTGATGAGCAAGACCTTCTCGCCCATGTCGGCCATAGCGATGGCTGTCGCACACGCCAGACTGGTCTTGCCAACTCCACCCTTGCCAGTGAAGAACAGATATTTCTGCTGCTCCACTTCTTGAATCGTATATTCCTTCATCGTTTCATCTATTTGCCGCAGCAGCAACCGCCGTCGTGGCTGTCTTTGTCTTCTGCGCCGCAGCAGCAACCGCCGCCGTAGTCGACGGGTACAAACGTCAGGTCCTTCCCCGACCACTCACTCATTTGTGCAGTTGACGGGTATTGTCCCACAACGGCAATCTCTCCTGCAACGAGGGTAATGGGCAGCACATCGGCACCTTTCTCACGAAGCAGTTGTTTCACCTTATCATTCTTGATGAAGGCCTGTGGCTCACTGCTCAGGTTGTGGCGTTTTACCTCAATGCCCATATTCTTCAGCACATCGATGAGCGTGGCGATGCGCAGCAAGTTCTTGTCTACACTGGGCCCGCACACTCCCGTGGAGCAGCACATGGCCGGGTCGAAAATCTCAATCTCTTTCATTGTCTGTTTTTATTTATTCGTTTGTTCCTTTAGTATTTGTCTCACTTGTGCCGCTGTAGGCACTTGTCCATTGAGCACAACCTTGTCGTCAATGACGATGGCTGGCATTGACATGATGTTGTAATCTAATATCTTGGCAATGTCAGTCACATATTCTACGTTGGCCTTTACGTTGTCTTCCTCGATTACCAGTTTGACTGTTTCGAAGGTCTTCTTGCAACGACTGCATCCGGAACCTAATATTTTAATCTCCATGATTATTTTTAATTTGTTGTTTGCAAAACTACGAACATTCTCCCTATTAATTAAGGCGGACAACACATGGCCCGCCTTGATTACTTTGTTGTTCCACAACCGCAGTAACCGCCTTTGATTTCCTTAGAGAAGAAATTGCAGAACAGTTCATGTGCATACTGCCAGTTGTCGCGATTGATGCAATATCTCACTTTTGGGGCTTGGATGGTGCCCTGTATGAGTCCGGCATCCTTGAGTTCCTTCAGGTGCTGGCTCACTGTGGCCTTGGCGATGGGCAGCTCTTCGTGAATGTCACCGAAGTAGCATTCCTGCCTATTGGCAAGGAAGGTGAGGATCTGAATCCTTGCAGGGTGAGCCAGGGCTTTGGCAAAGTGGGCTATCTGCTCCGCCTTGAGGCTATAGTCTTTCTTGATGTCCATGGTCGTCTAAATAAGTATAATATAAATTACTGAAAATCTGAATAATACGGTCCCTCACATCCTGAATTACAGCAAGTTGCTCTTCGATAGTACCTTTTGCTGACGCTGGGTCTGGAAAACTGATATGCATCGGCCGCTTTACCCTTCCTGTGAAGACAGGACACGACTCGCGGGCATGGTCACAGACCGTGATGACGGCATCCCAAGTCTCGTCGAGGTAGTCCTTGACATTGTGCGGCTGCACATCGGTGATCGGCATTCCTGCCACCTTCATCACTTCGATGGCCAAAGGGTGCGTGTGACGGGCAGGATGGGTACCGGCCGATCTCACGTAGAGATTGGCATCCAAATGTTGCAAAAAGGCTTGTGCCATCTTGCTGCGACAACTGTTGCCCGTACAGAGAATCAATATCTTTTTCATATTGTTCGTAAATATACGAACATATAGCCAGCCACCAAAGCTTTCGGTCGGTTATTAACAACTTTTTAGGATAGTTGATAAAACAAAACTGATTTTATACGCTATCAAACACGGGTGCGGCGCCTGTACTCCAAAGGACTGCATCCTAAATGAGCCTTGACATATTTTCCAAAGAAACTGGTGTTGGGGAAACCGAGTAGAAAACTGATTTCCTTAACGCTCATCTCAGTGGTGCGGAGACAATTGGTAATGGCCGACAGCGTATATTCCTGTATCCACTGATTGGCAGTCTTTCCAGAATTTTTCTTGCAGATGACAGTCAGGTATTTGGATGATATGTTCAGCATTGCCGCATAATATTCTACGGTGCGGTGCTTGGCATCGACAGCCTGCAGGAGTTCGAGGAAGCGATTGAACAGGGAGACATTCTGCTTGGGTGTGATGACATTTTCCTCGCTGTGCTTGCGCAGTACACATCGGCCTATACACATTCTCCCTTGTCCGTTCCTTGCGCTCCGCCTTGGCGATGAGTATCGGGAACACCGTTGCGCACTTCATTTCGCATGCGTTTATTGTGCGCTTTTTTCGTATTATGGTCTTCCTTCACTATCTCGTAGGAAGCTCTGATGAGCTGCTTGAGTGTTTCATCGTCGGCACGGTATGCGTCAATGCCTATCCAGTATTTGGCATTGCCGTTATACGGCTTGCCTATCCAGTCGTAATGGTCCTCCAACTCCAGAATACTGTCAGGATCGCATTTAACCGTCACATTGCTCAGATCGTTGATGTCGAAATAGCAGAACATGTGGCCCGAGATATAGAATACCAGCACATCCTTGGCATATTTGAAGGCCGTGAAGGGGAATTTCTCCACCACATCGGCGTCGAGAGAAAGACAATATGACCGCAGTTCCTCTACGTTCATCATTTTCCTAATTCATCTTCCAAGAACTCACAAGCATCGGCCACGCACAGCGGACAGGGACGGAGCACCACGTGGGTGTCCACACCCTTCAACTGTCTGCACTGCGTGGCATGGTTGCGGTCCTGGAATTTCTGCATGATCGTCCGCATCTGCTTCATCGTCTTCACCTTGTCCTTGTTGACCAGACCAAGGACCATGTCGGCGCCAATCAGCGCGCCGCATGTTCCCTCCATATTGGTCATGCCGCCCGCAAAGCCGTCGGTCATGCTCATGGCTGTAGCCTCGTCGAGACCCGTCAGATCGCCGTAAGTCGTCAGTACCGACTGGGCACAATTGAATTTGAAGCTCGCCTTCTTCTCGGCTGCAATATCTTTTCTTGATTCCATTGTCGTTATTTGATTAATTTGTCTATAGGGTCATCCCTTACAATCTGCGGCTCTGCTTTTCCCTTGAGCACCAGCACCTTCTTGCCGTTGCGGTAAATGTGCAGCTGGCGTGAGCGGACAACGGCCGTCAACTCCGGGTCGTCTTGTAACGTCTGCCAAACATGATGATAGAGGCCGTCGGCATCCATCAGTTTGTGCCGCAGGTGCGAGCACATGTTGGCTGTATCGATGTCTGATGTGTTCATTTTTTTAAACCATACTGCTCTCTTAACCGCTTGGGCAGTTTACTGAGTACAAGCCGATAGGACTGATTAATTAGGACCTTCACCATATCATCATCAATCTCGTCAAGGAAGATGTCATTCCAATGCACCTTATTCAAGTGGTAAGCCGGTCGGATGCCGTCGTAGTGGTCGCGCAGTGTCTGCCCTTGCTCGGGCGGCAGTTTTACAGCACACGTCGGTTGCGGGGCATTGAGCCATATATGCAGGAAGATCTTTCCCTCAACACGAAACAGCACCCAATCCTCACCATAAGCCTGATCTTCTGTAGTCCCCGGCAGGGACAACGCATATTCACGAACTTCCTCGATATTCATGATCAGATAATATTATATCAACAAAGGTACATCTTTATATCTACAAGTACGACGATTTGATTGAGAATAATTGTCATGGAATCAGATTTAAGGGCTTTCTCAGCCGTGAAAGATCACCTTTCGATATGCGGTTCAGCAGCTTACTCATTTTCCTATCCTACAGTTGCACTTCAACACCTGCCATGACTGTGGCACGCGGCATGGGAAAGCCGGCGTTGACCTCATAGTGCTGGACAAGGAGATTCTCGCCATGGACGAAGAATTTCAAGGCACGGCTGACACGCAACGAAGCCGTGAGGTCCCACAGCCGGAAGTTCTCAGACGCCGCGCTTTTCTCGGCTGTATGCAGCCCATCGATCCATTGCAATCCGCTATGCAGCGTGAAGCGTCCAGGCTGCCAGTCAGTTCCCAAATAAAGCTTATGCTTCGGTGCAGCCGTTAGCGTGCGGCTGGTATGAAGGAAACTGTAGTTAGCATCCAGCTGCAGATGTCGCATGGGCTTGTAAAAAGCAAGGAACTCGAATCCTGAGTTCTCCGTGTTTCCTGTGTTGACATTCAGCGGCCGGCCATCGACCATCTGCGTGGTGATGAGGTTATCGGCATTGAGATAGAAGACGTTGAGGCCATATCCGAGACGGCCGTTGAGGAGCCGCTGGCGCATGGAGAGCTCATAGTTCCACAGGCGTTCCGGCGCAAGGTCGGCATTGGCGGGGCGGAACATGTAGAGTTCACGCAGTGTAGGGTTGCGGAATCCTTTGCCCACGATGGCTTTCAGCTCCATGTTGTGAGGCAGACGGGCAGTGAGCCCTCCTTGAGGCACCCACTCCGATCCTGACACGCTGTGGTGGTCAAGACGCAGGGCCACGTCGGCGGTAAGCCACGACAGCAGTTCCTGGCGAATATCGGCATAGCCCGCTACCTCATTGACGGTGCGGTTGGCAAGATCCGTGCGACTGCCGTCGGCAATCGCCTTCTGCCAGGCATGTCCGCCGAAGTGCTGGTAGTCGAAGCCCAGCGTGATGCGAGTGGTGGAGAAAGGAGCAAAGCTCTCATAGGCAGAGACACCACCCATGCGATCATTATGTATGTAGTAGGCGGCCTGTGCCGGACGCGCAGCGGCATGTCCGTCGTTGATATGATGATGTCCCCAGTTGTAGAAGGTACGCACAGCACCCGATACGCGACCGTAGTCGTTGGTGAGCGAGAGTGCTGTCATACCACGGGTGATGAGCATGTCATTGTCGATGAGCGGTGCCGTGATGGGTCCCGGGTTCGACGACTCCTGATAAGCGATGTTTGCGGTGCCATCGATCTGCCAATAGCGCGAGAGGTCGTAGCCGAGTTTGACGAAGCCACTTGTCTGACTGAAGGCTGAGTTTGCACGATGACCGTCGGTGCGCTCATAGTTCAGTGCGGCAATAGACGAAAAGCGGCCTTGACGCAGGCGGTTGGTAGCGGTGCCGATGAAGGTGCCGTAGCTGCCTCCCTGTAGGTTGATGTCGGTCTGCACACCGTTGGACTCCATCCTGCGTGTCACGATGTTCACTACTCCGCCCATGGCATTGCTGCCATAGATGGCAGAAGCCGGACCACCCACGATCTCCACGCGGTCGGCCATCATCGTTTGATAGGTATCGGCAAGCGGATGCCCATAGAGTCCGGCATACTGTGGCAGTCCGTCGATGAGCACGAGCAGGTCTGCCGAGCCACCGACACCCCTCATCTTGATGGTCCCTGCCGCACCTGTGCTCAGTCCATAACCGAGGATGCCGCGAGTAGTGACGAAGAGTCCCGGCACTTGCTGGCTCAAAGTAGGGAGCACTGATGGCTGATAGGATGCTGTGAGCTGGGAACGGCCGATAACCGAGACGTCGAGAGGCAGATGGCGGATGTCGGAACGATAGCGCGTACCGGTGACCACCACATCGCTCAGACGCACTGAGTCGGTTTGGGCAAACAGCGTGCTGGCCGCACCCATGAGTGCGGTTGCCAAGAGTATTTGTTTTATCATAAAAGATAATTATTGAGTAATGCCTCTTGAACAGAGGATAAGAGTCTAATTGATCTATTTGTCGATGTTGACAATCGTGTATTTCTTCGAGCCCAATCCTATCTTCTCCGCCCAGTCGATGGTGTGAGTGCCGTGCTGCTTGTCGATGCGCTTAAGCAGGTCGGTAGGATCGTTCTTCGCCGTAACTTTCTGGTTGTTGATGATGTCGACACAGGCCTGGTCGAGAGCCACGGGGTCGGTGCTGGCGAGGATGCCATAATCTTCCAACTTCACGGGAGCAGGATCATATTGTTCATCACGCTGATATAAATGATGCCGTTCTCCTTCTGAAAATAGTTTACCACGGCCTGAGCGGCAGCAGCCATGCTCTCCAAGAAACCGTCCTGGTCGCCGATGTACTTCGGTGTCCACAGTGAGTCCATATTGAGTTTGTTCATCTTACCAGCCGAATGGATGTAAGCCTTTCCGTTGGATGAGGCGCAGCCGATGGAGAGGTTCTTAAGTGCCCCGCCGTAGCCACCCATGGGATGACCTTTGAAATGATTGAGACAGATCATGAAGTCGTAGTTGGCAAGATGTCCGCCCACAATATCGTAGTTCAGATGGGTATGGTCGCGCACGGGGATGCGTATCTCATCGTATTCGTCCATGATATCGACGGGAAAATACTTGGTAAAGCCGTGGCGGTCGATGACCTTCCAGTGATTGGCAGAGTTATTGCGCACGTCGTTAGGATCACCACCATAGGCGGTGTTGTTCTCTACTATAGTACCGTCAACGTCATAGACAAGATCCTTGATGAGCTCCGGTTTGAGATAGTTGGGGTTGCTGCCCTCGCCGGTGCTTATTTTCACGGCCACACGCCCCTGGGCTTTCACGCCTAATGCCTTGTAGATACGGACGAGCGAGGCGGGAGAGATCTCGCGTGTCAGATAAACCTTGGACTGAGCCCAAGCCGTTGTGCCCATAACAAGCAGTGCGGCTACCGCAAGGTAGCGGAGATGGAAATGTTTCATAATCAAAAACTGTTATAGTTGTTACATATTGCAAAGATATGTGTTTTTCCTCAATACCGGTTTATACAAAATATCGCTTTTCTTACCTTTTTCTGTTTTTCTCTCGTGTGTAACCCAACCTCAAAATAGGGGGCTATTGGACGGTGTTGATATGAAAGGCGTAATCCTGCATCTGTCGGGCTCCATGTATCAGCGATTACGCTCAACCCACTTCAGCAAGTCACCCTTCGATGTGCGGTTCAGCAGCTTACCCTCTTTCCAGTTTATCTCAGGATAGGCTGCTTCTAAATCGGCACAGGCTTTCTTGATGCTGCTTCCTCCGGAAGTGGCAAAGGGGATTACCGTCTTGCCCTTGAAGTCATAAGTCTCCAGAAACGTGTTGATGATGGTCGGCGCAGTGTACCACCAGATAGGGAAACCGACATACACTACGTTATACTCATGCATATTCTGAAGCTTGCCGTTGATGGCAGGACGCGAATGCTTGTCCTGCATCTCTACCGACGAACGACTTTGCTTGTTCTGCCAGTCCAGGTCCGCATCCGTATAGGGCTGTTCCGGCTTGATTTCATACAGGTCAGCACCAGCCACTTCTGCCAGTTGCCGGGCTGCGGCCTTGGTCGTACCCGTAGCAGAAAAATAGGTTACCAATACTTTCTGTTCCATTTTTGTATCTGTTTTCTTTTGGGAGCAGGCACTCAGACTGATGGTCAGCAGTGCCAAGAGCGTTAACACAATCTTCTTCATATTCATTTTCTATTTCAATGTCTCACCATAGGCCTTACCCATCTTCACGCAGTCGCCAATGATGTCGCCTGTGCGCAGATACTTGTAGGTAGGCATTTCAAAGAGTACTGGCTTCAGCTTTGAATAGTCGGGCTTGCCCTTCTCGTCAAGTTTGTCCTCATCGACGTAGGTATTGAGGATGTTGCAAATGTAGTTCTTGAAGCCGTCAATCTCATAGGTATCCACGACCTCACACTCCATCACCAGCGGTGACTGCTCGATAACGGGCATGCCAGCCTCGCCAACATGATAGGGGAAGATATCCGACTTGTCCACTTTTGCCCCGCTGACCGTACCTGTGTAGTCGGCTGCGGCAACGAATGTCTCGTCGATGATATTGACAGATAACTTGTGCTGCTCATCAATTGCTTTCACACTGTGGTGTGACGAGTGGACACTTAACAGTAGTTTCGAGTGACTGACAATGCCGATGTGTGCTATGAGCAGCCAGTTTACCTTCCCATCTGCTCCGACAGTTCCTACGACTGTGGCTGGCGTGGGATAGAGTGCCAGTTTCTGCCCGATATTCTTCTTCATTGCTGTATTGTTATTTATGTTTGTTACTTGTTCTTGCTTGCCGCTACCCATACAGGTTCTTCGCTCATTACGGGCTTGTTGACTGCCATCACACCTGAAAGGTTGTGCGGTACATAGGGTTCTTCCAGATAACGAATGTCATCGGCAGAGAGATGGACATCAAGCGACTTCACGGCACCCTCGATATGATGCAGTTTGGTGGCTCCTACTATCGGCGATTCCACCTTTGTCAGCAGCCAAGCCAGCGAAACCTGCGTCATCTCCACTCCGTAGCGGTCGGCCAGATCCACCACACGCTCCACGATGCGGTTGTCCTGCTCGGCAGTGGCATCATACTTGAAGTGCATGAACGAGTCTTCCTGCTGCCGCTTAGAGGTCTCGCCGGGTCGCTTGGCTAACTTGCCTGAGGCCAATGCACTGTAGGGAGTCATAGCAATGTTTTCTTCGTGGCAGAACGGGAACATCTCACGTTCCTCCTCACGCATGATTAAGTTGTAATGGTTCTGGACGGAGATGAATTTTGCCCATCCATGCTGCTCTGCCATCGCATTCATCTTCGCCACCTGATAGGCATAGGCATTTGCGATGCCGATATAGCGAGCCTTTCCCGTACGTACAGCCTCGTTCATTCCCTCCATGATTTCCTCGGCAGGAGTCTTGTAGTCCCAGATATGGTAGATGTACAGATCCACATAGTCCATGCCCAGGTGCTCCAAACTGCTGTCAATACTGTTGAGAACATGTTGACGGCCATCAATGCCTTGCTGAATTTCCTCATCCGTGCGAGGCAAGAACTTTGTGGCTACTACTACATCGCCACGCCGTGCCATATCACGCAAGGCACGGCCCACGAACTGTTCGGATGTGCCCAACTGATAGGCTATTGCCGTATCAAAGAAGTTTACGCCC
>ONYL01000004.1 GCA_900322035.1 uncultured Prevotella sp.
GGACTATACGAAATGAAACAACATATCCAATCCACGGAAATATCCATTGAACCTAAATAATACGAAAAAGAGGATGAACCAGAATTTTGATACACCCTCCTTCTTTTATTAGCCTGCAACCGGTGATTACTCCTGGTCTTTGCGGTCGTCTACGTTGTCACCCTCAGTGGGCGAAAGCACAGACTTGAAATCCTTGTATCCATACTCTACAAGGATGTTGTACCATTGCAGGAGCTTCTTGATATCGCTGTCGTGCACACGATCCTGATCGAAATTGGGCAGCACCTCCGAGAAGTAATCGCGGAGTTCCTTGCTGGAGCACTTCTTGTAGTTGATCGAGGCCTTCTTGCCCTCTTCCTTCTTGCTCAGATTGTCAAGCACCTGCCACAGAGGCACATCCTCTGCATCCGTATACATGGCGATGTCGGCCAGCGACGTCACGCGGTCGGTAGCAAAAGCCGGCATACGGTGACGCTTGGCATCGAGCGATTCCACAATGAGATTCATCTTACCGCGGCTCACCATCTTGTAAAGTCCTGGCTTGCCGGCTATAGAAAGAATTGTTTCCATTTACTTTATTACTTATCGTTGATTTGTTTTAAAAGTTCTATTATCTGTCGGTGGAGATCCCTGCCGTCATTCACGACGACATAATTGCTGCGTTTCTCCACTTCCTGCTGAGCCATCTGCCTTCCTATCCATTCCATTGCCCCGGCTCGGGATATGCCGTCGCGCTCCATCACTCTGCGGATTCGCACTTCGAGCGGTGCCGACACACAGACGATCTTGTCGAAATGCACACGCCGGCAGAATCCGCTGTCGAAAAGGATGGCACTCTCCAGCCAGTCCAGTCCCGACGAAAGAAAGTCGGCGGCCACAGCCGGATGCACGATCTCGTCGACAGCCAACTTGTTGGCTTCTGAGGCAAGAATGAATTTGGCAAGAACACTCTTCTGCAACACATGGTCGATATAGACTCCTTCGCCAACAAGCCGGCGGAGTTTCTCTTGGAGCCTTTCGGAGTGGGCCATCAGGCGCTTGGCCCCTGCGTCGCAGTCGTATACACCTATGCCATAGTCGGCCAACAGCCGGCAGAAGTAGCTCTTGCCACTCCCTATCCCACCAGTGACAGCTATCTTCATGGCTGCTCAATGAGATAATCCACCTGCTTGAGTTCCAGTTGTGCCTTGGAGACGAATTTAGGAACCGACTGCAAATAGACATTACACTTGTCCGACGGATGGGCCATCAGCTCCTTATAGTCCGCCACCACAGTGAACTGGTCTGGCTTGACAAGATTATACTGGCTGACCCCCACCACGAAGCGCACGTAGACACGTTGGGGGAATGTGCGCAGGATCTTTCCCTCGGGCATGTTTACAGCCTTGACCGGCACCTCTACGCGCCCTTCTGTGAGAATGTCGGGAAGGATGCGGAGCTTCACCGTTGAAGGTATAAACTTGGCTCCGGGGATCTGCTTCAACTTGACGGTCACTTCGGTTGTGTCGTAGATGTTTCGCAAGCGTATCACCTCGGTCTGAACAGTCTTCAAACTGTCCAAAAGCCGTTTGCTGGCATAGACTACAACCCGCGAGGGTATAGCCACGACCTGAGAGATGTAATAGTCGCGCGAAGCCGAGAAACTGCCATTCACCGTTATGGGAATCTGTCGACGCAATCCATAATTGAAATAGAATTGCAACCGGTCGGGCTTCACCGCAGTAATGCGCGACGAACTGTAGAGACGCTGATAGATCATCTTTTGCAAGTCGGCGGCCGGAACGGCTCCCGTGAGCGTCTCTTGGTTGGCATAAGTGGAGAAAGGCACGTTGATGGACTTAATGAGGTGGCCATATTCGTAGGTGGCCAGCGTATAGCCCTTGTCGCGCACCGTCACTCTCACCGTGTCGGCCATTGGCGTGGTGATGATGGCATTCTTAGGCACTCCGGTGAGCTGCACGGGAATACAGTATTCCATCTCGTAGGTCTCGTTGAGTGCCATGAGAAGCCAGAACACTCCGCTAAGGGCGAGAAAGAACAAAAAAATCAGAAACTCTTTGTTCACGATGGCGAACATAGTGCTTCTGACTATTTTACGCAGGCGCTGCCATCCACCTTTCATGGGCCGCGTCGTTAAGCGTTTTGAGATTGAGAAGTCGCGTTGGCGAAGACGTAGCCTTTATCTACAGTGATGACAACACCACGTGCGACTTCCACCTCTACGGTGTTGGAGGCATTGTCGATGCGTTTCACTGTACCATAGATACCACCGCCGGTGACGACCTTCGTGCCCTCGCTAAGGGCATTCTGAAACTTGCGTATCTCTTTCTGGCGCTTCTGCTGAGGACGGATCATAAACCACCACATGATGGCAAAGATCAGCACCATCATCACGATAAATCCCCAACCGCCTCCTGCACCTTGCTGGGCCTGGGCAGCCAAAATCAATTCTGTCATAATAGCTTTTACTTTTTTATGTTATATATGTTTTAACCGTTATCTCTTGCACTGCCATTCTCTGTCTCGGCATCTTCTTCATGGTGATGCTGGAGAAAGTTCTGATGGCGGATGTGCGGATCGCCCAATGGCTTAAACATCTTGTGGGTCCTCACGAGGAACTGCGAGATGGCATCAAGCATGCCATTGATGTAGCGGGCACTGTTGGGCGTGCTGTAGTATTGAGCCAGCGACACATATTCGTTGATGGTCACGCTAACGGGAATGTTGGGCATGGTGAGCATCTCGGCTATGGCAATCTGCATGATCACCACATCCATATAGGCCAACCGGTTGAAATCCCAATTGCGGCTGGCATCGCTCATATAATGCTGGTACTGCTCGGCGTTGAGAATTGTGGCGCGGAAGAGATTGATGGCGAAGTCGCGGTCTTCCTCATCCCTAAATTCGGGAAGCAGCTCCTGATCGGCCTTGTTGGCGGGATCAAAGCGCTTGATGGTTTTCAGCACAAAGGTATCAACAATGAACTTGTCGTCGTTCCAGTAGAGACTCTTCTCCTCCAACACATTGTCAAGCTCCTCATTGTCCTGAACAAGTTGCCGGTACAACTTACGCCACACCTCGCGGTCGGTCTCATAGTCGTCGGTTTCGTCGGCCATATAGTCCTTATAGGTCTGGCTCTGTTCAATCTGATCGCAGAGCTTTCTGACGAACTCAAGATCGTCGTCCCACGAATACTTTTGACTTTCTATGAACTCGCGCAGCATCTTATTGGATTCGAGCTGAACGGCAAATTTATTTTCACAGAATCTTGATGAAGGTTTTTCGGTTCCTTCCCTCTCGGCACGCTTGCCCAACACCTCCACTCTTCGGCGCTCCTCTTGAGTGACGGCGACTATCAACTGGAGAAGATAGTTGTAAAGATGATAACCCTTTGAAAGACTGAAAAGCAACTCTTTCTCAGCCTGGGGCAGATCTTTCCCGTTTTGATAGTATGCGTAGGTTAACTGAACGATCTTAATACGTATTAATTCCCTATTAATCATACCTGGCTTAAAACTTGATTGTACATATTCACTGCAAATTTAGGTATTTTTCCTTATCCGCACAAGAAAACTTACTTAAAATAAAGTTTTTTTTGATTAATCTTTGCCGTTTGATGGAAAAGTGGTAACTTTGCACCGCTTTTCGTGAGCGCACGTCTCGTGTGATGGCGAATTAAGGCACAAAGTTTCAACTTAATTTAGAGTAACACAACATGAAAGAGATTAATGTTACAGGTCAGAAGCGTACAGACCTTGGAAAGAAAGCTTCTAAAGAATTGCGTAAGGAGGGATTTGTTCCCTGCAACCTCTATGGCGAGAAGAAAGGTGAGGACGGCAAGCCCGTTGCCAAGGCTTTCGCAGTGTCGATGAGCGACCTCCGCAAGCTCGTCTACACTCCCCACATCTATGTGATCAACCTCGATATTGAAGGCGAGCACCACACAGCTATCCTCAAGGAACTTCAGTTCCACCCCGTGACCGACGCGCTGCTGCACGTTGACTTCTATGAGGTGAACGATACCAAGCCTATCACCATTGGTATTCCCGTGAAGCTTGTTGGTCTGGCTCAGGGTGTCCGCGACGGTGGTCGTATGAACCTCTCTATCCGCAAGATCAATGTCACTGCTCCCTATCAGCAGATTCCCGAGCACCTCGATGTCGACGTTACCAGTCTGAAGCTCGGTAAGAGCATCAAGGTTGGCCAGCTCTCATTCGAAGGCCTTGAGCTCGCTACACCGAAGGACGTTGTCGTTTGCTCCGTGAAGATGACCCGTCAGGCCGCCACGGCTGCTGCATCTGCTGCAGACACTGACGCCACAGGTGACGAAGCCGCTCCCGCAGCCGAATAATCATGGACAAGTTTTTGATTTGTGGGCTGGGTAATCCTGGTGATGAATACGCTGGAACCCGCCACAATACAGGATTTATGGTATTGGACGCTTTTGCAAAGGCGTCCAATATTCATTTTGAGGACAAGCGTTATGGCTTTGTTGCCCAAACGAGCATCCGCGGCCGCAAGTTGTTTCTGCTCAAGCCGACTACGTTTATGAATCTCAGCGGCAATGCCGTGCGCTATTGGCTCGACAAGGAAAATATCGACCAAAGCCGTCTGCTCGTCATCAGCGACGACGTGGCACTGCCCCTTGGAGCGTTCCGCCTTCGCAAGTCGGGCAGCAATGGTGGGCACAACGGCCTGGGTCACATCATCCAGCTCATTGGCGAGAACTATGCCCGGCTCAGAGTGGGAATCGGCAACACTTATCCGCGCGGCGGACAAATCGACTGGGTGTTGGGCCACTACAGTGAGGAGGAGATGAAGACGCTGCAGCCCACGCTCGAATTGGGCGGAAAAATTATTGAGAGCTTCGTGCTTCAAGGCATCGACGCGACGATGAACCAATACAACAAATTAGGAAAGAAATAATGGCAGAAAGCGCAAGAATAGACCGATGGCTGTGGGCCGCACGCATCTTCAAGACTCGCAGCATTGCTGCCGATGCCTGCAAGAACGGCAGGGTGACGATCGGCGGCATCAACGTGAAGCCTTCCCATGTGATCAAGCGTGGTGAGGTGATCAACGTGAAGAAACCGCCCATCACCTATTCGTTCCGGGTGATCGATTGTATCGAGCAGCGGGTAGGCGCAAAGTTTCTTCCACAAGTATACGAGAATGTCACAGCCCCGCAGCAGTACGAACTGTTGGAGATGAGCCGCATCAGCGGCTTTGTCGACCGGGCACGCGGAACGGGCCGCCCCACAAAGAAAGAGCGGCGCGCACTCGACGCCTTCATCGACCCCGTGATGTTCGGGTTCGATGACTTTGACGACGATGACAACGAAAAAGAAAGGTAGGACTTATGCATCACTTGGCTATTTTTGTTTCGGGCAGCGGTACCAACTGCGATAACATCATCCGCTATTTTGCTGACAGGCAGTCGGCCGACGTCTGCCTGGTGGTGAGCAACCGGGCCGACGCCTACGCCTTGGTACGCGCACAGCGGTTGGGTGTAGAGACGGCTGTCGTCGACAAGCAAGCGTTCAACGATCCTAAGGTCATGCTTCCACTGCTAAAGCGCCATAACATCGACTTTATCGTCTTGGCGGGTTTCCTGCTTTTCATCCCCGACTACATGATCGAGGCCTACCCCCACAGGATGATCAATCTGCACCCTGCCCTCCTGCCGAAATTTGGTGGAAAGGGAATGTGGGGCCACCACGTACATGAGGCGGTGAAAGCCGCAGGCGAGACGCAAACGGGAATGACGGTCCACTGGGTTTCGAAGGAGATTGACGGCGGGGAGATCATCGCACAATTCAGCACGCCTATCCTTCCTTCCGACACTATTGAAGACATCGCTGAGAAAGAGCATCTGCTTGAGATGGAACACTTTCCTGAAGTCATAGAAAAAACGCTGGAACAACTCTAAAAGCTGTTCCAGCGTTTTTTCTTTCTTTATCCACCAAATCCCCCGAAGTGTCCTCCAGGACGAGGACCAGGGCCACCCGGACCCGGACCACGCATTCCAGGATGACGGAAGTCGGGACGGTGACCGTTGAACATAGCATTTCGAGCATCCTTTCCGCCAAAGATATTCAGGCGGTAGATGGCATGAAACATCACATAACTGTTGATGGCATTGTATTCTGTATCGCTTCGCTGCATCGCCGAGATCGTGCGCGAGAGGTTGCTCTGCTGGCTGAGCAGGTCGTAGAACTGCACGCTCAGCGTCAACGGCTTGCCCCGGAGGAAACTCTGGGAGAGCTGCAAGTTCCATATCAGCTCGTTGGTATTGAGCGACGCATCGGAATAACCACGGCGGCTGTTCTCGTGGATGTCCGTGGCAAGTGACGTTCCCCAGGGTGCGGTCATGCTGAGGTTCACACCATAGGCAAACTGCCACACATCGCTATTGCTCGTCGTCTGCAGGTCGTTGCGCGAGTGGCGATAGTTGAGACTGCCGTCGAGTTCCACCTCCAACCACGAGTTGCGAAAACTTCCGGCCAAACGCTCATTCACAGAGAAATCCCGCGTGTTGTTCTTTTGTGCCGTAGCACTGCGGTCGAGGTTGACATAGCCCACATAGTTCTGATAGCTCAGCATGGTCGCCGTGTTGATGTTCCAGTAGCCTGTTGTGTCGAGGGCCGTATTGAACATCAGTCCACCGTTAACATTCCATTGGCCATTGATGTTCTGAGGCTGGGAAGTACGCCCACCGGTGGTCGGGTCGTAGGTCACCATATTGCTAATGCTGTTTCGGGTCGTGTTGAATCCCATCCATGTGGCCCATACCTGCTGATAGTGGTTGACATTGTTGTTATTGTAGAAGAAGCGCAGCGACTGGGTGAAGGCCGGTTTCAACCCTGGATTGCCCTTGGTGATATTGAGCGGGTCGCTGTCGTCGGTAATGTCGAGCAGGTCGGTCATCGAAGGCTGCGACGTCGTGCCGCGGTAGTTCACGCGCAGGTTGCTCTGCTTGGAAAAACGATAGTGGAAATCGAGAGTCGGCGAGAAATTGGTGACATGTCTCACAGTATCGACTTTTACTCCCTGATAGTCTTGCATGAACTTCGTCATCTGCGGCTTCACCATTACGCCCACGTTGAAGTTGAACTTGGGCTTCACCATGCGGAACATCACTTCCATGTCATGGGTATAGGTTTTGTATTGCGCATAACGACTGAGCGACTGGTCGTAGTAGCTGTCAAGCGGATGGCCGAGCGCGTTGAGATAGTTGTCCCACGTGCGGTATTTCGGTGTCAGGGCATCGAAATAGCTCTCTCCGAGATTGGAGAAGTCGTAGGTGGAACGCTCGCTCTTGTTGTATCCATATTCAAACCCATAGATGAACTGCAGGAAGGTAGACTTCCACAACGGTTCGGAATAGGTCAGCTCTACAGAATAGTTCCAGTTTTTTGTAGGCGTGAGATTATAGCGGTTGGTCTGGTAAGTAGAGTCCTGGCCAAGCACGTCTCTCAAAAGAAAGAGATGTACGTCATTGGTCGATAGGGCTGTATTTTTCGTGTCGGTATAGCTCACCTCAGAGAGCAGCGTGACGTTGCGTCCCTGCTGACTGAGCTTACGGTTGATTTGCAGCCGTCCTCCCACCATTTTCGACTCGCTGTAGCTCATGCTCATCTGCTTGCGCAGGTTCACCATGAGCGAGTCTTCGTTGAGCAGGGCCATGCTCTGCCCCGAGAGAGGATCGTCTACATATTTATAGGGATCGTCGTTGTAGCTGGCACTCTGTCCGAGCGAGAGTCCGTCGTTCTTAGTCCATCTCACTCGTGGCCGGAAGAGAATATTGGTCAGCGTGTCGGGATTCCACTCG
Organism: uncultured Prevotella sp.; assembly: GCA_900322035.1. Classification (GTDB taxonomy): domain Bacteria; phylum Bacteroidota; class Bacteroidia; order Bacteroidales; family Bacteroidaceae; genus Prevotella. The sequence goes on from ONYL01000004.1 coordinate 7,832, forward strand.
ACGCGGAAGCGGGCGTTCCATCGGTTTTCACGCGAATAGCTTTGTGAGGCGCTGTTGGAGAAGGCCCCCAAAGAGGTGATATAGTTCTCTGTGGCCGTGGTAGACCGGGTGTCGTTGTCACTATGATTCCATCTCACGCTGCCGTTTACCTTCAGCTTTCCCTTGTCTTCATAGTTCACGTTCACACCCGTCATCTTGGCCGCTGTGAGGCCGGTTCGCCCACGGCCGAACATTCCCCCCCGGCCGCCGAAGCCCATATCGTTGACATTGTTGAAATTGCCGAAAGCCATCACGCGCCAGTTGCCTTTGAAGTAGGCCCCCATCAGCTTGTCCGTATAGCGGCTCTGGCTGCCGACTCCCAAGTCGATGTTGGAGAACATGCCTTTGTTCATGCCTTTTTTCAAACCGAAGTCCAAAACAGTCTCCTCATTGCCGTCGTCAATACCGGTGACGCGTGTGAGATCACTCTTTTGGTCGTAGGCCTTGACATTCTGCACGATACTCGTCGGCAAATTCTTTAGCGTGGTTTTCGTGTCATCGGTAAAGAATTCCTTACCGTCGACCAATATTTTCTTCACCTCCTTACCGTTGATCGTGATTTTTCCGTTGTCGCCCACTTGTGCACCCGGCAGACGCTTCACGAGTTCCTCGATAGTTGAACCCTCTGGGGTACGGTAGGCAGAGCTGTTGTAGACGAACGTATCCTCCTTCATCGTCACCTTCAAAGCCTGCGCAGTCACCACTGCGCCCTTGAGCATGACGGTCTCGCCGTTCATCACCACATTGCCCAGGTCAAAATCCTTGTTCTCACTGATTTTCAGTTTTTTTAAGGTTTTCTCGTAGCCCACCCCCGTGAAGCGTACCAGAAAGCTGCCGTTTTCCGGAGCCTGTATGGCAAAAGTGCCATCGTCCTTTGTTGTCATGCCGCCGACAAAGGTCGAGTCCTGCTTCAACAGCTGTACTGTTATGTAAGGTATAGGCTCCTTCGTGTCGCGGTCGATCAGCACACCTCTCACCGTTCGCGTCTGGGCCGTAGCCCCGGCTACCGCCACGAGAGCGAGGAGAAAGATAAAAAAGATTTTTCTCATTTGTTTGTTTATTGAATACGTGCCTTTTGACGAATTCACACGTTATTCGTTTAATTCCCTTACCCGCTTTTTGGCCAGTGTTTCAACAAAACACGCTGTTTTATCAGTCAAACTGCCGTATTCAAGTCCTGACGCTTTGCTTTTCGGACAAACATCATTCAAAATCTGCTTACTGACCGTGGACAGCAGATGGAGGACGGCATGAAATCCTCTGCGTTTGGCTACTAAGATGCACACTTAGAGGGAGGACTGAGCAATAATGGAAATTAAAATCTTAATTTTTTCTAATTTACCTGTCCATTGGCTTTGACTTAGCATATTTATTACTAAATTTGTGTAAAAACGCAACCTATCATGGAACAAAAAATATTAAATACCAATAATCTGGAAGAAACACTCACCGAGGCGATTTCAGAATGCGAACACGAATCGATCTTTGTGCTGACCGACGAAAATACAAGGAAAGACTGCTGGCCGGCGATCAAGGATTTCCTTGTGCTGCGCAATGCCACGATCATCAGCATTCCGGCCGGTGATCACCACAAAGACATCCATTCGCTAATGAAAGTGTGGGAGCAAATAGAAGCCGGACACGCCACCCGCCACTCCCTGCTCATCAACATGGGCGGCGGAATGGTGACCGACTTGGGCGGTTTCGCAGCCTCTACCTACAAGCGGGGCATCGACTTCATCAATATTCCGACAACATTGCTCGCTATGGTCGACGCCAGTGTGGGCGGCAAAACCGGCATCAACTTTAATGGCTTGAAAAACGAGATCGGTACGTTCAACAATGCGCACTGTGTCATCTTCCATACCCCTTTTCTAAAAACACTCGACCAGCAAAATCTCTTGTCGGGGTATGCCGAAATGATCAAACATGGCCTTATCGACCAGGAAAGAACTTGGGCGGAACTGATGAACTTCGACATCGCCACCCCCGACTGGAGACTGTTGTCGGAACTGGTGATGAAATCCGTTAAGGTGAAGCAGCGCATTGTCAAATCAGATCCTAAGGAGCATGGACTGCGCAAGGCGCTCAATTTAGGCCATACCTTCGGCCACGCCCTTGAAGAATTCTCGCTCAAGCACGACCAGCACCCCATCCTTCATGGTTTTGCCGTAGCCTATGGCTTAGTGGCTGAGCTCTATCTCTCATCGGTCAGATTTCATTTCCCGACCGACAAGCTTCACCCGACGGTCGACTTCATCCGCGAGCACTATGGCAGGCTCTCCTTTACCTGCGACGACTATGACGAACTCATTGATTTCATGCGCCACGACAAGAAAAACCACGACGGACAGATCATCACGACTCTGTTGGCGGGTATCGGCGACCTGAGGCTCGACCAAAGCGTCAGCGAGGAGGAAATCAAGGAGGCCCTCGACTTCTGCCGCGAAGGATAAGGGGGAGGGCTTTGGCCAAGTGGACAGCCACAAGACAACCTCACCAGAAAGTGGGCTACATTCCCCCACTCCACGCCCCTTAGTTCTTTCCGCATAGCTAAGCATACTCGGCTAAGGATATTTCAAACCGGAACTAATGAAGGTGGAAATATGCCCTGATGGTGCTTCTTTCGCAAAAGTTAACCGAATTGTCCCCGACGCTTTGGATTTTGCAAAAATTGTCGTATATTTGCAAATAATAAATCATCATGGCATTATCCCTATGAAACATATCCAATACTCCGTCGCGCTGCTGTTTCTCATGCTTTCGGCCCAGCCCTCAAGCGGGCAGTCATCCCATTCCGTCAGCCATAACAATGTGGCATTGGGCCTCAACCACCGCAATGCAGACTCATCGCTCGTCTCGCGGTTGAACGTCGGACTCGCCAACAATGTTGATTCGCTGCGCGGCCTTCAGTTGGGCCTGACAACGGCCAATGTGAACAGAGATGCACGGGGAGTAAACATAGGACTATTGGGTACACTAACAAGAGGCGATATGATTGGCCTTCAACTCGCTGGAACGGGCAATGGAGTGGCGGGAACCACCAAGGGCGTGCAGATTGCGCCGTTCACCAACTACGCCACCGTCCTCAGGGGAATGCAATTGGGCGGTATCATCAACATTGCTGCCCAGCCCGTCAAGGGCGTGCAATTAGCCGGCGGCGCCAATGTGGCCAACGGAATCGCTGACGGTGTTCAGTTGTCGGCTCTTGTCAACGTCTCTTCCGGACGAATGAGAGGCCTGCAGATAAGCGGCTACAACTATGCCGATACACTCAACGGATGCCAGGCGGGATTCATCAATGTGGCCGCAGAGCACACCAATGGCTGGCAGTTGGGCATCTTCAACTACTCACGCGACACGACCGCCCACAAGATTGGCCTTGTCAACGTCAACCCCAAGACCAAGATCGACCTGCTCGCGTTCTTAGGGACCACCTCTATATTCAATGGAGCCATACGCTTCCGCAACCGTTCTACCTACAGCATCATCGGTGCCGGTACCCACTATATGGGGCTTGACGACCATTTCTCAGGCGCGCTCTATTATCGTCTGGGCCAGTATTTTCAGCTTTCGCCCCGATGGTCGGTCAGCGGCGACGTGGGTTACTACCACATAGAGACCTTTGAGGAAAACAGCCGCACAAAGCCCAAACGGCTCTACTCGCTGCAACTGCACGCCAACGTCGACTACACCATCAACCCTTCGATGGGCGTCTTTGCCTCATTAGGCTATGGCGACACACGCTACTACGGCCATCACCGCAAGTTTAAGGACGAGTTCATAGCCCAAGCCGGCATCACCCTCCACTGGAACCACCGGCAGTCAAACTATGACATCCTTGCGCCCAAGCCCAAATATGTCTCACCGACCGACAGCGTCATGGCCCAATGGAACAACGGCTACAAGAACTTCTGGCTTGCGGCTGCCCAGGCCACGGGCATCAATGTCTTTGTCCACTGCTTCGACCGCTTTGTCATGGACGAGGACTTTGCCCAAGTCCACTTCAAGGACATCGCCCGCAACTGGCGCAACGCCTTTGTCTGGGACAACGACCAATTCTCAACCAACCTCTTCGCCCATCCCTATCACGGCAACTTATATTTCAACTCGGCCCGCTCCAACGGTCTTTCGTTCTGGCAGAGCGCGCCATATTCGCTCTGCGGAAGTCTGATGTGGGAGTTCTGCGGCGAAGTGGAGCCACCGGCCATCAACGATGTTTTGGCTACGACCTTCGGCGGCATAGCCATCGGTGAAGTGACCCATCGCATCAGCGAACTGATTCTCAACAATTCAGCCCACGGCTTCCGACGCTTCCTGCGCGAGGCTGCCACCACGATTGTCAACCCCATGGGCGGATTCAACCGCATCGTGAAAGGCGACGCATGGCGGATAGACAACCGGCGACCATACTACTACGACCGCGAGAACCTTCCTATTGACTTTTCGATGTCGGTAGGTACGCGATATCTGAGCGACGACGGCGGACTATTCCGTGGAGAATTCAATCCCTATGTGAATTTGTTCCTGGAGTATGGCGACATGATGAATCCCGAAAACACCAAGCCCTACGATTTCTTCTACATGGAGTTGACGTTCGGTATGTCGGCCAACCAACCCCTCATCAACCGATTGCATCTTCTCGGACGGCTGTGGGGGAGGAGCGTCGAGACTCGAAACAAGTTGGAAGTAGAGGCAGGTATCTTCCAGCATTTCAACTATTATGATTCGAAACCGGTGAAAAACGGCACGTCGCTCACCCCTTATCGCATCTCTGAGGCGGCATCCTTCGGCCCAGGCATCATCCTGCGCTTTCCGCAAGTGGGTTCCCTGCATAAGTTGGAACAGCGCATCTTCTTGAGCGGCATTCTCCTCGGCGGCACAAAAAGTGACTATTACAACGTGATTGACCGTGATTACAATATGGGCTCGGGATTCAGCGTCAAGACCAAGACTCATTTGGAATTCCGCAACTTCGGCCGCTTCATCGTCAAAGGCAACTACTATCGCATCTTCACCTGGAAAGGCTATGAGGACAAGGATCTCGACACAGTCAACCCCCTTTATCTCAACGCACAGGGCGACAAAGGCAATGCCGAGCTCAGTGAGTTGACGACGATGTGGGAGTTCGACTTCAAAGGGTCACTCAGTGCCTCTGCCGCGACATCCTATTTCTTCCGCCACACTCGCTACTCGTATCATCCGGATGTTACAGCCAAAACCTTTGAAGTGAAGTTGGGACTCACCTACCATTTCTAATAGTGTATTCCCTGCAGCTCTTGACAGTCCCCTAAAAAAGGTTGTTATGTGGAACACAAGGGAGCCTTTGAACATGAGCAGTCAAATATAGCTGAAATTTGTAGGACAGACAGACCCAGAAACGACAATTCCATTTCTCAAAACAGAAAAAACAAAATATATGTTCAGCAAATCAACGATCACCATAGCCGCACTTCTACTGATAGGATCCAGTGCCGGAAAGGCACAAACAGGCACAGCTGCAGAACCGGTGGCCTACACCGGAGGAGAAATATGCAATCCCCGCCTGCACGATGGCGGTTTCCGCTATGCCATCGGAACGGAAAACATCCAGGTGATGAGGGCCAACCGGACGCATCCCGAATGGCAGGACGGTTTCGGATGGACCTACAACCATGCTCCCAACCTCACCTACTGGCACGGCCGTTTCTATCTGGAATACCTCTCCAACCCCAAGGATGAACAGCAGCCTCCAGGCCACACGCTGTACGTGACTTCGACCGACGGACGTCACTGGGGAAAACCGCAGGTAGCCTTTCCCGAATACAAAGCGCCCAAAGGAGTTGGATTCCCTAAAGGCTACTATGGCTATATCATGCACCAGCGCATGGGATTCTACACTGCACCCAATGGCAAACTGCTCATCGTAGGATTCTATGGACATAGCTACAACCCATTCAAGGAAGGCGGTATAGGCCGGGTGGTGAGAGAAGTGAAAAACGACGGAACACTCGGCGAGATCTATTTCATCCGCTATTCTTCGCACACATCCTGGAACGAAAGCAACACTTCATATCCGTTTTATACCCGTTCTAAAGACAAAGCTTTCAAGGCAGCTTGTGACGCCCTGCTCCACGACAGGCTGAAAACCCTGCAATGGATAGATGAAGACCGCGGACTCGACGGTTTCTATACACTGAAGGATTCCATCAACACCGTGCAGGCCACATCCTATTTCCACCGTAAGGACGGCAAGGTTGTGGCGCTTTGGAAATGGTCGTACGCTGCTTTGTCGGGCGACGAGGGAGCATCTTGGTCTACGCCGGTGAGATGCCCCTCGCTCATCATGGCCGGAGGAAAGGAATGGGGACAGCGCACACGCGACGGCCGGTATGCCATCTGCTACAACCCTATCGAGACCCAACCCTACCGCTATCCGCTGATTGCCATCACAAGCGACGACGGCATCCGATTCGATTCGATGTGTGTAGTACACGGTGAAGTACCACCACGCCGTTTCATGGGTGAGAACAAAGATTTCGGCCCCTGTTATGTAAGGGGAATCACCGAAGGAGAAAGCCTGCCGGACGACTCCAACATGTGGCTCACCTACAGCGTCAACAAAGAAGACATCTGGGTGAGCCGCGTGCCCTTGCCCGTGAGAACGACATGGAGCGGTCCTGTCAACGACGATTTCAGCGACGTGGCACCCAACGCGGCTGTGCCCAATTGGAACATCTACAGGTCGGTGTGGTGTCCCATTTGGGTAAACGAAGAACATCAGCTCTGTCTTGCCGACAGCGACAGATATGACTATGCCCGGGCGATAAGGGTGTTTCAGACCACCAAAAACGCGGCGGTAAGCATCAGAATGACTGTGGACACAGAGAGCAACGAACCACTGGAGATCGACCTTACCGACCGGCATGGCACAAGAGCCGTGTGCCTCCAGCTTCTTCACGGTAGCATCACTTACAACGGAAATGTTGTTGGCAACTATACATTGGGGCAATCCTTCCTGCTCAATTTCGAATACAAAGAGGGAATGCTGAGCCTTGGCGGAAACAGCTATGAGGCGCTCCATGCTGTGAACGATGTGGAACGGCTCAGCATCCGTACGGGGCGCTACCGTGACAAGCCCGACCGCAACACTCCCAACCAAAAAGCCATGCCACCCTTGGAAGGATGCGATGATCCCGTTGCGCCCGCCATATACAGAATAGAGGAAGTTAAGGTGAGGTAAAAGCCTCCGGCAGAGCTCTCCAAAGTGGAAGACATTCAAAAAAATAGTCAGCTTATTTTGTTTTTCACGCTATTTACACTATCTTTGCGGTTGAACACTAAATTTTACTACCATAAATGGATATAACAGAAAGATTTATCAATTACACTAAGTTCGACACCCAATCGGCTGAGGACTCCCAAACCGTTCCCAGTACTCCCAAACAGCTCATCTTTGCCCGCTATCTCAAGGAGGAACTGGAAAAAGAAGGGCTGAAAGACGTTGAGATGGACGACATGGGCTATATCTACGCAACGTTGCCTTCCAACACAAAGAAGAAGACTCCGACCATCGGCTTCATCTCTCATTACGACACAGCCCTCGATGCCAGTGGTAAGGACATCAAGGCACGCATCGTGAAAAACTATGACGGTACCGACATAGAACTGTCGCCAGGCATCGTTTCTTCGCCAAAGAAGTTTCCGGAACTCTTGGCCCACAAGGGAGAAGATCTCATCGTGACCGACGGCACTACCCTGCTTGGCGCTGACGATAAAGCCGGTATTGCGGAAATTGTGCAGGCCATGTGCTATTTGCGCGACCATGACGAGATCAAGCATGGCGACATTCGTGTCGGCTTCAATCCCGATGAGGAAATCGGCATGGGTGCCCACCACTTCAATGTGGAGAAATTCGGCTGTGACTGGGCCTACACCATGGACGGCGGCGATATCGGCGATCTCGAATACGAAAACTTCAACGCAGCTGCTGCACGCGTCAGAATCAAGGGCGTCAGCGTGCATACGGGCTACGCCAAGGGTAAGATGGTGAACGCCAGCCGACTTGCTTGTGAGTTCAACAATCATATTCCGGAAACGGATATTCCCGAAACTACCGAAGGCTACCAAGGATTCTACCATCTCTTGGGTATAGAAAGCCGTTGTGAGGAGGCCAAACTCGACTATATTATCCGCGACCACGACCGCGAGAAGTTCGAGAACCGCAAACACTTCATCGCCAACATTGCCAAGGAGATGAACGAAAAATATGGCGAAGGGACTGTTTCTGTTGAACTGCGCGACCAGTACTACAACATGAAGGAGAAGATCGACCCTAATATGCACGTCATTGATATCGTGCTGAAAGCGATGGAGAAGAGCGGTGTGAAGCCCAAGGTGGAGCCTATTCGTGGCGGCACCGACGGAGCGCAGCTTTCTTTCCGCGGACTTCCCTGTCCGAATATCTTCGCGGGTGGGGTCAACTTCCACGGTCCCTACGAGTTTGTATCCGTCCAGGTGATGAACAAAGCTGTTGACGTCATCGTCAATATCTGCGCCATTACGGCTGGATACAATGATTAAATCTCATGGATACTCCTCCCCCTGCTTTCCGTGTCTGAAAAGCGGAAAGCAGGGGATTACATACCTTTCAAATAGAACTGCTTGAAATCATACCCATTAAATTGAGAACGGCACCCGAATATTTGATACTTCTGATACATTAATAGAATATATGGAGAATCTTCCCAATCTCATTAAGGATCTTGCACTCATTCTTTTTGTGGCCGGCATCGTCACGCTGCTTTTCAAAAAACTGAAGCAACCCCTCGTTTTAGGATATATCGTAGCCGGATTTCTCGTATCTCCCCACATGCCCTATCTGATGTCGGTCATCGATAAGACGGATATCAAGACCTGGGCCGATATTGGAGTGATGTTCCTCATGTTCTCTTTGGGACTCGACTTCTCGATCAAGAAAATCCTTAAAATGGGTATGGCGCCCGTGATTTCCACGCTGACCATTGTGTTCTGCATGGTTTTTATCGGCATAGGTGTCGGTCATGCCTTCCACTGGGGACGTATGGACTGCATCTTTCTCGGCGGTATGTTGGCCATGAGCTCCACGACTATTATCTATAAGGCATTTGACGATATGGGGTTGAGTCAGCAACGGTTTGCGGGGCTTGTCATGTCGACGTTGATTCTTGAGGACATTCTCGGCGTAGTAATGATGGTCATGCTAAGTGCCGTGGCGAGCGGCAACAGCAGTGCAAGCGATGAGATGATAGGCTCACTGCTGAAGATCGGGTTCTTTCTTGTGCTCTGGTTTGTCGTCGGACTGTTTATCATCCCTTCTTTCTTCCGTGTTACCCGCAAGCTCATGACTGACGAGACGCTGTTAATCGCTTCATTGGGTCTCTGCTGCATGATGGCTGAAATTTCTACAGCCGTAGGCTTCAGCTCAGCTTTCGGTGCTTTCGTCATGGGCAGTATAATTGCAGAAACAGTGGAGGCAGAGCGCATCATCCGTATAACAGAACCGGTGAAGAATCTTTTTGGCACTATATTCTTTATTTCCGTCGGTATGCTTGTCGACCCACAAATCATTGTCAATTATGCCTGGCCCATTCTCGCCATCGTGTTGGCCATCATTGTAGGCCAATGTATCTTCGGCACTGCAGGCTTCATGCTCAGTGGCCAGACGCTGAAGACTTCCATGCGTTGTGGCTTTTCGCTGACTCAGATTGGTGAATTTGCGTTCATTATTGCTTCGTTGGGCCTGAGTTTAGGAGTAATCAGCAATTTTCTCTATCCCGTAGTGGTGGCTGTCAGCGTTATCACGACCTTCTTCACTCCCTACATGATTCGGGCAGCCGTGCCTACCTATGGATTGCTGGAGCGGCATCTTCCACGCCGTTGGATGAGACGCATCAACCACTTGGGCACAGCTCATCAGCAAACTGCACAGGAACACAGTCTTTGGAAGATTCTGCTCCGAAAGATGCTGGTCAATACACTCATCTATACCATTTTGGCAATTGCTGTCACAGCGATGATGCTGACCTTCTTCCTGCCATTCTCACGCACGCTGCTGCCCCACTGGTGGGCCAACGGCGTCACAGGACTGCTCACGGTAATGATGATTGCGCCTTTCCTTAGAAGCATAGTGATGAAAAACAATCACAGTGAAGAGTTCAAGACCCTGTGGACACAAAGCCATCTCAATCGTCCGCCACTTATATTCACAGTACTCGTTCGTCTGGTCATTGCAGCATCCATACTTTTCTATATCTGCAATTATCTTGCCCGATTTGCCAATGCCATAGTAATTACGCTCGCCATCGTCAGCATCGCCCTTATGGCCATGTCGCGCCGGCTGAAGAAGCGCAGCATCCGATTGGAGAGAGTCTTCGTACAGAACTTGCGTTCTCGTGACATCGAAGATGAGGTGCTGGGGCGGAAACGCCCACTCTTCGAAGGGCATCTTCTTGACCGCGACCTCCACATCAGCGACTTCCTGGTGCCCGAGGGTTCTGAATGGGCAGGCAAATCGCTCAAGGAGCTGGAACTGCGCACACGTTTCGGTGTCCAAGTGAGCAGCATTCTCCGTGGAAACCGTAGAATCAACATTCCCAACGGCTCAGCCCTTCTCTTTCCCGGCGACAAAATACAAGCCATAGGAAGCGACGCCCAACTCTCCAACCTCAACCGTGCCATGCGTTCAGAAGTCTTTTCCGATGACCCGGAAATTGAAAAACGTGAGATGAAACTCCGCCGTATCACCCTGCGGAAAGGCTGCCAGTTCATCGGGAAGACGCTGAGCGAGAGCGGGCTCCGCGATGTTTACGACTGCATGGCCGTCGGCTTGGAGGAAGGCAAGGAGAGTTTGTCGCCCATAGACCCCAACTATAGGTTTGAAAATGGGGATATGCTGTGGATTGTGGGTGAGCAGGATGCCATCGACAAAATAGAAAAACAGTCGGAGTCTCTTGTTGCTGCCACATAAAGACTGAGGAAAATTTCCCACTACAAAGCATTTCTGCTATTTTTTTATTACCTTTGCAAAAAGCAATCAATCAACTATGGGAGAATACATCGTATCTGCCAGAAAATACCGGCCGATGACTTTCGACAGCGTTGTAGGACAACAAGCCCTCACTACCACGCTCAAAAACACCATCAAAAGCGGCAAACTGGCTCATTCCTACCTTTTCTGCGGTCCGCGAGGAGTGGGCAAGACCACTTGCGCGCGCATCTTCGCCAAGGCTATCAATTGCACCAACCTCACCCCCGACGGCGAGGCGTGCAACGAGTGCGAGAGCTGCAAAGCTTTCAACGAGGGACGGTCGCTGAACATTTTCGAACTCGACGCAGCCTCTAACAACTCAGTTCAGGACATCCGTGACTTGATATTGCAGACCCGCGTTCCCCCTCAGTCGGGACGCTATAAGGTATTCATTATCGATGAGGTGCACATGCTCTCACAGGCTGCCTTCAACGCATTTCTTAAAACGTTGGAGGAACCGCCAGCACATGTCATCTTCATTCTTGCCACAACCGAGAAGCAGAAGATTCTTCCCACGATTCTCTCCCGTTGCCAGATCTATGACTTCGAGCGCATGACGGTTCAAGGGACAGTAGACCATCTGAAACACGTGGCCGAAAAAGAAGGCATTGCCTATGAAGAAGCCGCACTGACGCTCATCGCAGAAAAAGCCGACGGCGGTATGCGCGACGCTCTGTCCATCTTCGACCAGGCCGCCAGCTTCTGCCAGGGTAACATCACTTATCAGAAAGTGCTGGAAGATCTCAACGTACTCGATGAGGACAATTATTTCAAGATGGTTGAGCTCGCACTGAAAAACAACGTTCCTGAACTGATGGTGACGCTCAACAATATCATCAACAAGGGTTTCGATGGCGGACGTATCATCAATGGACTTGCCGCCCACATGCGTAATGTACTGATGGCAAAGAATCCTGAGACATTGCCTCTGCTGGAAACGAGCGACTCGCAACGCCAGCGCTTCCAGCAACAGGCACAGAGCTGCCCCACCTCGTTCCTGTACAAAGCTTTAGAGATAGCCAACAGATGCGACGTCAACTATCGCAACAGCTCCAACAAACGGCTGCTCGTAGAACTCACACTCATCGAGATAGCACAAATCACGCAGCCCGACGACACGGCTGCGGGTGCGGGGCGTAGCCCTAAGCGTCTGAAAAACCTGTTCAAGAAAATCGCTTCCCAGGTGAAGCCGGTCCCACAGGTGGCTGGCGCGAATAAGCCGGGCAGCACCATCGATACAACGACAAAGCCCGCTCCAAAGTCTGTCGTTAATGCGAACATGGCCACTCAACCAGTGGCAAACGAGAGCAAAAAGCCTGTTTTCAAACTGGGCAACATCGGCATGACATTCAACGACCTGAGGCGCAACGCCCAGGAAAAGAAGCAAGCCATCGCCCCACAGGTCACCAACAAAGGAGAAAGCGACGACTTCAACGAGGAGCAGCTCGCCTTTCAATGGCTGTCGATGTGCAACCGTATGCCAAAGGAGATGGTCGGTATGGCACAGCGCATGAAGAACATGACGCCCCACATCACGGAATTCCCCAACGTAGAAGTGGTGGTGGAGAACGAGATCCTTCTTCATCAGATGGAGGGCATCAAGGCCCGCATTCTGGCAACACTGGCCAAGGAACTTCACAATGCCAATATCCACTTCTCGCTGAGACTGGCCGAAGCCAACGAGATAAAGAAAGTACTCAACAAGCGCGAGCTATTCGACCAGATGAGAAAAGAGAATCCCGCTGTTGAAGCCCTGCGAAAGGGACTGGAGCTCGAGCTGGCTTAGGTCGTTAGTCATTTCCGACCATTTTGTTTTGTCTTCTTTGATAATAGTCGTACCTTTGCAAAGAAAATACAACCACAGCAAGTTTACAGAGCAATGGACTATCAGAAAATCATCGACAGGTATTATCCCGAAGACAATAAGCTAAAATATATATTGATCACCCACAGCCGCCTGGTCAGCCAGCGCGCGCTGAAGATATGCGACGCCCATCCTGAATTGGGGATGGACCGCCAATTTATAGAAGAAGCCGCCATGCTCCACGACATTGGTATTTGCCGCTGCGATGCCCCCGGCATCGAATGTTTCGGCACAGAGCCCTATATCTGTCACGGCCGTATTGGTGCCACTATGCTTCGCGCCGAAGGACTTGAGCGCCACGCCCGCGTCTGCGAACGCCACACGGGAGCCGGACTCACCAAAGAGGAGATCATTCGCCAGCAACTACCCCTGCCACATCAAGACTTCCTGCCCGAGACACTCGAAGAAAAACTCATCTGCTATGCTGACAAATTTTACAGCAAGACCCATCCCGAACGGGAGAAAAGCTACGACCGCGCTCTCAAAAGTGTAGCCAAATTCGGCGATGACGGGGCCCGACGATTCAAAGAATGGACGGCACTCTTCGAGCCCGAAAACGTTAAAAATTGAATGACAGGGCGACAAAACATCAACAGTAAAGGGATAACTATCAACTTTTTTGTAATTTTGCATCCTAATGAGACGTCTCGCCTTCATAATGTTTCTTTTAGCTGCCACGGTTTTTGTCGTGGCAGGTAACATGATTTCGCCACAAAAACGCCGCGCGAAGGGAAAAGCCGTAACCGTAGATTCCCTCCCCAATCCCAACGACACCACACAGATGGACTCGTTGGAGAAAGCGGTGTGGCTGCGCAACAAAGCCGTAGACGACTCCATACATCTCGACTCACTCAACAAACAAAAGAAAAACAGCATCGAAATGCCCGTAGACTATACGGCCAACGATTCTATGGTCTACGACGCTACAAGCAGAAAGGTCCACCTCTTTGGCAAGGCCAACGTGAAATATGAGGGTATGGACTTGGAGAGCGAGAAGATCGCCATCAGTCTCGACAGCAGCATTGTCCATGCTACCGGTGTCAAGGATACGGCCAAAAAGGCACTCTCGGGCACCCCCGTATTCAAAATGGGAAACGACTCTTATGAAAGCGACACGATAGCCTTCAATTTCAAGAGCAAGAAAGGACTCATCAACAACGTCAAGACCGAGCAGCAGGAAGGCTATATCACCAGCCAACTGTCGAAACGCATGGACAACGGCGACATTTATTTGCAGCACGGCCGATACACGACCTGCGACAAGGAACATCCCGATTTTTATATAGCACTCAGTCGCGCCAAGGTGCGCCCCAACAAGGACGTTGTGTTCGGTCCTGCCTATCTTGTTGTGGCAGATGTCCCTTTGCCTCTCGCTATCCCTTACGGCTTCTTTCCCTTCACCAAGCACTATTCTTCCGGTTTCATCATGCCAACCTATGGCGATGAGAACGACCGAGGTTTCTACCTGCGCGACGGTGGATATTATTTCGCCATGAGCGACAAATGGGATCTGAAACTGTTAGGCGAAATCTATACCAAAGGCTCATGGGGTATCTCGGCCGCCTCCAACTATAATAAGAGGTATAAGTATAGCGGATCGGTCTATTTCAGCTATCAGAACACAAAGACCGGCGACAAGGGCATGCCCGACTATACCAAACAAGAGAGTTTCAAAATACAGTGGAGCCACCGCCAGGATGCCAAGGCCAATCCTTTCTCCACTCTGGCGGCGAGTGTCAACTTCGCCACGTCGAGCTATGAGCGCAACAACCTCAACAGCATGTACAACCCGCAGACCATGACCCAGAGCACGCGTACTTCGTCGGTGAGTTGGAGTACGGGATTCTCAAGCTTGGGCATGACGCTGAGCTCTTCGGCCAACCTGTCGCAAAACATGCGCACCAACGAACTGAGCATGACGTTGCCCGACCTCAACGTCAACGTGTCGCGTTTCTATCCTTTCCGGCGCAAGCAAATGGTTGGAAAGGAGCGCTGGTATGAGAAAATATCCATGAGCTACACCGGACAGCTCTCCAACTCCATCACGACCAACGAGGACCACCTGCTCCACAGCGACCTGGCAAAAGAATGGAGCAACGGTATCCAGCACAATATTCCCGTCAACGGCAACTTCACGCTGGCCAAATACATCAACATTACTTTGGGATTCAATTTCACCGACCGCATGTACTTCAAAAAGGAGAACATGCAGTGGGATCAGGCAGCCCAAGCTGTGGCCATCGATACTACTTATGGCTTCTACAACGTCTACAACTGGAATGCCAGCATCGGAGCCAGCACGAAGTTCTATGGGATGTTTATCCCCAACCGCAAGATCTTCGGTGATAAGATTCAGGCCATTCGTCACGTCTTCACCCCCACGGTGAGCTTCTCCTATGCTCCTGATTTCGGCAACAAGTACTATGAGACCTATCAGCGCACCAACAGCGACGGCAGCGTGGAACTGGTGGAATACAGCCCCTATCGCAGCGGACTCTACAGCGTGCCGGGTAAAGGCAAAACGGGAAGCATCACCATGCAGGTGAGCAACAATATAGAGATGAAAATCAGGAGCGACAAGGATTCGACCGGCATCAAGAAGATCAGCATCATCGACGAACTTGGCGCTCAAATGAGCTACAACTTTGCCGCAAGCTATCACAGATGGAGTGACCTGTCGACCAACTTGAGACTGAAATGGTGGAAAAACTACACCTTCAATCTCAATGCCGTGTTTGCCACCTACGCCTACGAGCTGGACAAGAACGGGCACCCCTACGTGGGCAACCACACCGAATACAGCAAAGGCCGCTTCGGACGTTTCCTGGGGATGAGCCAAAACATCTCGTTCACGCTGACTCCCGACAAGCTCAAAAAGCTCTTCGGAGGTAGCGTAGACGACAACGACAACAAGAAAAACGATAATGACGATGACGACGAAGGAGTCGACACCGACATCGAGAGCAACGTTGACGACAACCTGGTCAAGGGACAGCATGGAGCAAAGAAAAAGTCGGGAGGCAGCAAGGCCGAAACCGATGACGACGGCTACATGCGCTTCTCCATGCCCTGGTCGCTTACTTTCGGCTACGGTGTCACCATGCGCGAGAACACAAGCGGGAAATTCAACACCAAGAGCATGCGCTACCCCTACAAATTCACCCAAACCCTCAACGTGAGCGGCAACCTGCGCATCTCTGACGGTTGGAACATCTCCTTCTCCTCAGGTTACGACTTCGACAACCACGCGCTCTCCATGACAACGGCCTCGCTGCAGCGCGACCTCCACTGTTTCAACATGAGCTGTTCGGTGGTGCTGAAACCCTATACCAGCTACAACTTCTCTTTCCGTGCCAATGCCTCCACCCTAATGGATGCCTTGAAATACGACAAGCGCAGCGGCTATAGCAATGCCGTGCAATGGTATTGAGACTCACATCAATTGATTGCCTAAGTGCAATTTTCCGTTTTTGGTTAACGCCACAAGCAGAAAATTGCACTTTTTTTGTGTGTGTTCATGCCGGCAGGCATCTGGGAGCCGGCGGGGCGGCATATGCAAGCCTGCGGGGAGGCATATGAAAGCCCGCGGGGAGACACTTGCCGCCCGGCATCGGCAGCCACTTTTTATGTTGCGAATAGCTGTATCTCATCAGATGCCTATATCGTGCCCTACAGTCCAATGCAATCTTCGGCCGTCTAAATAAAGAAGAAAAGACAGAGCCCTCCCCAAAAAAAGACGGCAGCACTGGTATCCAGTAACGGGCAAGAAGATCTCACTGGCCCTCCGCGCTTCCCCATTGTGCACGACGCTTTGCTAAGATTTTGTTATCTCAATGTCTCTTTTTACATTTTTTTTTTTAATTTTGCAGTATCACCAAACTTTGAATGATTTATGGCCGACCTTAAAACAGCAGAAAGTGAAACCACGTATCCCAAAGGATATGCCTCGGCCCAGAGTCCTATCAATATGAAATTCCTAAATACGAGGCCGAAAACGCTCCCAACAAATCCTCTGCTTCTTGTGCTGCTACTGTTGATGTCAGGATGGCTGACAAGCTGCACCTTTCGCACCTCCTACAAATATAAGATTGGTGTGTCGCAATGCGTTGGCGGACGTTGGCGCGACAAGGTGAACAACGAGATGCTCTCCGCTCAGCATCTCTACGACACCGACGTTAAGGTATGCATCGCCAATGCCGACAACAACACAGACCGTCAACGTCAGCAGATCGACAGCTTGATAAAAGCCGGTGTGGACCTGTTAGTCATTTCGCCCAATGAGTACAAACCACTTTCGCCCTGTGTGGATGAAGCCAAGAAGAAAGGCATCCCCGTAATACTCTTCGAGCGCAAGACCTCGACCGACAACTACACCGCCTATATCGGTGGCGACAACGTGGAGGCAGGGCGCGCCATGGGCCGTTATGCCGCCGGTTTGTGCCACGACAGCATCCGTGTGGAGCGCCGCCCGGTTGTGCTGGAAATCACAGGGCGTCTCGTGATGTCGCCCGACAGAGAACGCTACGAGGGCTTCAGCAGTGTGATGAAGGAGCATCCGGAGTTGGACTATCAGCATATAGAGACCAACTGGTCGTTTGAGGAATCTTATGCCGCCACGAAGAAATGGCTACTGGAGGGGAAACCTCTTGACGTCGTCTTCTGCCAGAGCGATTTGGCTTCCTTTGGAGCCTACAAGGCCGCCAAAGAACTTGGTAAGGAGAAGAATATCTATTTCCTCGGCGTAGACGCGCTGCCGGGCGAGGGCCTCGAGGCCATTAAGCAAGGCAAACTTGCTGCCAGCTACATCTATCCCACCCATGGCGAAGAGATTATTGCCCTGGCACTGAATATTCTCGAGCACAAGCCCTACAAGCGCACGAATATCATTGAGAGTATCGTCGTCACTCCAGAGAACGTGGAAGATATTGCCATCAATGCCTATGCCATTATGCGACAGAACGACTACTTGATCACCATCCAAAACAAGTTGGAAAAATACCTCGGACTGTACCATGCCCAGCGCACGTTGCTCATCGCCTCCTTTGCCTTAGCTTTACTTCTCTTGTTTGCTGTGGTGCTGGCCTGGCGATCCTTTGTGGTCACAAGAAGGGCCAACCGGCGGATAAAGGAATTAGGCAAGGAGCAAACCCTCTTCTATACCAATGCCAGCCACCAGCTGCGCACGCCCCTGACGCTGATAACGGGTCCGCTGGCCCAATTGGCTGAGAGTAAAGCCTTGACCACTACCGACCGAGACCTTCTCAACATCGTGAGGCGAAACGCCGCCCAACTGCTCCGCCTCGTGACAGACGTGCTGCAATTCCAAAAGGAAAATCAGCGCCTTTTCCATGAGGCTCAAACCTGTGAGGCCGACGAGATTAGCCGACGGTCGGTTCAGGATGGACAGCACGATATGGTCTTGCGCGACCAGGGCGACGAACTGTCCACCGTGCTCATTGTTGACGACAATGCAGACATGCGTCAATACCTGCGCACTCTGCTTGTCGGCCGCTACTATGTATTGGAGGCCAGCGACGGGCAAAGCGGATTGAGGCTCGCCCGTGAAAGCATACCCGATCTTGTTGTGAGCGATGTGATGATGCCTGTGATGGACGGCCTCACCTTCTGTAGCAAACTCAAGTCCGCCCCGCTGACGAGCCATATCCCCGTGATATTGCTCACAGCCCGCAGCTCTGATGAGCAGCAGGCCGAGGGATTAAGCCTGGGAGCCGATGCCTATCTCACCAAGCCGTTCAGTGCCGAGGTGCTATTGGCACATATCGCCAGTCTGCTGTCCAACCGGCAGAAACTACGCGAGATCTTTGCAGCCAACGAATCGCCAGCCCACACCGAAAGCAAAGTAGAGGAAAAGATCAGCACTCCCGACAAGCGCTTCATGGACGCACTCCGTGATGCCATCTACAAGAATATGAGTAATCCCAAACTGAAGATGGACGACTTGGGGGCCGACATGGGAATCAGCCGTGTGCAACTCTATCGCAAGGTGAAAGTCATGACAGGCAAGTCACCGGTGGAGCTACTCAGGGAGATACGTCTTCAAAGAGCCAACAAACTATTGAAGAGCACCGACAAGACGGTGGCCGAGGTGGCCTATGAAGTGGGCTTTGGCACTCCCGGTTATTTTTCCTCCTGCTTCAAAAAGCAGTATGGCAAATACCCCACGGAAATGAGGGAAGACACGAAATGAGGCCAACAACAGCCTTTTTTAGTCGACTATTTTGTCTTTCTATGCAAAAATTGATACATGTAATAAATGTGATAGTTTTTGAAAGATGTATTATTAGCCGGCTTTGTTCTTTTATCTACTTTTGCATCCAGCAAACGAAGGTCCCAACGGCACATCGGAAAACAAACCCGTTTTCATCCCCGAAAGCCTGCGGACCGGATATCCTGAATGTGACATATAAACAACAAAGGACCTAATAATATGGATAAAAAAATCGACAAATTAGCACTTGTCAGTGTTATGCTCTGCTTCTTCGCCATGGGCTTTGTAGACTTGGTGGGAATTGCATCTAACTATGTGAAAAAAGACCTTGGGCTGAATGATGCTACCGCAAACATTTTCCCCTCGCTGGTCTTCTTCTGGTTTCTTATTTTCTCTGTCCCCACTGGGGTGTTGATGAATAAGATTGGACGCAAAAAGACGGTATTGCTCTCGCTCGCCGTTACAGTGGTGTCGTTGTTGCTCCCTGCATTCGGCGAAAGCTTCGGCTTGATGCTGGTCAGCTTCTCACTCTTGGGCATCGGCAACGCGCTCATGCAGACCTCTCTCAATCCTCTTGTGGCCACCGTGGTGCGCGGTGGGCATCTGGCTTCCACGCTCACTTTCGGACAGTTTGTTAAGGCCATCGCCTCCTTCATGGCTCCCTATATAGCAGCTTGGGGCGCCACACAGGCCATTCCCAATTTCGGACTGGGCTGGCGCGTGCTCTTCCCCATCTACCTCTTTATCGGCATGGCTGCCTCACTCATGTTGCTCTCCACTCCCATCCAGGAAGAAGAAAATCACACCTCCGATTCGGAAAAGTCACCCACAGTAGCCCATCAGTTCGCTGCCAGCTTCCAACTGTTAGGCAAGCCCATTGTTCTGCTGAGCTTTATTGGCATCATGTGCCATGTGGGCATCGACGTAGGCACCAATACTACGGCACCGAAGATTCTCATGGAACGCTTAGGCATGACACTCGATGACGCAGCCTTTGCCACATCCCTGTATTTCATCTTCCGTACCATTGGCTGTTTCACAGGCTCTTTCTTCCTGCGTGTCGTCAACAACCGCCTGTTTTTCATCATCTCCATCACAATGATGGCACTGTCTATGCTCGGTCTTTTTGTCGGAACCTCCAAGTTGGTGCTCTACACCGCCATCGCTCTCGTGGGTTACGGCAACAGCAATGTCTTCTCGCTCATTTTCGCTCAAGCTTTGCAGAGTGTACCCGAAAAGCAAAACGAGGTAAGCGGTCTTATGATCATGGGACTCTTCGGCGGAACGGTTTTCCCACTCTTTATGGGCTTCGCCAGTGATGCCATGGGCCAGGCAGGCGCCGTATTGGTGATGGCCGTGGGTGTGGCCTATCTCTTCTCTTACATCAGAAACGTGAAATAATCATTTATAGACATAACCAAAAAAACTAAATATCATCATGAATAAAGTAATTGCCGGCCTCGGAGAGGTCTTATGGGACTGCCTTCCAGAAGGCAGAAAGTTGGGTGGAGCACCCGCAAATTTCGCCTATCATGCCAGTCAGTTTGGCTTTCCTGCCTATGCCATCAGTGCCATAGGCAACGACGAACTGGGCGACCAGACCGTGAAGGAACTGGAGAACAAGCAGTTGAAATATATCATGCCCCGCATCGACTTCCCAACGGGCACGGTACAGGTGCAACTCGATGAGGAAGGTGTGCCCACCTACGACATCAAGCGCGACGTAGCCTGGGACAACATCCCCCTCACGGCAGAGATTGAGGACATAGCCAAACACTGCGGATGCGTTTGCTTTGGCTCACTGGCCCAGCGCAACACCGTCTCACACAATACCATCCACCACTTCTTGGCCTCCACGCCAATGGACTGCCTGAAGATTTTCGACATCAATCTGCGGCAGAATTTCTACACCAAGGAGATTATCCAGGAGTCGCTGAGTGCCTGCGACATCCTCAAGATCAACGATGAGGAACTTGTCACCATCGGCCGTCTCTTCGGCTATCCGGGACTCGACATCGAAAACAAGTGCTATCTTATTCTGGGCAAATACAACCTGAAGATGCTCGTGCTTACTTGTGGCACCAATGGCAGCTACGTTTTCGCGCCGGGATTGAAGAGTTTCCAACCGACTCCAAAGGTAGAAGTGGCCGATACAGTGGGGGCAGGCGACAGCTTCACAGGATCTTTCGCCGCGGCAATCCTCTCTGGAATGCCCCTGCAGGAAGCCCACAAACTTGCCGTTGAGGTCAGTGCCTACGTCTGCACCCAACCCGGAGCCATGCCCAAAATACCAGAGCATCTGCTCAACAGAATAAACAGAATAAGATAATATCTACAAAACTTTTTGTCTGACTTAATATGGATCAACTCCCGTGAGGGACAATGATCATGCCTCAAAGCTCTCTCTCTTGAGCTTTGGGGCTTTTTCTTTCTTATAAATAAAGGATAACCAACAGCTCTGCACGGGCGGTCAAGCCGTAGGCAGCACCCTTGGGTGTGGGCTGTTCTTCATTGTGAAGAAGGCTCGGCCTTATGGCCGCTTATCTCATTCTTGTTCTTGTGTCACGTGTACGCCGGATCTTCCCGATGCAAACCAGTGCCTCCCCTACCCTCGTTTGCCTGTTGGCGCACAACGATGATTCCATGATAACTTTAAAAGCAGCCCTCATCACTGCGCAACATACCATAGCAGGAATCCCGCCGAAAAATTATCCTCAAAAACCTTTTCGTTGAGCACACATCTTTGTTAGGTGAAAGCGGCAGGGAAAAAGTGGTAATCTCTATTTATGACTAATGAGTTGAGGATTGTTACATGAATCAAATCTTATATTTTATGAACTATTAGTAGAATTGACTTATATCAATTTCACTTAATTTTGCACTTGGAATCTTGAAAACAGAATAACCAATTAAATTCATCAGTATGGAACATTTTAAAAAAGCATTGCTCGTAATGGCATTGTCTACAGCCAGCCTCTCGGCTTTGGCGCAGGATGTCATTGTCAGCGGCACAGTCAAGGACGCCACAGGCGAGCCCATCATCGGTGCGTCGGTGGTACAGAAAGGCACTTCCAACGGTACAGTCACCGATTTCGACGGTCACTTCTCATTCAAAGCGCCACAAGGCACTCCACTTGTAATCTCCTATATAGGTTATGACACACAGGAGGCAAAGGCAGGAAGTGATATGGTGATAGAACTGAAGGAAAACTCCAAGGAGCTCAACGAGGTCGTCGTCACGGGCTACACCACCCAGCGCAAGGCCGACCTGACAGGTTCGGTGGCCGTAGTGAGCACCAAGGACCTCAAGACCTCACCCGATCCCGACCCCATGCGCGCCCTTCAAGGCAAGGTGCCCGGCATGACCATCACCTCAAATGGCTCGCCCATCGGCACTGGAACGGTGCGCATTCGCGGTATCGGCTCGTTCAACTCCTCACAGGACCCGCTTTTCATCGTCGACGGAGTACCCACCAACATGGCGCTCAACTCACTCAACATGAACGACATTGAGAGCATGCAGGTGCTCAAGGACGCATCCTCGGCCAGCATCTATGGTTCGCGCGCATCAAACGGTGTGATCATCATCACGACGAAGAAAGGCAAGAAGGGCGACAAGGTGGCCGTGGACTTCTCCACCAACCTCACCGCCCAGTTCTATACCAACCAGTCGAAGATGAAGCTGCTGGACACCAACGGCTATATTACCGCCATGGCACAGGCTGCCCTCAACGATGGAATCGATCCTGTGGCCTACGCCAGCAACTACGGCATTGACCTCAAGGCTGCCAACGGCATTCCCATCACCGCCTACGATCCCGCTACAGGTCAGACACTCAGCTTCACGGCTGGAGGGCGCTATAATGGATTCATCAACCAGCGACAGACGATGCCATTCTCGAACACGGACTGGGTGGACGCCATCTCCCACACGGGATTCTCCCAGAACTACGACCTCTCCGTATCGCACGCCAACGACAAGCACAGCGCCATGTTCTCCTTGGGCTACAAGGATGTGGACGGCATTCTGAAATACACCAACTTCAAGAACATCTCCGCACGACTCAACACCTCGTGGAATCTCAACAAGATCATCACTGTGGGTGAGAACCTCACAGTCACCTACTCTTCACAGGTAGACTGCGCCCCCATGGAGAACGCCCTCAAGATGCCACCTGTGGTGCCTGTGTATGAAATCGACGGAAAGACCTTCGCAGGCCCCGTTGGCTCCATGTCCGACCGTGAGAACCCCGCACGTGAGCAGTATGACAACCGCAAAAACCATCTCGACTACTGGCGCATCTTCGGCAACGGTTACGTAGAAATCAAACCCGTCAAGGGCCTCACGCTGAAGTCCAACTTCGGTATCGACTACAAGACGTCGTTCATCAATGCCATGACCCATACTTATCTGTCGGACGTGGTGAGAAACGATATCGCCAAGACCACGCTCTCGAACAACAACGAAACCAACTGGGTATGGTCCAACACGGCCAACTACCTCTTCAACCTGGGCGCAGACCACCACTTCAACGTCCTCGTGGGTAGCGAGCTTTCCAAACAGAGCATCATCGACTTCTCTGCCTACTCCGAGGGATATGCCTTGGAAGACGTAGACTATATGTGGCCCAACGCAGCCACTGGCACCATGAGCAATAGCGGCGCCAAGTTTGGCTATCGCCTTGCCTCTTTCTTCGGAAAGATCGACTACAACTGGCAGGACATGCTGTTGGCTTCGTTCACCATCCGCGAGGACGGCTCCTCACGTTTCGGAAAGAACAGCCGCTGGGGTACCTTCCCCGCCGCCTCTCTCGGTTTCCGCTTCTCTCAGTTGCTCCACTACAACTGGCTTAACGATGCCAAGCTGCGCCTTTCTTGGGGCCAGACGGGCAACCAGGCCATCGACAACAACGCACAGTTCGGACTCTATGTCGTGGACTATGGACTGGATCGTGTCACCTCCACCGCTTACGACCTCGCTCTGCAAGGATCCGGCACCTTCCCCTCCGGCTACCGTGCCACCCAGCTGGCCAACCCCAACCTCAAGTGGGAGTCTGCAACGCAGTACAACATCGGCCTTGACTTCACCCTGCTCAACAACTCGCTCTACGGCTCTATCGACGCCTATATCAAGAATGTGGATGACATGCTCATCAATCCCGCTTATCTCGGCGCAACCGGCGAGGGCGGTAACCAATGGCAGAACGGCCCCTCGCTGCGCAACTGGGGTATGGAGTTTGCCTTGGGCTACAGAAAGCAACTGGCTTGCGGGCTTGGACTCGATATCAATGGCAACCTGAGCTTCTTCCGCAATCGCGTCACCTACCTGCCCACCACCACTACAGGAGCATACGCCCACACTTCGACGGAAGACTTGGTACAGAGCCGCAAGCCCTACGGGTCGATCGTAGGATATGTTGTTGACGGATTGTTCCAAACCCAGGAAGAGGTGGACAAATCGGGCCAGCCCAACGCCCGCCTCGGTGGCCTGAGATATAAGGATCTGACCAATGACGGCAAGATTACCAGCGACGACCAGACCTGGATCTACAATCCCGTGCCTGCCTTCTCCTACGGTCTCAATATCGGACTGACGTACAAAGACTTCGACTTGACCATGTTCTGGCAGGGAGTGGCCAATCAGGATGTATACAACAACCAGAAATTCCAGACCGACTTCTGGGCCATCACCGACCCAGGATCCAACAAGGGAACACGCCTGCTCGGTGCATGGAACACCAACAACACGGGCTCTTCCATTCCACGCCTGAGCACAATGAACCGCGCCGATGAGGGCCGCGCTTCTTCCTACTACGTTGAGAACGGCTCCTATCTCAAGCTGCGCACCCTGCAGATGGGCTATCGCCTGCCGGCATCCTTGCTCAGCAAGCTCCACATGACCAGCGCCCGCGTCTACGTCTCCGGACAAAACCTGCTGACCATCAAGAGCAGCTCGCTCACTTGCTCCGACCCTGAGAACCCCAACTGGGACTATCCTCTCTCGTCTTCCATCTCCTTCGGCCTGCAAGTGGGATTTTAAATCATCATGTACATATAACATATTACAAAGAATCGAGTCATGAAAAAGATATATATATTTGCTTTGGCAGCCGCATTGACCATGAGCCTGACTGGCTGCGACGATTTCCTCGACTACACGCCTACCGCTGTGGTGGATGAGGATAAGGCTTTCTCCGATCCGGAGAAGATGGTCAACAGTGCTTACGCCATGCTTGGCGACTGCTGGTACTCCTACCCCTTCAACCTCTGGCCCTACGGTGACCTTGCGTCCGACGACTGCCTCAAAGGCGGCTCTGGAACGGGTGACACGGGTTATCACGACATAGAGGTGTGGTCATCGCTGACCTCCACTCGCGGTGAGCTCGACGAACTGTGGTACCGTCTGAACTGTGCCGTGTCACGCTGCAATCGCGCCCTGGTCTCACTCGAAGAGAACGGCAGCAATGTGCTCGGCGACCAGACCACCACAGAGCGGGAAGCAGAAGTCCGCTTCCTGCGTGCCCACTTCTATTTCAAGCTCATCTCCGTGTTCCGCCAGGTGCCATGGATTGATGAGCAGGTCTATAAGGACAAGGCCACGGAGAAGACCCCTAACACGCAATACACATACGAGCAGCTCTTTGGAAAAGTCATCGACGACTTTAAGTTTGCCTTCGACCATCTGCCAGAGAAGCAGAACGAGGGCGGACGCGCCAACAAGATCGCCGCTGCCGCCTATCTTGCAAAATGCTATCTCACACTTGCTTGGGGCGACGGTTATGAGGCCACCGATGGCGTGAACCACATCAACAAAGAATACATGCAGAAAGTGGTGGACTACACCAATGTGGTCAAGGCGTCGAGCTACGGCTACCTGGAAGACTACGGCGACATCTTCCTGCCCGACTACAAAAACAGCAAGGAGAGCATCTTCGCCGTCCAAACCAGCGACTACTCTGAGGACCATACGAAATTCGGACGCGCCAACTGGTCAAACACGCTCAACGGCTGTTGGGGCATCTGGTCGTGCGGATGGGACTTCCACAAGCCATCGCAAAATCTCGTCAATGCCTTCAAGACCCGCAACGGCCTGCCTGAGTTTGACGACTACGACAAAACAAACGATTATCCCATCAACGGCAAGCCTGGGACTCAGAAGTGGGACCCGCGGCTCTTCCACACGGTAGGCATGCCCACTTTCCCCTACAAGTATGAATCGGAATACACGCTCACCAAAGCCAATTCGCGGACACCCAACACCTATGGCTACTACACTTCGTTGAAGGAAGTTCCGCAGCGTTCCAAGGGAGAGACCTACAACCGTCCATGGCAGGCCTTTGAGATGAACGACTATGTGTTCCGCTACACCGACGTGATGCTCATGCGCGCCGAGGCCCTCATCGAGCTCGACCGCCTGCCAGAGGCCCGCACCATCATCAACGATATCCGCCAGCGTGCCAAGAACTCCATCAAGAAGCATATCGAATACGCTGCAGACCAATGCGAGATAGCACTCTATCCCGAGTCCTACTTCCAAGATAAAGAGACAGCCCGCAAGTGTCTGCGCTGGGAACGCCGACTGGAGATGGGCATGGAAGGCAGCCGCTTTTTCGACCTGCGCCGCTGGGGCATCGCTTCGAAGACGCTCAACGACTATTTCAAGGCAGAGGCCAAGGATGTCTACGACGGCCAGCCCTACGCCGAATATTACAAGGATGCCCACTTCACGCCTGGCAAGAACGAGTTCTGGCCCATTCCCTACAACCAGCTCTACTACATCCCCGGTCTGTATCAGCAGAATAAAGGATATGACAAGTAAGCCATCCGCACACTTCTATTTATAACATGAGAAGATTATCAATCCTCTTGGCTGCCCTGCTCATGAGCATGGGCAGCCTCCTGGCCCAAAACCAGCAGTGGTTCAAACGCCATATCCTCTCCGACAAGCACGCCATGATGAGTGTGAATACTCAGAAGCGCTACATTCTGTTGCCTATAGAGGAGAAGGAAAACGAGACCACCATTAAAGTCATCAAGGACGGTCACTCCATGCAATCCATTAAGGTGCGCCTCGCAACAGGCAAGCCCGACTATTTCGTGCCTCTTGACATCAGTAAGTTCGGCAAAGACGGAAAGGTACTCTTCGACTTTAGCTTTCAAGGCAACTACCGTACGGTCGGCAACATTGAGGACTACAGTTGTTGGCAACTGATGAAGGAAAGCGACACCTTCGACACCACCAACCGCGAGGCTTACCGCCCCGTCTATCATCACACACCCATGTGGGGATGGATGAACGATCCCAACGGCTTATTTTATAAGGATGGCGTATGGAATCTCTACTTTCAGTACAATCCCTATGGGTCTACGTGGGAGAATATGACCTGGGGCCACGCCACCAGCCGCGACTTAGTTCATTGGCAATACGAGGGTACACCCATTGAGCCCGATGCCTTGGGAACTATCTTCAGCGGCTCGGCAGTGGTTGACAGTGCCAACACGGCAGGATTCGGCAAGAATGCCATTGTAGCCATGTACACATCGGCAGCCGAGAATCAGACACAAAGCCTCGCCTACAGCACCGACGGCGGCAAGACCTTCACGAAATACAGCGACAATCCTACCCTCACGGCTAAAGAGCCGGACTTCCGCGACCCAAAGATGATTTGGAATGAAGCTACAAACGAATGGAACCTTGTGATGGCCACAGGACAGAAGATGAACTTCTACTCCTCTAAGGATCTGAAGAACTGGAAATACGAGAGCAGCTTCGGCGAGGGCTATGGATGTCACAAGGGCGTATGGGAATGTCCCGACCTGATACAAATGGCCAACGGCAAATGGGTGCTCTTCTGCAATATCAACCCCGGCGGACCCTTCGGTGGATCGGCCACGCAGTATTTCGTAGGCCAGTGGGACGGCCATCAGTTTACCTGTGAGAGCAAGCCCGAGGTGACCAAATGGATGGACTATGGAAAGGATCATTACGCCACAGTGACCTTCAGCAATGCTCCCGACGGCCGTCATGTGGCCCTGCCCTGGATGAGCAACTGGCAGTATGCTGCCGTCGTCCCCACCAAGCAATACCGTTCGGGCAACGGCATTCCCCGTGATCTCGGCATCTTCACCGACGGCAATGAGGATTATCTCAGCGTGAAGCCATCACCGGAAATCATGAAAGCCTTCAGCAAGAAAGCTCAAAGTCTGGGAGATGCCTGCATGGTAGAGGTGAGCGGACTGCGCCGCAACGCCACTATCGAACTCTCCAACGGCAAGGGCGAACGCGTGGTCATGCGCTATGATGCCGCTGAGAACAGTTTCTCTGTAGACCGCATGAAGAGTGGACAGACCGACTTCAGCGATGTCTTTGCTTCCGTCACGACAGCCCCCACCCACGGAAAAGTCAGCCGTGTGCTGATCTTCATCGACAAGAGCAGCGTAGAAGTCTTCGACGGCGACGGCAAGTTTGCCCTCACCAATCTCGTCTTCCCCACCAAGCCCTACGACCGTCTCACGGTGAAGGGTGGAAAGAGCAAGATTTGGAAACTGCGCTGACCATATCGTCAGTAAGCCGTAGTTACTGTCACAAGTATTCACACTGGACATCATAAGGGAAAGTCAGAGCAAGGAGATGTATGTGCACTTGCTTTGGCTTTTCTTTTTCATTATGATTCCATATAACTTTCTTACCCCTCAATTACTGCCAGTTGATGGCGGTCGCCAAAAAGAATCCCGCTGGCACCCATATGCCGCCCAGCTGGCACCCATATGCCCCCCCGCCGGATCACATATGCCGCCCAGCATGAGTAGCCACAAAAAAGAAAAGCTACAGCCCACGCTTGATGGTGAGAGGACAAAGGGCTCAATTGTCCTAATTTGTCCAAGGTCCATGAAGCCGCGGCAGCTCAACAAGTGATGCGATGGTGAGCGAAAATCAGCACTGAAGAATAAAAGAATGACGGAAAATTTTGCATACTCCCTTTTTTTTATTACTTTTGCATCTGCAACACCAATCAACGGACCCCTAGCTTAGCTGAATAGAGCGTCAGATTCCGGTTCTGAAGGTCGTGGGTTTGAATCCCACGGGGTTCACGGTCAACAGCCATCGTCTCCAATATTAGGAAAATGATGGCTGTTTTTTGTATTCGATTTTCTGCCTTCCGATGAGTGGGATCATCCTATAGAGAATCATCGAGCACATCTTTCCAAAACCAAAAAGGTATCCCGTCCTCACGACGAGATACCCTCACTACTGTTACTATTACCACTATTACAAACTATATATTCACTTCTCAAAAATACATTTCGAAGAAAATGTACCTTTTAGGGGATTTGTTGTTTCTTTTTGCTCATCTTGCTTTTTGAAACGTCCCTATTTTTTTCGATTGCAAATATAGCAAGAATAATTTGAATTCTGAAAATATTTTCAGCAAAAAAGGCTTAAAAAATTATAATATAACACTTCCAGTCCATTTTATCTGTTTTTTGTTGCTAAACTTTCGTTTGAAACCATGAATTCGATAGAATGTATTGGTCAAATGGAATGGGTGAGGTCGTATTGTAGGTGGCGCATGGGGTGTCCGCCCCACTCCGCGTCATTGACATATTCGAATCCCACCTCCCTGTAGAGTCGTTCAGCCTTTGGGTTACCCTTATCAACGAGCAGCCCCACCTTCGGCAATTTCAACCGTCGTGCCTTATCGATGGACGCCTTGAGTAGAGCCGTGGCCACGCCGCGGTGGCGGAAGTTGGCGTCCACACAGAGACTATCCAGGTAGAGTTCGCCCTCTGCTGTCTCAAGTGGCATATTGCTGTGGTCCATACCAAACCGCCTGAAAGCCTCTTCAATAAAAGGCTTGCGCAGCCTCAGGAGCGAAGCTCCGTCGTAACTGACGCAGATGCCTGCCAACTCATCGCTGTCGCTGAGCGCGACCAGCGTATTGAGGTAGCTGTACTGCGAGTCGGTACGCTCCACAAGATCTGTCATGAGATGATGGAAGGAGGCCAGTCCTTGCCGGGGACCGGTTAGGTTCAGGCAGCATTCTTCGCTCATTGCCTCCATGATACGGGAGGCTATCCAGGATGCCCAATTGCGCTGGGCGTTCACTATTTTCATCTTTTCTTGTTTTCTTTGTTATCTTCTTCTATGTCTTCCAATACATCGACGGCATCAGCCACGGTGGCTATCTGATCCACGTGCATAAGCCGTCGGCCCTTAATTTCCTTAATGGCACATCGGCGTGGATTGCAGCCGATATAGTCGAGTATCTTATCGAAAGCCTTACTCTTATAAAAGGCGCTGTGGGGATTGGAGACAAACTGCATCACCATCTTTCCGCCGCGCAACGAGATTTTTTCACAGCCCAGCCGCTTGCCTAAGCGTCGCAGCAGCACCACCCGCATGAGTTCCTCCCCTTCTTCAGGAACAGGACCAAAGCGGTCGATGAGACGTTTGCGGTAGTCTTCGAGGGTACGGTCGTCCTCTATATTGTCCAATTCGCGATAGAGCAGCATTCTCTCTCCGCTCCCGGGGACATAGTTGTCGGGGAAATACATCTGCAAGTCACTGTCGATGTTGCAGTCTTCAACAAATTCGTCACCGCTGAATTCCCGTCCCTGGGCCATCTCCTGTGCGTAGAGGTCACTGAATTCATCGTTCTTGAGTTCGGTCACGGCCTGACTCAAGATCTTCTGATAGGTTTCGTAGCCTAAATCCTCCATAAATCCACTCTGCTCAGCCCCGAGGAGATTGCCCGCTCCCCGAATGTCGAGATCCTGCATGGCGAGATTGAATCCGCTTCCCAATTCAGAGAAATTCTCCAGGGCTTCGAGCCTACGGCGTGAGTCGGGAGGCAGAACGCTCTTGGGTGGTGCCAAAAGATAGCAGAATGCCTTGCGGTCGCCGCGTCCCACACGACCACGCATTTGGTGAAGATCACTCAATCCGAAGCGCTGGGCATCAGCTATGATGATGGTGTTGGCGTTGGGAATGTCAATGCCGTTCTCTACAATGGTGGTGGAAAGCAGCACATCGTAGTCGTAGTTCATGAATCCAAGAATAATCTTCTCTAATTCCTCTGGGTTCATCTGCCCATGTCCAATGGCTATCCTGCAGTCGGGCACATACTTGTGAATGAGGCTTTTCATTTCCTGCAAATTACTGATGCGACTACAAACGAAATAGACCTGTCCGTTGCGGCTCATTTCGAAGTTGATGGCATCCGCAATGACTTCATGACCGAAGGTCGTCAGTTCTGTCTGGATGGGATAGCGGTTGGGCGGTGGAGTGCGTATGATGCTCATGTCGCGCGCTCCCATGAGCGAGAACTGCAATGTGCGCGGAATAGGCGTAGCCGACATCGTGAGCGTGTCGACGTTAGTCTTGAGCTTACGAAGTTTTTCCTTTGTTGCAACGCCAAACTTTTGCTCCTCATCAATAATAAGCAGTCCGAGGTCGTGCCACTTCACGGCCTTGCCGATGAGTTTGTGGGTGCCGATGAGAATATCTATTTTCCCTGCCGCCAAGTCGTCCAAAACTTGATGCGTCTTTTTGGTCGAACGTGAACGTGAAAGATAATCTACTCGAACGGGGAAATCGTGGAGCCGGCGTGTGAAAGTCTGGTAGTGCTGATAGGCAAGAACCGTAGTGGGCACAAGTACAGCCACCTGTTTGGAGTCGCAGGCTGCCTTGAAGGCCGCACGGATAGCCACCTCGGTCTTGCCGAATCCCACATCGCCACAGATGAGTCGGTCCATAGGATGAGCACTCTCCATATCGGCCTTGACGTCTTGAGTTGCCTTAAGTTGGTCGGGAGTGTCCTCATAGAAGAAGCTGGCCTCAAGCTCGTGCTGCATGAAGGAATCCGGACTAAAGGCAAAGCCTTTTTCATAGCGCCGCTTGGCATAGAGCTTGATGAGATCGCGCGCAATGTCCTTGATGCGCTTTTTGGCGCGCTCCTTCATGCGGTCCCATGCTCCGGTGCCGAGAACGCTCAGCCGTGGGGGCTGTCCGGTCTCGTTGGAGCGGTACTTGCTGATTTTATAGAGCGAGTGGATGGAAACATCCACCTTGTCGTTGTTCTGATAGATGATGCGGATGACTTCTTTGAACCCTTTGTCGGTGGGCACGCGGAGCAGTCCGCCAAATTTGCCGATTCCATAATCCACATGGACGATAAAGTCGCCGGGTTCCATCTCTTGCAGTTCCTTCATCGTCAGCGCCATCTTGCCGCTGCGGGCGCGGTCACTCTTGAGGCTGTATTTGTGGAAGCGGTCGAAGATCTGATGATCGGTGAAACAGCAGATCTTCAGCGTGTTGTCGATGAATCCCTCGTGGATGGTTTTCTCCACTGGAGTAAATTCAATAGGACGCTGGCTCCATTCGCCATTTTGCAGTGTCACCGACTCGCCCGACTCGTCCATACCGTTGAAGATGTCGCGCAATCTTTCCTGCTGCCGTTGGCTGTCGGCAAGAATATAGATATGGTAGCCCTTGATGAGATAGCTTTCGATCGACTGGCGCAACAAGTCAAAATTCTTGTGAAACAAGGGCTGGGGAGAGATGTTGAAGCGCAACAGGGCTTGTGACTTCTTATTTGCGTCATGACTCAGCTCGGCAATGCGCAAGTGTTGTGTGGCCTCATCCAAAGAAGAGAGAGGCATCAAGGTGTTTTCGCTCTTGAGCTCATCCTTGATGGCTTGTTGTTCCATTTCCGTAGCTCCCGCCATACGGTCAGTGACAGCTTGCGACGAGAAGCCTTCCTCATAGATATGTCCTATGGTCTGACGGATATAGTCGAAATCCTTGGCCACGATCAGGGAGTTTTTCGCCAGCAGAGAAGGAAAGGGTATTTTGTCATTCTTGATTTGGGCAAGCTCCGGCACGATGGCGATCTCTTGGCAAAGGTCCTTCGACAACTGATCTTCGACCTCAAAGGTTCGAATGCTGTCCACCTCATCGTCGAAGAAATCAATACGGTATGGAAGCTCGCAACTGTAAGAATAGACATCGAGGATGCTTCCACGCACGGCAAATTGTCCGGGTTCGTAAACGTAATCCTGCTGAGAAAAGCCGAACTCCCGCAATTTGTGTTCCACATCAATGATGTCCACCCGTTGTCCCCGTTTGATGGATATGCGTCTCTCGTCGAGATGTTGTTGCGACACCACCAATTCGCTCAGAGCCTCAGGATAGGTCACAATATAAAGAAAAGGTGCAGCAGTATCACCCCCCTGGTATGAAGAGAGTCGAGTGAGGACTTCTGTGCGCAGGATCTCGTTGGCGGCATCACGCTGCCCGTATTTCACAGCGCGCTTGTAAGAGGACGGGAAGAACAGGACGTTGTCGTTGCCGATGAGCTGTGTGAGATCATGATAAAAATAGCCAGCCTCGTCGGCATCCTGCCCTACGAACATCACCTCCCGATGAATTTGTGGGGCAATGGCAGCAAACAAAACCGCGCTTGCCGATGCCTGCAGTCCGCCCAGCGAGACGGTGCGGAGGGAGTCGTCGGTAAGCGCCTTTACGAGGGCCTCTGCCTGAGAGGCCTTGGCATAGAGGTGAAGAAAATCTTGTGGGGTCAATGGTGGCTAATCTACAATTTGGGGATATTTTCTGAACCAGCCATCAAGACGCAGGCGCATGACGCCAAAGAAAGCCTCACTGAATATGCCACCACTCATTTTGCTGGTTCCCTCACGCCGATTGACAAACACCACCGGCACCTCCTTGATTTTAAATCCTATCTTATAAGCTGTAAACTTCATCTCGATCTGGAATCCATAACCTTTAAAGCGAATCTCATCAAGAGGTATCGTCTCCAAGACACGGCGACGGTAGCACACAAATCCCGCAGTAGTATCGTGCACTTTGAATCCGGTGACGATGCGTACATACTGCGAGGCAAAGTAACTCATCAGCACACGTCCGATGGGCCAGTTGACAACATTCACTCCACTCACATAGCGCGATCCAATGGCCAGATCGAAGCCCTCGTCGTGAGTAGCATGATAGAGGCGCGGAAGATCGTTGGGATTGTGGCTGAAGTCGGCGTCCATCTCAAAGATGTAGTCGTATTTATGTTCCAGCGACCATTTGAATCCAGTGATATAGGCTGTTCCCAATCCCTGTTTTCCCCTGCGTTTGATGATGAAGAGGCGGTCGCTGAATTCGGTACTCATCAGGCGCTCTACAATGGCGGCCGTTCCGTCGGGACTACCATCGTCGATGACAAGGATATGAAAGCACTTCTCAAGTCCAAACACGGCCCTGATGATCTTCTCTATATTTTCCTTTTCATTATAAGTCGGAATAATGACTATGGAATCGCTGGAATTCATTTCTTGCTTATATTTTATATTGCAAAGTTACGAATATTCTTAGAAAAGTCGAAAAAAAACTACATTATTTTTGTATTTTCTCGGCATCACAGCTTTCATATCGTGCAAAATGTTATTGGTCAGGGTTTTCTACATACCCCTGATATTCCGGTACCAATCCGCTCATCACCGCTTCATAGCTCAGTTTTTCCATGCGCAGGATATTCTCCCGGCTCTTGCCCTGCGGCTCTATGGGCTCATGGATGGTGAGTTTGAGAGGATGCCAGACGACGAAATGCAAATCGCGCATGCGCGGCATGACGTTGAAAGAGCCATTGATGGTAAGCGGAACGACGGGAAGTTGAAGCTCGTCGGCCAGCATAAAGGCACCGCGGCGGAACGTACCCATATGACCGGTGAACGTGCGAGCCCCTTCGGGGAAGACAACGAGCGACATACCCTCCTGCAATATCTCACGCGCCTCTTCGTAAGTCTTTCTGACCTTGCTGGCTCCACCACGGTCGACAAAGATATGGTGGGCGCATTTGCATGCATAGCCGACAAAGGGTATCCGGGCCAACTGGTGCTTCATCATCCATTTGAAATTACGGTTCAAGAATCCGTAGATGAGGAAAATGTCGAAAGCTCCCTGGTGGTTGGCCACAAACACATAGCTTTGTCCGGGCTTGAGGTTTTCACGTCCTTCCACTTTTACGGGCAGGAAGAGCAGCCGGATGACACTGCGCGCCCAGTAGCGGCCGGGGTAATAGCCCCAGAAATGACCATTGCCCAACGTGCATCCCACCACGGTGATGATGGAGATAAACAGTGAAATGAGAATAAAAAGCGGTAAGAATACCACCACCTGATAGATGCGATAGAGATATTTCATCGTTTTTGCTTTAAGGTGAATACGATTATTTCAGCAGGCATATTGAAACGGAATGGTACCAGGGCACCGATACCACCGGTGACGTAGAGTTTCCGGTTGCCTTCCTCGTAGAGCCCGAAGTCGGGGTCGCCATGGATTTCGGTGGGCCGCAATCCGAAGAGGCTCATCTGTCCGCCGTGAGTATGCCCGCTTAAAGTCAGTTGCACATTAGAGTGAGGAAGGATATCGCTGCGCCATGCTTTGGGTGTATGTTGCAGCATCACCACGAAGGCTCCTGGCAGCAGTCCGCTAAGTGAGGCGTGCAGGTCGCAGCGTTCCGGGAATATGCCACCGCCATAATTGCCCTCTCCGGCAATGACGAGCGAGTCGGCACCGCGCCTGATGATTCTGTGCTCGTTTTGGAGAAGTAGCCAGCCACAATCGCGCTCCAGACGCTGGGTTTCGCACTCATTGGCAGCTTTCACCACACTGTCGGCCGTGATGTAGAAACTGTAGTCGTGATTGCCCAACACGGAGAACACTCCATCCCTGGCACTCAGCCGGGAAAGTTCGCCCACGAAGGGTTTTATCTCTGATGGCTGCAGGTTTTCCAAGTCACCCGTGAAGACAATCATGTCGGCCTTTTGAGCATTGATACTGTCCAAGTCACGTTGCAACAGGCGCTTATTGCGTCCATGGAAAGATCCCACGTGAGCGTCGGAGAAGAGCACGATGCGGTAGCCGTCGAATGCCGGGGGAAGATCGGCAAACTCCAACTCCACCCGCTTCACCACGAATTGCCTGATGCCATATACGCAGGCGTAGAAGTAGGACACGATGACAGATATGGCGACAAAGATACCCAAGACGTTACCATAGTTGTATGTGGTGTGAAAGATCTTCTTGATCATGTATCCTGCTAAAGAGAAAACAGCGAAGAAGAGCTTCGGGCCTGAAGTAAATGCGAAGAGTGCCATGTACACTTTCAGCCAGACCACGTCGGCAGGAGCGAAAGTGTGCAGACCCGCCAAGATAAGGGTATAGCCCACCATCACCACTGTTGGCAGCCACCAAACGAGCCGCCACCAGAAATGCTGGCGGAAATGCCTGCGCAGGAAATGCATGTCGAGATAGATTTCCGGCAGGATGATAGACAGCAACAGTGGAATAAGAATCCTGTGTATCAAATCAATCGTCGTTTAAATTGGCTTGCAGAAAACGTCGGATATAACCGGTGGGCACACCTCGGCGCCGGGCATAATCCTCAAGCTGGTCCTCGCCAATTGGACCAAGGGAGAAATACCTTGCCTCGGGATGAGCGAGCATGATACCCGACACGCTGGCATGGGGACGCATCATGCCGTTCTCGGTGAGGTGGACGCCTATGGATGAGAAGTCGATAAGTGAATCAAGAACAAAATTTAGGCTGGTATCGGGCATGGAGGGGTAACCCACAGCTGGACGGATGCCTTGAAAACGTTCTGAAAGCAAATCCTCGATCGAAAGACTCTCGTGAGGAGCATAGCCCCAATAGGACCGTCTAACCTCAAGATGCATCAGTTCGGCTGAGGCCTCAGCCAACCGGTCGGCTATCGTCTGCGACAACAGAGAGGCGTAGGGGTCGGAGGAAGCATCGACAATAGGCACTTGAGCCGTCGTGCAGAAAATACCAATCGTGTCTTTTTTTCCCATGGAAAGCGGTCTGACAAAGTCTGCCAGACAGAGATTGGGCTCACTGCCGCCATGCTGCTGTCGCAACAGGGGGATTCGCCCGCCATCAACAACAATGTCGTCGCCGTCACTATTGGCATCAAACAGCCCAAACACGGCACGTCCCTCGTACAGCCCCTGCCAAGAAGAGAGTAGTTTCTCGGCATCGCCGCGCAAAGCCTGTTGTTCATGGGCAGGCTTGCCATTCATGCTCCAAGCATGAAAAAAATAGATCCAGTTGATGTAGGGTCGAAGCTGGTCTACACAGAACCGGAGTGTCTTGTGCATTTTCATTGGTTGTCAAACAAAAGTTGCTCGCCCTTGCTGTCGTGAGCAAACACACCTTTATTATAGATGTGTTGTCCGTTGCAGAAGGTGTGTTCGACACGCCAATTGTAGACGTGTCCTTCCATCGGGCTCCACTTACATTTGCTTTGGATGATATTCTTCGTCACGGTCCACCCTGCGTGAGGTCTGACGATGGCAATGTCGGCATGATAGCCACGGCGCAGATAGCCCCGGCGGTCGATAGCGAAGAGACGCGCAGGATTGTGGCACATCAGTTCTACCATTCTCTCCATGCTCAGCTCACCCTCGTCGACAAGCTGCAGCATACTCACCAGCGAGAACTGCACCATAGGCATACCCGACTTCGCCTTGGCCGCGCCGCCTTGCTTTTCCTCAAGGAGATGGGGCGCGTGGTCGGTGCCGACAGTGAAGATAAGACCCGAGGCCAAGGCCTGACGCAGGGCCTGGCGGTCGGCCGATGTCTTGATGGCCGGATTACACTTGATGAGGGCTCCCAACCGGTCGTAGTCGCTCTCATCGAAGAGCAGATGAGCCAACACAGCCTCGCCAGTGATTTGCGGGAGCTGGTCGGTGACAGGCCGGTCGAGCAGCGACAGCTCGCGCGCCGTAGAGATATGGGCAATGTGCAGACGGGTGTCGTGGCGACGGGCAAGCTCCACGGCTTTCTCCGACGATTCGAAACAAGCTTCGGCCGATCGGATCCGCGGATGCAACCGAATATCGGGATCGTTGCCGCAGGTAGCCTTTGCCTCCTGCATATTGCGGTTGACGATGGCAGTATCCTCACAGTGGGCCATGAGGGGCAGATGGAGCCGGGCCGATTCGGCAAACACCTTGTCGAGAGCTTCCTTGCGGTCGACGAGCATATTTCCGGTGCTTGATCCCATGAAGAGCTTGATGCCAGGAACGAGACTCCTGTCGAGGCTCCCAAACAAGCTGGCATTGGTGTTGGTAGCACCGAAGAAAAAGCCATAATTCACGTGGCTCTTTCGGGCAGCCAATTGCCATTTCTGTTCCAGCGCTTCGATGGTTGTCGTTTGCGGCAAAGTGTTGGGCATTTCCAAATAGGATGTCACGCCTCCATAGGCAGCCGCACGGCTCTCGCTCTCCATGTCGGCTTTGGAGGTAAGTCCCGGATCGCGGAAGTGAACGTGATCGTCGATGATGCCGGGCAACACAAAACACCCCGTGGCATCTACTGTATGTTGGTAGTTGCCACGGGGATGCATATTTTCTTCCAGAATGTCGGCAATGACGCCGTTGTCGATGACGACCGAACCGCTGAAAGTCCGGCCTTCATTCACAATGCGTCCGCCGTAGATCAATGTTGTCATGTCTGTTCATGTCTTTAGATAGGTTCAACGTGCGGCAGAGTCAGCAGGCTGGGCCATCTGCCGGGGAGTGGGAGGAGCCAACTGAGGAGCTTGTGCATTGGGATCCTGCTCCGTACCGTTCATGATGCGTTCGTTCTCCTGGGCTTTGCGATAGTAGTCCTTCACCATCTGATTATTTTTGAACTTAGGTGTGGCGCGGCTCATGATCTCCTCCACCCAAGCATCGGTCATGGGTGTACCGTTAAACCGCATGGAGCAGGCATTGAGAAACACCCACGGGCCAAGCACATTGTCGAAGTTCTCCGTGACAAAGCCGGTGAGCAGCCGATCCATCTTATCGTTGAGTTCGTTGCTTTTCTTCTCTACCTCCATCTGCACGGAGTTCATGTCCTCGCCGTTCATCATGGCCTGGTAGGGGCGGCGCTGCAGTTCTGAATATTGGTTGATGATTTGCTGGTATTTACGCATGAAATTCGTCAGCTTGTCGTTGAGCGGTGTGCCTGTGGCCGAGCTCTGCGTGTTGTCGTCTTTTACGGTGATCTCACCTTCTTCCAACACCACAGGGAGTTGCCCGATCATGGCTACGCGCACGGAGTCCACGGGCCCGTCGAAATGAAACTGACCGTGAACCACTTCGCAAGAATCAATATTCTTGGGCTCATTGTTGTGCAGCACGGTGAGATAAATCTTGCTTTCCTCCAAATTTGAGTCGTTGGAAGTACCTTTAATATCATAGGTGCCGGCACACGATGCGAAGCACAATGCTGAGAGAGTTGTAAACGCGTAAAGAATTCTATTCATATCTGAACCTTATTTCATCTTTACAAAGTTAATATCTAATATTTGAGTAGAAAAGAAATTTTATTCAAATTAATTCTATGGGGCTTTCTTTTATGTTTTTTTTCAAAACAGGCTTATCCTCAGTGGCCATTTTCTTCAGGCTTCTCCTTTTTCAATTCAATCGATATGCGCGTAGCGGTATACATCTCGAGTAGGGCTCCAATGAGCAGGGCCAATACCCACTTATTGCCCATGGCATTGAGATAGTCGATGTCGTTGTTGAACAGCGGACGGGATACGGCCCACATGTTGTCGATCATCAAGAATCCGGCGACGATGAAGAGCAGGCTGGACACGCCCTGTATGCGTTTCAGCCGTCGGATGACGAAGTTGGTGCCCTCATAGCTTTGCTGAGTCTGCATGATGGAGAAAGCCAGGGCACCCACAAGATACACCCAGCTGAAGACGCGCCGCATGTCGAGATTGTCCAAAACGATGATAAATCCGATGGCACCAATGGTCATGATGCAACCACCGGCGACAAAGATGGCACTTTGCCATTTATTGAGTTCTTTCATTTTCTTGTTGCTAAAATCAGAGATTATTCGTTGTCGCCGGTTTCGGAGAGATTGTCGTTGGGGTCGGGAGCCTTCTTGTCGTCGCTCAAGACATAAATGTCCTCATTGTCGGCCTTCATGAAATATTGCTCGCGGGCAATTTTCTCAATGGCTGTTGGATTGCGCTTAAGTTCATTGAGACGCCTGACATTGTCTGCGTTGCGTTGCCTATAAGAGCTGATTTCATCCTCCAGATCATCGATTTGGAGATCAAGCTGAATACGTCTCACAACGCTGTTTTCGTCAAAAAACACCACGACGAGGGTTCCCACAATGATTACGATGGCGTATTTATAGTGAGAGACAAACTTCCAGAAACCAGTTAGCTTGTTTGGCATGCTTTTTTGTTTTAAGTGCAAAGGTAGCAGAAATCAGCCGAAGAACAAAACAAATAGAATATTTTTTTGCCTCATGCTCATCCTCCTATCCTATTAGGGCTTCGTTGCATGATCAGTCACCACCACCTACCATGGCTTTTGACTCGTTTTCTCATGGTTTTCTACTCGTTTTCTCATGTCAATTGCCAAGTTTCACCGTTTCGTCCAGAGACCAGCCACGCTGGCGAAAGGGCGAAACCATGTCGCCAAGCAGCCCCGCTTGTCCGGCCGCCGATGCACAAGGATGCGTGAAAAGGGTAACTAAAAGGGCTGATACCTCGTGAGAAGTGTCAGCCCTAATTTTATACAATCAAAAAAGGTTTAGCGGACAGCAATAACAACAAATCGGGACAACGAAGCGGTTGTTTCGTTGTCCCGATACAAATAATGTCTTATATCCTATAATTTCGGAATCACTCTGCGTGATCGCGCTCTATATATGCAATCACATTTCCCTTGCTGATCTTGGAGCCCTGCTTGGCGTTGATCTCAACCAACTTGCCTCCCAAATCGGCCGGGACGGGCACAAACTCGCCCCAAGAGGTTAGGATGTAGCAGAACACATCGCCTTCCTTGTATTCCTTGCCAATGTAGGGCTCAACGGCGGGCGCAGCCTCTCCGTCACCCTGGAACTCCCAGAACACCTGTCCCTTGACTGGAGCTACAATGGCATCGGCCTTGGCGTGCTTGTAGGCGGCAGCCTCTTCGGGTGTCATCTTTGCGCCAGCTTTGGCATCCTTCTTGGCTTGCAGGTCGGCTAAGAAATTCTTCTTTGCCTGACCGCTCTTGTAGTTGCGATACTGCTCGGGGTGCATGGCGAGTTCGAAGAGTTCCTCATCGTCCTTACCATAATCCCAACCATTCTCATCCATTTCCTTTCTGAACTCGGGCAATGCGTCGGTGAGAAGAGTGTGAGGATCGGCATCGGTAAACTCTCGTCCCTGCTTCTTGGCCAACTCTTTCAGCTCTGGAGCAATCTCGCCAGGCACCTTGCCACTCTTGCCGAGAATCATACCCCACATCGAGTCGTCCATCATCACGAAGCGTCCCTTGCCCTGTTCCATCGTGAGAAGATTCATCAAGGCAATGTTCTTCGTATACTGTGAGAACGGCGTCACCAATGGAGGATATCCCACACGGGGCCACACATAGGCCACCTCATCGAAGAGCTTTATCAACAGGTCGTCCATGGAGAGTTCTTCCTCACCCTTCTTCTTGCGAAGATTGTTGATAGTGGTACGGATGCCTCCGAGGTCGGACATCATGGAGCCCATCATGCCGCCTGGAAGTCCACAAGTGAGCAGCAGAGAACTCATCACCTTGTTCTGCGGATTGATGAAAAATCCCAGCCACTCGTCGATAAACTCTTGAGTGAGCGCACGTGCCTTCATGTAAGCCTTCATGTTGATGTCGGCCACTTCAAAGCCTTCGTGCTTCAACATGCTCTGCACAGAGATAATATCCGGATGCACCTTACCCCATGAGAGAGGTTCAATGGCTGTGTCGATGATGTCTGCTCCGTTGTTGCATACCTCCAAAATGGAAGCCATGCTCAGTCCGGGACCGCTGTGGCCGTGATATTCAATGATGATGTCGGGATGCTTCTCCTTGATCATCCTGGTGAGCTGACCGAGGAATGCCGGCTGTCCGATACCTGCCATATCCTTCAGGCAGATTTCCTCAGCACCGGCCTCTATCTCCTGATCGGCCAGACGACTGTAGTATTCGAGGGTATGAACGGGCGAGGTGGTGATGCAAAGCGTGCCCTGAGGGGTCATGCCTGCTTCTTTGGCCCAACGGATAGAAGGCGCGATATTGCGGATATCATTCAATCCGTCGAAGATACGGGGAATGTCAACACCCTGGGCGTGCTTCACCTGATACATCATGCGACGCACGTCGTCGGGCACGGGATACATGCGAAGGGCATTCAAACCACGGTCGAGCATATGAGTCTTGATGCCCACCTCATTGAAAGGTTTACAGAATGCACGAACGGCTTCGTTGGGATTCTCGCCGGCAAGCAGGTTCACTTGCTCAAAGGCACCGCCATTGGTTTCTACTCGGGAGAAACACCCCATTTCAATGATGGCAGGGGCGATGCGCTCCAGCTGATCCTTGCGGGGCTGGAACTTGCCGCTGCTCTGCCACATATCCCGGTAAACGAGACTGAACTGAATCTTTTTTTTCATATCTTAGATAAAATTCTTATCTGTGTTTGTAATTCTGTTTTTGTCGACCCTCCGCCTATAGGAATCAGGCCAGATAAATATGGGCTACAAAATTAGACAAAAAAATTGGAATTCTGATGCTTGCCATTGTTTTTTTATGATTTATAACGAATGGGCTGATTCTAAACAAGCGCTCCCTTCTTGCCCTTCACCACTTTTCATGCCCGAGCTTAGTTGTTTTCCTCCAATACTTGTTTGGATAGTCGCGAGGCTATCTCCTGGGCTTTCTTGTTCACCTCGTTGATATTTTTCTTCTTGTAATAGCTGCGCGAAGTAATGCCATCCGACAGCACCAGCGAGTCTTCATCAAGATAAGCAATGTCGCACGTGTCGTTATGGAGATCCTTCACCATAAACTCGCCTTTGGCATTCCGGTAAGGAGTTCCACTGACAATGACAAACTTACCATTCCATATATGCCAAGCCGTGAAATAGCCTAATGGCGGGTAAACGACAGGACTCGCATCAGCCACTATTGCATCCTCACGCAAATATCCTACGCTTTGCGACATCCAGTTGTCTTTCACCCAAAAGCCGTACTCTCGGGGAATATAATAGGTCTGTTTCACAGAATCGGGCATGGCAGCGAGCTTTCGTGCCTGCTCCTTGTTGCTCATGTTGGCGAAATCCTTAAGCTTCGGCATGACGATGTAACACCAAATACCCATAAGGTCCTCAAGATCAATAACAAGTGTGGCCTTCTTCTTGTCGTTGGGATCCAAAACCAGTGCCAGCCGGTCACCAATACTCACTTTTCCGCGAATATTTCCCGCCCGAGTGGCATCCAGAATATTGTAGGTCACAGGGTCGCTGTTGTCGGCAGGAAGCAGCACGATCACCGTGTCGTTGCATCCTTCACACGCCAGGCCATAGACGGTTTTGTCGCCCGTGAGCGTTGTAGTGATGAGCTTTGGCTGCTCTTTCTTAGGGATCAAAGTACTGTTGGCATTGAACACTACGTCGAGGACACAGAACAAAACCAACAATCCAACGAGCACGTAGACTATATATCGTTTCTTCATCGTTCAAAAATCTTTTTTTCTTTTGCTTATGTCAGACAAGTCTCCATAGCGGACACGATATTCCGTTCCTATTAAAGACTTATTCAAAAGACGGCTGCAAAGTT
Source organism: uncultured Prevotella sp. (assembly GCA_900322035.1). Lineage (GTDB taxonomy): Bacteria > Bacteroidota > Bacteroidia > Bacteroidales > Bacteroidaceae > Prevotella. The sequence continues at coordinate 51,684 of ONYL01000004.1, forward strand.
ACAAAAAATCATTTAAAAACGTTTTTTACAACTACATAATTTCATTTGAAGAACTTGACACACTCACACATTCCCCTATTTCACCCGTCTGATACCTTCCTCTTTAGCTATGGACCGGGCCCGTTCCAGTTCAGCTAAAGGCGTTGGAGGCACATCGGGCATCTTATATTGTGGGAAGAAACGGGTAATATGAAGCGGCACATCACCAAAGCCCTGCTCCACCAGCCAATGACACATGGCGAGTGTCATCTTCTCGTCATCGTTGACAGTCGGGATGAGCAGATGGGTAATCTCCAGCCAGACACCAGCCTCCCTGATGGCTTTCAACGTGTCAAGGACGGGCTGTAGCGAAGCGCCCGAAACCTGATGATAAAGCGTTTCACTGAAAAACTTCAAATCGATATTGGCAGCATCCAGATAAGGTAGCAAGTCTTTCAGTGGTTCCTGACAGACGTAGCCTGCCGAAACGAGGATATTCCTCATTCCGGCATTATGGGCCAGCTTTGCCGTGTCGCGCATATACTCCATCCAGGTCAATGGCTCTGTGTAGGTGTAAGCTATCTGATCCTGGTGGTAGCGGCGAGCCAATTCTATCACTCCTTCGGGTGACAGATCCTCAGAAGGCACATCTGCCGGACAGACTTGGGAAATATCGTGATTCTGACAATTTTTACACGAAAGATTACAACCCGTACAGGCTATCGACAAGCATTCTGAGCCCGGATGAAACCAAGCCAAAGGCTTCTTCTCGATGGGGTCGATGGCTAAGGCACAAGGATGGCCGTAGGCTTCGCTATAGAGCTTGCCATCACTGCATAAACGGCTGCGACAACGGCCACGATGACCCTCGGCTATAACGCAATGATGCGGACAAAGGTCACATCTTACTTTGCCGTCGTAGAGCAAATGGTAATATTCAGCCTCCTTCATTTTTTATCCTCCTCGAAAATAATGGCCTCGTAGGTATAGAGTTCGGCATCACGCCATCCGTCCCATCCTATTCCGGCCTTATCCTGGGCGCAATGACCGAGAAACTCTTCCTTGGTCCAATTCACTTCTTGTGCCACCTGCGGCAGGAATGTCCCGCTGTGATACCCTTTGCGCATATAGATACCCTGACGCCCATACTGGAACTCTTTGATGTCGTGAATACGTTTTAACGGTGTAAGAACGGAAATCTCTATGTGAATCTGATCAAGTTCGCCTTTTCCAACCGGCATGAAACGAGGATCTTCTGTCGCAGCAGCCACGGCCATCTCCTCCACCGCTTTATATAAAGGAATGTCAGAACCGAAATGGCCAATACAGCCTCTAAGCCGTCCATCCTCAGAGAGCGTAACAAAAGCCCCACAGCGTTCCCTCAGCGTGGGAGAAAGTCGAGAGGTGTCGGTTGCCCAGGCATGATCACCCATGACAGCCTTCTCTATGCTTCCACGCGCTATGCGAAGCAACAGCCGTCGATCATCGTCGGACAACTGAAAACTACTTTTCTTCTTGCGAAGGGTGACAAAGGCGTTGTAACCCACCACTTCATCCTTGCTTCCATAGCGGCTGTCGCCCGAATTGCAATAATACAAGTGCCGGCACTCCGAAGTCGTGTCATCTGCTGCCAACATCGCATTGACCAAGATGCCACAAAGCCCACAAGCACTGGTAGCAAGATGGGGAATACCAGAGTTGAAGTTCTCTTTCGCCGTTGCCAATATTTTACCCAGGTCACCACTGGCGACTGCTTCCGCTGTTCGCTTATCCACACGCTCTGCGTCGTCGTACTGGGGATAATGACTGAAATCACTGCTAATGACAAAGAGATTGCGATCGTTGTACCACGGTTTAAGCGCATCTGCTATCTGACGCAAGCGGTCGACATCCAAAGTGCCGATGATAATGGGCACTATAGGACTGGCGGTCTTCAGCCACATTTGAAGCAAGGGGAGCTGCACTTCCAGACAATGCTCTTGCGTATGGGCTTGGGCTACATAGCGTAAGCATTGATGCTCTCTATTGAGGTCTGCGGCCAGGGCCGTGTCTACTTTTACAAGTCCCAACGGACTCTCGTAGTATTCAAAGGCTTCATTGGCCGATGCGCCGTCGAAAGCAACATGATGACTGGGGCCAATAAGAAAAATGTGGTCCCAATGGCCGTCACACGGCAACTGTGCAAAACTCCACGCCGCAGTGTGGGCCGAAAACACATAACCGGCATGGGGAACGATGACGCTCTGCACATACCGATCTTTGTCGACGACATTTTTAGTGTCCTTGAAGCACTCCTCTATCATTAAGCGGAGCGAATCTGCATCTGCGGGATAGAACTGGCCTGCAACGGCCATCGGTCTGACAGAAGGCTCCCGCAAGCCTTTGCTGCCACAAGACTGCGCATGTATCATAATGATAAGTATTAAAGTCAATAGGACATATCGACGCATGTTTCCTCTATGATTTTATTTGGCGTAAAGATAAAGAATTATGATGAGAACACCAACTTTTTCATCATTTTTATCTGAGTTCGTCTTTGGCAACAGCTCTGCAAGGAAAGATGTGGTAACCCGAAAAACTACACGTAAAAACAAGGCCTCAGCTCCAAAATGGAACCGAGGCCGTATCATTCTTGTGTATTGAGAAGGAATTAATCCTCAACAGGGCTGAAATCTTCCTTACCTACGCCACACAGAGGGCAGGTGAAATCATCGGGAAGATCCTCAAAAGCTGTGCCGGGAGCAATGCCATTTTCGGGGTCGCCTACTGCGGGATCATATATCCAGCCACAAGTGTCACAAACGTACTTTTTCATAATTCAAAGAATTTGATAGTTATTGATAATTCGTATTCGGAAGCGAAGATAACAAATTTCTGCCAATCAAGCAAGAAAACTATGGGATAAATGTTTGAAAATAGTTTTTTGTTGTTGTTAGCTTCGGCTGAGCAAACAGAGGAGCTTTCACCTCAATATCTTATCAAACAGCTAATTGGCTTAAAAAAGATGCCCATTGATTGAACAAATTTGGACGTAACTAACAGAAAGCTTGCCTTTGCAATCACAAAAAGGTGCTTTAGGCATCTGAATAGGAAATAATAGCAAAGCACAGTGAAACAAAAGATTTGAAACGACGCAGACAAGCCGAAAGTCTGCTAATCAATCAAGGTCAACCCATTTGAAAAGAAGTCTGTGCAGACATTCACAAATAAAGAAAAATCGGTAAGCAGCAGTAGTACAACAAACAGATTGACTTAGATCTCCATAGAGGAGACTTTTAAAAAGGATGTAAATAACGGGAAGCCTCGCGAGACTTCCCTTTTATTTATATGTATCAAGTCACAAAAATTGTAGCAACGGTAACAAAAAGATGAAAAACCTGTTAAGAACCTTCATCCCCACAAGAAAATATTAGAAAAAGCTTTTTTGGTAATCGTTTTTTCTATATATTTGCAATATCAAAATGATATCAATTTCAACAACTAAAAATTACTATTATGGAGAAAAAAGAATTCGCCTTTATGGGCAAAGTAGTGAATGGATTTCTGATGTTATTCGTTCTTCTTGCTCTGTTGATTGCGTCAGCAGTTCTCGTCGTAATCAATTCAGACTGCAGCAATGCCCTTCAGATCAGCGTGGTCGTATTGGTATCCTTGATCTTCTTAGGTGCACTTTTCTGTATGACCGGTTTCATGATGCTTGAGCCCAATACAGCACGCGTAATGATGTTTTTCGGAAAATACCGCGGCACATTCACAAAGACTGGGTTCTTTTGGGTGAATCCATTCTACAGCACAAAAAATCTCTCACTCCGTGCCCGCAATCTCGATGCCGAACCCATCAAAGTCAATGACAAGTCGGGCAACCCCGTGCTAATCGGCCAAGTGCTGGTGTGGAAACTCCACGACACCTACAGGGCCTGCTTCGAAGTGGATGCCAACGACAGCGCCATGGATACCAAACAAAGCCGCATGGCCTTCTATGAGAACTTTGTAAAGATCCAGGGTGATGCCGCATTGCGCAAAGTTGCTGGTGAATACCCTTACGATGAAGCCGACGGACAGGCATCAGAGCTTACGCTACGCGGTGGCGGAGAGACCATCAATAAAGAACTGGAGGAAGAACTTCGCAACCGCCTTGACCTGGCTGGCATAGAAGTGGTGGAAGCCCGCATCAACTACCTTGCCTACGCACCGGAGATTGCTGCTGTCATGCTACGCCGCCAGCAGGCCTCGGCCATCATCATGGCACGTGAAAAGATCGTAGAGGGTGCGGTGAGCATGGTGAAAATGGCTCTTGACAAGCTCTCGGAGGAAAACGTTGTTGAACTCGACGACGATAAGAAAGCAGCCATGGTGAGTAATCTGATGGTCGTCCTCTGCGGTGACGACACGGCTCAGCCTGTTGTCAACACGGGAACTTTGAATATGTAACAACGTTGAGGCAAATGGCAAAGAAAGCGAACAGTACAAAGAGTTTCATTCTCCGTGTGGACGCTGACACGATGGACGCTATTGAGAAGTGGGCTGCCGACGTGTTCCGCAGCATCAACGGCCAGTTGCAGTGGATCATCACTGACTCGCTGAGGCGGAACCGCCGTTTGCCCAAGCACAGAAAAACTTCAGACGAAGACAAAGAGGTTTGAAAACATGCCGTAATAAGTAGTCTCTGATGTAACTTTGACTCTCCTGCAACAGAGAACAAGAAAAAAGCCCATGGATGACGTTCAGACATTCATCCATGGGTTTTTACTTATTTTTTTTCAAGAGCAAGGTCTACTGTATTTCAATGTGTTCGGAAAAAAAGTTGGTCATGCTCGTCACTTTTCAAAGTGCTGGTAATCTTTCAACGATCTCCAGGCCCCTCCCCAGCGAAAGCCCCGTTGAGTGAAGTACTTGTAAGCCACATCCTCCCGCGAAATTTTGTGGGAGAACGCAGCCTTACGGTCGATATATGGCAACCCATTGGCAGGTTGGATGCTTCTCCTACCCCTGATGGTGCGCACACAAGGATTATAAAGAGGATTTACATCTACCGCAAGTCCAAGCGCATGTTTTGAGAGTCTTATCTGTCCCTTCACTTTTCGATAGCAGAAGCAGCTGGTGTTGTTGGCCTGCATCGAGTGTTCGTCGTCTGCCCCAAAATCATCAATGAGCCTCATGCTCCCGATGGGGTATCGCTTGTGGTAGAGCTGACGGAAGACAAAGAGCAGGTCGTTGGCTACAGACTTGTTACAAACCATTTCACCCAACCTTATTCGGCCGTTGAAATCATAGTGGAGCACCTTGAGGTATCTAAGGTCGGCGCGCGGTACGTCACAGTTTGATGGATAGGAATGGCCCCGCATACGTTGAAATATATGATCGGGAATGGGTACGGCAGTAAAGCAACGGTTCAATCCATAGCGTTCAACCTCAGCCTGGCTCACAACGGCTTCCGGAGTCCATGCTGTAAGGGGAGAACGCGTCGGATTCATGAAAAGAAATGCTATACTAAAAAGAAAAAGAAACTTTATTTTAATCATGTCTGATAGGCAAATCATTTCGGATGAGGCACCGTCAATGCCAAACCTTACGGTAAGCCATCAACTGCCAGATGTAACACAAGGACAACCCTGTCCCTAAGAAAAAAAATCAGAGGGTCTATGTAAGGCCCTCTGACAAATATAAATCAATGTGATTCTGTTTCCGGTTTGCTACCCGCTTCCTGTTGGGAATTTTGCTCTTCCCTGTTGGCCGTGTCGATGGCTTTGATCTTTTCGTAGAGCAACTTGGCCTCATCCTTGAGTTTCAGAACCTTTCGGTTCATCTCGTCGATCAGACTGTTTCCCTTCTTGCTGCTCACATTGAGGAATCCTATGTTGTTCTCATAGGTATTGATCTCACTTTTCAGCTGTTCGTAACGACGGAACAAGCGGGCGCGCTCATTGTCAATAGCCTCATCGCCATGCTTGGCAATATTCTTCAGATTGCTCTTGAAATTGTCGAGTTTGCGGCGGGCCACAGAGATATTGAGCTCCTTATTCAAGCGGTCCAAAATATCGTGGTACTCTTTGTAAATCTTATCCTTGTCTCTGAAGGGCACATGGCCAACGGCATTGTATTCATCGATGAGATCCATCACCTTGTCTTGAGCGTCGGATTCAGCCTTGTCGGCTATTTCCTTGAGCTGGGCAACGATATTACGCTTCTTTTCCAAGTTGGCCTTCTCCTCATTGTAAACACTGCTTGTTGCTGTGTTACGTGCCTCAAAGAAGTGGTTGCAGGCTGCAAGAAAATCGCTCCAGAGTTTGTCACCGATTTTCTTGGGCACAGGTCCTATCGTCTTCCATTCTTTCTGCAAGGCGATGAGCTTGTCGGATGTTGACTTCCATTCGGTGGAATCGGTCAAGGCCTGAGCTTTCTCAACAAGGGCTTTTTTCTTCCCCACGTTTTCATAGAGCATGGCCTTGCGTTCCTTGAAGAACTCTGCCTTGCGGCTGAAGAAATCGTCGCAGGCGGCGCGGAAGCGTTCAAAGATCTTCACATTCATCTTTTGCGGTGCAAAGCCAATGGTCTTCCATTCTTTCTGGACGTCGATAATTTCGTTCGTGTGGCGTTCCCAGTCAGCAGTTCCTTTATTCTCTTGCTTTGCGATAGCTTCGACTTTCTCACACAAGGCAGTCTTGCGTGTGAGGTTGTCTTCCTCCTTGGCCCGCAGATCATCGAAGAACTGCTGATGCCGCTTGTTGATGACCGTAGATGCAGCTTTGAAGCGGCTCCAGATTTCCTCGCGTTTTTCCTTGGCCACGGGTCCGGTCTCGCGATATTGCTGATGGAGTTCCTGCAACTGATGGAAGGCACTAATCACATCTGGCTCGTCGGCGAGTTTCTCGGCCTCTTCACACAGATGAGTCTTTTTCTCTAAATTCTTTTTGAAGTCATATTCACGGGCTTCGCGATTAAGGTTGAGCAGGTCGTAGAACTGTTCCACATAGAGCTGATAGTTGCGCCAGAGTTCATTAGCCTTATCGGCAGGAACTGCTTTGATTTCTTTCCATTCCTGCTGCAGGGTCTTGAAGTCGTTGTAGCTTTTGTTGGCCTGCTCGGGCGAAGTCGCCATAGCCTTAATCTTCTCTATGATGTCGAGTTTTTTCTGCAGGTTATCCTGCTTCTCGGCCTCTTGCTGCTGGAAGATCTTGGCACGCTTCTCGCGAATGATGGTCATCTCAGCCTTGAAAGCTTCCTCGTCCTCATCGGGTTTCACCTGATATTTCTCGGGGTCGCCACCAGCTTCGAGGTATTCTTTCTGTTCCTTCTCGCGCTCGGCGATGTGCAGTTTATAGAACATGGTTTTCAAGTGGTCTACCTCATCCTTGTCGGGATTGTCTACTTCCTGCGCGATTTGCCGAGTGCGTTCCAGCACCTCTTTCTTGGTTTTGTAGACCTTGTGCGCAAGGTCATCTCCTTTCACCCCGTTATCCTCAGCCGCAGGAGTTTCTGTCTTCTGAGCTTCGTCTTGTGGTTTAACATCGTCGGCAGCAGCCGTTTCTGTTTGAGCTTCGTCAGCCGCAGTTTTTTCCTCGGGCACCTTGGCGTCCGTTGTTTTGTCCTTGGTTTCCGTAGCTTTGATCTCAGAAGCATTTTGGTTCGGCTTCTGCTCATCCAATGTCCCCTGATTCAGGGCGTTCTCTTGAGAGTCCATCATTTAACTTTTAGTTATGATATAAGTATTCCCGATGGCAACAGAAATTTGTCGCCACCTTATTCGCTGCAAATCTAAACAAAAAAATTGAAAACCACACGAAATTTGCGTTTTTTTTGATTCAAATGTCTTATAAAAGCCTTTTTGCACGAAGAATCCACCAACTCAGCCCACTTACAAGAACAGAAATGATCAATGCGATGGGAAATCCCCATGTATTTTGTTCCATTCCGTTGATGAGGTTCATGCCGAAGAGGGAGGCGATGAGTGTGGGAAACATCATGATGATCGACACCGATGTCAACGTACGCATCACGGTGTTCATGTTGTTATTGATGATGCTCGAATAGGTGTCCATCGTCGACTCCAGAATATCGGAATAGATGTTGGTAGTCTCACGGGCCTGCGTCATCTCGATATTGACATCTTCGATGAGGTCGGCATCCAACTCGTCCACTTGCAGCTTGAACTTCAATTTTGAGAGCAGGTTCTCATTTCCACGGATGGAAGTGATGAAATAGGTCAGCGAATCCTGCAACCGGCTCAGCCCGATAAGGTTCTCATTGTTCACCTCGTGATCGAGATTGTGCTTGGCCTTTTCGATCAGCGCGTTGATCTGCTTGAGTCGCTTCAGATACCACACGGCGCTTGAGTAGAACAGGCGGAAGATCAGATCCACGTAATCGGTGAACCCAACGCCACGCTTCTGCTGATAGCTGACAAAGTCGATCATCATATTGGTCTCGAAGAAGCACACCGTTATCGTGACGTCGCGCTTATGGATGATGCCCAAAGGCACGGTAGTGTAGGGCGTGCGGGAGCGAATTTCCTTCACGTAGGGTATACGGAGGATGATAAGCATCCAGCCGTCGTCGTATTCATAACGGGCACGCTCGTCGGTATCGCTGATATCGGAAAGGAAGTAATCAGGAATATGATAGCGTTCCATCAGTTCCCGTTGATCTTCGTCGGTTGGGCAGGTCACTTGAATCCAGCAGTTGGGCTGCCACTCCTTGAGGGCAGTCAACTTTTCATTGATATTCCAATATGTTTTCATTTTGCTAATCTCCAAAGACAAGTCAACAAGGTGGGGATTAGCCTCAGAGGCTCATCCTCACGCTCTCTTCTTGTCGTTTTCCGCGTGATAGTCGTCCATTTGTTTTGTTGATGTTGATTTTTGTGATGCAAAAATAAGAAAAATATAATATCCTGCCAACTTTTTCCTCATTTTTTGGCTACAAGTGGGTTGAAAAAATAATCTTTCCGCAAGCTGACGCGCCCATTGCCCCCGCCGCCAGGCGTCTCATCGTTATTGACGCGAGGAGCATGCGCGCCAAGACTTTCGCGAAAAAGGCTGAGCAATAAGCCCAGCCTTGATCATTCCACACAAGGTGCTACCCGCTCCATCCTCCTGGGCAGCAAACGTGATGCTATTTCACCAAACGGTAATAGACCGTGAAGCTACCATCGTCGTGATAATCTACGTAAACCTCAAAATCTTTTCCCTTTGGAATCTTTTGGGCGATTTTTGTTGCAATAGAAATGGCATCAAGCTTGGTCCTGCCCGTTCCACCATTGATCCAATCTTTTCCGGACGGAGCGGATTTGACAACCAAATAGGAAAAAGCAACTGGCGGTAGCCATCCAACAGTGTGACGATCGCCATACAACAGTGTGGCGGTAGCCATACAACTGTGTGGCGGTAGCCATACAACTGTGTGGCGGTAGCCATACAACTGTGTGGCGGTAGCCATACAACTGTGTGGCGGTAGCCATACAACAATACGGCAGTTGCCACAGCCCTAATAATTCTTTGCGACACTACACCTAAACACAACGAATTATTCATGATGGTATGGGCTTTTTCCTAACTATTTTGTATTTTTGCAGTATCAAATCCATATAGACAGAAGAACGATATGAAAAAAAAGTGGTTTATGTTTCTCCTTGCCCTTGCCTCAACTGGGGTGGCTGAGGCAGGGACACCCCTCGTGGAGCAGTACGGGCGAATGCTTACTCCGCCGCCCACCTACGTCTGTCTGAAAGCCAAGACGCCCCTCACGATCGACGGGTTGCTCAACGAGGAAGAATGGCAGCGCGCACCCTATACGGCCGCCTTTGTCGACATCAGTGGGGAGGATTTCCCACGCCCCAAATACCGCACACGGGCCAAAATGCTTTGGGACAACGACTTTCTCTACATAGGGGCCGAACTGGAAGAACCCAATATCAAGGCACTGCTCAAGCAGCGCGACACCATCATCTATAAGGACAACGACTTCGAGGTGTTCATCGATCCCGACGGTGACGGAAAGGCATATTTCGAGATAGAGCTCAACGCTCTCAACACGGTCTTCGACCTTATGCTCGACCGCCCCTATCGCGTGGACGGCAACTTCTTCATGCAGTGGGACTGTCCTGGACTCCAGACGGCGGTACACTGTGACGGCACACTCAATGATTCCACCGACACCGACCGCGGATGGACGGTGGAGATGGCCATCCCCCGGAAGGCCATCGCCACCAGCTTCGACAACCCGCTCCAAGAAGGACGGTGGCTGAGACTCGACTTCTCGCGCGTGGAATGGCTCAAGAAGGGAGGCCCGGAGGAAAACTGGGTGTGGGGTCCCACCGGAAAGGTGGACATGCACATGCCCGAGCGTTGGGCCTACGTGATGTTGGCTGGACACGAAGGAGCCGAGTTCAGTTATCCCTACGATCAGAAAGTCTACCAGTTGATGTGGTCCTTATACTATGCCCAGGACGACTACCGCCGACAGCACGGGCACTTTGCCACATCGCTCGTAGCTCTCCTTGGTGTCCACGCTAAAGACAGTCTACGGCTACCCAAGGGCGCGGAGATTCGTCTCGATGCCGCCCGCACTGTTTACCGCATCACCATCAAGGCCGACGGACGGGAATATTCCCTCGACAGCAACGGAGAATGGAAGATAATGCATAATACATTATAATATAGTAGAACAAGAAAAACAAGTAATAGAATGAACACTTCACAATTGTTGCTCAGAGCTTTTTTATTATGCACTATGCATGGTGCATTATGCATTAATAATACTGCCCAGGCACAGGTAACACTGGTGAAGGATGGCCGTCCGAAAGCCTGTATCGTCATTGAGCAACCTACGGCAGCCGACACGGCAGCCGCCAGGATGCTCAACAAGTTTGTGGAACGCATATCGGGCACCACTCTGCCTCTGGCCCCCGGTCCCCGAAAGGGAATGGCCGCTGTGATGTTGGGACGCTCTGCTGCCACGGTGGGTGAAGACGGCTATGAGATCACCTGCCGCCCGGGCGAGCTCTCTGTTTCCACCGGTGGAGGCAAGGGCACGCTCTATGGTGTCTGTACACTGCTTGAACGCTATATGTGTGTAGACTACTGGGCAAAGGATGCCTATACGTTGATGCCTAACCGCACGATAACCTTGCCGCAATTCTCGCTCGCCGACTCGCCGGCATTCCGATTCCGCCAGACTTTCAGCTATAGCAACGACGACCCCGACTATGAGGCTTGGTTCAGACTGGAGCATCAGGATCAGATTTTCGCCGGTGACCTGTGGGTACACACCTTCAACAGAATTCTGCCCGCCTCGGTCTATGGCAAGAGCCATCCGGAATACTATTCCTTCATCAACGGACAACGACGACCTGGTGACCACTCACAGTGGTGCCTCTCCAACCCTGAGCTGTTCGAACTCGTCTGCCATAAGGTGGACTCCATCTTCAAGGCGCATCCTGGCATGAAGATGATCAGCATCAGCCAGAACGACGGCAACAACACCTATTGCCAGTGTTCCGAATGCAAGAAGGTGGACGAATATGAAGGCTCTCCATCGGGCAGCCTCATTAGGTTTCTCAACAAACTTGCGGCACGATTCCCCGACAAGGAGTTCTCTACCCTCGCCTACCTCTACAGCATGCATCCGCCAAAGCATGTGAAACCACTGAAGAACGTGAACATTATGCTTTGCGACATTGACTGCAAGCGTGAGGTTCCTCTCACCGACAATGCATCGGGGCGCGACTTCGTGAAAGCCCTTGAAGGATGGGCACGCATCTCCGACAACATCTTTATCTGGGACTATGGCATCAACTTCGACAATATGGTGGCGCCCTTCCCCAATTTCCACATTCTGCAAAAGAATCTTGCCCTATTCAAGAAAAACCATGCCACGATGGTCTTCGAACAGGTCAACGGACAGCGTGGCACCGACTTTGCCGAAATGCGGGCCTATATGTTAGCCAAGCTGATGTGGAACCCCGACCAGGATGCCGATTTACTCATGCGCGAGTTCCTTTATGGTTATTATGGCGCGGCAGCCCCTTATCTGTATAAATACCAGAACTTGCTGCAAGGAGCTTTGCTGGCATCCGGCACGCCTCTTTGGATCTACGACTCACCCGTGTCGCACAAAAACGGGATGCTCAACCATAAGCTCATGCGCACCTATGCCGAACTCTTCGACAAAGCTGAGGCTGCCGTAGGCGACGACTCTACCCTCTTGGGCAGAGTGCAGATGGCCCGTCTCCCCATTCAGTACAGTGAACTCGAAATAGCCCGCACCGAGAATGGTAACGACCGAGAGGCCATGGCCCGCAAGGTGGAAGACTTCAGAATGAAAGCCGCCCGCTATGGCGTGACGCAGCTCAATGAGCGCAACAACACGGTGGAAGACTATTGTCGCCTCTACACCACACGCTTTCTGCCCCATGCCAACACCAACAAGGCGGCAGGGGCCAAGGTGATCTGGATCAGCAAACCCGAGCCCCGCTATCAGCCCATCGCCGAAAAGGCCCTTACCGACGGTCTCTATGGAGGTGCCTCCTATGTGGAGAGCTGGGTGGGATGGGAAGGACGCGATGCCGACTTCATCCTCGACATGGGCAGCTTGAAAACGTTCAGCAGCGTATCTGCTGACTTCCTGCTCCAGAGCGGAGCCTGGGTACTTCTGCCCAAGAGTGTGGCCTACTCCTATTCTTCCGACAACAAGACCTATCATTCACTTGGCTCCTACAATTGTGAGGAGGACCGAAGCGGTCAGATCAAATTTGTGCCCGCTGAGGTGAAGAGTGAGCAGCCCGTCGAAGCCCGGTATATCCGTGTTCAGGTGAAAACTATCGGACTCTGTCCTGCATGGCACTACGGCGTGGGCTTCCCTGCCTGGTTCTTCATCGACGAGGTAGAAGCGAAATAATGCATATGCACAATGTTTAATTGTCATGAGAAGCAGTGATTATTCATTATGCATTGTGAATTGTGAATTGCGAATTATGAATTATGAGTTATTGTGCGTTGCACTCTATGCTTTTAGCATTGAGAATGCAACAGCACAAACGGATACTGCGAAAGAGCCGGTCGTAAACGGAAGTGTCATGGTGGAAGTAAACTATGGTCACCATACCCACCGACATCATCCCGTAGTTTGGGACTTCCCACATATCTTGGCAGAAGGCACGGCAAGGCTTGGAAGAGGATGGAGCCTTGAAGCCAATGTTGAATATGAGCGGTTCAGAGAGAATGGTGCCTGGGACAACAATGCACGCAACGACTACCATACCAATCTGCTTGCCCTCACACGACAAACCAGTTTAGGGCATGACCGTTCGATGCGCCTCGGGCTGGGTATTGTGCCAGTGCCCCTGGGCATCACCAACAGTGGTGGTCCTGCGCTTACCATCTACGATCCCATCAGCGAATCGGAAATCATGCCCATGACCTGGCACGACGGTGGTATCACCGCCGAAGTCCAGGCAGGATATTGGAAGCTCACCACAGGACTCTATATCTATGGTCGGGCACCACTCAGCGACAGCCGGGTGGCTGGTGGTGCCGCACGCCTCGACTTTCGTTTGCCCCAGGGACTCAATGTGGGCGCCAGCTGCTATTATGGCAATACCTATGCAGGGCAGCTCGCGACAGACATCGGCGCACCCGAAGGTAAAAGACACGAATTCTATAGTGTCTTCGACTTCTTCTATGCCGTGCATGGACTCACCATAGATGGGTCAGCGGTCTACTCCCAAGCCCAAAACAAAAACACCTATGGCGTAGAGGCAGGACTGGACGTGCTCCAGAACGTCACAGCCAATATGCAGCTCTCGCCCTATGCGCGCTACGATGGTATCTTCGACCACAGAGAGCAGACCATCCACCGCTATACTCTCGGCATAGACTTCGTCCCCATTGATGGACTGACAATGAAGACAGAACTCGCCTGGCACCACGAGAGCAGACTTCCCACGTCCTGCCAAATGCGTTTTGGCATAGGATATGCTGTAGCTTTTTAATGTGAACTGAGATAAATATTCAGAATAACTATGGAACAGAAAAGAGACAAGGCCATCTATCGTGTGACCATTTGGGGTAGCCTGATTAATGTGGGGCTGCTCGTCTTTAAGTTCGCCGCCGGCATCTTAGGCCATTCTGCCGCTATGATTGCTGATGCCGTGCATTCACTCTCCGATTTCGTAACCGATGCCATTGTACTCATCTTCGTCAAGCTCAGTAACAAGCCCGTCGATGAGGATCACGACTATGGCCACGGCAAATACGAGACTCTTGCCTCGGTCATCATCAGCGTGGCACTTTTGGGCGTGGGCATGGGCATCCTGGCCAACGGAATCGTAAAAATCTGGCAGACTATCGATGGAAACCCGCCCGCCCAGCCAGGAACCATTGCGCTCGTTGCCGCCCTGCTGAGCATCGCCCTCAAGGAGTGGGCTTACCGCTTCACCATCAAGGTAGGCAGGCAGACACAGTCGTCGGCTGTCATCACCAATGCCTGGCACCACCGCAGCGATGCCCTCTCATCGATAGGCACAGCCGTCGGCATCGGAGGTGCCATTCTCTTGGGAAGCCAGTGGACCGTACTTGACCCCATAGCGGCTGTCGTCGTGAGCCTGTTCATCATCAAAGCCGCACTCTCCATCATGAAGCAGGCTGTGGACGAGCTCATGGAAAAAAGCCTTCCCGCAGACGTAGAGGCCGAAATTTGCAGCATCGCCGAGAGCGAGCCCTGCGTGAGTGAGGTGCACAACCTGCGTACGCGACGCATCGGAAGTAACATCGCTATCGAGATGCACGTGCGCATGCCCGGTGACCTCTCGCTCATCGAATCCCATAACCATGCCACCAATATCGAAAGAGCCCTCAAAAAGCGATTCGGCGAACAAACCCACGTGGCCCTACATGTAGAGCCCACCAAAATAAACGGAAAATACGAGCTGCCGAAGAATAATTCTTGAGAAAAACACCAACTTTTCAAACTTTTTCGTAACTTTGCAAATGACCTATCAGTCATTCAACCAACAAACAAATGGAAACAATAAAGAACGAAAAACTGAGCGTGGAAGTATCGGAACACGGTGCCGAAATGCAAAGCATCAAAGATGCCAAAGGAGAGGAATACCTTTGGTGGGGAGATGCCAAATATTGGACGGGGCGCTCGCCGGTGCTCTTTCCTATAGTAGGGCGCGTCTTCGGCGACCAATACCGCTATCACGGTCATACCTATCAGATGAAGCAGCACGGTCTGGCCCGCGGGCTTGACTTCAAACTCATAGCCAAGGGCGAGCAGCAGCTCACCTTTGCCCTCCACGACACCGAGGAAACACTCAGGCAGTATCCCTTCCACTTCAACTTAGGCATCACCTACAAGCTTCAAGACAACAAGATCCACGTCATCTGGCATGTGGAGAACACCGACAAGAAATACCTCTATTTCCAGATCGGTGGCCATCCCGCCTTCCTCGTCCCTGGATGGAAAGAGGGACGCCCCCTCAAGGCACGCCTGCGCTTCGACAACGGTGATCCCAAAACCCTGAAGCTCGGCCCCAACCACTTTCTCCAGCCCGGACACTACGACATCCAACATGAGGCCAACGTCATGCCCATCGACGAGCACACCTTCGACGTTGACACCTATATCTTCGACAACAGTCAGATACGCCGAATCGAGCTCCTCGACCTCACCGGACAGCCCCACGTGACCGTGGAGACCAAGGCCCCGCTGCTTGGCATTTGGAGCCCGCCCGGACAGAATGCACCCTTCGTTTGTATCGAACCCTGGTATGGCGTGGCCGACTGGGAAGAATACGACGGACCTTTCGAGGAACGGCATGCCATGAACCGTCTCATGCCGGGAGCCAGCTTCATGAGCGAATACGTAATCACTATCGGATAACTCAATAAAACACTGAAAAAGATAAATTCAATATGTTAGACGTTAAAAAAACTTTGAAAGCAGCGGAAGACCGCATGAATTCGGCTGCCAATTACTTACAGGACGAGCTTGCTCGCATTCGTGCCGGACGCGCCAATGTAGCCATCCTCGACGGAGTGAGGGTGATGTCCTATGGTAGTATGGTACCCTTGAACCAAGTGGCCAACATCACCGTACCCGACGCCCGCACGATCGCCATCCGTCCCTGGGACCGCAAGCAGATCAAGGATATCGAAAAAGGCATTATGGACAGCGATGTGGGTATCACGCCTGAGAACAATGGTGAAGTGATCCGCCTCAATCTGCCGCAGCCCACGGAGGAACGTCGTCGTGAACTCGTCAAGCAGTGCAATAAGATCGGCGAAAAGACCAAAGTGGAGGTGCGCAACGTCAGAGGTGAAGTGAAGGACAAACTCAAGAAAGCCATTAAGGATGGACTTTCTGAAGACAATGAGAAGGATGCTGAGGAGCAGCTTCAAAAACTTCACGACAAGGTGATCAAGACTATCGATGCCATTCTTGCCGAGAAACAGAAAGAAATCATGACGGTCTAAATGAAAGGACTCGTCATTAAAAACACGGGCAGTTGGTATAGCGTGAAGACCGACGAGGGAAATCTTGTGGAATGCAAGATTAAAGGCAATTTCCGTCTCAAGGGCATCCGCTCTACCAACCCCGTAGCTGTCGGTGACCGTGTTGAAATCGTCACCAATCAGGAAGGCACTGCCTTCATTTCGGGAATTGAGGACCGCCGGAACTATATCATCCGGAAATCACAGAACCTTTCCAAACAAAGCCATATCATTGCGGCCAATGTGGATTTGGCTTTTCTTGTCGCTACCATTGCTCACCCTCAGACATCAACTACTTTCATCGACCGCTTCCTTGCCTCGGCTGAGGCTTACAGCGTGCCGGTAGTGATCGTGTTCAACAAGGTCGACCTACTTCAAGACGACGAGGACGCTATGCGGTATTTAGACATGATGGTCAATCTTTATGAGACTGTTGGTTACCGCTGTGTGAGAGTGTCGGCAGTGACTGGAGAAGGGCTCGACCAGTTGCAATCCATGCTACACGACCAGATTACACTGCTCAGTGGCAACAGTGGAGTGGGAAAATCCACCATCATCAACCGACTGCTGCCTGGAGTAAATCTGCGCACGGCAGAAATCAGTGAGGCCCACGACACCGGTATGCACACCACCACGTTCAGCGAGATGCTCCCCCTACCCCAAGGCGGCTATCTCATCGACACACCCGGAGTGAAAGGATTTGGTTCTTTCGATATGCAGCCAGAGGAGATTGGAAGCTATTTCAAAGAGATTTTCCATTTCTCGAAAGATTGCCGTTTCTCCAACTGCACCCATACTCATGAGCCAGGATGTGCAGTCATCAAAGCGGTGGAAGATCACTATATTGCCCTGAGCCGCTATCAGAGCTACTTGGGTATGCTCAAGGACAAGGACGAGAATAAATACAGGGAAGCGTTCTGAACAGCAGACTCCGAGATCATGAGAGATAGAATTTTGTCCCTCTTCTGCGAGTTACCCACAGAAATAGCTTTTACAGAGGCTTATTTTTATATTAACGTCATACGCTTAAAATCAATCGATAAGCTCGTCGGGCTCATAGCCGCCCATCTCACGGATGGCATTCTTGAGCATGACGTATTGGTCGAAAAGATTGTTGACCGCCTCTTCTCCCTTTGTGTAGTCGTGCATAGGACTCTTGAGGAAGAAGCTCAGGAACCGCTGTATACCATAGCGCCCGGCACGTGCGGCGAGGTCGCTCAGCAAGGTGAGGTCAAGCAGCAGAGGAGCTGCGAGGATCGAGTCTCGGCAGAGGAAGTTGATCTTGATCTGCATGGGGTAGCCCATCCAACCGAAAATATCGATATTGTCCCAACCTTCCTTATTGTCGTTGCGGGGCGGATAGTAGTTGATGCGCACCTTGTGGTAGATATTGCCATAGAGGTCGGGCTGATCTTCCTTTCGCAGGATGGTCTCCAGCGTAGAGAGCTTCGACACCTCCTTGGTGTGGAAGTTGGCCGGCTCGTCGAGCACCAGACCATCACGGTTGCCCAGGATATTGGTTGAGAACCAGCCACTGAGTCCTAAGTTGCGAACCTTCAATATCGGCGCAAATCCCGACTTCACCAAAGTCTGACCTGTCTTGAAGTCCTTGCCTGCGATAGGCATCTTGGTCTTCTCGGCCAGTTCCCACATGGCAGGAATATCTACCGTAGTATTGGGAGCCCCCATAATGAAGGGGCAGCCCTCGGTCAGTGCGGCATAGGCATAGCACATAGAAGGAGCTACATGTTCCCGGTCGTTGGCCTTCATAGCCTGCTCAAGGGCATCGAGCGTGCCGTGGAATTTCTCATCATAGGGGACATAGATTTCCGTCGAAGCCGCCCAAATGACTACCACCCGGTTGGCTCCCGTCTCTTTCTTAAAGTTCTGGATGTCCTTTTTCAGCTCCTGCACCATGTCCCAGCGTGTGGCGCAGTCCTTGACATTATCGCCGTCGATACGCTTGGCGTAGTTGTGGTCGAAGGCGGCCTTCAAAGGCTTGATTTTTTCCAGTTCATCGCGCACGGGCTCGATGTCCTTGGCCTTCAACACTTCAGCGTAGACAGCTGCCTGATAGGCGTTTTGAGGATAGCAGTCCCACGTGCCAAAGACGATATCGTCGAGTTTGGCAAGTGGTACGATGTCTCCATAATGGAGATATTTCTTTTCTTTTCCTTGGCCGACGCGGATCTTATCATATTGCGTCATCGAACCAATAGGTTTAGCCAAGCCTTTGCGTGCCATAAGCACGCCGGTCATAAAGGTAGTGGCAACGGCGCCGCATCCGACGACCATGATGCCAAGTTTTCCCTCGGCGGGGGCAACGATTGTTTCTTTCATCACTGATTTTTATAAGTTCCAAAGGCAAATGTAAACAATAAACTTCAAAGATTTCTTCCATTTAATTAAAATTTTAAAAATCTTATCCTTTTGGAACATTATTTAAGAAGTATTGACTTTTCCTCATACATCTACATCCCGTATTTGGATAAGGAACAAGGGAGCAACCCACACTTCCCTTTAAATAGGATATTGGCATTGTATGCCGTGGAGGTTTGTTTTTATATCACGCAATTAGTCCTGCATCATTACGCTTGACCCACGTCAACATGCTTGACCCTTGTCAAGCTGGTTGATAGAAGTCAACAAAAACAGGTTAAAGCAGCTTTTCCTCATACCAAAGCTTGTGCCGATGGAGATTTTTCCCTACCTTTGCATCGTTGAAAGAAAGAATGTACTAAGGTAAAAGGATTTAGGATAACACAAAAAAGATGAATTGCGAGCAACTTCTTCGGAAGTCTCGCTAAAGAGAAAGGATTATTATGATTATGGTATTCATGTCATTGGCCATTGTGGCAATTATGGTTGCCCAGGCAGTAAACATCAGTAACAAGATCAACAACGCCGAGGGTAAGTAAGGTCGGCGTAAAATTGAAAGCAAGCAAAACAAATAGAAGGCGGTTTCCGAATTTCGGGAACTGCTTTTTTCATTTCCCGTGTTTGCTATACAGAGAGAGATCGCTCAAACGAGGAGAGTGCGGCGGACTATTCCCGCAAAGGCTTGTACACACCAGCCTATGCGCCCATAGCCAGTATTGCAAGATAACAGAGCAAGATGTTGTTTTTTCTAAAAAACAGCAATTCTTTCGGGAAATGGATTATTTTGCTTAATTTTGCAGCAAATACAAACCACAATGCAGAAAGTAAGACCCAAGAAGAATCTCGGACAGCATTTCCTGACCGATCTCAATATTGCCAAGCGCATCGCCGACACGGTGGACGCTTGTCCTGACCTTCCCATTTTAGAGATAGGACCGGGCATGGGCGTACTCACCCAATTTTTAGTAACAAAAGGCAGAGAGGTGAAAGCTGTAGAGATCGACAGCGAGAGTGTAGCCTACCTGCATGAGAACTATCCTGCCTTGCGCGACAATGTCATCGGAGAGGATTTTCTGCGCATGGATCTTGGACGCTTATTCGACGGGCGCCGGTTTGTGCTCACCGGCAACTACCCCTACGACATCTCGTCGCAAATCTTCTTCAAAATGCTCGACAACAAAGAGCTTATCCCTTGCTGCACGGGCATGATACAGCGTGAGGTGGCCCAGCGCATGGCCGCAGCCCCTGGATCGAAGACTTACGGCATACTGAGCGTGCTCATACAAGCGTGGTACGACGTGGAATATCTCTTCACGGTTGACGAAGGAGTGTTCAATCCCCCACCAAAAGTGAAGAGTGCCGTGATCCGCATGACGCGCAATGGGGTGAAGGATTTAGGCTGCGATGAACAGCTTTTCAAACGGTTGGTGAAGACCGTTTTCAACCAGCGCAGAAAGATGTTGCGCGTGAGCATCCGACAGATGTTTGACAAGGACCATCAGCCCGAAGCCTCGTTTTTCACCACTGGTTTGATGACCCGGCGCCCCGAGCAACTCACCATAGAGGAGTTCGTCGCACTGACCAACGATGTTGAAAAGTGGCTGCGCTGAGTGATTTTTGACTTCATATCGTGCCTTAAGAATCAAAAAAAGAGAAAAAGCTTGGCCATTACCACTTTTTCTGTTACCTTTGCGTTCATGAAAAGGGCAAAAAAGATTGCAAACACATCCTCGAAGATCTTCCTGTCGCTTCTTTTGGGAGGAACGATCCTTTATTGGATGTACCGCGATTTTGACTTCTCTCAGATAAAGGAAGTGCTTCTCCACGGCATGAACTGGTCGTGGATGTTGCTTTCGTTTCCCTTTGGTATTTTGGCCCAGATGATTCGAGGCTGGCGTTGGCGGCAGGCATTGGATCCCGTCGGAGAACATTCGAGAAAGAGCGTGGCGGTGAACGCCGTGTTTCTGAGCTATGCCGCCTCGTTGGTGGTTCCGCGAATTGGTGAGTTCACGCGCTGTGCTGTGATGAAGCGCTACGACGACGTATCGTTCACTAAGGCTTTAGGAACAGTGGTGACAGAGCGCGTTATCGACTCGCTGCTCGTAATGATCATCACAGGGCTAACGCTGATCTTCCAGATCCGTATTTTCGATATCTTTTTCGCCCGTACAGGCACACGGCTCGACACGTTCTTCACCCAGTTCAGCCTAACGGGATGGATCGTCACCGTTGTCTGCGGCATTGCGGTTATCGGTTTGGTGTGGTATCTGGCCAGGCGGCTGTCGGTGCATGGCAAAATCAAAGATATGCTCCACGACATGTTTTTGGGAGTTTCGAGCCTGCGGCAAGTGAATAACGCGCCACTTTACGTGTTTTGGACGCTTGCCATCTGGGCTTGCTACTTCCTGCACTACTACTTGACTTTTTTCTGCTTTGACGCGACAAGCGGATTAGGAGTAGACTGTGCCATTGTGACATTCATCGTGGGAAGTATCGCCGTGATCGTGCCCACACCCAACGGAGCAGGACCTTGGCATTTCGCCGTAAAGACCATGCTGATGCTCTATGGTGTTGGATCTACCGATGCCCTCTATTTCGTCTTGATCGTTCATTCAGTCCAGACGCTGCTCGTTGTACTGTTGGGTATATGGGCGTGGGCAGCTTTGAGTTTCACGGCCAAGAAAAAGCAAAAGGAGTTGGGCAGAAATATGATGACAGACAGATAAATAAAGAATATATAATAACCTCGGACTGGACAGGGTGTCCGGTTCGCCTAAAACCAAATTACTATGAGTGAAATAAGCAATTTGAAGCCAGCAGCCATCTGGCGCAATTTTGACGCTTTGACCCAGGTGCCCCGTCCGTCGGGACACGTGGAGAAAGTACAGCAGTTTCTTCTTGATTTCGCACAGCGCGTAGGCGTTGAGGCCTTTAAAGATGCCGGCGGCAATATCGTGATGCGCAAGCCTGCAACACCGGGAATGGAAAATCGCAAGACCGTGTTGCTCCAGGCCCATATGGACATGGTGCCACAGAAGGCTCCCGACAGCACGCACGACTTTGTCAACGATCCCATCGAGACCTATATTGAAGACGGATGGGTGAAGGCCAAGGGCACAACGCTTGGCTCCGACGACGGTATCGGCGTGGCTGCCATCATGGGCGTGATGGAGGACAAGGACTTAAAACATGGCCCGGTAGAGGCCCTCATCACACGCGATGAAGAGACAGGTATGTATGGCGTCAACGAACTGCCCACTGGCGAGCTGCACAGCGATATATTGATGAATCTCGACTCTGAGCTGTGGGGTAAGTTTGTCATCGGCTCTGCCGGTGGCATCGACATTACCGCCACCATGGAGTATCAGCCCGTTGAGAATGAGGAAGAGACTGCCGTTCGCGTTACTTTGAAGGGACTGCGGGGCGGACACTCAGGCCTGGAAATCAACGAAGGACGCGCCAATGCCAACAAGGAGATGGTACGCCTGGTACACGAGGCCATTGCACAGCTCGGTGCCCGTCTCGCATCCTGGCACGGAGGCAACATGCGCAATGCCATCCCCTTCAAGGCTGAGGTGGTATTGGCACTGGCCAAGAAGAACGTTGAGGCGCTGAAGGAACTTGTAGCCAAGCAGAAGGCGCTCGTAGAGGACGAGTTCAAAGGTATCGAGAACAAGGTGGAGTTCTTCACCGAAGAGGCCGACAAGCCAGCGATGCTCGTTCCCGCTGAGATTCAGGACAACTTGGTGGATGCCATCTATGCTTGCCACAACGGTGTGGTGCGCATGATTCCTGCCTATCCCAATGTGGTAGAAACCTCAAGCAACCTGGCCATCGTCGACATCGAGGACGGAAAGGCTGCCGTGAAGATCCTTGCCCGCTCCAGCCGTGAGGATATGAAGGACTATGTGGGCAAGACCATCGAGTCGTGCTTTGCCATGGCTGGCATGAAGGTAGAGTTCAGCGGTAGCTACGGCGGTTGGGATCCTAACCCCGACAGCGAGATTCTGAACCTGCTCAAGAAAATATACAAAGAGCAGACAGGCAAAGAGGCTGCCGTTCAGGCCGATCATGCGGGATTAGAGTGCTCGGTCATCTTGAGCAAGTATCCCGGCATGGACGTTGTCTCCCTCGGCCCCACATTGCTCTCGCCTCACACCACCAACGAGCGTTTCGAGATCGCTACGGCCCAGCCCTTCTGGGACCTGCTGACCAAGACGCTCGAAGAGATTCCTGAGAAGTAACTTGGGATTTGCCCAGTTTAATACAGCACACGACGGCTTCCTCTGCCCTTTTCCGCATCATCATCATGACGGAATGAGCCCGGGAAGCCGTTTTTTATTTTCTGCGGATTCTCGCATTTTTGTCTATGCAGACAAGACCGATTGGAGTGCATAAATTGGCAGAAGAGGGCAAATATTTCATAATTTACCATAATCCAACGAAAAAACATAATGCCTTAAGTGCACAGCAATTTTTACAGGGCACTATGTTTTTCGACCTGTACGAATATTTATTTTTTTTCGCCATTACTTTTTTATGGGTTCATCCGACATTTCTTATCTACTGCTGTTCATCCCTTCCTTGAATCTTGCCTGAAGCATCTGAGCCAACGCGTTTTTCGGGTTGAGCTTCAGTGCCTCGTCGAAGCTGTCGAGGGCCTGACGGTAGTAGCGCGGTCCGTTCTGCTGTGGGTTGGTCACGATGATAGCTGTGTAGTAGAAGCCGTGGAGCGTGGTGAGGTCAGAGCGGTCGGTGGCTTTCGTAGGTTGCAGCGCTTCGATGCGCTGGATCACGCGCTGTGCCTCGTCGATATACTGCTGGGCCTTGCTGCTTTGAGGCTGCTCACAGACCGTGCCGAGCAAGAGTACAGCCTGCTGGTATTTCGGCAGGATGCTGTCGGGCTGCATGGCCTCTAAGCGTTGCAGTGCGGCGAGTTGCTGCTCCATCGTGGGCTGACTCTGCTGAGCGTGGAGACTGAGGAGAGACACAACGAGGAGGACGAGGATTGTCATGCGACGGCTGACGGTGGAAGCCAGTACCTTAGAAATTTGCGATGTCATAAGCTTTATTACTTTTTAGTGAAACAAATATTCCGATATAAAGGAAGCGGTCGGAGCCATTGGTGGTGGGCTTGCCGCCACGGTAGCCATAGATGTTCTTGCGTCCGAGCAGATTGCTCAGCGAAGCGTAGACGATGATGCGCTTGCTCGCCAGATAGGTGACGCTGGCATCGAGACTATTATAAAAAGGTGTGGTGCGCCCCTCGCTCTTCCGTCCCGAGGCAAACGACTCGGTGAGTGCAAAGTTGAAAATACTGATACCATATTTCAATGCGAGACGCAGGTTGTGACGCGAGACGTAAGGTGGCTGCTGCTCGGTGAGGTCGTTGAGGTAGCGTCGGCGCGAGTCGTTGTAGCTGTAGCTGAGCATCGTGGTGAGGTTGGGCATCAGCGACCGGTCGTCGATGAAAAGGTCGAACCCACGGCTCATGCCGCGACCGTCGGCGGTATAATGTCCTTGACAGAGGAGCGGCAAACGGGAGTAGCGCTTGTAGTAAGCCTCCATGCGCACGAGCGTATTGCCGAAACTGTATTGAAGCCCGGCGATGTAGTGATGGGCCAGTGAGGATCGGGATGGCGAAAGGCTACGCACTATGATAGTGTCGGCGGGCTCTTGGGTATAGCTTCCGGCAGAGAGCGAGAGCAGCCAGCGGCGTGAGGGATTGTAGTTGAGCAGCAGGCGGGGCAGCAGCGTCCAACGCGCGCAGCGAAGCTTCGGCAGAACAACCTTTGAAGAGCTTGTATTGTGTCATGGCGAAGAGTGCTGGTAACAGATAACTTTTGGAACTGTGCAGACGGTCATGGAGACGATAGTCGAGCCACTGATAGCGGAAGAAACTCTCCATGCCAATGGTCCCTTTCATCCATGCAGTCAGTGTCTTCGAGGCTTTTGTCTTGACGTGGAGCTCGCCCGTGCGGTGACAATAGCGATCGCCATGGAGCAGTGCGTCACTGATGTCTTGCCACACCATGCCGCCGGCGAGCCCCGCGAACCAGGTGACGTGACCTTTGGCAGAGCCTTTCGCCACACTGTTGAGATAGAGGTTGTTTTCCTCAAGGCTGAGCGTCCGCCCGTCAGTGTTGAGGCTCAGCGTTGTGCGGTCAAAGCCGAGATAGCTCTTCCATACGCTCGACGGAGTGGGCTGCGTCTTCCATTGTGTTTCGAATGACAGCTGTCGGTAGGGCTTGCGCCAAGTCCAACGGTCGGGGAACAGGCGGCTGTACAACCCCAAGTCCATATAGGTGGCATTCATCGACCAGCAGCCTTGTCTTGTTGTCTTTGTTCCTCCAATGTTCCAGTCGACGAGCGACGCACTAACGCCCAATTTGCCCGAGACCGGTGCGTCGGTAGTCTCCATGGGCAGCACCGATGACAGTGCTTGCCCATATTCCGCGTCGTAGCCTCCGAGGGAAAAGGTGATGCCCTTGAAGAGAAAAGGAGAGAAACGTCCGCGCGACGGACTGTTGGGGGCTGTAGTGGAGTAGGGTTGCAACACATGCATGCCGTTGATATAGGTCTGGCACTCCTCGCTGCTGCCGCCTCTGACGTAGAGTTTCCCATCCTCGCCAACCTTCTGTGTGCCCGGCAGACTCTGCAGTGCTGCCACGATGTCACCGCAGCTGCCTCCGTCGAGCACCACGTCGAGGGCTCCCAGCTGTTTCACGCCATTAGCCTGACCGAACTGGAAGGTGCTGCCGGTGACGACGACCTCATCGATGGTGGTCGTGCGCTCATATAGCCGGATGGCGAGCGGCCCTTGGCCTTTTTGC
Source organism: uncultured Prevotella sp. (assembly GCA_900322035.1). Classification (GTDB taxonomy): domain Bacteria; phylum Bacteroidota; class Bacteroidia; order Bacteroidales; family Bacteroidaceae; genus Prevotella. Next base: position 77,368 of record ONYL01000004.1, read on the forward strand.
CAATCCCGTTCCGCGTTGTCATACCCTATGCAGGTGACCATCAGCTGTGCGCTGTCGGCTTTCAACGTTGAAAAGGAGAAGTGTCCGAGCGAGTCGGTGAGGCAGCCGTCCGTCGTACCTTTGACAAAGACGTTGGCGCCGGCTATCGGATGGCGGCCATCGGTCACCGTACCCGATACCAGTTGCTGTGCATAGCCGAGGCAATGGCCTGACAGCAGTAGAAGGAGTATGAGTATGTTGTGTTTCATGCCGGCAAAGTTAGTGCATAAAACGCATCGCTGCAAATTTGCGGGACAGACAGCTAACTACGGGGATATACGCCTATGTGTCTGGACGAAATGCAAGGATTTGGGACGAATGACTAAGCAGAAAAGCACGGAATCACTTGCAGGTATAAAATATTATACCTATCTTTGCAGAAAAAAGGATGCCTACATTGCTTATAGTTTTTGGAATACGTTTTTTCTTCTATATGGATGAGCATGAGCCCATTCATGTACATATTTCTTATGGAGGGAAAAAAGCCAAGATAGAGCTTAGTCCTGCTGTTAGAGTTATTTATAACCATGGAATTAAAGAGCAAGTGATGAAAAAGGCGATTAATACGTGTAAAAATTATAGAGAAGAATTTATCGAGGAATGGCATAAATGCTTCGATTAATTAAGATAAGGAGGTTCAAGATGGAAAAGATTAAGACTGTTTGGTTTGACGCTGACCGTATCTATATGAAGACGCAGGAAGGCAAAGTGTATAGCAGGCCTTTGGAGGCTTATCCTGATTTGAAAGATGCTTCACCGGAACAACGCAGTGATTATGTTATTGGTGATGATGGGGAGGACATCAGGTGGGAAAGCTTGGATGTTGACATGCACATCAGTAGTTTTTATGAAGTCTCTGAACCGAAAGATAATGAGATAGCAAGAATGTTTGCTCATTATCCCTGGCTGAATGTGTCTGAAGTGGCTCGTGCCATCAACATCAATAAGAGTTTGATGGCCCGCTATATTTATGGTATTTCCAAACCAAGCGAAAAACGGGTCCAGCAAATTCGTGAAGCTTTACATCAGTTTGGGAAAGAGTTGCTGAGTGCTTAGCCTTTTACCCGACAAATGACCGCAAGGTCTTTACATAGCTTCGTGACACGGGCACTGTATGGTGCTCGTCGCCCACGGTGAGTTGGTAGCCGTTGGAATTGCCATGGGCGGAGCGGATGTTGCTGAGGTTGACGATGAACGAGCGGTGGCATTGAAAGATGCTCTTCTCGTTGGTATCGGCAAGGACAGAGGTCAGCGTGGTGCGCAATTGTTGGTGCTCGACATGACCTTCGCGTAGGAAGTAGATGTCAACGCAGTTTTTCTGTGATTCGGCGTAGAGAAAGTCGGACAGGGGGAGTGTGAGGTCGTTGCCACGCACCGACGTGTCGTGAAAGGTCACTGTCTCTTCGGCTTGCGCATCGGTGTCCTTAGGCAGCAGTTCTGCCAGACGCGTTCGCAACCGCCGCTGATATTCCAAGGCCACGATGGTGAGCGTGATGGGAATGCCGAAGAGCAGGGTGGCATAGAGATAGGCCAGGAAAAGCTGGAGAGAAACAGGGTTAGGAAACCAGAGGAAGCTGAGTATGCTGTTGCCTAAGCTAACACAGCAGAATAGCAACAGAACAGCAGCGCACTCATGCCACACCCGCCATGTCTTGACCCGCCGCACCCAGGGTTTGAATACACACGCACCATAGCACCATGTCACGGCTACGGACAGCATGGAGAAGCAGAGTGCCACGAAAAAGATGTTTCCTTCAAACTGACCCAGACCAAAGGGCCTGAGAAAGAAAAGAAGGAAGAAAACGATGGCACCGGCAATCAGTCCTGCCTGTAGCCAGTTGCCTTGGTCGTTCTGAGGCAATGGTCTTGAGAAGAAACTTATCAACCTGTTCATTCTGCTCATCGGTTACAACGTCCCTCTTATTTCCCGAACATCTCCGCAATCTCGTCTTCCGACAATCCCTGCTTTCGCAACTTCTCTCGTATTCGATTCAATTGCTGACTCTGCTGCGATAATTGCTGACTCTGCTGCGATAATTGCTGATCTTTCTGCGAGAGTTGCTGATTCTGCTGTGATATTTGCTGATCTTTCTGCGACAATTGCTGATCTTTCTGCAACAATTGCTGATTTTTCTGCAACAATTGCTGATTTTTCTCCTTAATCATCTTGTTGCGACTCATGATTGCGGTGTCGCGATCCTCTATCGCCTGGAAAAACTCGTCCTCCACGTTCATGTCCTGACGAAGCTTCGCGTCAGAAGAGGCCTTGAACTCGTCAAGCTCTACCACCTGCCGGTTGTCCTTCTCTTTGTTGGTTTGGTCAAACACGCTGAGCACCTTGAACAGTCTGTTGTTGATCTGTCCGTGCAGGAGGGGGATCTGTACGATGATGCTGTCATGGACGAGACTGTCGACAAAGGGGTCGGGAAGGCCTTGAGTTACCTCATGCCCGTCGTAATCATAAGACTTGTGGTTGACATAAAGCACGGGTACATTTATATTTCCGACCCTATGCCCGAGGATATATACGGCAACCATCGGAATGCCGTAGGGCGGCCGCATTTCCTCGTGCACCATGTTCTCTTTGTTGGCATACTGAGCGCCGAGATACTGCCTAAAGCGTAAGGTCTCCGTGTCTAACCATGTCTTTTGCAGTTCGATGAGTATCAGGCGCAGCGACCCGTCGGCCTCGCGGATACGTGCCCCGAAGTCGATGCGGAACATGGAGATGTTGTCCCGAAAGCCATTGGTGTACTCGTTACGACGTATCTGCACTTCCACAACTTCTTTCTTCAGTAACGCGGAGAGAATGGTGCGGGCGATGCGTTCGTCTTCCATCAGATATTTGAAGACGGAGTCATAGATGGGGTTTGCTACATGAATGATCATAATACGGCACGGTTTATGTTCAACAATTATTCTTCATGGACAAAGATAGTATAAAAAATTGGAGAACACAAGCAAATCCTTGGAAATGTTTTATCGTGACGCATATTCCACTTCCAGCCATTGGCAGAGTTTCTTGCATTATGTCTGGATCCGGGAATTTAGGTTCTCGCGGTAGAATGGTTAAAGCATGCCGGCTTTAGAGAAGAATAATGGTGCAAAGGAATGACCTTCCGCTGATAGGATAGATTCAAGCTCAACTCGTGCGCTTGTTGGCCGCACTCATTGGCGGCCAACAAGCGAAACGAACGGGTTACATCCCTACACCCTGTGCCATCATAGCCTTGGCCACCTTGAGGAAGCCGGCGACGTTGGCACCTTTCACATAGTTGATGTAACCATCGGGCTGCGTACCGTATTTCACACAGTTCTCGTGGATATCATTCATGATGCGGTGCAGGTAGTTGTCCACCTCCTCGCGGGTCCATTTCAGACGCTCGGAGTTCTGGCTCATCTCCAGTCCTGACACAGCCACGCCACCGGCATTGCTGGCCTTACCCGGGCAGTAAAGGATCTTGTTGTCCTGGAAGATCTTCACGGCGTCGGGCGTTGACGGCATGTTAGCCCCCTCACTCACGGCAATTACGCCATTGTTGATGAGTTTCTGCGCATCCTCTCCGTTGATCTCGTTCTGGGTAGCGCATGGTGTAGCGATGTCGGCCTTGATGCCCCAGGGACGCTCGCCGGGGAAATACTGGGCATTGGGATATTCTTCCGCATATTCTTTGATGCGGCCGCGCTCGATGTTCTTCAGTTCCATGATGTAAGCGAGCTTGTCGGCGTCGATGCCATCGGGGTCGTAGACGAAGCCGTCAGAGTCGGAGCAGGTGAGCGGCTTGGCACCGAGCTGGATGAGCTTCTCAATGGTGTACTGGGCCACGTTGCCGGCACCCGAGACGAGCACG
>ONYL01000113.1 GCA_900322035.1 uncultured Prevotella sp.
GTACACGTGGACTACGATGCCGACGCATGGAGCAACAACAGAGTGAATGCCGACAAGAAACACAAGCGGATGACGCTTCTTCCTGCCGACGGGCTCTATAATTGGAAAACTGCCGACACCGACGCTTGGCCCTACACCTACATGAACGGACAACGCACTCTCGACTCGCTGACTGACAACAGCAGGCCGCATCCCACTCTATACAACAAGAATTCCGACGGATCTTTTCTACTCCACAAGCCTATATATAAAATAAGGAAGAGCGAGGATATGACCGTGGACTTTGTTTTCGGTTACAAGCCCGTATCTACCGGTATTAAGGAAACACCGTCGGCGGCAGCAGAGCGTAGAGATGACTATATCTACGATCTGGAGGGACGACGTATTCTTTTGGACAAGGATCAGTTGCGGCGCGGGATCTATATTGTCAATGGCAAAAAAATCATTATTAATGGTCATGAATAACATGAACAAGCATTTTATTTTATTACTTTCGGCCCTGTTCACCCTGCCCTTGATTGCTCAAAACAGCGGCGGCTTTGAGCGCCGTGTGCTTATTGAAGAGGGCACGGGCACAAGATGTCCCAATTGTCCACGCGGATTTGTCGGCATCCAGGAGTTGAAAGAGGCCTATGGCGACCGTGCAGTTGTCATCGCAGTGCACCAGTTCGACAACCGTGACCCTATGTATCTGCGTCACAGCAACTATCCTGACCTATATGGATGGGATTTGGGCTCTGGCTCTATACTGGATGTGGCACCAAGCTACTTCCAAAGTACAACGTCTAATGTTGATATCCAAGCCGACGCCTCGTGGAATGCCGACAGCACTGCCGTTGTGGGCAATGCCACGATAGAATCCCAAACATCCGGCGAAACTTATGAAGTGCAGATGGTGCTTGTAGCCGACAGCCTCACAGGCAGCGAGACCTATTGGTATCAGTCAAATATCTATTACAATAGAGATGCACAAAACTACCCTCTCTTACAGCATGGGGCGCACTCAGATACCACGCATCGACAACCTGGCTTCCAACACAAAGGCAACTGTCAGCTATACGCTTGCCCTACCCATTGTAGGTGCAAAATACAGTACTGCAGCCCAAGATTTGCTTCCTGCTGCAATTAGGAAAGACAAAGTGTCGATGGTAGCAATTGTTACCAACAGCTATGGCAAAGTGCTCAACTGTGTGAAGGTGGCCATATCGGGTGCAAATACTAATGACGTCACAACGGTAAAAACAAATCGCATGGTTGACGACAATGTGTATTCACTCGATGGCCGAATGTTTCCTGCCAGCTCTCTGAAAAATTCTTCTCTGCCTCGCGGCATATACATCGTCAGTGGAAAGAAAATAATCAGTAAATAAGGAGCTTCTGTTGGTCCACGAGGTAAATAAGCGTGAAAAGGTTTGTTCTATTAAATAATCCACAAGGAAACACACCCTGCCATTGGATGTTAACAAGGGCTGGGGGGAATTTGCGGTCATAAAGCGCCGTCCAAACATGCGGACGGCCACAAGGGACCGCACCTTGCCAGTGGATGTTAACCAGGTCTGTGGAAAAAATGTAATTTGGGTGGGTACAAAGATTGATTTTTATTAAAAGCGACAAACTCATACAAGGGGGTGTATCATAATTAAGTTTTATGGTGCATCCATGACAAAGCCCCGGCTTGTGAAAGTCGAGGCTTTGTTTTAAAAAATAATACGAAAAAGAGGATGAACCAGAATTTTGATACACCCTCTTTGTCGTATTCGTGTTTTGTTATGGCCTGCGCCTTCCTTACTTCACACTTACTTTCTGATAGCGCACGGTGCCGCCGGGCAACGTCTCGCGCTTGATGATCACGCCTTTCTGTGTGGTGTTCACTCTGCGCCCCGTCAGGTCGAAGTAGCTCACAGAAGTGGCTTGTCTCGAGTAGATGGGGGCAGTGATGGCATCGGTCACTTCTCCGTCGTTGTAGACGATGTCGGAACCGTGGCTCTCACCCGCACCGCGATAGATGGCCCTCACGCCGATATGGCTGTAGTAGGAGCCCACTTTCTCCTTGAAGTAGACGATGCGGCCGTGTGAGTGGGTCGTTGAGGCCGTGAAGGTGTGCCCGTCGGTGAAGGAATAGGGAATGTCGGTCATGTCCTCATCGAGTCCGTAGCGGGTGGCCTTGAAAGTGAGGAGGCGTTCGTCGACGTAGATATTGTAGTAGAGCCGGTCGGGGTTGAGCACCTCACCGGTAGTGCTGAGCGAGGGCAGGATAAAGCTGAATGTGCCATACTTGTCGTCGCTGTCGTAGGGGGAGAAATCCACGGGTATGGGGTTGGCGGGAGTCTGCGGCGTCTCCACAAACTTCTCAAGCCGTGGCTGCTCATAGCAGTCGCGGAAGTTGACGTCTTTCTTGCCCCAGTTGGTGAACATCACTCCGTCCGATTTGTAGCCATCGCCGTCGAGGTCGAATCGGATTTGGGGAGCCAACACATAGACTTCGCCGGTTTCTCCCGTCTGTGGGTCGGTAGCCTCCTCGCGCTCTCCCGTTGTGAAGTATACGTGATGATTGTCCTTGAAGCCGAAATATTGCTGGTTTTCAAAAATGATGCGGTCCTTTCCCTTTTCTCCCTTCACCCAGTTGGTGGGGAATCTGTCGGAAAGTTGGCCGAGCCATACGTCGTTGCCGTCGAATCCGAGCTTTACCAGCCGGCTTTGCCTGTCGCCGTTCTCATCGTTGTAGGTGAGGGCGTAGCGTTCGGTGGTGAGTGTCGCCGGGGCTTCAGCCACAGCGTCCTGGTTGCGGAAAATCTTCAGGTCGTAGTCGCCGTAGAGCATCCACTCGCCCGAGTCGCCGGTCATGCCGAGGAGTTGTGGGGAAACCTGCTTCAGCGTGTCGCCTCTCACGACAAATTTGGCCGTGGTGTTCTCCGTGTCGGTGACAAAGGTTTGCCGCTCGTCATCATATTTCATGTTGCTCAGATAGATATGGATCGTTTCCCCGTCGTCGGAGTAGGAGTAGACGGGTTGCGGTGTAGCCATATAGAGCGTGTCGCCCAGCAGTGTGGCCTTTACCCATGTGCCGGATTGGAACTGCGAGAAGATATTCTGTATGTAATAGGTCACCTTGTCGTTGCCCACCACATAGGCTCCGGCGATGCCGTCGGCATTTCTCGGCGTGCCGAAGAAGTAGCCCACCGACTGCCGGTAGAGCCCGTTGTAGAGCGTGCCTTGCGGCGTGTCGATGATGGCGTCCGACTGCGC
>ONYL01000045.1 GCA_900322035.1 uncultured Prevotella sp.
GCTGGGTTAATCCCCATAGATATGTCCTCCTGCCGTACAACTCGGTCTTCATATTGGCCTTCCGTTCCTCCAGGCCAACACGAAGACCTCTTTAGTTATTTCTAATAGCTTTCTCCCGGTAAGACGCAATGCTACAGCAAATCCCCCATACAAAAAGAAAAAAATGATGTCAGACGCTGATTTTGCAGATATTGATGGTATTCACGCCAGCGTGAGGAACGGCAGGTAATAGATATCGGCCTTTCGTCTGCGCAGGCTCTTCATGGCATTCGACAGCAGATGCTCCACGGTCTTTTCGCTGATGCCCATCTGCTGTGCCGCATCGTGATAGGATAGTCCGTCGCGTTTGCAGAGCAGCAGTGCCTGGCGTTGGCGGTCGGGGAGGTCGTCGATGGCCTGCCACAACCGTGCCTCGATAAATGACCTGTCCTGGGCCTCGGCGTCGGTGATCGCACCGTCGAGGTCCTTTGGCTCAATATCGTGGCACAGCGGATCATTGCGGCGCAACAGATCGATGCAGGCGTTGCGCACGGCCGTGAACAGAAAGGCTTTGTCGTGGACGACCTCTTTCTGCCAAAGCCTTACAAAGCAATCCTGCACCACGTCTTCGGCACGGTCGGTGTCGCCACTCAGATAGTGCATGGCATAAAGGCACAACGGCCTATAGAATTCTGAAAAAACTCGTTCAAGGGAAGACATCTATACCATTAATTAATCCGTTTCAAGGTACAAAAATACAAAAAATCTCTTCGTCCACATGGTTTCATAGATAATATTTTTCGTTCGAAAGCCCAAGAACCGAACACCAGCTTCGTGTGTAAGAAAAAGTCCCACCCGCAAATCCTCCCCATGGGGAGGAGGTTCTTGAATGTTACAGCGAGTGGACAAAAAAGTGGGGGTGCAAAGCAAACTTTTATCGTTATAATACGAAAAAACAGCTGTTTTAGTTCTGTGGCAGTCGCCTTATGATAGCCTGTCGGCCGCCACATGATAGCCTGTCGGCCGCCACATGGCAGCCTGTCGGCCTCCATATGATAGCCTGTCGGCCGCCACATGGCAGCCTGTCGGTCGCCACATGATAGCCTGTCGGCCGCCACATGATAGCCTGTCGGCCGCCATATGATAGCCTGTCGGTTGCCACGAATAAAGTTCACCCATTCACCAAAAAAAATGGGGAGTGTCACCCTTGCCTCCCAAAAGATAAGGAAAATTGCACTTAAGGTGCATAAAATATATCACATCCCCCTAAATCTTTCCACAAGCAGTTTAGAAAGCCCTGATGATGCCGTTGTGCTAATATTTAGAAAGGCCTGATGATACCTTCGTGAATAACCTCGATTATATTGATTCTCTTACAAACGAACTCTGTACTGCTCTATTTTATGCCATAAGGCAATTTTACGCGATAGCGATTTTCTTCATGGGCAGGCTGGTCACCTATGGTGTGTGACAGAAACTATGGGGCGTCCTGCGAGCTTGCTCGCCAGGGCCACCCCCATAGCTTCTGTCACATTGCTCTGTGAGGAGCAAAAGCCTGACCATGATTTTCCTACTATCTTAAGGTTGTAAAAGTTTATGCCTGTTCTCATTCCTCTTGACGAAATAAACGTTGGATTTCATCCTTCGTTTTCTCACCATGGCAGAGACCAAGCAAGCTTGCCTCTGCTCATTTGGCTTAACGAAAACGTTGGATTTCATCCTTCGTTTTCTCGCCATGGCAGAGATCAAGCAAGCTTGCCTCTGCTCTTTTCTCGCCATGGCAGAGATCAAGCAAGCTTGCCTCTGCTCATTTGGCTTAACGAAAACGCTCCGTCTAAGTGTCTCTTACTACCATCCACGTTGTGGGTCGCGCAGCCATACTTTGTGCATAATGAAGGATTTTTCCATACAGCAAGGCGCCCGTATCGAGAAGATGCGGGCGCCTTGATTTGGATAGGGGACTGATTCCCAAGGACGACGATTCCGTCTGGAATCGCATAACAGCCTTTATTTCATATTCACCTTGCGCGAAGAGCCGTCGCTGTAGCGTATGATGCGCACGCCTTTGCCGTTGAGCGATGAGGCGCGGCCATCGAGTGTGTAGACTCCTGCGATATGACGGTCGGTGAGGTTGAGCTTGCCCTGGATGCCAGTGGTCGTAGCGTGCAGGAATTCCTTCCATACATCAGCTGTCTTGTAGGCCTCTAATGCTCCTTCGGGTACAACGAGCAGACAATTGTCCTTATCTACATTAAAGAAATTGAATCCACTGAACATAGGAGGCTCAGGGTTGAGGCTTTCGATCCATGTAAGCTTCACGCAATTGTCGAATGCGCTGTTGCCGATAGACGTGAGAGTTTGGGGAAGCGTGAGGTGGGTCATGTCGATCTTTGTGTTGAAAGCATAGGCACTGATCTTCTCCACACCTTCCGGAACGGTGTAGGTGCTGTCGGCGAGAGACTTGTTCATGGGCAAGGCCACGAGTTCGCTGCCGTCTTTGGTAAACAGCACACCGTCTACGTCCTTGTAACTGCTATTGTCAGCGTCGACAATGAAACGCTCAAGTGCTACGTCGCCCTCGAAGGGACCCTCGTAGAACGAACTGTTGACAATCTGGCTCACTTTGGCTGGAATTCTGAGTTCTTTCAGGTTGAACAGGTTGCAGAGTGCCTTTCCGCCGATATATTCCAGGCTGTCGCTCAAGTTGAGCTCTTCGAGTTGCTTGCAGTAGTTGAGGGCGTAGCTCCCCAAGGTGTTCACATGGCTGCCACCTGTCAGGCGGCGCAGCGAGTAGCAGAAGTGGAAGGCTGCCGTGCCGATGGAGGTGACAGAGTCGGGGATGTGGAACTGGTCGAGAGCTGTCTGCGAGAATATGCCCTCGGGCAGACGTGTGGTGGATTCGGGCAATACAGCTGAGGTCATGTAGGCACAGCCCCAGAAAGTGTATTTGCCCATGTAGCTGACCGCTTCCGGTACGACTACCGATGTCAGTCCTGAGCCTGCAAAGGCATTGTCGTCGATGGTGGTCACGCTGTCGGGAATCGTGATTTGGGTGAGGCTGGCATTGCTGGCCAGGGCGTAGGCTCCAATCGATTTTGTCGTTCGGGGCAGGATGACGGTGGTCATGGCGCAACCCTGCTTTCCCGTAGAGAAGAGATAGGCTGGCACCTCATCATCGTTGCTGTAGAGGGCTACTTGATCCCATCCGTACTCATCGGGAACAGATGCATAAGAGGAACCGCCCGATACGAATCGGGCATCGGCGAGATTCAGCCGCGTCACCTTGCCGTCGGTCTCCTCTTGGGTGGAGCTGACGCCACACATGTCGCGCAGCACGCTGACATCGTCACCATTGAGATTGCCCGATAGCTTGAGCGAGACTGCGGAATATTTCTTGTCGGCGGGGACGAGAGTGGCCAAGGTTCCTGCCTCTGCCACATGGATGTCGAGGTCGTAGGGCAGTCCCACAGTGCCGTCGGTGTTAACCATCAGACCGGCCACGCCTGCCGAGCTGCTTGTGGGAGCTTCGGTGAAGAAGGTGTAGATACCGGAGGGGTCGTTCTCTGCATTGACGTAGGCGATGGAAGAAGAACCGTGGGCGGTGCTGGTCCAAAGGGAGTCGCCTTCAGTGCTGTAGTGGGCCAGGCACACGAATGTGGTGTCATAAGTGGGCTGGAGTCCGTAGGCAGCAACCACACCTCCGTCGGTAGCTTTCAACAGCGCGTAGGCTGTGGGAGCTATGCTGGCTTTGCCGAGTGTCTTGGCCTCGCTCCACTGGGCTTTGAGATCATAGCCATATTTTTGCAGTTTTAGCGAGGTGGATGTCCAGTCGGATGCCCGCTGGCTGTACATGGCATAGATGGCCTTGGCCTCAGGGTCGAAAAGCAGTTTGGTGCTTGCGTCGCTGGAGTAGCCGTCCAAGTAGTCTACAGGTGTGTCGGTAGTGCCGTCGCCATTGATTTTCTGGAACACATTCGAAGTGTTGTAGTTCTCGTCCGACGGTTCATATTGGATAATCACTCCGCCGTTGTCGTCAGGATAGCCTAAGAAGGTCTTGTCGTTCCATGCAGCGTACATAGAGCACGACGGATTCAGGGCCAGAGGAGTCTGCTACACCGGTTGCCCCGTGGTGCCATTGTAGCGCTGGGCATAGGGATGTTCGTTGCTCAGATAGACAGCTATGAACCCGTCGGGGGTGGGGAAGATGTTGGTTCCCGATCCGTCGATCACGATGGGCTCGCTGAAGGCGTCAGTGCCGTCGGCGTTGAGCTTCTCCACTACCGAGACATCATCATACACAGCTGTCGCCGTTCGAGGACGGGAGAAGAGGGCGTAGATGTCGCCATTGCAGTTCACCAAATCGAGATCGCCACAGCGCAAGGAATCGGCTACGTCGGCCGCTACGCCGTCCTTGCCCCACAGTTGCTGGCCAGTGGGATCGACTTTATAGAAATAGGGACGGTAGAAAGCACCGGTCTTTGAAGTGTCCGTGCGGCAGTCGAGATAGGCAATAATGGCATTGCCCACAGAGTCGGTCACGATATTGTAGGGGGTCGAGTAGCTGTAGAGGTCGTACTTGTTCACCTGCTTGCCATTGTAGCCGAGCTGACGCACACCGTCCTTGTCGATCAACTGCATGAAAAGGTTGCGGGGAGAAGAATAATCCGACTCCGTCTGCTGGCTCCAGGTGACGAGTGTCTTTCCGCCCGCAAGCTGCAGAGTCTTCACATTCTCCGGCCGTGTCGACTGTAAGTCGGTCACGCGGAACACTGTAGAGTCACTGTTCCATTGGGCGCTCGCCGATAGCGTTGCCAAGAGCAATCCTCCTAAAGTTAATAATTTCCTCATAAGCGATAAATTTTAAATTACAGATTGAGTATAGTCGATAACACAGTTCCTGATAGGAACGCTTCCTCTTTTTTATGAATAATAAGAAGACAGGAGGATGATGTTCCTCCTGCCTTTCTGTTCAAAGAATTCTTTTACGGTCAATTCACGACAATCTTCTTGCCGTTGAGCAAATAGATGCCTGCGGGAAGAGACAGACTGTGTGACTGCTGAAGGCTCTCGGCCTGGAATACAACGATGCCGGAGAGTGTGGCCAGGCAAACCCGTTGACGGGTGGGCTGAATGGTCATGCCGCCCTTGAAGGTGTGGAAGTCAACTTCCTGCCCCTTGTCTGCCACTGGGCTGATGCCCGTGGATGGCGAGTCGGCCGAACTGAGCGGGAACAGCACAGGGGTGCCGTCGGTAAAGGATTTGCCCACGATGCCGAATACCATGATGCTGTCGGCTTGTGCGAGACTGGTCATGGTGAACATGTCGGTGAAGATGTTCTCCAAGCGCATTGTGTTGCCCTGAGCGTCCGTGGCATTGATGAACTCGTTGGGCAGGCACCTTACCACGCCGTTGTCGGAAGAGAGTTTCACCTTAGCCAGACACAACGGCGTGCCCATATAGGCTTCAGGGTCATCGGTGATGGTGCTCAAGTCGTCGCAGCGGTAGTTGGTGAACATGAATTTCGTGTTCAGCGTGTCGATGTCTGCCTTGGTGTCGAGGCGGAGCATGAGGTTGTTGCTCACCTTCACCAGTTGGCCGCGGATTTTCTTCACATGCATCATGTTGTCGGGGACATACTGTCTCACGGGATCGAGGAATTGAGGATCATCCACAAGGATGCCTCCCGTGCCGTCGTAGAGCCACCGCTGTGCACGGGTGGGCGAGGCCCAATTGACGAGGATGTCGTGTCCCTGCTGTGGCGTGAGCTCATAGAATTTGCCGGGTGTGGCTTTGAGCAGGTTGCCAATGCCTTGTATCTGCTCATAAGGGCGCACGTAGAAATCGATGTCGGTGGGCTGGGCTTCATCGAGGAAGCGTCCCAACTTCCGGTCGTAGAAGCGGATGTTGAGATGGTGCTTGCCCTGACTGAGATGGCGCAGAGTGATCGACAGGTCGAGCGGCATGGTGTTGAACACCTGTGGCTCTCCGTTGTCCACGGTGACATAAACGCTTGTGCGGCCACCGTATTCCTCGTCGCCGAAGAAATAGCTGGAACCGGACAATACGGGCCGGAAGCTGATGCTGTCGGAGGCCGTGGAGAAACCGTTGGTGATATTGCCGGGCTGCACATACCAGGGAATTTCTGCATAGTCGCCTTCTGTGACCCTAATGCCGTCGATGAGGATGCTCCAGTCGCTTCCCATATTGTTGTCGGGGTTGTGGAAGACGAAGCGGAACACATAGCCGCTGTCGGGCAACACCGGCACGGTGACGCTCTGCCAGGCAAACTCACAGCGGGAGTCGAAGGCCGGGGTAGCTTGAGCCCAGGTCTGTCCGCCGTCCATAGAGGCTTCGAGGTTCCAGCACCGCGAGCGGTTAATCAGACGGTCGATGCCCGAATGGACGATCTGGAAGGTAAGTCCCGCTCCGTGGATGGTATCGAGGAGCTGCAGGCAGGCTGGTTCGCCGTCGGGCTCGCCGGCACGAATCTGCACGGCCTTGCGGCCCTCGGGGATGCCGAGGATGGAATCGCTGACGATGCGTGCGTTGTGGAAGCGCCAGCGCCGTCCGTCGATGGTGAGCGTGTCGTCGGCGAAGTCGTCCTTGACGGCGTCCTCAAAGCCAAAGTGGTGGATGACTTTGGGGGGCAGGCAGTTGTCGAAGTCAGCCTGGGCTTGACATTTTTGGGCCATGCCGGGCAGAAGCAATGCGACTGCTCCGGTGAGGAATGAAAGTGAGAAAAAGTTGGACTTGTTCATTGAGTGATTATTGATAAGTATGTTTGTTTATGCTGGCAAGAAGGCACTCACAGTTTTTTCAGTGCAGGCTTTTCTTCTGGGGTCAAGTGTGGCCGGAATGGCTTTCCGCCTGTCCCGGAGCTGAAAGATCAGTGAGTGGTTAGTGATAGCAGATTGCCGTTGTCTCGAACGCAAAGATAATAAAAAAAAGTGTACTTGCTGTAGATTAGTTGACAAAAATAAGAAAAAACTTGCCAAAACCATTCTAAATGGTATACTTGATTCCTGCCATGAGATAGCCGGGCATGCGGCGGTAGTGTTGGGAGAGCGACATGTATTCAGAAATATAGGTTCTGCGCCAATAGTTTGTCTTGAGATGCAGAATATTGTTTGCTTTCAGCGAGATAGCCAGCCTCTTCAACTTGTAGGCCAGCGCAAAGTTCAGGTTCCATTGGCTTTCATCGTAGCCCTCGACGCTTGTCGACGTGTATTCAATGCCAATGGCATTTCTCCATTTGCCCTTGTTGAACAGGAGTTTTGCCTGCGTCGTGTATTCGCGGGTGATGCTTTTCTGACTGTAGTTTTTGACATTGCTTCTCATCCTGGAGCATCCGTAAGTGAATTCGGCGTTGAAGGGAGTCTTGAAGCGTGATGAGGCCGCCAATTTGAGGTCCACTTTCTCGTTGTCAATATCCGATATGCTTCCATTGGTAACCGATGGCGAGGTCATGCTGAATCCATTCGCAGACAGCTTCATGTCGAGTGGAAGTCCAAAGACGAAACGCTTGTCAAGGACGAAATACATAAGGAAGGAGCGTGAGGCCCTGTCGGTCATGTTTTGCGTTATGCTCACGATGCCGTGGCGCGAAACGTGCTGGGTCAGCGAATGCTTGGTTTGCTCCATTGACGCATGTGCAAATATAAAGGTATTGCGGCTGATGTTGATGTCGGAATACGACAGGCTGATTCTGTCAGAGAGCTGAAACGGATCGTTGATTTGCGAAGCCTCGGTAAGGCTGTAATAAGAGGTAATCCGATAGAGCCGTGACAGTTTTTCAAAATCTGTCAGTTTCCCGCTGCGTGAATAGCTTGCAGAGATTTTCTTGTTGTCGGATATCGAGTAGGTCCAGTCAACATAGGGATACAGCCTGGTCTTCTCCATGGCACCGAACACATTGGAGTAGAAAGAGCATTGCAGGCCGATGGTGTAATGCATTTTGCCTGTTGTTTTCTTCAGCAGCAATTCGGCGCCAGCCTGCTTGATAATGTTCAGTGCCGAGTCCTTGGACTGGCGGTCGGCATAATCGTCGATGTGGCTGTAGTCGTAGTTTATGTTGGCCGATAGACTGTATCCTTCCCGGAGCGCTATCTCGTCGCCCGCATGAGCTCTCGCCACCATCCGGTCGTTCTTTATTCGTTCGAAATAGATAAAGCCCTCGTTGCCGTAACCACAACTGTCGACCGGCAGCAGCCAATTCTCGCTCAACAGGTTGTAGTCACCTTTTTGGGAGTTCCATTCCATCGAACTACCAAAATGCAGCGTGTGCTTGTTGAGCAGAAGTTTCGACAGCCAGTTTACTTCAATGTGGGTTTCCCGCTGCCGGTTGGTTTGTCGATAGTCGTTGGCATCTGCCGAGTTGCCCTTCCCCTCCTGACTCAAGTGGATGTCATTGGAATGGAATTTCACATCAGCCTGCACAATCAGATTCTTGCGTGGCCTCCACCCCATGTTGGCGTAAGACGTAACAAAGCCGCCGTGCCTTCTGTCCTTAGACTCGGTGTCCCACACCACGTTCCGATCCTGGTTGTAAAAGGTCTCCTGATTGGAGCTCTCGTTAGAGAGATCTGAATGATAGAGCATTGTGCCGAGTGTGATGGCAAGTTGCTTCGACGGAACATATTTGGCATCCAAAGAGAGAAGATGTCCTTTGTCTTTGAAAGCGTCTCCAGTCTTGTACAGCACTTGTGATTCGGCACCCGACAGCGTGAAACTCATGCTATTCCCTGCAGAAGAAGCGGAATGGCTGATTTTCTTTTTGATGTAGTCTGAGAGGGACAATGTGGGTTCTCCAATGTTGTTGGACGAAAGGATGGCCGTCAGCGAGAATTTCTCATTGGGCATAAGGCCGAAGGCTTTTAGTTGGTAGCGGTCTGTCACGCCCATTCCGCCTTCAGCATAGCCAGACAGATTCGATTTCTTTGTCGTTTTCAGGTTCAGTGCCATGCCGTCATCATTCTCGGCAAAGCTGAGGGGGCTGCTGTTCTTGTATTGCTTGATGACTTCAACGCCACGGATGTTGTCGGCCTGCATGTTGTTCACCACCAACCCATTGCTGCTCTGCGTCAACACATCCTTGCCATCGAGCAGCAGCGTCTCTATGTTTTTTCCGGCATAGGACACGTTTCCGTCTTTGTCCACACTGATGCCCGGCAACTTTTGCAGCAGCTGGCCGACATTGTCCTCAAAGCCGTTTTTGAAATGGTTGGCGTCAAACATGACCGTGTCGCCCGACATCCGCATTCCTGTGTAGCGACCCTTGACAATGATTTCTTCGAGTGAGTTCTTTTCTTCCTGTAGGATGAGTTTCTTGTCGTTGGCATCCTTTAATGGCAAAATCAGATTTCGATAGCCAAGATGCCTTACCTGTATCCAGCCGTCTTGTGTCTTCACGGTCAAAGCAAACATTCCTTTCCTGTCTGTGATGGCGAAGGCTGCCGCCTTGGTTCTGCACAGACTGTCGCCATACAGCATGACGGTAGCGTTTGTGACCGGATCGCCTTTTTCGTTCACGACATGGCCGTTGATAAGAGTTTGCGAATGGGCACAATAATGTTGGCAGATAATGATCAAGCATAGAACAAGAAACCTTGGTAAGTTTGCCATTCTCAGTCTTTCTTAATGCGACTTCATAAACTCTTTGAAGTTGGAGTTCGTCATCTTCATAAAGCTTTTATTGTCCATCTTGGTTCCTTTTTCAGGAGCTGCAAGCCGGACGTCGCCTTCAATGGTATGAATGCTTTGAAGCTCCAAATAGGTAAAGGGCAACTCCATCCTCACGACCAATCCCGGCAAGCCCGTGTAGCCGAATGGAGCGCTGTTGACGGCAATCTCCGGGTCGAACCAGGCTCTCACCCTGTCATTTTGCTTCAAAGTGGCTTTGTAGCAGGTGCGGCCTTGAATCGTATCCAAGGTGTCGCTGATGTTCCATTCATCCGTAATGAGACTGTCACTGACAAGGTACAGCTGGTCGTGGTATTTGATCTGCGACTCCTTGACGAGCCGGTCAAAGTCCATATAGATGTTGATATAGTCAACTTCCAATGGCATTTTGACGATGCTCGCCGGATCTTTGGTGAAAAGGCTCTTGTCGCCAAAAACCGTGAGGGTATAGAGATGGCAGTCCTCCTTAATCCTTTGCTCTATGATGTTGCGTACCCTCTCATCCTCGATTACAGACCAATCATACACATCTGGATATGATGACTTATAACGGAACTCAACCCCTTTTGGCTGGGTAAAAGCCATGACCCTTGCGGACTTTTGCATCGGGACTACAAACACCATGAAAGCCCAAATTGAAAGTTTCAACAAAAGATGTCTCATATAGCTTTAGTTTTAGTCGCCTACAAATATAAACAAAAAAAGCCACAAGCCACTTTTATTGAAAAAAAATTAACTACATTCAACATAAATTTTGAGAAAAGCAACTATCCGCTGAATCGACTAAAATGAGAAACTGTCTTTTGAGTTAGAAGCCAGCACAAAGAACGAACGGCGCAAGTGTGTGGTGTATTCTATCTATCAAACAGCGAATGGACAGGGTAAAGACACGGAAACCAGCCATCTGTGTGCAGAGGCCGTGGCTTGGCCGCCCCCACAAGAGAGAAGCCCGAACCCTGCGAAGGGAGGAGAACACAAAGCGCACATACGCACGCAGCGCGAACGACAATTATGAAATGTGAACTTATGAATTAAAAAAAGGTTGCCACTCGGCAACCTTCTTTGTTGGGATACCCGGATTCGAACCAGGAATGACAGGACCAGAATCTGTAGTGTTACCATTACACCATATCCCAATGTCGTTTGGAAAACTGTTGTAGGAGTTGTTTCCGTTTGACGAGTGCAAAGGTACTGCTTTTTTGCTAACCACCAAAATTTTTCGGGAGTTTTTTTAGTAAAAACTTAATTTTTTCCAAAAAAATCGTGATTTAAGGCGCAAAACGGATTTATTCCACTAACTTTGCAAATCAGTACACATCTATAGTATAATAAAAATAAAAAAGAGCATCATACAAAATCAACTGAATGACATCAACAACGGATTTAGTTAAAACCATCACTGAAGGTATTCAGGAAAAGAAAGGCCGCGACATTGTCGTCTGTGACCTTCGTAAGATTGACGGAGCCGTGGCTCAATATTTTGTGATCTGTCAGGGACAGTCGCCCACACAGGTGGAGGCCATCGCTGAGTCGGTGGGTGACAAATGCCGCGAGGCCGGTGAGAAACCTACACATGTCGTCGGACTTGGTACCGACCAGTGGGTAGCCATCGACTATGGCGACGTCCTCGTTCATGTATTCCTTCCCGAGACACGCCGGTTCTATGATCTGGAAAGTCTTTGGACTGACGCGACACTGACACGAATTCCTGACTTGGATTGAATTGGCATGTTATTTGCCGGAAGGTAAATGACGTGTCTTCCACCTGTTCTCATGGCAGTCGTGCTGATGGAAGGTCGAGACCGACAGTTTTTATTTCAGTATATTTACCCCTTATTTAGTTTTCAATCTGAAAAATGAACAACAACAACAATCCCCAAGGCGACAACAATCAGCCAAAGATGCCGCGGTTCAACATGAACTGGCTTTACGGACTCATTATCGTCACTTTGGCCATTCTCTTCTTCACGGGCGGCGGAAACGCTCTGCTCAGTGGATCGGGCTCGGCAACCAATGCCCGCTATTCCGACTTCCAGGCCTACGTCAACCGTGGATGGGCCAAGAGTATCGTCATCAACAAGGACGACAATACGCTGAAAATGTATGTCAAGGAGCAGAATGTCCGTGATGTATTCCGAAAGTCGGCACAGCAAGTGGGCCCGAATCCATACGTCACTGTCGAGTTCGGAAGCGTTGATGAACTCGAAAAGTTTGTTACCCAGGCTCAGAAAACAGGTAAAATCAGTGAGTTCAGTTACGAGAATCAAAAAGGCAATCATTTCTGGGATCTCATCATACAGCTCGTGCCCTTCCTCTTCCTATTGGGAATGTTGTGGTTTCTCATGGGCAGAATGGGAGGCGGCAGCAATGGCGGCGGTATGTTCAACGTCGGCAAGAGCAAGGCCAAACTCTACGAGAAGGGCAACGAGATGGGCATCACCTTCAAGGATGTAGCCGGACAGGAGGGTGCCAAACAGGAAGTGCAGGAGATCGTGGATTTCCTGAAGAATCCGAAGCGCTACACCGACTTGGGTGGAAAGATTCCTAAGGGCGCCCTGCTTATCGGTCCTCCCGGAACGGGTAAGACGCTGTTGGCGAAGGCTGTGGCCGGAGAGGCCGGCGTGCCGTTCTTTTCCATGAGTGGTTCCGACTTCGTTGAGATGTTTGTCGGCGTGGGTGCCAGCCGCGTCCGCGACGTATTCCGCCAGGCTAAGGAAAAGGCTCCGTGCATCATTTTCATTGATGAGATCGATGCCGTGGGACGTGCGCGCAGCAAGAATCCTTCCATGGGAGGAAACGACGAGCGCGAGAATACCCTCAATGCCCTGCTTACCGAGATGGACGGCTTCGGTTCCAACTCGGGTGTCATCGTCATGGCGGCCACCAACCGGGCTGATATGCTCGACAAGGCTCTGCTGCGTGCCGGACGTTTCGACCGCCAGATACATGTAGATCTTCCCGACTTGGCCGAGCGCAAGGCCATCTTCAAGGTGCACCTCAAGCCACTCAAGACGGCTGCTGATCTCGACGTTGACTTTTTGGCCCGTCAGACACCTGGATTTTCGGGTGCCGATATCGCCAATGTCTGCAACGAGGCTGCGCTTATTGCTGCCCGCCACAACCAGAAAGATGTGGAGAAGCAGAACTTCCTCGATGCCGTAGACCGTATCATCGGCGGACTGGAAAAGAAAACCAAGGTGATGACGGCAGAAGAGAAGCGCAGCATTGCCATCCATGAGGCCGGTCATGCCACCATCAGCTGGTTCTGCCAGCATGCCAACCCGTTGGTGAAGGTGACCATCGTACCGCGCGGACAGGCTCTCGGCGCTGCCTGGTATCTTCCCGAGGAGCGTGTGATCACCACCAAGGAGGAGATGCTCGACGAAATGTGCTCCTTGCTCGGTGGCCGTGCCGCTGAGGACCTCTTTATCCACCACATCTCTACGGGCGCCATGAACGATCTGGAGCGTGCCACAAAGAGCGCCTACGGTATGGTGGCCTATGCGGGCATGAGCGACAAACTGCCCAACATCTGCTATTATAACAACCAGGAATATCAGTTCACTCGTCCCTATAGCGAGACCACGGCCAAGATTATGGATGATGAGGTGTTGAAGATGATCAACGAGCAATATGCCCGTGCCAAGCAGATTCTCACCGAACATAAGGAGGGTCATAAGCAGCTCGCCGACCTGCTCTATCAGAAGGAGGTCATCTA
Organism: uncultured Prevotella sp.; assembly: GCA_900322035.1. Classification (GTDB taxonomy): domain Bacteria; phylum Bacteroidota; class Bacteroidia; order Bacteroidales; family Bacteroidaceae; genus Prevotella. The sequence continues at coordinate 13,376 of ONYL01000045.1, forward strand.
TGCTGAGGATGTGGAGAAGATCTTTGGCAAGCGTCCCTGGAAGAGCCGTTCGGAAGAAATCATTGAGGCCAATGAGAAAATGGCTCCCGCTTTGGAGGATATGCCCGAGGCTGTAAAACAGGCCGAGGCTGAGCATCAGCGCAGAGTGGCCGAGCAACAGAAAAATAGCAAGGACGCCCGTCAAGAAGCTCCCGCTGATGAGGCACAAGGCGATACAGCGGATAAGGAGGAAAAGGCATGACTGAGAAACAAAGCAATCTTGTCACCCGAACGATAACCGGCGTGCTCTTCGTGGCCATCATGGTGTGCGGATTCCTCCGCCCCGAGGCCATGATCTTTCTCTTTGCGCTGATTACGGGTATGGCGATTTGGGAATACTGTGGATTGGTCAACGACATTGAAGGTGTCTCCGTCAACCGCTTCATCTCTACCGTGGCCGGTGTCTATTTTTTCATTGCCGTAGCCGCGTGGAGGAGTGGTATCGTGACCAATTTCGTCATCTTTGTGCCCTATCTGCTCACGGTGATTTATCTTTTTGCCAGTGAACTGTATCTCAAGAATGAGAATCCCGTTCACGATTGGGCTTACACCATGCTCTCGCAAATGTTTATCGCCCTGCCCCTGTCGATGATCAATATATTGGCATTCGATGTACAGAGCGACGGATTTGTGCATTACGACATGATGATTCCGCTGATGTTGTTTGTCTTTCTTTGGGTCAACGATTCGGGTGCCTATTGCTCTGGTTCGTTGTTCGGTCGCCACAAACTCTTTCCACGCATCTCTCCGGGGAAGACTTGGGAAGGGAGCATTGGCGGAGGCATCCTCGTCCTCATCGTGGCGGTTGTCGTGGGCTATCTGTTGGGTGACGGGCACACGCTGAGCATACCGATGTGGATGGGACTCGGACTGGTTGTCGTGGTTTTCGGCACATTAGGCGATTTGGTCGAGAGTCTGTTCAAACGCACATTGGGCATTAAGGACAGCGGCAACATCCTCCCCGGTCACGGCGGAATCCTCGACCGCTTCGATTCATCACTGATGGCTATTCCTGCCGCAGTGGTTTATATCTATACCTTGCAATTGTTCTGATCCATCCGGCAAGACAGAAAAGGCTGCGAATCCCATCGCAGCCTTTTCTGTTTCCTATTGTATGGTCCGTGAGATTCCCACTGAACAATTCATAAATCATCATTCATCATTTTGGCTCTCGCGCCCCCATGATCATGTATTATGCATTGCTGTCGCTCCGCATGGCAATGATGTATGATGTATTATAGGCGTGACAGGTGGAGCAGGGGGAAGCGGGGATGGGTCTATCCTCTGACTTTGGTTTGATAGGATTTGGGCGAGCAACCGGCGTGGGCCTTGAAGAAGTTGGTGAATGCGCTTTGGTCGTTGAAGTGCAGGCCGAGCGCAATCTCGCCGATGTTCTTGTCCGACGTGCGCAGCAGCGTGCAGGCTTCTTCAAAGGTGAGGTTGTTCAGGTAGTGGTTGATGCTGTTGCCGGTGAGTTCTCTCACTACTCGGCTGAGATAGGTGGAAGAGATGTTCAGTTTGTCGGCATAGAAACCGATTTGTCGCTCCGTGCGGAAATATTTGTGGGCAAGGGTGAAGAATATTTGCAGGATGTTCTGCTTGTGGCGGAAGTCGGGCGTGACGAGCCGACGGTCGAAGGGCAGCTCGCTGATAAAGAGCAGACAGACGTGGACGAGCGAGTGGAGCATTTCCTCTTTATATATATGTGTGTAGTCGATGGTGTGCTTAATTTGTTTCAGTATGCCTCCTAATTCTGCCAACTGGCCTTCGTCAAGATGGAACAGAAAGGGAGCCGGTTTTCCTAAGTTCTGTATGGAGACATCGCTGCCTCCGAGTTGGAGCTGCCGTTGGTACACCTCGTCTTCGAGCAGCAGTCCTTCGCTCTCCACTTCGGGGGGGAAATGGCAGTCGACGGGTTGGAAAGGGTGGAGGAGCAACAGGTCACCCCGATGGATGGCAATGTCTTCTCCGCCCATGTTGACGCTGGCTGTCCCTTGATGGATGAGATGGAACTCATGGCAGCAGATGCTGTTGGAGACGGCACGCAGATCGCGTTCGCCGCCCTCACTCGACGAATAGTAGGCTATGCTGCCTCCGAAAATGCTGCGAATGTGATACCGCTCTGCCAACTGTGGCAAGCTGAGGTTGCCGCGTTTTGTCATATTATCCTTGGGTTTTATATAATAAGACAAAAATAACGAATTGTTCCCATATTTACAAAAAAAACTATAGCTTTTTTAAACGACTTCGCCCTGACTTCATCACATCTTTGGTTGGATGAAGTGTCATCATAGATTATCAGTTAGTTATAAGCTTATTTCAGCAATTGATGGTGACGCAATTACGAATT
>ONYL01000016.1 GCA_900322035.1 uncultured Prevotella sp.
TTGCACAAATTTTACCTTCCTGTTGCTTGTTGACATAGAGTGCTCGATTAATAATAATTAACTGACTCATGAGTGAAATCCACCCGTACAGGTCGAAATAATTTCTTACCTTTGCCATACTACAAATTATCTATCATCTTAACAACTATAATGAAAAGTTTTAAACTATCAGTCTTCATTCTGTCTACCCTGTTTTCAACAGGTATGTCGGCTCAGAACGCTCCTCAATTGCGGGCCGACAACATAGACGAAGTAATCAATGCGATGACAACAGAGGAGAAAGCCCAGTGGCTTGGCGAGGCCGGAGACTATGCCGTGGAAGTAGGCGACAATATTGAGGACATCACATCGAGCGTGAAAGTGCGCCTGTCGGAATATACAGAGAAAGTACACCATGTGATGAAGCCAGACGCACAGCTCAATCTGTTGCGACAATAAGGTAAACTGTCTAAAAAGAGAACTGCTCAATGATCAAAACAATCGCAGCCAAGGCAATGATTGCCTTGGCTGCGATTGTTTTGAAGTGAGGAAGTTAGCGTCTACTTCGACTCTCTGTCCGATTTGATCAGGGCAAGCAGATGTTCCACAGCCACTTCCTGTGGAATGTTCTTCTCCACACAGACTTGCCCACGATAGAGACTCACACGATTTACGCCTGCTCCAACATATCCGTAATCGGCATCGGCCATTTCACCCGGACCATTGACGATACAGCCCATAATGCCAATCTTCAATCCCTTCATATCTTTGGTGGCCTCCTTGATACGGGCAATGGTGGAACGCAGCTCGTAGAGCGTACGGCCACATCCAGGACAACTGATGTATTCCGTCTTGGAGACACGCAGGCGGGCGGCCTGCAGAATGTTGAAAGCCGTCTGTTCGATCTCGTCGGGTGAGATATTGCCGTCGTTCAGCAGCCAGATACCATCGGTCAGACCGTCGATCATCAGCGCTCCCATGTCGGCAGCGGCACGAAGCTGAAACTCTTCCTTGTCGTTGAGCTGATACATCTGGGCAAAGACAACCGGATTCTTCACACCGGCATTCATCATTTCGTGTACCAAAGCCCGCTGGCATCCCAACCGGTTCTGATGGTTGCTCACACAGACTACTACCACTTCGGGGTGGGCTTTCAGGCAAGCGAGATATTCCTCGGCCGGAGTGCCAAACTGGAGGACGAGAAATTTCAGTGTGGCCTTCAGTGCGCCCACCAGCGGCATGGCTGTCACGGGGAAGATGGGAAATACATTGGCCGGCGCACCGCCATTCTCCTGCATCTCAGCATAGACATTGTAGTCGACGATGTAACGCTTGCCGGTGTCTGAAAGTTTCGACTGGTCACCACCTATATAAATATAGTCAGACTTATCGCCCTCGTTGGAAGTGATGACCACCGGAGCATGGTTTCCGCCGATGTCCCCTACAGCCGTAGTCGGCCGCCGTTGCGGTTTCAGCCAGTTGAATTGTGGACATTCCACACCCGGCACATACATGTGCCCAGCCTTACGCCCGATATAGTCTACCAAATGGCGGGCCACCGGAATCTCGGCCTCGGGATCCTCAGAGAGCGAGATGCGCACGGTGTCGCCAATGCCGTCGGCCAGCAACGCGCCAATGCCCACGCAGCTCTTGACGCGGCCATCCTCACCCTCACCGGCCTCGGTGACGCCGAGGTGGATGGGATAATGCATGTCCTCTTCCTCCATCCTGACAATGAGCAGCCGCACGCTGAGCACCATCACAACCGTATTGGAAGCCTTGATACTGATGACGACATCGTCGAAACGCTCCTTCTTGCAGATGCGCAAAAACTCCATACAGCTCTCCACAATACCCTCCGGCGTGTCGCCGTAGCGGTTGCGTATGCGGTCGGAGAGTGAGCCATGGTTCACACCGATGCGTATGGCCGTATGGTGCTCCTTGCAGATATTGAGGAAGGGTACCAGCCGGTCTTCAATCTTTTTGAGTTCCTGGGCATATTCCTCGTCGGTATATTCCTGCTTGATGAATTTTCGTGCGGGATCTACATAGTTTCCCGGGTTGATGCGCACCTTTTCGGCATATTGCGCAGCCACATCGGCCACATGAGGATTGAAATGCACATCGGCCACAAGCGGCGTGCTGAATCCATCGGCTCGAATGGCCGCACTGATGTTTTTCAGATTCTCAGCCTCGCGCGAGCCCTGTGTCGTCAGCCTGACAAGTTCTCCTCCAGCCTTGATGATGCGCTCGGCCTGAGCCACCGAACCTGCGGTATCGTCGGTGCTCGTGGTCGTCATCGACTGCAGACGGATGGGATTCTCGCCACCGATCCCTATGCTGCCTACCTTGACAGCAGTAGTGGGATGGCGGTGATAGTTGAACAGATCAATTACACTTGAACTCATACTTCACCTCTGCGAGTTCCTTATTGGCTTTTTCTATTTTCTGTCCGAGTCCGGCCTTCCAAGCTTCCACTTTCCCGGCCACCTCATCATCGCCCAAGGCGATCATCTCAGCAGCGAGAATGGCGGCATTCTGCGCTCCGTTCACACCCACCGTGGCCACGGGGATGCCGGGAGGCATCTGAATGATGGAAAGCATAGCGTCGAGACCGTCGAGCATTCCCTTGATGGGCACACCGATGACAGGCAGCGATGTAGAAGCGGCAATCACGCCAGGCAGGGCGGCAGCCATGCCGGCACCGGCGATGATGACCTTGATGCCACGGGCCTTTGCGCCCTTGGCAAACGCCTCTACGGCATCGGGAGTGCGGTGGGCCGAGAGAGCATTCACCTCAAAAGGAATGGCGTTGTCGTTGAGCCATTTCATTGCTTTCTCCATAACGGGCATATCGCTCGTGGAGCCCATGATGATACTTACTAATGGTTTCATTTCTATGATTGTTTGAATTGTCTTATTTCAATAAACGATTGGCGTAAAAAACATGATGAATCCCACAACGGCTCCCGTGAGAAAGCCCAGCACCACCTGTGAGAGCGTGTGCTGGCGCAGTATCATGCGGCTCGTGCCCACTGCCCCGGCCAACACGAGGATGAAGCAGAGCCACCACGTGGGATTGAAATCGAAGATGAAGGACAAGGCCATAAGGGCACCGAAGAAGCCACCGATAGCCGCCGTGTGGGTGCTGATCTTCCACCAGATGTTGATGATGGCACAGACAATCTGGATGCAGAGGGCAGCCACGACGATAGACCCCATGAACGCGGGCATGTGAAAGATATTCATCACGTAGAAACAGAGGAAGTAGCACATGATGCTGATGATATAGGGGATCATACGCCGCTCTTTCACTCCAAGTTCCTTAGATGTCCACCCCTGATAGTTGCGGTAGATATGGATGAGCAACGTGGGCAGCAGGATGGTCATGGCATAGATAAGCGTCAGGACGATGACCTTGTAACCCAGGTCGAGAATGCTAAGATAGCTGAAAATGAACAGCGCCACCATAGCCACGAAAGGCAGATAGAAAGGCGTGAGAATCATACTCAGCACACGTGCGGTAAGGATAATGTTCTTCTCTTTCATAGGTAGGTTTATTTTCTCAGCCGCGCCACGGGAATCCCCATCTGCTCTCTGTATTTGGAAATGGTACGTCGGGCCACCTGATAGCCTCTTTCGGCCATGCGGCCCATCAGTTCCGTGTCGTTGTAGGGCTTGGTCTTGTCTTCGTGGTCGATGATGTCTTTCAACGCGAGTTTCAGCTTTTTCGTCACGAGTTCCTCACCGTTGTCGGCCATGAATCCATTGGTGAAGAAATGCCTGAGCGGAAATATCCCCCAGCGTGTCTGTGCATATTTCTGATTGCTCACGCGCGACACCGTCGAGATGTCGAGTCCGGTTTTTTCTGCTATGTCCTTCAGCTTCATGGGTTTGAGTTCAGTCTCGTCGCCATCCTGAAAATATTTTTTCTGCCAGTCGATGATAGCTTTCATGGTGATGTAGAGCGTATGACGGCGCTCCTTCATCGCCTCAATGAAGCTGTTGGCATGGTCTACCTTTTCCTTGGCATAGAGCAGCGCTTCCTTGTCGCTGCGGCTCATGGTCTTCTTGCTGTTGCGGTAGGTGTCGACCATCTGCGAGAAAGAGTCGCTGACCTTCAGCGTGGGGATGTCTCCATAGTTGATGGAGAATGTCACCCGTCCGTCATCATCGGTATTGATGATGAAGTCGGGGGTCACCTGCTGCATGTTTCTGCCCTCGGTCTCACCCATCGACGACCCTGGTTTCGGATTGAGCTTGTACAATTCGCGCTGAAGGGCCTGGCTTTGGAGATCGGTGAGCTTCAGCTGCTCATTGATTTTATCCCATCGCTTGTGGGTGAATTCTTTGAAATAATTGGTGATCACCTCCCTCATCAAGGCCCGCATATATCCCTTTGGCTTGCGCTCGATCTGTAGCAGCAGGCATTCCTGCAGCGACCGTGCGCCAATGCCGGCGGGATCGAACTGTTGCAACCGATGGAGCATCTTTTCAAGGGTGGGCGTGTCGACATCGATATTCTGGTAGATGGCCAGTTCGTCGGAGATGGTGTCCAAATCCTTTCTCAGGAGCCCGTCGTCGTCGAGGGATCCGATGAGATATTCCATCACGTCGTGCTCCTTCTGTGAGAGGGGCTCCATGTCGAGCTGCTCCTTCAGTTTGTCGTAGAACGAAGTTGTGTCGCCATAGACCATTTCCTCATAGTCGGCGTTGTCGTTGTTGTTATAATGGTAGACTTCAGGCATATCGTCGTCGCTTCCCATGTCGCTGAGTGCCTGGTCGAGGGCGTCCTCCCGCTCCGACCGCTCATTGCGTTCCTCCTCGGTCTCGCCCTCAGAGTCGTTCTCGCCACTGCCGTCGTCCGTGTCGAATCCCTCATTGTCCTCGTCGGCAGCATAGTCTTTCTCCAGCGCGGGATTGTCGTCCATCTCGGCTTTCACGTTGTCTTCAAGCTTGTTGATGGGCATCTCGAGAAGTTTGACATTGAGGAGCTGCTGCTGGGTGAGTCGTAATTGCTGAGTCTGCTGCTGGGTTTGACTTTGTATTAATTTTTGAGCCACGGCGTCTGATTATTTAAAATAATATTTCATCTGTTCTGCCAGTCCTTCGAGTTCCTGAGGCTCGAGGATGGCATATTCATTCCATATTCTGCTGCAAGGGCCGACGAGTTTGTTGTCCATTTCGGGAACATAGTTGAGGTAGGGGTCGCAACACAGAAAAGAGCGCAGTACATCAACGACAAGCGAGGGCCCGATGCCCACGAGTCTGGCGAGTTCCGCCACTTCGGGTGTGTCCTCGACCATGGTATTGGGTGTGAGGCGGAAATAAAGATCGAGGATGATGACAAGCATCAGCGGCGTGAGACGAGGTTCGGCATCCAACGGCTGGAAAGTCGCTTCCCAGCTCACGTTTACCTCCACACCCGCATAAAACACGTTGCCCATCCCGAAACCTCTCATACTGCGCAGGGTGTTGACCATGCGGGCGAGTTTTTTCGGTTTATGGGCATACTTGTCCCACAGCTTCCGGAGTCTTTTGTCATCGATATGCCGCAGTCGCATCATCTGCCTATGGATGTACGAGGGCTCGATGTGAAGCTCCAGGCTAAGGTCTACAAGCTGGCGCGAGTAAAGGTGTTTCACGCCTTCCGGCTTAGTTTGGAAAAGCTGGATGATGTAAAGCCAGTATTCATCTTGCCAAAAGGGATGTCCAAGCATATCCTTGCTTTTTTTGCAAAGATAATGCAAAATGGGCGAAGAACAAAATAAAGTCGTTTGTTTTTTTTTCAGTATGATTAGGCGATGGACGATAGAGGGAACGGGGCAGCGTGAAATCCCATACCTCCATCCTGTTTCAGACAGCCGGTTAAAGCAAGTATGCTTGCGGAAGGAATGGATGTCGGCTCCCCACTCGAAGGGGCGGCAGTTGATAGTCGTAGCGAAAGTATTGTCAAAGATAAGGGGTACAACGAATCTATCGTTTGGCAAAAACTTATCCACAAATCATCTTTATCTTTTTATTTTTTTCTTTTAATTAAAAAAAAGTTATGTGTATGATGATGTCTTGTGGATAAGTTGATATCCTGTTTCTCTATTGTAGTGTTTTTTCTAATCCACAAGATTCAATGACTTATTCACTCTTTGAAAGTATATCTTTCTGATGATATTCAGTATCTTATGGCGTTATCCACTGTATGGGGAGTTGTGTGGATAAGTATAAGTTGATAATTGTTGAAAAGTGTGGATTGTTGATAACGTGTGGAAATGCTTTGGACAACGCGTGGATTATCCACAGTCCACGGCATTCACTTTTGGGGCTGTGGATAAGCTATCAGTTATCAACACCGTTTTCCACACGGTTATCCACAGTTATCCACTGGTAATTCACGCATCAAAATCCGTCTGCTCATGCCGTCCCGCAGTAGTCGCCCCGCGGGCTTCCAAAAGCCGCCCCGTCGGCTTGCATATGGAAGCCCGTCGGGCGGCAACTGCGGGCCCGAGTCTGGAAAGCGTTATATAAAAAAGAGGATGTGTCGCACATCCTCTTAACATTTATGTATTGTTGATCATCTGAAAAACATTCGCCTGCCGGAGTGGACGCTCCGTCGGTCAAGACACTTTTTCTTGATACGGTATTCGTTGACAAAAGACTAAAAGTTTTTCAAGTAGACCTCGTTGTCCACTTTGAATTGAAATTAACAAAAAAAGGGTGTGCTTGTATTAGCACACCCAACATGAAGCGTTGTCCCAGGCGGATTCGAATATTACAATTTTATGCAATCTGATAAGTTTCGCTAAAACGCTTATATTCAGTTAATTATAGTGATATTGTAGATGTTACAAAATTGGCCTAACATTGCAAAAAATTGCTAAAAATAGACCCAAATTGCGTTTTTAGGTCTATTTTTAGACCTAAAAATTTGGTGGTTTTTGGCCTAAATAATATCTTTGCATTTTGAGATGGGATCCGAACCCCCGGCACCTGGTAGGCGTAACGGGATCGATCCTAATTGTAGATGTAATTCAAAATAAAGGGTATGGCTAAAACATCATTGAGATTATCGAAGCTAAAGGATTGTGACGGCAAATCACAGATCATTGTGAAGCTGATCGTCAATTCTTCGTGCCGCCCGTGCTTCAAGAGCGGAATTTTCGTCAAGCCGGAATATTTCAAACCGGTTGGCGATGGTGGAAACGGCAGAGGTTGCGTTTATGGCATTGTGCCGCCTAAGAAAGGCCGTCTTAATTACTTGGAGGTAACGGAGGCGATGAAGGCTAAGAACGATCTAAAGGCGTACATTTCACGCCTGGAGAAGGTTTGCCAGGTGCTGATGAGTGAGAAGCGAGAAATAACGCATGATAGCATTGCCGCGGCAATGGAAATGACCAATGATATTGCGACGGAGGCATTGAACATTGATTCCATTCGCGAAGCCGTGAAACGCACAAAGTTGGAACAGAAGAAGGCGCGAACGTCTTTCCTGGAGTGGTACAATCTGTTTATGGAGGAACACGGGAAAGGCCTATCAAAAGGCCGTGTCAAGCGTTTCCAAGTGATTGGCCGTATGTTTGCCAGGTACGAGGCGTTTAACCAGGCGGTTAATGATGAGGCCTTCAAATTGGATATAGATAAGTTTGACGGTGACCAGGTAGAGGATTTTTATGATTACCTGGTAAACGAAAAAGCGTTGGCCGATGAGTACCCCACGATTTTCAAGAAACTGGTTAGCCTCAACCCGGTGGATAGAAGCGACCGCAAGCAAGTGATCAAGGAAAGAGGCCGCAACGTGATGGCCACCCACATGACCGTAGTCAAGGAATTTTTCAATTGGCTTAATAAGAATGGTTACACCGACAACAAACCCTTTGACAACGTGAAGATAGAGACCGAAAAGTACGGTACACCCTATTATCTGACATTAGAGGAACGCAACAAGGTAGCTGATGCGGATCTAAAGACATTGCGCGAGGCTTTCAAGGCTAAAGGCAAGGGCTTCAATTGCAAGGCGGTTGAGGCGTTGGAGGTGCAGCGCGACATCTTCATTTTCCAATGTTGCATTGGTTGCCGCGTTTCCGACCTGGTAACCTTCACACCTTCCAACCTGGACTATTCGCGGCCAGGAAAAGTCTGTTTGGAGTACATTCCACATAAGACCCGTAACAAGCGCGCAGAGGCCGTGAGAGTGCCCCTAAATTCGCGTGCAATTGCGTTGGTGGAGAAGTACAAGGGCAAGGATAAGAAAGGCCGCATATTCCCGTTTATTGCCCCACAAAATTACAATGATGCGATAAAGGACGTATTACGCGTTTGCGGAATAGATAGGAACATTACGCGCCTAAACCCCATTACCGGTGAGGAAGAGCAGCGGCCGATTTGGGAGGTAGCGAGCAGTCACATGGCAAGACGCACATTCATTGGAAACCTTTACCGTGAAGTGAAGGATCCTAACCTTATAGGCAGCATGACCGGCCACGTTTATGGATCCCGTAGCTTTGCCAGGTACCGGGATATTACGGACGATACCAAAGAAGATGTAGTTTCACTTATAGACTGATGCGAAGATGGACAGTATGAAGATGGACATTAAGGAATTGGCAAAAGCCAAAAGGCGTTTCACTGAAACGGTGAAGTATATCAAGGAAAGCGTCAGCAGAGGCAACCCGTACGACGTGCCGTTATGCTTTATAGAAGATAGCTTTGGGACAGATCCGGAAAGGGTGCCGTATAGTGTATTCGAACTTATAGACTTTGCCCAGGATAGCAACGACAAGGAACTGTGCACCTGGTTGGCTTCAATTGATCTGAAACCATTTGAAGAGTTCGTGAAGGCCTTTTTGAACCAGGCGCACCCAGTCAGAAGAGACATGATCACCGACATTTTCAGCCTAACAGAGAAGCTAATGGATTTGCGCGCCTGGTGGGAGGAAACGCAAGATGATGGTCAGTCACTGAATGATTGTAGTATTGCGTGCAACGATGATGACAAGGTACACCAGGAAAGCGATGAGGCCAACAAAGAGGCCGCAGAATTTGCGAGGTTGTTTGTCGAGGTGCCCGGCAATGAAGGCGTGCAGCGTGCCAGTAAGATACTGCAACACTTAAAGCAGTTAAAGAACGCAGCAATTGCAAGATACATTAAAGAGAAGATGAAAGAAAAAGTGATTAACAAGGATTTGGAGAAGAAGAAACTTTGGCAGTGGTTGAAGGATCACGGCTACAATGTGGCGAAAACTAACCAAGGCTTCAACCAGGCATTAATCTAAATCAAAATGTAACGCGTTTCTATCAAGCGATGGAGGCGCGTTTTTCAATGAAATTCAATCAAACCACCGTTTATTACCGTTTACTACTGTTTATTACTGTTTATTACCGTTTATTCTGTTGTTTATTACTGTTTATTCGTCATTGACGATGATTGCAATTTCCATAACTTTGCAACCGTCAGCCGGCGGAATAACGCACCGTCAAGGCTGACCGCCCACGACCGACCGCGAGCGTTAGCGGCTAAAGGGGAATGGTACTACAAATATGAAGGACATCGAGAAGAACGGCATGGAGCCGGAGTTATTAATGAAGTTATTGGTATTGCCTATCCAAGAGGATATCGCCCATTTCTGTTCCCAATTGGGCATGGAGTACCACGCCACCATCAATGTAGAAGGTGTGCAGATCGAGATCAACACGCCCGGCAAGTAATCTAACCAATAAATAGGCAATGGGACATTACACCCATTGCCTTCAAAGAAGAAGAAAAATGAATATCCAGGAATTAATAAACGGACAGACATTGTTTGTCGTATCACCGGCAGAACTAAAAGAGTTTGCCCTGGCAGTGGTGTCAGAGGCGAACAAGCAAACCGCGGAAGCTAACCGCCTATACACGGCAAGCGAGTTTGCGAGGCTTCACGGAGTTGACGTTTCAACGCTTTGGCGTTGGCGCAAGGCCGGTATCCTAAAGGCCACCAAGATCGGCGGTAACTTATACTACAAAGAACAAGATTTGCGAAAGGAGGTTGAATAATGAAGGAAAAGGAAAAGGCGGTCATCGTGACCGCCAAAATGAAGAAGGATGGAATCTTCGAAGAACGCATGGCAAAGTTACCGCTTTGCAAGGACATCAGCAAAGTATGCGCTTTCTTTCGATATAAGACTGGTACAACATTAGATGCAGCCATTGCCACCGGAATTTTGCGCAACTCAATCACCTGGTACGTAGCGCAGTTGGAAGATATGGGGCTGATCCAAGCCGTTCGGCGGTTGCCGGACAAGCACACCGGCCGCATGGCCAAACACTATTCGGCCGACCCTTCTACATGGCACCAGGCGGTAGTAAAGCAGCCTCAACCCATTCAATTAGAATTATTCAGTAAATGAAGAAGAAAATGGAAGAAGAAAAAGATAAACAGAATACGCAGCCATTGCGCGATAGCATACAAATAATGCTTGATTGGGTAGAACCGATCCGGGAATTGCCCGCGAATGATTTCCGATCTATTTTGTTGGCGATAGTGGACTTTTCTTGCTATGGCAAAAGCCCCGAACTATCTAAGGCAAGCCCCCAAACTAAGATGGCCTGGAGCTTCATTTATCCGCAAATAAAGCGAATGAATGACCATTACGCAGAGATAGCCGCCAAAAGAAGTGCAAGTGGAAAGATGGGAGGTAGACCGCCCAAGGCCAACATTTCCGATGAGGCTGATAGCAGCGAAGAAGAACCCCCAAACACGGATTCAGATATAAAGCAAAAAAAGCAAACGGTTTTCGAGGAAAGCAAAAAAAGCAAACGGTTTTTCGATAAAGCAAAAAAAGCTATAAGAGAAGATAAGATAAGAGAAGATAATAATAAAGAAAATAAAAGTCAAGATAAGATAAGAGAAGGCAAGTCAAGCGCGCCATTTGATGAAGAAGGCGCGTACTCTCCTTCTTCTCTGATGAATATTTTTGATTTTATTTCTCCTTCTCTCTCTTCTTCTTTTTCGCGGTGGATTCAATATCTAAACCGCAAAGATCGAAAACTAATGCCAAAGACGGCTGAGGCGTACAAGGCGGAATACACTTGTTTGGTTAGCCTATCGAAGGGCAACCCGGATAGGGCTAAACAGATAGTGGAAAATTCGATTCAACATAATTGGGCAAGGCTATACCCCATCAAGAAGCAGCCCTTTTCGCTTTTCCCCATTGACATTGGCCACGTTGATGACGACTATCAGCCGCCACGCAATTCCAATGGCGAATTAGAATTCTAACACTAAATTAATGATTATGCGTACGATTACGGACACAGATCTAACAGAGTTTACGGAATGGTACTTTGCCAATTTCAAGTGCACCGAAACGCCCCAGGTGTATTTCACAATAAGCATGGCCGGGTATCTTCATTCATTCCAAAAGGAAACGAAGAAGTGGTTGCAGCGGTGCCAGGCCATTGGCCTGGTTAGCGTCGTCAGCGGAATGGTAAAGCTAAGAAGCGGCTAATCATATCGTAGAGGGGGTATCGTTTTCTTGGAGGGGTGCCGATGCCATACCCCACCCGCAGACCTTTTTTCGCACGCGGGAAATTTTATCAGTGCTTGGGGGATGTCGGTATTCGGCCACTATAAAAAAAGCAACGTATATCGAAATGGGAAGGGACGCGCCCCCCGGTACAAGTTTTTTTATTACCTTTGCGGTTGAACGTCATACCCTGGCGTTGGATTACATCTTTTGAAGGTTGTACGCGTGAGGCGTGCAGCCTTTTTTTTGACGCAGAGCCACAAAAATTCAACCCCGGCATTATGCTCAAAGAGTGATGATCTAAAGACAAACAGACCCAAATTTGACCTATTCGAAAAATAGAAAAAGCCAACCGCTTATAAATCAAGCAGTTGGCAACATGAAGCGTTGTCCCAGGCGGATTCGAACCACCGCTGACAGAACCAAAAACTGTAGTGCTACCATTACACCATAGGACAATTATCGTCTGCAAAGGTAAGCAATTTATGTGCAATCACCAAATTTTTTCTGCCTTTTCTCTCCGCTACTGTTTTTTTGAAGGGCTGTATAGGCGGATTTGCCTCTCTTATTTTGTTTAGCTCTTCTCTTTTATCTATAATGCAGTGCAGATTTTAAGTCCCCCTGGTGATGAAAAACTCCTGTCTACAGACAAAGTAATTATTAGCTCTTTCAGAGAACAAATAATCTTATACTAATATTTTTTCAATTTCCTCTATAGTCAGATTCGTGGCCTTGGCAATGTCGGCAACAGATAACCCCAACTGACACAAATTGCGGGCTATTGCAATTGCATTCTCTTTGGCTCCCTGCTTCTTTCCTTCTGCAATACCCTGCTTCTTTCCTTCTTTCAGAGCATCGTTCACCATGGCACGCTCTGAGGCTACAGCGTCCCAGAATTTCTCATAGGTGTAGAGCTGGGTCTCATTGTAGGAGGATGTCTCCAACAGTTTTACGGCTTGTTTCAAGTAGGGATTCTGCAGGAAATCCTTCGGTACAGTATCTGTTTCTGAGTTCATCTCTGTGAGGAAGCGAAGCCATAGAATGGCCATTCTGCGTTCCTGTATTGATTGAGGCTTGAATTTGGGCAGTTCTACAAAGACAAAGTGGAGCCCTTCTATCACCTTGTTGGTGTGTTCGATGTTGACGATGTCATAGTGATGGTAAAACTCTTTCAGGTCGGGCATGAACACGTCGTTGATGAGACTGAGCGAGTATACCGGATGCAGATATCTGAAATCATAACTTCTGTCGAGTTGCTTGACATAAGCCTTTGAGGCGTTGAAGAGCACGCGTTGCAGGAAGGCCGGTGTCCAGAACATCTGCATCTCTACGATAAACTGTCTTCCGCTGTTATCCTTGCACCTGACATCTACTATGGTATTTTTCTTCATAGGGGAATCCGGGGCCAGCTCTGCAGGCAGAAATTCCAAATATTCAATTTCCTCACCCTCTTGGAAAGGCAAAAGGGCGTTGAGGAAACTCTTTGTGAGTTCCTTGTGCTCGCCAAAGATTCGTTTGAAGGTGAGGTCGGCGCGCGGATCCAAATATTTCATTGCTCTCATATCTTCATTGGTTTGTTAGCGCAAATATCGCGAAAATATTTTAATTATCCAAGTATTTTTCTTGAAACATATGGGTTACCTGACATTCTGTCGTGGGACAAAAAAAATAGTCCCGCATACTGTGCGGGACTATTCTTTCATGATGTCATAGCTTTATTTATAGTCTTGACTCTTATTTCACGGTAATGAGATAATAGTTTTTCTTACCCCTCTGTACAAGCAGATACTTGCCATCAATAAGGTCTTCGCTGGTGACGGGCTGGTCGAAGGCAGAGAGCTTCTCCTTGTTGAGGCTCACGCCATTTCCCTTGACGAGTTTGCGCATCTCGCTCTTGCTGGGGAATATCTGCCAACCCTCACGGCAGAACACATCGACGGCCGGCTGCCCAAGCTGGTCCTTGTCAAGATCGTAGTGGGGCACATCTTTGAATACATCGTTAAGTGTAGCCTCGTCGAGCTGCGCAAGGCTGTCCTTGGTGGCTTTGCCAAAGAGAATATTGCTGGCAGCAATGGCCATATCGAGATCTTCCTTGCTGTGTACCATTGTTGTGACTTCCTCTGCCAAACGACGCTGCAGCGTGCGGCGGCCGGGATCCTGACGGTGCTCTTCAATAAGAGCGCTGATGGTCTCTTGATCGAGGTCGGTGAATATCTTGATGTAGCGTTCGGCATCATCGTCGGTCACATTGAGCCAGAACTGATAGAAAGCATAAGGCGTAGTGCGATTGCGGTCGAGCCACACATTTCCGCTTTCGGTCTTGCCGAACTTCTTACCGTCGGCCTTGGTGATGAGCGGACAGGTAAGGCAGAATGCTTCAGCCTCGTTGCCGAGTGTGCGGCGAATGAGTTCCGTACCGGTAGTCATGTTGCCCCACTGGTCGTTACCGCCAAGCTGCAGGCGTACGCCGTAGTGCTGATACTG
Organism: uncultured Prevotella sp.; assembly: GCA_900322035.1. Taxonomy (GTDB): domain Bacteria; phylum Bacteroidota; class Bacteroidia; order Bacteroidales; family Bacteroidaceae; genus Prevotella. Next base: position 13,960 of record ONYL01000016.1, read on the forward strand.
ATAAAGAAAATCGTAGCCTTGAAGCAGCTGATAAGTGAACTCTGTGAAAGAGAGTCCGTCGCGTGCCTCACCGTTGAGACGTTTCTGCACACTGTCTTTTGCCATCATATAGTTGACCGTGATGTGTTTGCCCACGTCGCGTACGAAGTCGAGGAAACGGTAGTCCTTCATCCAATCGTAGTTGTTGACAAGTTCAGCCTTGTTGGGTTCGGTACCATCAAAGTCGAGGAAACGGCTCACCTGTTTCTTGATGGCCTCTTGGTTGTGGTAGAGCGTGTCCTGGTCGAGCAGATTACGCTCCTGGCTCTTGCCCGAAGGGTCGCCAATCATTCCCGTCGCACCGCCCACAAGCAGGTAGGGCTTATGGCCGCAGCGCTGGAAGTGGCGCAACATCATGATGCCACAGAGGTGACCGATATGAAGCGAGTCGGCGGTAGGGTCTGTGCCTAAATAGCCCGATGTGAGATGGCTTTGGAGATATTCTTCAGTGCCCGGCATGATCTGTGCGAGCATGCCACGCCATTTGAGTTCTTCTACGAAATTCTTCATTATAGTCTTTTTATTTTAAGTTGCTGGATTGTACAAAACGATTATGGCACAGGGTCGTATCCGCTTCCGCCCCAGGGATTGCAGCGTAGTATGCGCCAAATGGCGAGTGCGAGCCCTTTTATCGGGCCATACTTGAGCAGTGCCTGGCGGGCGTATTCCGAGCATGTAGGCGTGAATCGGCAGGAAGGCGGAGTGTAGGGAGTTATGCACTTCTGATAGAACATGATGGGAAGAACGAGTGCCCAAGTCAGAGACAACCCTATGATATAGAGAGCCCGCCCCAACTTGCTGCGTTGTGTTTTCTCCCGTTGCTTACTCATAAGCGCTCTCCTATGCGACGAAGCAATTTTTCCACTTTAGCCCTCACCTCTTCGCTTGGATGCAGGTTGCTGTCGAGCCATATGAAAGCCACATCGAGCGTTTCGTCCCGATCTGTTAACAACTCGGCCAATGGTTGCTTAGCCATTCTGAAAGCCTCACGTACTTGTCGTTTGAGGCGATTGCGCTTCACGGCGCGCTTGAAGCATTTCTTTGGCACGCTGACGAGCATTTGCAAAGTCTGCTCGTCGGCATAACGTTTTCGGATGACGTAGACCGCCCTGAGCGGGAACACGGTCATGCTCCTGTGGGAACCTCCGTTAAACAGTTCCTCAATGGCGGTGCGGCTGCACAGCCTTTCGTCTTTGCTCAGGGTGTTGGCTGGCATTGTGGAATGATATGGGTGAATTATTTGTTTTGCTCTTTCAGATAGGCCTTCAGCGCAGATGTCATCGACGGATATTGCTGCGACGGAGCTTGTAGGTCAAGATGGAGTCCTTCGCTTTCCACAGCCTTAGCGGTGGCCGGGCCGAAAGCAGCAATCTTGATGTTGCCCTGCTTGAAGTCGGGAAAATTCTTCTTCAACGCTTTCACGCCAGTGGGACTGAAGAAGACAAGCATATCGAAGTCGAAGTTCTTCTTCTGTTCCTCAGTGAAGTCGTTGCTCACGGTGGTATACATCACGCATTCCTTATGCTGCAGTTTTTTGCTGTCAAGGAGTTTTGCGATACTGTCGTTGTGAACACTGCTCAAGGGTACGAGATATTTCTCGCCCTTGTGTTTCACCATCTGGGGCAGCACATCATCGATTTTGCCTGTTGTGCCGAAGAATATCTTGCGCTTGCGATACTGTACATACTTCTGGATATAAAGAGCAATGGTTTCGATGACGCAGAAATATTTCATATCCTCAGGTATGGTGATGCGCATCTCTTTTGCCAGGTTGAAATAATTATCGATAGCGTGGCGGGAGGTGAACACCACAGCGGTATAGTCGAGCAGGTTGATGCGCTGCTGGCGGAATTCTTTTGCAGAGAGCCCCTCTACCTTAAAAAAGGGATGGAAGACACACTCTACGCCAAATTCCTTTTCAATGTCATAATACGGCGACTTGTCGCTTGCCGGTTGAGGCTGCGAAATGAGTATTTTCTTTATCATCGGATCCTATAAAATTAATCTCAAATAGTTACTTGTAAGCAGCAATATGCCTGCAAGAATACAGGCAGGTACCACTTCGAGCGCACAAAAGTACAAAATATTTTGCAGATAGACGTTTTTCTTTCTGAAAAAGATGACTGAAGTGCGGTAAAGTGTTAGTAATTTGACAATTCCAACTACAGCGAAGACATAAACGAGCAGATTTTGAGCATTCGTCTTGAAGTATGCGCAAAGCATCACGGCTGGAAGCAACAGCACTCCTTCCGATGAGACGAGAAAGAGATAGGCTTTGGTCCATTGCTCTGTCTTCTTGGCATCGAAAAACACCCACCCCGTGATCCAGTAGAGCAAAAGTTTCACGATGAAGTAGGCTGCCACGATGCCGGTGTATATTCCTATTTCCTTGTATTTGTCTGAGAAGTTAATGCTTGTGTCGCCATTGTGCCATAAGAAGAAATAGATGAGCGCAACGAGGAGACAAGTCAGAAGGGCCAGAAACAACTGGAAGTGCAGTTCATTGGAAGTTTCCGTGATATCGCTGAATTCCCGTCTCGGTGCAGAGAAGAAGTTCTTGGCCTGTCGAACAATGAAGCGATGGCTTTGGGCTGATGAGAAAAGTGTCAGCAGAAAGCAGATCAACAGCAACGAAGTGATGAAGTTGTCGTTGGCAATGTTGTAGGGAATGGGCTCTCCCTGCTCGCCATAGCCGGCTCCGCCGCGCTCCACGAAGAGCGTGTCGCCCGAGAGAATCGACGTGATGTGGGTGGTATCCTCAAACACGTCGGCATGCAACTCTCTAACGTTTACCGGCTTGGGTTTCGGCAAGCGTTTCAAACACGCTGGCACCTTGTTGACGGGTGCCAGTGTGTCGGGTGTAAACATTATTGTATCGTTGTCAATCATTGATTATCGAGAAACGGGAATGCCGTGACAGTCCAATGCTGCCTCCGTTACTTTGTAAAACTACGGTTCCCAATCTCTATTTAATTCCGAATGCTTTTTTTATTTCGTCCACGCGGTTGAGTTTTTCCCATGTGAAGAGCTCTACCTCCATGGGCTTGGTCTCATGATAGCGGCTGGTGAACTCCTTATGTACGGTCGCGTTTTTACGTCCCATGTGACCATAGGCGGCCGTGTCCAAATAGATGGGCTGGCGCAGGTTCAGTTGTTCCTCGATGGCTTTCGGACGGAGATCGAAGAGCTGTTTTACTTTCTCCGCGATTTCACTGTCTTTCATGCCGACATGGCTCTTGCCATAGGTGTTGACGTATATGCTAACGGGTTCAGCCACACCGATGGCGTAGGCTATCTGCACAAGCATCTCGTCGCTCACGCCTGCTGCCACCATGTTCTTGGCAATCCAGCGGGCGGCATAGGTAGCCGAGCGGTCCACCTTTGAGGGATCCTTGCCCGAGAAGGCACCGCCGCCGTGTGCGCCACGACCGCCATAGGTGTCGACAATGATTTTGCGGCCCGTGAGACCTGTATCACCGTGAGGTCCACCGATGACGAACTTGCCTGTGGGGTTGACGAAGTATTGGATATTGTCATTGAAAAGGGCCTTCACCTTGGGTCCTACTTGTTCTAATACGCGCGGCATGAGGATATTGATGACATCCTCACGGATTTTGTCCAGCATTTTCTTGTCGGCCTCTTTCTGTGCTTTCTTTTTGTCGTGGGCGTTGGGGTCGGGCTTTACGAAATCGTCGTGCTGTGTGCTTACCACGATGGTATGTATGCGCTGTGGCACGCCGTCGTCGCTGTATTCTACCGTCACCTGACTTTTTGCGTCGGGGCGCAGATAGGTCATCACCTTGCCTTCCTTGCGGATGTCGGCCAGGGTACGCATGATGAGATGTGCCAAGTCGATGGTCACGGGCATATAGTTCTCGGTCTCATTAGTGGCGTAGCCGAACATCATGCCTTGGTCGCCGGCTCCCTGGTTCATGCTGTCCTTGCGGCTCACACCGCGGTCGATATCCTCGCTCTGCTCGTGAATGGCGGTGAGGATTCCACAGCTGTTGCCGTCAAACTGGTATTCGCCTTTTGTATAGCCGATGCGTTTGATGGTGCGGCGGGCTATGGTCTGTAGGTCTATATAGGCCGACGAGCTCACTTCGCCCATGATGACCACTTGTCCGGTTGTGACGAAGGTTTCGATGGCACAATGAGCATTGGGATCGTAGGCAAGAAATTGGTCGAGAAGAGCATCTGAGATCTGATCGGCCACCTTATCGGGGTGTCCCTCAGATACCGATTCTGATGAAAATAAATATGACATAAATAGTATGTAACTATGCGGCAAACCTGCGAATTTGCCCTGTTGAAACTGTATAAAATCTGAGGGGGAATGAGCATACAGACACGCAGGCTACTGCCTCGGCTCATCTTTGCGGGTGCAAAGTTACTGCTTTTAGGCGGAATAAACAAAAAGTTATCGCTAAAAAAGGTTGACTCCTATGCTGCGGTCATTCTCTCCTGATGCATAGGTCAACCCAAAAAAGAAGGGAGCCAAGAACACCGGAGGTTGTAGTTGTCGCCTCATTTGCTCTTGGCTCCTCTATCAAATTTCTATACTTTTACAGTTCTCTTTCTTTCCAGTGGATAGCGTCCTGGAAGCGTTTGATGACGGATGTTTCGCCAATATGTTTCTCTTCGTCCTCGCTCAGCTTGCATGTCTCGTTGTAGTAGGGCCAGGCTTCTGTGATCTTGGCGGCTACGAGCTTGATAACGATATTCATAGGCTTCACGCCCTTGAAGTCGTTGGTGAAGTGTGTGCCGATGCCGAACGAAGGCTGAACGTATTTCTCTGCATACTGTTGCACCTCAATGGCCTCATCTGTATTGAGGGCATTGGAGAAGATCACTTGCTTGGTCTTCGGGTCAACGCCGAGCGACTTGTATTTTTCCACTATGCGTTGCAGTTCCTTGCGGTTGTCGCCGCTGTCTATGCGGAGTCCCTTAAACAGATTGGCAAAGTCTTCGCTGAAGTTGAGCGAGAAGATGTCCCAGCCGAAGGAGTCATAAAGGTAGGTTCCAAGAGCTCCACGGAAGGTGTTGCGCCACGATTCCATGGCCAGGTGGTTGGCCATTTGCGGACCATACATGCCTCCGATGGCGCAGACGAACTCGTGGGCCATCGTGCCGACGGGAGTGAGGTCGTATTTCATGGCAAGCCAAACATTGCTCGTACCTACAAACTTGCCTTTCCACTTTTTCGATTCATAGCAGTCCTTCATGGCTTTCACCATGACATCCTCTGCCTCCAGGGAGAGACGGCGGCGCGTGCCGAAGTCGGTATAGACGCAGCCTGCGCTGAGCAGTCGCTCTGCCTTGTTGTACGACTTGCTGTAATAGTCGTCATAGTTCACTTTGTCCTGGCCGGTCACGATGTAGTAGAGTTCAGAGATAATGGCCAAGACTTTCACTTCGAGCAGGATGGTGTCGCTCCATGCTCCCTCGAACTCGATGTGAAGATGGCGCTCATCGTCGAGCCACGTCTTCACCCACGACGAATCATAACGGAATCCTTTCAGATAGGGATAGAACCATTCGGGTATATAGTTACACTTGCGGCGCATGAAGGCAATCTCCTCATCGGTGATGACGACATTCTCAAGATATTTCACCTGTTCCATGACGAGCTTGTCGAAGCCGTCGGGATATTGGGTGTTGTCCCGGTCTTTGAAACTATATTTCACCTGTGCTCTTGGGAAATTGTCGATGACGGCACAGCACATGGTGAACTTATAGAGGTCGTCGTCAGTGAAGTGAGTGATGATTTGTTTCATAAAACAGTTGTTGATAATGATGTATTGCAGCCTATAGGAGGGCTGTCGAACCTTTTAAAGATGATAACGATGGCGGGGTGAAGTTATTGCATAATAATTGAACAATATTGGCAACTCCTCTATAGGCTCCCATATTCTGCCGTCTCATCCGTCATCGGCCACGTATTTGTCTGTAAGGGCTAACAGGCCGAGGCGTCTATGTGGGAATAGGGAGAAGTGGTCGGATGGATGCAGAAACAAAAATGTCGAACGCTACGGCTGCCTTCGCAGCCCTACGTCCGACATGATCGACTTATTGTCTATAGCGGGTTGAATGATTCTTTTCCTGTCCTTATGTTGTCTATTATAGTCCCATCTGCTTAAGCAGCCAGTTTTCCCATTCGTCCCACTGCTCCTGATACCAGAAGTGGCCAGTCTGTTGATAGACGCTGAGAGTCTTGGGTGCCGTGACGATATTGTAGGTGCTATATGACGAGGTGGGTGGCACCACTTCATCGTTATAGCCAAAGCTGAACCAGCTGTCGCACTTCACGCGGCGGGCGAAGTTGACACCGTCGTAATAGCGTGCCCCCTCTATGCGCTTGGGGTCTACGTTCTTCGCCTTGTAGAAATAGTGGGGCCAGCCACCGGCTACGCCTTTCAGTTCTGACTCGTGGTCGCAGAGGGCGTCGTGGACTACGCCGATAAATGTCACACGCGGGTCGAGGGCTGCCGTGGAGAGCGATAGAAAACCTCCCTGGCTGCTGCCTGTGACACCGAGTTGACGGCCGTTCCATTCGGGCAGGCTGGCCATATAATCCACACAGCGCACACATCCCACGACAACCCGGCGGTAATATTTGATCTATCCATGGGAGTCGCAGCAGATTCATCCCTCGCAGAAGCGACAGGTGGGGCAACGTCTCGCCTATGTAGCGCTCAACCACAGCTATGGGATGCAGAGTCTGATGTGTGAGAGTCCTGAGGTGAACGACTATCATTTTGTGGGCGACACTTGCTTCGTGCATCTCAAGAACGACTATGGAGCCATCTCTCGCTATGAGGACATCCAGGGCTTTGAGCTTGCCGGTGCCGACAAGGTCTTCCATAAGGCCAATGCCTACTATCATTGGACGAAGGGCATCATCATCACTTGTCCTGAAGTGAAGCACCCCGTGGCCGTGCGCTATGGCTTCCGCAATTTTCTGATCGGCAATGTGGCCAATGCTGCTCATCTGCCGCTTTTCCCATGGCGGAGCGACAACTGGTAAGCTGCTTCGTCGGTAGTCCCCCTTCTGTATTGCCCCGACCGTATAATACTGTCTGGTTGAAGCTGTCACTTTTAGAATACGAAAACTGAGGGCTGGATTTCCATGGCTGGGAATCCAGCCCTTTGTCTATGAAAAAACGGTTGTTGGTGCCGTCCTACAAATGACAACCCGTCGGCTTCCATATGGGAGCCGGCGGGCAGGCTTTTGGGGGCCAGCGGGCTTCCATATGCCGGCCGGCATGAATAAGCGGAAATAGAAGTTGGTATTGGCCATAATTGAATAGTCTGTAGACAGAGGTAAACATGTTCTGATGCTTTACAGCAAGGTTCAGCCTTGTTGACAAAACTGTCAGTGCAAAGCGGGAAGTCTGTTGTTTATTTGCGAAATGAACATTATTGTTGAAAAAATGAACGCAATTTGTACTGATTACAAAATATTGTCGGATCAATAGCGTTTCATAGACAGATATGATGAAAACGATAATCTTTGCATACTCATTGCTAACTTTTTCCAGCATAGCCCCATGTGTGGCCGAAGAATATTCTCCAGACACCTTGCAGGCGGCTGCAGTGCAACTGATGCCTGCAGCGCACGTAGCCCCCGATCCCAACGCTATCTCCAAAGATACCCTTCGACTAAACCCAAAGCTGGAATGGATGGACCGCGCCTTTAAGTCTCGTCTTTTCCGTGCTACTTATATGGGTGTGCCGCTCATTGCCGGCGGTCTCATCGTGAAGCACCAGGACACAAAGTTCAGAAAGCTTCGCAACGACTTCTTGCCCCACTTCCGCCGTCCTGTTGACGACTATATGCAATATCTTCCAGCCGTGGTGATGGTGGGATTGAAGGCGGCAGGGATACCCTCGCGCAGTTCGTGGGGGCGCATGCTGCTGAGCGATATGTTCACGGTGACTGCCATGGGGCTGACAGTGGACGGACTGAAACGTACCACGCAAGTGACGCGCCCCGACGGTACCAACCGCCACAGCTTTCCTTCTGGCCATACGGCTACGGCCTTCATGACGGCCACTATGCTCACCAAGGAGTATGGTCATCACTCGCCATGGGTGGGCGTGGGAGCCTATTCGCTGGCTACGGCAACAGGGTTGATGCGCGTGGCCAACAATAAACACTGGCTTTCCGACGTGATGGTGGGTGCAGGCATCGGCATCCTTTCCACTGAATTAGGCTATTGGTTGGCCGACCTTATCATGAAGGATAAGGGACTCAACGTGAAGGATTCACCCGAGATGTATGCGGCACTCTTCCGCCCCACCCCTTCGTTTCTCTCGCTCACCGTGGGATTCTCTCTCCCACTGAGCCACTACGACATCCGTGAGGGAGAAGCTTTTGAGACCACCACGGGCACCGCCATAGGACTGGAGGGAGCTTGGTTTTTCTCTCCCTATTTAGGCATCGGTGGCAAGGCTTCGGCTGCCAATCTGCACTACATCGTCAACGGCCAGGACGCGCCCGACAATACCTTCAAGTTCTACACCCTTCAGGCGGGTCCCTACTTTTCCCTGCCACTCTCCAAGCGGTGGCGTGTGGGCAGTAAACTTGTCGGTGGAGCCGTTTTCTATCCTCCTACCGACATCAACGGCACTCCCATACCGCGCCACTGTGGGCCGGCCTTTGGGTCCGGACTGAGCACCGACCTGCAGGTGCGCTCCAACCTGTCTATAGGAACTTATCTCGATTACAATGTACAAGTGCCGGGCAGCAAATACAGCCACGAATACATCCATGTACTCACGCTCGGTGGCCGGGCCAGCATCAGATTCTGAACTCTTTTGTGCGGGAGACTTCTTGATACACCTGTGGCATCTTTAAGAATCCGAAATCGTAGGAATCCTTCAGTATGTCGTTCACCTTCATGCGATATTCCTCCTGGAGAGTTTGGCTAACAAGAAAAATAGGAGGTAAACACTCGTATAATCAGTGTTTATCCCCTACTTGAATGATTGTGAAAAGAGCTATGTCTTCAGCTTTGTTGTGCTATTGATTGATGATCTTTTGAATTTTCTTCGGCCCGTTGGCTGTAGTTGTCATCTGTTGTCCATAGAGATGAAGCAAAGGCTTCTAACAATGATGCTGGCATGTAATACTTTCTATGCCATTCAATAATGATAAAAAGAATGGTGAAGATAAAAAAAACGGGCGGCGCGTCAACTCTGACGCATCGCCCGTTTTTTTATTGCTGAATAAGAAGGATTACTTCGCAGGCAGCATTACCACCTCGCAGTGATCGCCCGACTGCAGAAGTTCCTGCATGAACTTAGAAATAGACTGCGGAGTCTGAGCCTCGACCAGCTTCTTATAGTTGGTGTAGTCGTCAACGCCGAAGTGACGGAAGTTGTTGATGATTCCCAGCCAGTAGCCGTTTTGCTTTGCATTGTCGTCGGCGCGCTTGAGCATGAGCTTCTTCACCTTGTCGAGCTTGTCGGCATCGCAGGTCTTTGCCAGGTCGCTGACCTCATCATAGAGAATCTTGCGGGCCACAGCCTGCTTCTCCGGCTTCATTGGGCAAAAGGCTTGAATGATAGCCAAGTTGTAGTTGTCGTAGTCGATGTTCATGCCACCGAAGGCCTGTACAGAATAGGCGGCGCTGCTGTCTTCGCGGATACTCTGCAGATATTCCATGGTGAGGATTTGGCCGGCTATGCTGGCCTGAATGTCATGTTCGGTGGTGTAGGGAATCTTGTGCGAAGTCCATACGATGAGGGCTGTTGCTTTGGGAGTTTCCATCTTGCGGTTGAAGTCGCAGACGCGCACGCCGGGCTGTATGTCGGCCATGCGCTTGCCGGTTTCAGCCTTCTTGCCAGCTGGGAGTGATCCGAGATAGGTCACGGCAAACTGCTTGAGAGAGTCTACGTCGAAGTTGCCGATGAAGGTGAACTCCCATCCGCGTGCATTGGCCAGACGCTCTTTTGCCATGGCGAGAATGCGGTCGTAGGATGCAGTCTTCAGATCTTGATCGTTCAGCGGAGCCACACGCTCGTTGTGGTTGTAGAGCGTGTTGGTGATGGAGTCAGAGAAGGCCACGTCGGGATTGATCTTGCGTTCTGCCAGTTCCACTTGATTCTGTTTTATCAGATTGTCCCATTCATCCTGGTCCTTGGTGATGTCGGTAAAGGTGAGATAAGTGAGCTGCATCAGTGTGCGCAGATCTTTCGGCGTAGAGTTTCCGCTGATCGACATGTGGCGGCTGTTCATCTGGAGGCTTGTTCCGGCAATGACACCGGCAAGGGCTTTCCCCAATTGCTTGTTGCTGAATCCGCCCAAACCGCTCGACTCAATGGCATCGTCGAAGAGTTTGAGGTTGGCACCCTCTTTCTTGAAGTCGTAGACAGATGAGCCGGCACCGCCTTCGGCAACCATCATCACCTGATCCTTCTTGAAGTCGGTCTTCTTGTAGATTACCTTCACACCGTTTTGCAGCGTGAGTGTGGTGTAGCCGAACTTATCGTTGGTTTCCTGCTTCACGATCTTTCCACCCTTAGGCTCTTGCTTGATGAGAGGCTCGTTCTTCACGTTGTCCACGTAGGCTGTGAGCTGTTCGCCACGGGCTGCCTTCACGGCATCGAGAAGCTGTTGCTTGGTGGGATATGTGGCGCCTTCCTTCTCGGTGTTGAAATTGATGATTACGAGATTGGAGTCGTTGTCGTGGAAACTCTCCTTGACAGCTTCGTTGATAGCTTCTACGGGAATCATGGGCACCATCTGTTTCATCAGCTGATAGGAGACATCGATGCTGGGCAGAGGATCGTGATCCAAGTAGTTGCCTAAAATCTGGTTGTAGAGTTGTGTGTTGGTACGCTTGTCCTTGTTGCTGTAGGCTTTGTCAAGGCTCGACAGATAGTCTTGCTGGAAGCGTTTGTACTCTGTGGCGGTGAAGCCAAACAGAGAAGCACGGCGCAGTTCCTCAATGAGAGCCTTGAGAGAGGCACTTGTCTGTGTGGGATCTTTTGGCAGTGCAGCCATCGTCAGCGCATCCTTTGTCTTGGCAAAAATGTAGTTTCCGTAAGAGGCATCGCCACCGACAAAGGGGCAGTCGGCCTTCAGTGCACGCTCGTTGATACGGTCTGAGAGCATCTTGCACACGGCATTGTTCATATATTCATTGACGTAGTAGTAAGGTGAGTTCTTCAAGCTGTCGGGGAATACGTCTTGCTTGATCATCAATTCCACAATCGACTGCTGGAACTCCTTGTCTTTGTCAACGACTACGATGGGCTCGGCATTGTCGGGTACTTGTTCGTCCACCACAGGTGCAGCATTGGCGGGATTCTTGATGTCGCCGAAGAGCTTCTTGATTTCAGCTTCCACCTTGTCCACGTCCACGTTGCCGACAACGATGATACCCTGATTTGACGGGTGATACCATTTGTGATAGTAGTCGACGAGTTCCTTGCGCTTGAAGTTGTCGACCACGCTCATCAGGCCGATGGGGTAACGCAGACCGTATTTTGAACCGGGATAGAGCGTGGGTAGATTGCGTTCAAACATACGACTTCCTGCGTCTGTGCGCATACGCCATTCCTCGTGGATGACGCCGCGCTCCTTGTCGATTTCGTCCTGTTCAAGCAGCAGACCACATGACCAGTCGCGCAGAATGAGCAGGCAAGAGTCGATATTGTTGGGATTTGTCGTGGGTACATTGTCGATGTTGTAGACAGTTCTGTCGATAGAGGTGAAGGCATTGAGGTCACCGCCAAACTGCACACCGATCGACTCGCAATAACGCAGCAGGGCGTTGCCCTTGAAGTGGTCACTGCCATTAAAAGCCATGTGCTCCAGGAAGTGTGCCAGACCGCGCTGGCTCTCCTCCTCCTGGATGGAACCCACACGCTGGGCGATGTAGAAGTTGGCTCTGTTCTCTGGCCAATTGTTGTGCCTGATGTAGTAAGTCAGTCCGTTGGCCAATTTGCCGGTTCTGACATCAGGATCCATGGGCAACGACATTTGTTGTCCGACAGCCGTCAGTCCTCCAATAACCAGTAGGATTACTGAAAGAATTAGTTGCTTGATTCTCATTGTGGATGTTAATTTAAAATATTACTGTTGATTGATTTTTACGATAGTGGGTTCTATTGCGACAGTCCAAAATGGCGCAAGGCCTTGGCGAATCCGTCGTCATCGACATGTGCCGTCACGAAGTCGGCACTCTCTTTAGTCGTCTCGTCGGCATTTCCCATAGCTATGCCGGTGCCTGCGGCTCGCAACAATGGGATGTCATTTCCCCCGTCGCCGATGGCAAAAGTGTTGGATGGATCTATTCCCAATCGGCTGGTCATGGCTTGGAATCCTACTGATTTGTCTACACCCGCAGCTGTGATGTCCGTGAATTGTGGGTGCCACCGGTTCGACATACAATGTTTCAGCCGTGGCATCACTTTCTTTTCCTCTTCAACAGTGATAAATGGGGATATTTGCAGTATGCGCTGGCCTTTGAGCAATTGCAAGTCTTGGCTGTAAGTGTCCATGGGAACGTGGAGACCTTTCTGATAGATCTCATAAACAAGATTGTTGTTGTTGTACACAACGATATCACGCTCGCCTGCAATCACCACACTGAAGTTCATTTCATCACTTGCTTCAACGATGGCCTGAAGGTCTTCCTCGCTGATATACCGACAGTTTACAATCTCTTGACCAATGTAGCAGTAAGCCCCATTGGTAGTGAGATACCCGTCGATGAGATGTTCTATCTGTTGCAAGTTGTTGATAAATTGCGGGGGGCGCCCTGTTGAGATATAGAATCGGTGTCCTCTGCGCTTGGCTTCGGTAAGGGCTTCGACGGCAGAAACCGGAATGCGGTGTGATGTGAAGCTCACCAGTGTTCCGTCGATGTCGCTGAATATGACGATGTCTTTGTTCATGTTTTTTATTCTACAATAACGATTGTGTTGGTTACTGAGTAATAAGAGTCTGCCTGCATAGGCTATAACGATTAATCACTTCACTCAGCAGTACTGAATAAAATGACTCTTTATCATCATTTGCAAATATACAAATAAAACATGAAATCCCTACTTCTTTTAAGTAAAATTAAAAATAATATAGGACACTTCCACGTTAATTGAAAATTAACGATACTACTTTCCTGCTTGTTGAGCCGTTTGACAAGATATTGTCTTTGGTGAATGACAGGCCGACTATCCCTTTTTAAAGGCATTATTCCTGTGTCTTATGGAGGCGAGAATGTCTTTTTCACGGCACAATTCTCCGATTCCGTCTGTTGATGAATCGCATTCCAAAGGTCTTTTCTTTGTTGTTTTGCCGATTATTTCTTATTTTTGCAACGACAACAAACTGTTATAAATGAAAAGAATACTCATTATCAATGGTCCCAACCTCAATTTGTTAGGGATCAGAGAACCAGGAATATACGGCAAGAGTTCGTTTAAGGACTTTCTGCCTAAACTCAAAGCATCTTTCCCTGATGTTGAGATCAGCTACTATCAAAGCAATATTGAGGGCGAACTTATCAATAAGATGCAGGAGGTTGGATTTTCATCTGATGGTATTGTGCTCAATGCCGGGGCCTATACCCACACCTCCATAGCGCTGCTCGATTGTATACGATCGATCAAGTGTCCGGTGGTTGAGGTTCACATCAGCAACGTCCATCAGCGTGAGGAATACCGCCACCACAGTATGATTTCGGCAGGTTGCAAGGGTGTAATCTGCGGTTTTGGACTCAATAGTTATAAATTAGCCGTGGAGGCCCTTACCGACGATGACTGAAACAGAACAACTTGATCGATATATAGAGGTCCACAGCGACCCAGAGCCCGATTATCTCTACCGTCTTTACCGGGCCACAAACATCCATACCATTCACGGGCATATGGCTTCTGGTCATGTGCAGGGTCGCCTGCTCAAGATGCTTGTTGAGATGATCAGGCCTAAGAATATTCTTGAAGTAGGAACTTTCTCTGGCTATAGTGCGCTTTGCATGGCCGAAGGGCTGGAAGACGGCGGGCGGGTTTTCACCTTTGAAATCAATGATGAGATGGAAGACTTCACCCGACCGTGGATTGAAGGTTCGGCAATGGCCGACAAAATAGTTTTCACCATCGGTGACGCCAACGTCGAGGCACCCAAGCTCGGTATTACGTTCGACATGGCCTTTATCGACGGCGACAAGCGCACATACGTTGAAACCTATGAGATGGTGTTGCCGCTTCTTCGCCATGGAGGATTCATTGTTGCCGACAATACGCTTTGGGATGGACATGTGGTTGACCCCGCCTACGATCGTGACTCGCAAACCATCGGTATCAGAAGGTTCAACGATCACGTCGCTGCCGACGGTAGGGTGGAGAAAGTGATTGTCCCCCTGCGTGACGGACTGACGCTAATCAGAAAGAAATAGAAGCTTATTGCGTATTCTTAGGCTTTCTGAGAAAGGACAAGTGCGACAGATGTCTTTACAGAGATTGTTCTGCCCAGTCGGCGCGGTCGAGTTTTCGGTAGCTGATGGCTTCACCGATATGCTCAGCCCTTACGTCGGTTGAGCCGTCAAGATCGGCAATGGTGCGTGCCACTTTCAGTATGCGGCTGTAGGCGCGGGCCGAAAGCGACAGCCGTTCCATGGCATCGCGAAGCCGTTTGAAGCCTTCGGCATCGGGTTCGGCATACAGATGAATCATCCGCTCGGTCATCTGTGCGTTGCAATGGATGCCCTTTACACTCTTGAACCGCTCGGTCTGTATAGCCCGGGCCGCGATTACGCGTTTGCGGATATCGGCCGAGCTCTCACCGGGTTGCATTTTGGACAGCTGACTGAAGGGCACGGGCGAAATCTCGCACTGTATGTCGATGCGGTCGAGAAGCGGACCGGAGATCTTGTTGAGATAGCGTTGTCGTTGTCCGGGTGTGCATACGCAATGATGGGTGGGATCGCCATAGTAGCCGCAGGGACAAGGATTCATGCTGGCAACAAACATGAAGTTGCAGGGGTAGGTGACGCTGTAATTGGCCCGACTGATGTTGATGATGTGGTCTTCGAGTGGTTGGCGCATCACCTCAAGCGTGTGTTTGTTGAATTCGGGCAGCTCATCGCAGAACAGCACTCCATTGTGTGCCATACTGATTTCGCCTGGCATGGGATTGGAACCGCCACCGACGAGTGCCACTTCTGAAATGGTGTGGTGGGGCGAGCGGAAGGGGCGCTGGGTGATGAGCGACGAGCCTTGTTTCAAGATTCCTGCTACGGAGTGTATCTGTGTGGTCTCCAGACTCTCTGCGAGTGTCAGTGGCGGCAGGATGCTGGGCAGTCGTTTGGCCATCATGCTCTTGCCGCTTCCCGGCGGGCCCACCATGATGAGGTTGTGGCCACCGGCGGCAGCCACTTCGAGCGCGCGTTTCACACTCTCCTGTCCCCTGACGTCGCTGTAGTCGAGCGGGTAGTCGGTTTGATGCTCGTAGAACTCCTTGCGTGTGTCGACGAGCGTTGGCTCCACGTTTTCCTCGCCTTTTAAGAAACGGATCACCTGCCCCAGCGACTCCATGCCGTATACTTGAAGTCTGTTGACGACGGCTGCCTCGCGGGCGTTGGCCTTCGGCACGATGAGTCCTTTGAACTGTTCCTTCCTTGCCTGAATGGCGATGGGCAGTGCTCCCTTGATGGGTTGCAACCGTCCGTCGAGACCTAATTCACCGACAAACATGTAGCCGTCGAGGTTGATTTGAATGGTTTCTGTGGCCACAAGTAAGGCTAAGGCCATAGGCAAGTCGAATCCTGTACCGGCCTTGCGGATGTCCGCCGGAGCGAGGTTGACGGTGATATCGCGGATAGGGATCTCATAGCCATTGTTCTGCACAGCGGCCATCACGCGGTCGCGTCCTTCTCTGACAGCCTCGTCGCCGAGTCCGGTGAGATGAAACGAAGATCCTGCAGCGGTACTCACTTCCATGATTACCGTGGTCACGTCGAGGCCGTTTACAACGGCCGAATAGGTCTGAACGAGCATAAGCCTAATGGGATAAATAGGGTTGCAGCCTGTTGTTGAGCTCCTGCTGCGAGAGGCTGTGGCCGATGAGTTGTCCGTTGCGGAACAGGGCGTTGTCGGGCAGATTATAGAAACCGAAGATTCTTGCGGCCTTGCCGTCAAACATGTTTCCATCGCAGATGGTGGGACAGCTGATCTGGTTGTTCTTCATGAAAGTGCGGACCTGTTCTACACTGGGGTCGAGCGAGACAGACAGAAACTTAACGCGTCCGCCGCTTTGCTGTTGCCACATTTTGATTTGCTGCATCATGCCCAAACTCTCATAGTTGGCACTCGACCATGCGATGACGACAGCGAGCTGAGCCTTTGCGAGATCGCTGCTGCTCACGCGTCCTCCGTTGACGTCGGTGAGTACGAATCCGGGGATTCGTCCGTTGTCAGCCGACTGCCGCATGATGTTCACCTTGTCTTTCAGCATGTTCAGCAAGTTGTTGTCCTTCTGCTTCTCTTCCATCAGCTTGATGAGATCCGCAGCCTGCTTGTAGTCGGGATTGCGGTCGTCGAGCACGTAGGTCATGAGCAGATAGGGAGCCACGGCCGTCTCGGGATTTTCCTTGATCACCTCGATGGCAATGCGTTTCTGCTCGGGCGGTGACATGTTGACGATGCGTTTGCGGAAGTTGTCCATCAACTTGTTGTCGGCAGTTCCTTTGATGGTCATCTCGCTCAGGTGTGAGGCATCTCCCTTGATGTCGACCGTTTTTCCGGGTTCGGCAAATATCACCTGCTGGCTGAAGTTGGGAAATACGATCATCAGCACCATGGGCCGTTCGCAGGGAATTTCGAGAGCGAACCGTCCGGCTTGCACTTTCAGCGTGTCCAGTCCTTCGAGATCGCCCGTAGGGCTGTAAACATAAAATTCACCCTGATTCAGGTGAAGAAGCCGGCCTTCGATCTTGAAGTGATGGGAGTCGGTTCCGCACGCGGTCAGAATCAGGGCGAATGCAAACAAAAGAAACTTTTTCATAAAGTCTTCATGCGCAAAAGCGCACCAAGCCACAGGGGTTGGAGCGCTTGTGTGGGGGAGGAGGGCAAGGGCGTTGCTCTCCGCATGTCCCGGTTATTTGATGTTGGCAAATTCCAAGTCGTCGGCAGCGAGCTGCTGAAGAGAGGGGTCGAGCTTGAAGGCCTCTTGCAGATAGCTCTTTGTGGCGAAGCTGTTGCCCTGGCGGGCGCAGACGATGGCATGAAGATAGTTGGTCATGCCGTCGGGATTCTTCACCTTATTGAGCGCAGCTTTGGCACCGGAGAGGTCGTTGACGAGGATGTTGGCCAGGGCGGCAGTGTTGGTGTCCTGCTCGCGGAGGGTCTGCATGGCTCCGGAATAGTTGCCCTTGGCAATGTAGAGTGTGCCCATAGCCTGTCCAAATCCTTTGCAGTTGGCAGCCTTTCCGATCAGGTTCTCAGCTTCAGCGAGATTGCCGTTCTTGAGGGCGATGAGGCCTTCATTGGCATAGATCTCGCCACCGTTGCGGTCGATAGCGGCAGCCTTGTTGAGATAGGTCTGTGCCTGATCATAGTTGCCTTTACTCATCTCCAGGGCGGCGAGGTTGTTGTAGGCGCGGTAGTCGCGGTCGTAGTATTCGCTCGTCTTCTTATAGATCTCTTCCTTCTTGGCAGGATCTTTTTCGAGCGAGGCTGCATAGAGCAGTTCGTCGGCGCTGAGCTTCATGGGGTCGCTGGCGAGCAGGGCCTTGATCTCGTCGTCGGAACGTCCCACGGTCTCATAGTTGATGGTGAGGCGGCTGCGGCGCAATTCGGGCAGAATGCCGTCGGCGAGCTCGCGGAAGGCTTCGCTCATGTTGCGGATCTGCTCCTCGCGCTCCTGGGGATCCTTATACATCGACAGCACGCGCAGGATGACATCCTTGTCCTGGATGTTGCTGGCCTTGACGAGTTCTTGGAATCCTTCCCAGTCCTGTGCCGTGTAGTTGGCATCGATGTCGGCATTCTTGATCTTGGCATTTTTGAGCTGCTGCTTCACGTAGACCTCTGAATTGTCCTGACGCTTGGTGGCAAGCTTGTCGTTGAAGGCAAATCCACCCTCGGGTGAGGCGTAAGCGTTCACTTCCACGTTTTTCAGGTTGAGGCCCTTCTGATCGGCATTGATACGCTTGAGGAGTTTTACGAATTCCTTCACGCTGTTGTTTTTCAGCTCACTCTTGCGCAAGTTGGCCTGGTTGATGAGGAATTTCACCTTTGCCTCATACTTGTTGGCTTTCACACGCTCGAAGGAGTCGGGAGCGATGACACCTCCGTCGCTGACGAGTGTGCGGCGGTAGAGCTCAGATGTGGCGATGACACCATAACCGATTTTCACGTCGGGTATGACGACGCTCTTCTTGCCCACTTGTGCACGGAAGGTGGCGTAGAGGTCACTCTTTCTCATGTCGGGTGTATAGTCGAAATTCGACTTCATGGTGTAGCGGCCGCCTAAGCGGTAGTTGATGGTCTGGCCATTGCCCAAGACCTTCTCGCCCTGGAACACGGCCGGCTCACCGTCGGCCACCTGTCCGTTGGCATAGCGCAACTGGGGAATGATGGTGATGGTGGCTTTTGGGGTGAAATATTTTTCGGGGAACGAACCGTCTATAGTTGCTGTCACTTTACCGCCTTGTGTTTGCAGGGGAGTGGGGGTCACCTGAAAATTGTCAGACGACAATGCACCCAACTTGGATGAGCATGATGACAAAGCGATAAGGGAACAAACAGAAATAGATAGTATGAGGCTTTTATGCATAACGGTAAGAATTTTGATAAAAGTGCCGCGAACGGGACTCGAACCCGTACAGCCATTTCTGGCCAAGGGATTTTAAGTCCCTCGTGTCTACCAATTCCACCATTGCGGCTTTTTGACCAGCTTTCTCTCTGCATGACAAAGGTCATGCAAAAGACTGTCGGGAGACATCATGATGAGGAGAGAGAAACCGTCACAGTCTGTTTTTTCAAAGAAGAGCGGCAAACGGGACTCGGACCCGCGACCTCGACCTTGGCAAGGTCGCGCTCTACCAACTGAGCTATTGCCGCATGAAATTAGTGGTGCAAAGATAAGAGTATTATTTTGAACTGCCAAATCTTTTGCATTTTTTTTGATGGTAAACACCTTATTCATTCTTTTTTGTAGGTTGATTGATGGGACAAAATGTGGTTACTGGTGCCGGCCGGCATTTGCCTCCCCGCCGGCCCCCAGATGCCTCCCCGCCGGTTTCCATATGCCGCCCGGTTGGCCCCCATATGCCGCCTGGCATTAGGAGACTGTCGGTTTTCTATTCTTTTGTTTGTTCTTCTCACAAATTATGATTAATTTTACATGCCGAAAAACCTTTCCCGATCTCTTCTCCCCGGTTATGGTCGGCTGGGCAAACCGCCTTGTCGCCTCTCCTGCCCTGCCGGAGGTGTGTCGGCTCGCCTTTTCTCGAAACAAACCAGAAATAAAGATGATAAAGACAAAACAACTATTGATGACCCTCTTGCTGGCCTTGTCTGCCGGACAGGCTGCCGCCCAGCCCTCACCGTCCGACTCCACGCTGAGTCATCTGAAGCGGTCCAAACTTTCCTCGATGCTGAAAGATATGGTATCGAAGGTTGATTTCGATACGTCGGGCCGCGTCCGTTACGATGTGATTCCGCGCCCGCTCATGATTAGCAACACCCATCGTCAGGCTTTCGTCATGAGTGATTCCACACTCATCGGCGTATCGGCCGACAGCCCTGCCCTGCTCCGCGATGCCCGGATGCTGGCCTCCTACATGTTGCAGGAGAAGGGCGTGCGGCTGACTGTGGTTCCTCATCCCGTCGACAAGGGCATTAACCTCGTCGCGGCCACCGGCGGCTCACAGCCTGCCGAAGGCTATCGGCTGGAAGTGAATCCCGACAGCATCACGATCAGCGGTACGCCAGCCGGCATCTTCTATGGCATTCAGACTTTGCGCAAGGCTCTTCCGGCCGGCAAGTCGCGCCCCGTGGAATTGGCCACCGTCGTCGTGGAGGATGCACCCCGCTTTGGCTACCGCGGCGCACTGCTCGACGTGGCGCGCCATTTCTACACCGTCGACGAGGTGAAACAGTTTATCGACCTCATGGCTCTCCACAATCTCAACCGCTTCCATTGGCATCTGACCGACGACCAGGGTTGGCGGATCGAGATCAAGTCGCGGCCCGAACTCACCCGTGTTGGTGCCTGGCGCAGTGAGACGGTGGGCGACGGCGTGAGACATGGCGGATACTACACACAGGACGAGATTCGCGACATTGTGAACTACGCTGCCGACCGCTACATCACGATCGTCCCTGAGATCGATATGCCCGGCCACATGCAGGCAGCACTGGCTTCTTATCCCTCCCTTGGCTGTACAGGTGGTCCCTATCAGGTGTGGACGCAGTGGGGAGTGAGCGACGATGTGCTCTGTGCTGGCAATGACTCCACGCTGAAGTTCATCGACGACGTCTTGGGCGAAGTTGTCAGGCTGTTTCCCTCCGAATATATCCACATCGGTGGCGACGAATGCCCGAAGACGCGTTGGGAGCATTGTCCCAAGTGCCAGGAGCGCATCAAGGCTCTCGGGCTCGTCGCCGACACCAAGTCTACGGCCGAGCAGAAGCTGCAGTCGTTCATCCTGGCTCATGCCGAGACCTTCCTCCGCCAGCATGGCCGCCACGTCATCGGATGGGATGAGATTCTCGAAGGCGGACTGACGCCCGATGCCAGCGTGATGTCGTGGCGTGGTACCGAAGGCGGCATCGAGGCGGCCCGGCAACACCACAAGGTGGTGATGACACCCGTCGGTCACCTCTATTTCAGTCAGAGCCAGTATGACTCACCCGAGGAAGACCCCTACCACACGCATGGCTATGTGCCCCTGGAGCGGGCCTACACGTTCAATCCTGTCCCCGCTGAGTTGGACGGTGCCGACAGCGTCTATGTCATGGGCGCACAGGGCTGTCTGTGGGGCGAGCACATCCGGAGTTTCAAGCAGGCGGAGTTTCAGTGGCTGCCACGCATGGCCGCGCTGAGCGAGGTGGCCTGGTGCCGCAACGACCTGAAAGACTACGACGACTTCCTGCGGCGGCTGGGCAGGCTGACGACGCACTACGACTCGTTGGGTTATGCCTATTCGCCCGCTTTCGAAGCCATCCGCTTCTCGGCGCAGCCCGATGTGAAGCACCGCCGGCTGCTCGTCAAGCTCTCTACCTATGATCATCAGACGATGCCCTACACTCTGAAGGGTGCCGACCTGACGAATGCTACCCTCTTCTCTCCCCACGCCTACAATGGCAGTAGCATCGTCGTGAAATCCACGTCGCAGCTGCGGGCCATCACTCATCGCTACAACGGTCACGACGTCATGTTCAAGGAGGACATCCGCTTCAACAAGGCCACGCTCCGCCCCATTGAGCTTCGCTATCAGCCGGAGCCGAAATACACCTTCGGCGGTGCGGAGACGCTCATCGACGGACTTTCGGGCAAGGCCAACTTCAATTCCGGGCGGTGGCTGGGATTCCAAAGTCATGCGCTCGACGCCGTGATCGACCTGAAGAAGAAACAAACCGTCGGCAAGGCCGGTTTCAACAGTCTGGTGAAAAAAGGCGACTGGATCTTCGACGCGGCAAGGCTTGACGTGGAAATCTCGCTCGACGGCAAGCACTTCAGCCATGTGGCGACAGAGGATTATCCCCAGCTCACCGCCGGGTCACCCGACGGCATCTATCATCACAGCATCACCTTCACACCCCAGCAGGCGCGCTACGTGCGCATTGTCGTCTCGCCATGTGCCAAGATTCCCGAGTGGCACCAGGGCAAAGGCCATCCTGCTTTCTTATTCGTCGACGAACTATGCATAGAGTGATTATCAGTCTGCTGCTACTCTTAGTCAGCATGGGCATTGGCGCGCAGTCGCTGCTGCCCGAGCCGCAGTCGGTGGTCTGGACGGGCGGACATTGTCAGGCAGGCCGTCTGGACGTGAAATTCCGTCATCTCCCATCGGCCGACCGTCGTCGGCTCTCCGCTTTTCTGCATGAGGCTTTCCCGCCATTGGGCATAGGAAATGCCGGGAGCGCGAGTCTGACGTTGAGCCTCGCCCCCAAGGCCATCGGCAAAGAGGGATACCGGCTCACGGTGACCCCGCAGGGCATAGCCCTCTCCGCCTCCACGGGCGCAGGACTCTTCTATGGACTTCAGACGCTGAGTCAGCTCCGTGATGCCGGAGGACGGGTGGCGTGCTGCGAGATTCAGGATGAGCCCCGCTATCCTTGGCGGGGATTGATGATCGACATCTCGCGCCATTTCTTCGACAAAGCCTCCATCGAGAAGCAAATCGATGCGATGGCCCATTACAAGCTAAATACCCTCCACTTGCACCTCACCGACGCCGCAGGCTGGAGGTTGCAGATCAAGCGCTATCCCGAACTTACACGCAAGGCAGCCTGGCGGTCGGCCCCCGATTGGAAATCTTGGTGGAACGGCAACCGGCAATACCGCCAGGAGGGCGACAGCGATGCCCATGGCGGGTATCTGACGCAGCGCGACGCGCGCGAGATCGTCGCTTATGCCCGGGAGCGCTACATCAATGTGGTGCCCGAGATAGAGATGCCCGCCCACTCAGAGGAAGTGTTGGCGGCCTATCCCCTGTTGGCTTGTGCCCAGGTGTCGTCGGGAGCTGCTGATTTCTGTCCCGGCAATGAGAAGACCTATGAGTTTTTGGAGAATGTGTTGACTGAGGTGATGGACATCTTTCCTTCAGCATATATCCATGTGGGAGGCGATGAGGCAGGCATGGCTGCCTGGCCCAAGTGTCCGCTCTGCCAGCAGCGCATGCGCGAGGAGGGAATGACCGACGTCAAGCAGCTGCAGGGGTATCTCATCCGCCGCATCGGCCGGTTTCTGCAGCGCCACGGACGCAAGCTTGTAGGCTGGGACGAGATACTCTCCGACTCGGTCCCCACCAACGCCGTGACGATGGTGTGGCGCGATGTCAGTGAGGCCCGGAAAGCCATGCAGCGGGGCATTCCCGTGGTGTTGTCGCCCGGTGCCTACTGTTATCTCGACGCCTATCAGGATGCCCCCTCCACCCAGCCCGAGGCCATAGGCGGCTATCTGCCCTTGGAGCGCGTCTATAGTTACAATCCGCCCGACGACCCTTTGGTGATGGGCATCCAGGGCAACCTCTGGACCGAATATGTGCCCACGCTGCAACATTTGGAATATATGCTTTGGCCGCGTGCCATGGCCATTGCCGAACTGGGATGGACCAGGAATCCTCACAAGGACTATGCCGGCTTCCGCAAGCGGGCACTGGCCCAGGACGCATACCTTCGGCAGAGGGGCTACCATGCCTTCGACCTGCTCACCGAGACAGGGCAGCGGCCGCAAAGTCTGAGGCCTGTAGCCAACGATGCCCGCGGCTGCAAGGTGAGCTACAATGATGCCCCCTACTCCCTCTCCTACCCCGCCGGCGGCGACTCCACGCTTACCGACGGATGGCGGGGCGGATGGCATTACAGCGACCGGCGCTGGCAGGGCTTCATCGGGAAAGGCTTCGACGCGACGGTGGATCTTGGCCGTGTGAGGACGGTCGACAGCGTGAGCATGACGTTCATGCAGCAGACAGGTCCCGAGGTGTTCCTCCCCGCTGCCGTGGAACTCTTGCTCAGCAGCGACGGCACGAATTTTGAGACGGCGGGCATCCGAGAGCCCGATTCGGCCGACCGCGACAAGAGCAATTGCTATGCAGATTTCGTGTGGTCGCCCCGCCGGCCTGCCCGCTATGTGAGGGTAAAGGCCCGTCACGGACAACGTGGCGGCTGGCTCTTTACTGACGAGATTGTGGTGAACTGCCGCCATGAATAGAAGGGGACGTAAACTTCAGCAACAAAATCAAATTGTATTTTATGTATAAACCATTTATTTTATCATTGCTGCTGTGGAGCACAGCCGTTGCCGCCACAGCAGCACCTGCAGCCTCGCCTGCCACGACCGACGGGACCGTGAAGCAAGCCGTGGACTATGTCAATCCGTTTATCGGCACCACCAACTTCGGCACTTGCAACCCCGGTGCGATCTGCCCGCGCGGCATGATGTCGGTGACACCATTCAACGTGATGGGCGACAGCAAGGCCAACGTGATCAATAAGGATTCTCTGTGGTGGTCCACCCCCTACGAGATTCGCAATCGCTTTCTCACGGGGTTTGCCCATGTGAATCTCAGTGGTGTGGGCTGTCCCGAACTCGGCTCACTGCTGCTCATGCCTACGGCCGGTGCCTTGGATGTCGACTACAACCGCTATGGTTCGGTGATGGGGACAGAGAAGGCCACGCCGGGCTATTACTGCGTAGACTTGAAAAAATATGGTATCAACTGCGAGTTTACCGCCACACCACGCACGTCGCGTGAGCGTTTCACCTATCCCGCAGGCGAGAGCCATCTGTTGCTCAATCTGGGCGAAGGCCTCACCAATGAGAGCGGGGCCACCGTGCGCTTTGTCAGCGACCATGAGCTGGAAGGCTCCAAACTGTTGGGAACCTTCTGCTACAATCCTCAAGCCGTGTTCCCCATCTATTTCGTCGTGCGCGTCAACCGCAGCTCCGACCGTCATGGCTATTGGAAACAGATGCGTCCCATGGGGGCCGAGGCCCAGTGGGATTCAACAGCCGGCAAGCGCAAAATCTATACGGGCTATGGACGTGAGATCAGCGGAGACGACATTGGTGCCTGGCTCACCTTCAACACCCATGAGGGCGAGCAGGTGGAAGTCAGCGTAGGGGTTTCGTTTGTCAGCATTGCGAACGCCCGCGAGAATCTCGACCGCGAACAGCCCGCCGGCACCACCTTCGAACAATTGGCACAAAAGGCCAAGGCCGACTGGAACAGACAGCTCTCACGGATAGAGGTGGAGGGTGGCACCGAGGATCAGCGCACGGTGTTCTACACGGCGCTTTATCACACCCTGATCCATCCTAACATTCTCCAGGACTGCAACGGACAGTATCCGATGATGGAGTCGGACAGCATTGGCCGCACCAGCCGCAACCGCTATACCGTGTTCTCTCTTTGGGACACCTACCGCAACCTGCACCAGCTCGTCACGCTGCTGTGGCCCGACGTGCAGACCGATATGCTGAATTCGATGCTCGCCATGTACCGCGAGCACGGATGGTTGCCCAAATGGGAGCTCTACAGCCGCGAGACCTATACGATGGAGGGCGATCCGGCCATACCCGTCATGGTGGATTCCTGGCTGAAGGGATTGCGCGGATTCGACGTGAATCTCGCCTATGAGGCCATGCGTAAGGGCGCCACCACACCGGGTAAGGACAATCCTCTGCGCCCCGACAACGACGACTATATGCGTCTGGGCTACGTGCCCATGGAGAGTCAGTATGACAACAGTGTCTCCCACGCCCTGGAATATTATGTTGCCGACAACGCGCTGAGCATCATAGCCGATTCGTTGGGCCACCGCGCCGACGCCCGGCTCTTCCGCAAGCGCTCGTTAGGCTACAAGCATTATTACCGCAAGGCGTTTGGTACGCTCTGCCCCATCACCAAGGAGGGCCGCTTCTATGAACCCTTCAATCCCAAGCAGGGCGAGAACTTCGAGCCGAGTCCTGGCTTCCACGAAGGCAACGCGTGGAACTACACCTTCTTTGTTCCCCACGATGTGATGGGACTGGCAAAACTCATGGGCGGACAGAAACAGTTTGTACAACGCTTGCAGAAAGTCTTCGACGACGGTAACTTCGATCCCGCCAACGAACCTGATATCGCTTATCCTTACCTCTTCAGCCGTTTCAAGGGCGAGGAATGGCGCACGCAGAAGCTCACGCGCGAACTCATTGACAAGTATTTCACCAATACCCCCGGCGGCATTCCCGGCAACGACGACACGGGAACCATGTCGGCCTGGGCCGTGTTCACGATGATGGGCTTCTATCCCGATTGCCCGGGAGAACCCTATTACACGTTTACTTCTCCCGTATTCGACGCTGTGACGCTTCATCTTCCCGGACATGATCTCCGCTTGCAGACAGCCGGAGAGGGTGTCTATGTGAACCGGATCCTTGTCGACGGAAAGCCGCTGGACAGCTTCCGCGTCGGGCATCAGTTGCTGGTCGGAGCAAAGACACTGACCTTTGAGCGGTCGACAGTCCACTAAGGAGCCCTTCTCCCCACCCCCAGCCCTCGCGGCTGGGGGTATTTTCATGACCTTTGAACATAAATAGTTTCATAGGAAACAGAAACCTGTCCATGATTTTCCTTTACTTTTTTGGGGATGTCGCATCTTGGGCACAGCGGATATTTTGCGTGGGTTAACGGTAAGGACATAAAGATTGAACGTTTTCGTTGTATGGACAATGTACGATGATGTACGTTGAAAAGATAACGAGCATTGTCGTACATTCATCGAGCATATATAAATAAATGAGCACAGACAAGGAGCTTGATCCCTGTCATAGCGAGACAACGGAGGATGAAATCCAAGGTTTGTTCCCTCAAGAGGAATGAGACAGGCATAGACGTTTACCAACTTAAGGACTTTTACTACCTTAAGATTGTAGGAAAATCATGGTCAGTCTTTTGCTCCTAATAGAGCAATGGGCCAGAAGCTATGGGGTGTAGCCTTGCGAGCAAGCTCGCAGCCACAAGGTGTCAAGACTGACCATGAAGAAAATCGCTATAGCGTAAAATTGCCTTACGGCATAAAATAATGCAGCACACGAGTTCGTTTGGTAAGAAAGACATAAAACCAAGTTTATGACTGAATTTATTTCCTTAGCCATTAAAACATAAAACCGAATTTATGAATGATTTCATTTCCTATAGCTATTTTCGTAAACTTCTGTACATGGTCCAAAGCACAGATTGAGCGTTATGATGGTCACGAAGGTATCATCAGGGATTTCTAAACTGCTTGCGGGAGATTCTGGGGATGTGATAGATTTTATGCCGTAAGGCAATTTTATGCCAAAGCAATTTTCGTCATGGACAGGCTTTTCCCCGACAGGGGTGGGGCTAAGGTGATGGAGTAACCGGCGAGCTTGCTCGCAAGGCTACTCCATCACCTTAGCCCCATAGCTCCATGGGGAGCTAAAGTCTGTACGTGACTATTTTCCAAAAACTTATTCTCGATTCAGGGTGACGCATTGACGAAGTCAGGCGAACTGTCTTTTGGGATGGAAGGGTGGCACTAAATCTTTTTGAGTGATTTATGGTGGCACATTGTCGAAGTCATGTAAATTGCATGGTGGCAATCTTGGATTTCCTTACCGTTCACCCATAGGAAATATCCAGTGATCCATAAAAGGAGCTGTTGAAAATTCCGACAGCTCCTTTTTACCTTCCTCGATTTCCTTCTATTTGTCAGACAGACATCCGATATGCCTATTATTTCTTGATCAGACGGTTTTCCTCGCGGATCATCTTCAGCGTAGACTTGTCTTTGGCAAAGACAGAGTTGAGTCCCTGCTGCTCCTGAGCGGGATCGCCGGTATAGGGATCGCCCACCTGCCATTGCTCGTGGCGGGGCTGTGCGAATCCGCCCCAAGCCCAGAAGTTGCAGCCTGCGAAGCGTCCGCCTCGTTTCATGTTGTCGGCCACGAGTTGGAATACATATTTATAGTAGCTGTCGCGGGCTTCTGTGGGAGATCCTGGAGTGAATTTGAACCCATCGCGGGGATAGCCGAATTCTTCCATGACGAGCGGTTTCTTGATTTCCTCGCAGATCTTCAAGTGGCGGTCGATGTAGTCGCGGGAGTTCTCACACGAGCGCTGCACGTCTTCCCTGAGCGAGTCTTTTTTGGCCCAGCCCCAGTTGTAAGGCCACAGGTGGATGTTGCAATAGTCGATGTTGGGAGCATAGCATGAATTTGAATTTGGTCATAGGTTGATGTTTTGTTGATATTGCAAAGTTACTGATAATAAAAATAAATTCATGGTACTTTGTTGTCTGGAAATGGTAGAATCGAGTAAAAACATTAACGGCATTCCCCATGGTGGTCATGGGAAATGCCGTTGACGTATGATGTATGAATGATAGGTCTGTTTATTCTTTGAAAGCTTGTTCCTCGGCAGCAGCGATGATCTCCTCCCGGCTTTGGGGTTGTGCGCTGATGTCACTCAGATCAAACTCCTCGTTTTCGTCGTCAGCTGTCTTTCGGCTGTCAGCCGCTGCGTTGCCGCTTTGTGGCTGGCTGTTCTCGCTGTATACTTTCTCCTTAAACGCAGTGACGTGTTTTTCTTCTTCCTGTGGCTGCTGTACATCACCTTGCGGGATGATGAAATCCATCTTCTCCTCTGTGTCAGGAACAAGGTTTACAGGCTCCTCCTCCATCTTCGTGCGCTTTCCTTTGGCCTCAAAGACAGCGTCGATAAACTGAGGCTCCTTCTTCAGTCTTTCCAGTGTTAGCTTGCTGGCCTGCTGCTGGCTTTCCTTCTTGGAGAATCCTTTTCCGGTGCAACCTTCCACACCCTCGATCACCACCTGATAGGAAAAGATGGGGCTGCCATTCTTGTCCTTGGACTGTGTGACGAGTTCGAAACTCAGTTTGACGCGGTTCTTCTGACTCCACTCAATGAGCTTGCTCTTGAAATTCACCTCTTTGTAGGCAACCTTGTCGATATTGATCATCTGGGCAAGGATTCTCTTCTTCATGAATTTCATGCAGGCATCGTATCCGCGGTCGAGATAAAGAGCGCCAACCAGCGCCTCGAACGCATTTCCACCCAAATAGCTGTTGTGGGAGAAACTGTGTCCGCTGCTCATGATCAGCTGGTTGATACCCATCTCTTGAGCGAGCTTGTTGAGTGTCTCGCGCTGTACGAGTTTGCTTCTGGTGTTGGTCAGGAAGCCCTCACGCTTTCCTGGGAAGTGCACAAACACGATATCACCCACTACAGCGTCGAGGATGGCGTCGCCGAGAAATTCCAGACGCTCGTTGTTGACGGGTTTTCCCTTCTCATTGCGGTGCATGATGCTTTTGTGCATCAGTGCCTGTTTGTAGAAGGTGATGTTGCGGGGATAAACCCCGAAGATGTCGTGTATGGAGATATAAAGCTCCTTTTCTTTGCGAAAAGGAAGCTTTATGATGTCCCAGAGATTATTCAGCATACTTTTTGAATAACACGCATGCGTTGTGACCGCCGAAGCCGAAAGTGTTGCTCAGTGCGGCACGCACGGTGCGCTTCTGAGCCTTGTTGAAAGTGAAGTTGAGCTTATAGTCGATATCCGGATCATCGTCGCCTTCCTCGTGGTTGATGGTGGGCGGCACGATGTCGTTCTTCACGGCGAGAATGCTTGCCATAGCCTCTACGGCGCCTGCGGCACCCAACATATGGCCGGTCATGCTCTTCGTGGAAGAGATATTGAGCTTATAGGCTGCCTCACCGAACACTTGCTTGATGGCCATCGACTCAGAGAGGTCTCCCAAGTGGGTAGATGTGCCATGCACGTTGATGTAGTCGATATCCTCGGGCTTGAGGTTGGCGTCGCTAAGGGCTGCCTCCATAACGAGTTTGGCGCCGAGTCCCTCGGGATGCGGTGCGGTGATGTGGTGAGCGTCGGCCGATTCGCCCTCGCCTACCATTTCGGCATAGATCTTGGCTCCACGTGCCTTGGCGTGCTCCAATTCCTCAAGAACGATGCATCCTGCACCCTCTCCCATTACGAAACCGTCGCGGCTGGCGCTGAACGGACGTGAGGCGTGCTCAGGGTCATCATTGCGGGTAGACAGCGCCTTCATGGAGTTGAATCCGCCCACTCCACAAGCACAGATGGCACTTTCGGCACCGCCTGCCACGATGATGTTGGCCTTGCCTAAACGGAGCAGGTTAAAAGCCTGGCAGAGTGCGTTGCCCGAAGAGGCACAAGCACTCGTGGTCGTGAAGTTGGGACCATGGAAACCAAAGTGGATGGATATTTGTCCGGCTGCGATGTCGGCAATCATCTTGGGGATGAAAAACGGGCTGAACATAGGATCCTGGTCCAAATGTTGAGCGTAATAGGTCACTTCGTCCTCGAATGTGCGAATTCCGCCGATGCCAACACCGTAGATGACACCAATGCGGTCCTTGTCTTCCTTGTCCAGGTCAAGCCCTGCGTCCTTCACACCCTGGATGGCCGAAATCATGGCCAGTTGGGTATAACGGTCCTGTTTGCGGGCTTCTTTGCGGTCAAGATAATCCAATACGTTCAGATTCTTCACCTCACAAGCAAAGTGGGTCTTGAATTTGGACGAATCGAATTGGGTGATGGGTGCGGCTCCGCTCTTGCCGGCAATGAGGTTCTTCCATGTCTCCTCAGCAGTATTGCCCACAGGTGTCACAGCGCCTAAACCCGTTACCACTACTCTTTTTAATTCCATTAATATTGGTGTTTTGAAAAAATGATAAATAAAAAAAATTGATTGGTGGTTGATAAGTACCAGCATCATCTACATGTAAAAGCTACATAGCGACGCGCTGGAATCCTCCCCTTATCAACCATCAATCAAATGACTGACAAAAAAATATCAGATTACTTGCCTGCGTTCTCTTTGATATAATTGATTGCGTCGCCTACAGTTGCAATCTTCTCAGCCTTGTCGTCAGGAATAGAGATGCCAAATGCCTTCTCAAACTCCATGATCAGCTCAACTGTATCCAGAGAGTCAGCACCGAGATCATTGGTAAAACTTGCCTCAGGTTTAACTTCAGACTCGTCAACACCCAGCTTAGATACGATGATCTCTTTTACTTTGCTTTCAATTTCTTCTGCCATGATTTTAAATAATTAAATTGTGTTATTTTGATTTCACATTCAAATCGCGTGCAAAGGAACAAATTTTATTTCAATTGAGCAAACTTTTTACTCAAAAATGTCGGTTTCGTTGCACAAACCACCATATTGTGTGCATTTATTTTTCACTTTTTCTGCAATTTGCACCAGTTTTAGTTGGCTGTTTAAATAATAATACATATCTTTGCAATATTGTTTATACCCCTGAATAATTGCAACCAACAACTTCATAATAAAATGTCATTTACCGAACTCTGCAACCAAATTTTCAATCAGGCCATCAATGATTATCATGTGAAGGACAACATTGATACACCTATCCAGAATCCTTACAGCAGGGACTCTATTGAAAACAGACTGTATCTGAAATGCTGGATCGATACAGTGCAGTGGCACTATGAAGACATCATACGTGATCCCCACCTCAATCCTGTAGAAGGAATGCAGCTTAAGCACCGCATCGACCGCTCCAATCAGGATCGTACAGACCTTGTGGAGCAGATCGACGCCTACTTCCGTCAGCTCTTCAGCGACGTGACGCCACTGCCCGATGCCACTATCAACACCGAGAGCCCGGCTTGGGCCATTGACCGGCTGAGCATCTTGGCCTTGAAAATCTATCACATGCGTGAGCAGGCTGAAAGGCTGGATGCTACCGAGGAGCACCGCCGGAAGTGCGCCGCCAAGCTGGCTGTGCTGCTCGAACAGCAGAAAGACCTTTCCACAGCGATCGACCAATTGCTCGACGATATCAAGGCCGGACGCAAATACATGAAAGTGTATAAGCAGATGAAAATGTACAACGATACGGACACAAACCCCGTGTTGTATAAGCAAAAGTAATCCAACGCGTAATATCCTCTTATTTCATGAAGACCGACCACATCCTCATTATTCGTTTCTCTGCCATGGGCGACGTTGCCATGGTAGTGCCTGTAGTGTATGAGCTTGCCCTGCAGTATCCCGAAGTGCGGATCACCGTCCTCAGCCAGCCCTTTGCCCGCCCGTTCTTCGAGTTTTTGGCACCAAGAGTAGGGTTTATGGATGCTGACTTGAAGAACGAATATCAGGGTGTGGTAGGCCTCAATACGCTCTATCGCCGGCTCACGGCAAAGAATTTCACGGCCATAGCTGATTTCCATGATGTGCTGCGCACGAAATGGCTGCGCACTCGGTTCAATATCGATCAGTACCGTGTGGAGCATATTAATAAGCACCGGATGCAGAAGCGGCGCCTCACAGCTCACAAGCACAAAGTGTTTAAGCAGTTGCCCTCATCCTTCGACAACTATGCTGATGTGCTTTCACGCCTGGGCTATCCCATAGATCTGGGCCGTTTCCATTCCCTCTTTGGCGAGGGCCACGGCAACCTGCGTCTGTTGCCGCTGCAGATAGGGGAGAAGAAGCCTTTCCAGCAGTGGATTGGCGTTGCCCCTTTTGCTTCCCATACGGGCAAGACCTATCCTTTACCTTTGCTGAAGGAAGCTATAGAAATGATGATCAAGCGACATCCCAGTTGTCGGATCTTTCTTTTTGGGGGCAAGGAGCGGGAGTTGAAAATCCTTGACGAGATCGCTGCAATGCACAAGCATTGCATCAATGCTTCGGCCATTCTTGGTGGGCTGACCAACGAGCTCATCCTGATGAGTAATCTCGACGTGATGGTGAGTATGGACTCGGCCAACATGCACTTGGCTTCGCTCACCGGTACACCTGTAGTCAGCATTTGGGGAGCCACTCATCCTTACGCTGGTTTCTTAGGTTGGAAGCAGCGTATGGAAGACACCGTCCAGATAACGCTTCCTTGTCGGCCATGCTGCGTATTCGGCGAGAAGGCTTGTCGTCGGGGTGACTATGCTTGTCTTAACCGCATTAAGCCTTCGGATATTGCCGATCACGTAGACAAAATAATTCGTCATTCATAATTCACCATTCATCATTGCGGCTGTACGGTGATGATCAAAAAATTATGAATTGTTTTTGTGGTACAGCACGATATTTCGCGAGTAGGTGAAGAATCCTACCGACTGTCCCAATATCAGCACAGGATCAAGACGGAAGATACCGTAGCTCACGATGATGGCACAGCCCACAAGGCTGATGATCCAGAATCCCACGGGCAGTATCGACTCCTTGCGCCGGTAGCTGTATTCCCATTGATAGATAAACCTCAGCGTGAAGATGATTTGTCCTGCTGAGCCCCATGCAAGGAGCCAGAGGGGCACGTGGCTGTTGTGGAAGAAGGACGTGAAGAATGCTGACGCATCCGACAGCATCAGGGCGATGGCCACAAGGGGTAGGGCAGAGATGGGTACACGGAAAAAGAGGCTCAGCTTATGCCATACTCCTTTGATGTCGAGGTTCCATATATAGATATAATAGGAAATGAGCTGACCGAGAATGATGGCGAAGTCGCTGCGCAGCCATCCGTAGACGAAGAGAAGGATGCTGCCCGCCAACGAACAGATCCAATAGATATTGGGCGACACCACCTTGTGGGCTCTCTCTGAGAGAATCCACTGTATCAGCATCCTCGCGGAGAAGAATCCCTGCGCGACAAATCCGATGGCATAAACAAACAATGAAGAAGTCTGCATCTATATTTTTTCGGCTTGTGGGTGGAGTTTGTCACCCGTTGATATTCTCTTCGTCAATGTGGTATTTGATGTAGCGCTTCTTCATCCAGCGGTAGGCGAAGCAGTCGAGGAATGGTCCTTTGAGCCGGTTCCACAGATGATACTTCGACACACCCGCGATGCGGGGGTAGTGGCTTACGGGCACTTCCTTGAATTTTCCTTCCTCCAACATCATCAGCGCTGGCAAGAAGCGGTGCATACCGTCAAAAAACGGCAGCCGCTTGGCATAGCTCGTCCACATCACCTTGAGCGGACAGCCTGTGTCGGTGGCGGTGTCGCCGGTCATCTTGCGGCGGAAGCCGTTGGCGATCTTCGATTGCAGGCGCTTGAAAGCTGAATCCTTGCGATTGGCACGGATGCCCGACACGAGTTGGTAGTCGGGAGCAAATTTCAAGAGTTCGGCAAAGTCCTCCGGGTCTGTCTGCAGGTCGGCGTCGATATAACCCACATAGCGGCTCTCTGCGGCGTCGATGCCGGCTTTCATCGCCGTGCTCAGTCCGTGGTTTTCCGACGAGGAGATATAGTAGAAGTGAGGCTGTCGCTTGCAAATCTCGCGGATGGCCTTCAGGCTGCTGTCCTTGGAGCCGTCGTTGACAAGCAGCACACATGTCTTCATGGGGGCGTGGCCCACAAAGGCGGCTAATTTTTCCTCCACGCGTTTCATGTTGTCTTCCTCGTTGAAGACGGGGATGATGATGGTGAGTTGGTAATTCCTTGTATCGTTCATAATCTTTTGTTGGTCTATGTTGCGGCGGACAACGTTCATCCGCGATTCTGTAGAGATTTTATAGATTACGGTTTTGGTTCGAGCAGCGTCACGTGGTTGATGAAGGCCTTGGTGTAGTGGCGGTTGCTTTTGGGGTGCTTGTTGTCGTCGAACGTGCCTATGTCGGTGGTCTTGACGCTCTTGAGCACATGCTCGGGCATTTCCTCACTGATGGGCAGCCGCGAGACGATGGCACAGGGTAGCTTTGCCGCCACTTGAGCGGAGTCTTTCAGATTGAGCGGCAGGATCTTCCGGCCGGCCTCATAGACGAGTTCGATGCGCAGGTCCTCGCTGCTGTTGTGGTAGAAGGGTATTTGCTTTAGGCGCTTGTCGTCCTTGACGAGGGCAATGCTGTGGGCTTCGGGATTGCCGAAGAGTGCGCCGATGGGTTTCAGCAGAAACAATTCGGCCACAAGGAAGATGCCCAATATGGTCCAGACGTAGATGCGCGCGGCCTTGCCGTATCGGGTGTGGTCGATGATCCACAGCAGCACAAACGCCACGCTCATGGCCACCGTGGGACTCATGGGCAGCAGGTAGCGCATCTTTTTCTCGGGCATGAGCGAGAGCAGCACGAGCTGGAGGATCATCCAGCCGGCGGCAAAGAGGTAACCGCTGTTGGCCGTCAGGCGTTTTCGCCAGTAGGGCACGGCCAAAGCGGCAAGGATGAAGGGAGCCCAGGCACCACCTTCGAGGAAAAACCGCCAATAGTAGTACCACGGCCTGACGTTGTGGTTCACCCATGCCCCAGACTCCTGATGGGCCACCTGCTGCAGCTCGGGCATGTGGTAGCCCACAAGCCATGCATAGTAGGCACCGCCCACAACAACAGTGGTCAGCAGGCAGGCCGACACGGGGAGCCACTTGCCTTTCATCGAGGCGGGCCGCCACCACAGGATGAGCGCGATGAGGAAGGGC
Organism: uncultured Prevotella sp.; assembly: GCA_900322035.1. Classification (GTDB taxonomy): domain Bacteria; phylum Bacteroidota; class Bacteroidia; order Bacteroidales; family Bacteroidaceae; genus Prevotella. The sequence continues at coordinate 49,135 of ONYL01000016.1, forward strand.
AGCAGCAGGGCGTAGAAAGACACGGGGCCCTTGCTGAGAAATGAGAGACCCATCAAGACGCCAGCACCGACAAGCCATCCCCACACGCTTGAGCCGTTGGCATCGTGCAGTCCCTTGATGAGAAAGTAGATGCCGCCCATCATGAATGCGTGGCAATAGATGTCCCACGTGGCCGAACGCCCCATCAGCACCATGTTGTAGAGCGTCAGCATGACCACTACGGTCAGCACGGCAAAGTCGTTGCGACGGGTCAGCCGGCGGGCGATGAGCAGCGTGAACAGCGTCCACAGCGTGGCCATGATGGCGGCGGGGATGCGTTGAGCCGCAAGGCTGCCGGGACAGATCAGCTCCACCACACCGCCCGTCCAGGTGGGCAACGGCGGTTTGGCCAGCCGCAGCTCACCGTTCATCGTGGGCACGAGCCAGCATCCGTCGCTCACCATCTCACGGGCCGTGATGATATTGCGCGACTCCATGATGTCGGTGGGCAGTGCGCCGATGTTGGCGAAAAACGTGATCAGGCAGATCACGATCAGAAATATTTTCGTCGTTCTGTTCATTATTTCTTTATGATATGAGGGGGTCGGAAGTGTGAGATATTCCGATAGTTTGCAAAGACAGGATGTTTTTGCGGAGCGGCCAAGCCCATCGTCATTTCTCCTTCTTGGGCAGCAGCACGTTGAGAAACTGCTCCAAAGGTATGCCGCGGTTCTTGTCTGTGTTGTCCTTGTTGAGGTCGATGAGGGTGTAGACACCGTCCATGGCCTTGCGTGTGGCCTCCTTGAGGCCTTCGCCGTTGAGCAAATGACCGATGAGGATGGCCGAGAAGATGTCGCCGGTGCCGGGGAAATGCACGGGAATCTCATTGTAGCAGAGTTGGAAATAGTGGTCGTCTGCGGCGTTGTAGCCCACCACCGAGGGTTGCCCGTCGACGGGAATGCTCGTGATAAGCACGCTTTTCGAGCCGATCTGCCGCAGGCCGTCGATGAGTTGCCGGGCCTCGTCCTTGTCCACGCCACCGGCCTGGTAGGCTGTGCCGGTGAGGTAGCAGGCTTCGGTGAAGTTGGGATAGCACAGGTCGGCCACGGTGAGCATCTCCTTCATGCTGTTGATGGTGTTGGGCGTGACACCGTTGTAGAGCTTTCCCTCGTCGCCCATGATGGGATCCACGTAGATGGTGGTGCCGTTTGTGTGCTGCTCCTTACAGTAGTTGGCCACGATGTCGGCCTGCTGTTCCGACACGATGAAGCCTGTGGCGATGGCGTCGAAGTGGAATCCCAACTGTTTCCACACGGGAAACACACCTTTTATATATTCGGTGGTGTCGAGAATGTTGAATTTGCCATAGTCGAGGGTGTTGCTCACGAGTGCCGTGGGCAGGTTGTAGGTGGGGAGCCCGAAGTAGGAGAGGATGGGGAGCATGGCTGCCGTAGCCACCTTGCCATAGCCTGCCATGTCGTTGATGAGGAGTATCTGTTTTTTATCCATCGGTGATCTGTAATATCTTTATTCGCCGCAAATTTACAAAAAAACGGCGAGCGTTGTGAGGCGCAGCGGATATTTTTCGGTTGCCGTTGCCTGTTTGTCTGAAGGGTGGGGTAGGAGAGGGGGGTGTCAGGATCTTCTGATCACCCGTCTGATGTCGCTCATCGTGGCGTCGAAGGGTCCGGTGTGTTCCAGTTTGAGCGTGCACATGGCAGCGGCAAATCGTCCGGCCTCGTCGGGAGCAGCGCCCTGAAGCCGCATATAGAGGTAGCCGGTGGAGTAGGTGTCGCCGCATCCTGTGGCATCCACCACCTCGCGGGGCTTGTAGGCCGGTACCTCATAGAAGCGGCCGTCGGCATAGATGAGCGAGCCGTAGCTTCCCAAGGTGATGATCACCTCGTCGACCCCCTGTGAGGCCAGTTCGAGTGCCACCGTGCGTGGGTCGCGTGAGGAGGCCACCACTTCCATCTCGTGCTCGTTGAGCTTCAGGTAGTCGGTGCATTCCAGCACCTGTTCCTTGTCTTTCCACGCCACGGGATAAACCTTTTCGCCTCTCACTTCGCGCAGATATCCCTGCACGTCGATCGACACGCGGCCTTTTGTGGAGAGCTGTCGCACGGCCTCAAGCGGAAAGTCGTCGGCCAAGAGCGAGCCGAGGTGGAACACCTTGGCCTGCAACGGTCTGATCTCCTCCATCGTGAAGGCATCGGCCTTGGCCAGCACGCGCTGCTGGCGGTTGTCGGAGTTCTGCCCGTATTTGTTCTCAAAAAATACGGTATGCGTGCTTGGATAGGCTGTCACGTCGACACCTATGGCGCGCAGTCGGTCCACTTCGTCGTTGATATACTGTCCGCCTTTGGTGACGAGCTGAAAGCTCACCCGTGGTGGCAGGCAGCTCAGGCCACGAGCAAAATAAAATGAAGTGCCTCCTGCGAGGTCTACGGTTTTCTGAGGGGTGATGATACGGTCGTGGGTGATGTGGCCGATACAGCAAATATCTTTCATAAAGGTTGTTTAAGATGGCCCTTCGTGAGGGTTGTTCGAAGGAGGGTGCCCCGCTCTGCTACAGGGCAAACATGATGAGCAGTTGGGCGATGATGACGCGTGCAAACATGCCGATGGGGTAGACGGTGGCATAGCTGATGCTGGCGGAGTCGCCACGCAGCGTGTCGTTGGCGTAGCCTAAGGCCATGGGGTTGGCCATCGATCCGCAGAGGATGCCGCAGATGGTGCCGAAGTCATACTTGTGGGTCTTCAGGGCGATGATGCCGAGCACCAGCACGGGAATCAGGGTGATGAGGAAGCCGATGCCCACCCACATCAGTCCTTCGGGGCGTACCACGGTGGCAAAGAAGTCCTTGCCGGCATCGAGTCCGAGGCAGGCCAGGTAGAGACTGAGTCCGAGCTTGCGCAGCATGAGCGACGCGCTGCGCGTGGTGTAGGTGACGAGTCGCAGGCGTGGCCCTATGGCGCCCACGAGGATGCCCATGAGGATGGGGCCGCCGGCGATACCGAGCCGGATGGGCTGTTCCATTCCGGGCAGGCTGATGGGGATGGTGCCGATGGCCATACCGAGCACGATACCGAAGAGAATATTGCCCAAGTTGGGCTCTTCAAGGGTTTTCACGGCATTGCCGAGGAAGGCTTCCACCTCGTCGAGGTTTTCGTGCTTGCCCACCACGGTGACGCGGTCGCCGTATTGCAGGATGAGGTTGTCCTCGGCGAGCAGTTTCAGGTCGCCGCGGATCACGCGGCTGACGTTGACGCCGTAGGCCTTGCGCAGGTTGATGTGTCCCAGCCGCTTGCCGTTGAGGTGGGTGTTGGTCATCACGATGACGCGGCTCTCCACCGTGTTGTCGATGGCATTCCAGTCGATGCTCTCGCGGTTCCAGTTGCGTGTCTCGCGCTTGCCGAAGAGCATCTCCAAGGTGGGCTCGTCTTCGGGGGTGGTGATGACGAGCAGGCTGTCGTTTTTGTGCAGCACGGTGTTGGCCATGGGCACGATCACCTGGTTGTTGCGCCAGATGCGCGAGATGACGAAGTGCAGGTGGGTCATCTGTGCCACTTCCATGATGGTCTTGCCGTGGACGGCGGGATTGACCACCGTGAACTCGACGATATAGGTGTGGTCGTCGTGGGAGGTGCGGGGTTTGAGGTCGGTGGGCTTGACAAACAGCTTGCGGATGATCACCATCGCCACGATGACACCCAACACGCCAAGGGGATAGGTGACGGCGGTGGCCAGGGCCACAGAGCCGGTGGGCAGTCCGTGATGGGCCAGGGCCTGGGTGGCGGCACCGAGGGCGGGGGTGTTGGTGGTGGCGCCACAGAGAATGCCCACCATATCGGGCAGACTGATGTGGGTCAGGGGAATCAGGACGACGGCGAACACGGTGCCCAACACGATGATGCCCAGACTCCACAGGTTGAGCGCCACGCCTTCCTCGCGCAGCGAACCGAAAAAGTTGGGGCCGACATGCAGGCCGAGGCAGTAGACAAACATGGCGAGGCCGAAGGTCTCGATGAAGTCGAGCACCGTTGCGTCGACGCTCAGATGCAGGTGTCCTGCAAGAATGCCGATGAAGAAGACGAAGGCGACTCCCAAGGAGATACCGCCGACTTTGAACTTCCCTAAGGCAAGACCCGTTGCGATAATCAGCGCAACCACCACCACGGTCTGTACCGACGAGTGGATGGTGAAGAGGCCTTGTAACCAATCCATAAAAATGCTAAATTATTTGTTACTGAATATTCGATTGCAAAGGTACAAATAATTTGTGGGCCAGCCAATTTTATCATTCATATTTCATCATTTTGATGTTTTTCTTGTTCGCAGGATATTTTTCCGTGGGTAAACGGTAAGGAAATCCAAGATTGCCACCATGCAATTTACATGACTTCGACAATGTGCCACCATAAATCACTCAAAAACATTTAGTGTCACCCTTCCATCCCAAAAGACAGTTCGCCTGACTTCGTCAATGCGTCACCCTGAATCGAGAATAAGTTTTTGGAAAATAGTCACGTACAGACTTCAGCTCCCAATGGAGCTATGGGGCTAAGGTGATGGAGTAGCCTTGCGAGCAAGCTCGCCGGTTACTCCATCACCTTAGCCCCACCCCTGTCGGGGAAAAGCCTGCCCATGACGAAAATTGCTTTGGCATAAAATTGCCTTACGGCATAAAATCTATCACATCCCCTGAATCTTCCCGCAAGCAGTTTAGAAAGCACTGATTATACCTTGATCATCATCATAACGCTCAATCTGTTCTTTTGGCCGTGATGTTTTCCTTACCAACGAACTCGTGTGCTACATTATTTTATGCCGTAAGGCAATTTTACGCTATAGCGATTTTCTTCATGGGCAGGCTTGACACCTATGGTGTGGGCCAGAAGCTATGGGGGGTGGCTGCGAGCTTGCTCGCCAAGCCACCCCCCATAGCTTCTGGCCCATTGCTCTATTAGGAGCAAAAGGCTGACCATGATTTTCCTACAATCTTTAGGTAGTAAAACGTCTATGCCTGTGCTCATTCCTCTTGAGGGAAAAACGGCCCATCGGAAAAGTTCCGTGGCTGGGGCGGCCCATCCAATCAGCCAAATATCGTAACTACACGATAGAAAAAGAATGACACGTCCTTTACCCCTTT
>ONYL01000100.1 GCA_900322035.1 uncultured Prevotella sp.
AGCAAGTTCTACTTCGTATTCCTTATCATTTTCCTTGACATTGATAGCAGGTGCTGTGACGTTCATGCGCGGCATCCAACTTGTGTTCAACATATCGTCAAAATCATTGTCAAGCCAATTGTTCATGTCTCTTAAAACTGGATACAACATAGTCAAAACCTCCTAATTATCAATTAATTCTTTATTATTTATCCTCGGTTTTTCCATCGTCCTCAAGTTCCTTTCGTTACCCTCGTCCGACGGTCGAACTTCACTAACATTTATGCAATATCCGTGCCCATAAGCAAATGGTGACAAATCGTGCCATCATTGTCAGCAATGCTTAAAATATTTACACTTTGCTGACAACAGTGGCACTTACTTCCTTGACTTTCCTCTCCTATCTCGGTGAGTGCTCCAGTTGTGGAATCGATGATAAAACCGCGGACTATGATGTTGTCGGGAACGAGCGGATGGTTCTTCACCCGTCGCATCGTCGCCCTAACGCTCTTTTCCGTGTCGCCAAAACCGTCAAGCCACTGGCGGAGGTCGATATGCTGCTCCACTTCCGCTACCTTGTCAGCGGCAATCTGCTCTCGAATCAGATGCTCCATATGTTCGCCGGTCATCTTTCCGGCACCACAATCCGTGTGGTGGATGAGCATGATCTCCTCAATGCCCAGCTCATAGATGCCCACGATGATGGACCGCATGACAGCATCGTAGTCGTCGAGGATGACGCCGCCTGCCACCTTAACCATCTTCACCTCACCATTCTTGATGCCTAATGCCTCAGGCAACATCACACTCAGACGGGTGTCCATACAGGTGACAATAAGCGTCTTGCCTGACGGCTTGCCATCGGTGATATGCTTTACGTAGCCCTTCCCGGCAACGAAGCGGCGGTTGTTCTCTAATATTTCGTCAATCATAATTGGTGCAATATTATATTATTGGTAATTCCTTATCCTCACGTCGATGCCGGTTCCTTTGAGCAGGTCGGCAACCTGCTGAATGTGAGTATCGGAGTAATGGTAAGGGAAGAACACCTTGGGCTTGATGAGCTTGGCGGCGCGGGCTGTCTGCTCAGGTGTCATGGTGAACGGCTGGTTGGTGGAGAGGAATGCCACGTCAATGTTTTTGATGTTCCGCATCTCTGGAATATACTCGGTATCGCCGGAGATATATACACGGAAACCGTCAAGAGTCAATATGAAACCGTTGTCCCTGCCTTTGGGATGATATTTCTCTTTGCCCGGAGTAGTGTTGTACGCCGGTACGGCATCCACCCGGATGTCATCAGCCAGCTGCAGATGGTCGCCATTGTGCATGACAGTTCCTTTGCCGATGATCTTGGCACAGTTGGCATTCGTGATGATTACAGTCGTTGGTTTCTCCAGTTGACGGATAGCTGCTGTGTCGCAGTGATCAAAGTGCTCATGTGTCACGAAGATGTAGTCAGCCTTGGGATAGGTGCTGTAGTCCGTCGTCGGCTTCAAGCCATGCACCGGGTCCACTTCTATCTCACGACCGTCAAATGTGATGCGGATGCTGCCATGTTTGATGGCGGTAAAGACAATCTCCTTGCCGCTCTTGGTCTTGAACGTGTCTGTTTGGGCAGCAGCGTCCTTTTGTATAGTACTCTTCTTCCCTGTGCAGGCTGCGAAAGCCATTGTTTCCATCAGAAGCAACATGATCATTATGGAAAAATATTTTGGTTTTAAAGTTGAAAAAGCGAAGGTCATTGTTGCCATCAGAAGCAACATCGTCAGTAATATATTCTTCTTCATCTCGATACAGTTTTATTGAGTATCACTTCTTTGTGTCCTTTGCCTTGCGCGCAAACTCGAACAAGCTTTGTGGCAGATGGCAGTAGCCGTCGGGATTCTTGTCGAGATAATCCTGGTGGTAATCCTCCGCCTTGTAGAAGTTCCGTAAAGGCTGGTTCTCAACGGCAATCTTTCCGTTGATGTGCTTCTGCTCTTCGGCAAAGACCTCGTTGATAATTATCTCGTCATCCTTGTCGGTGTAATAGACACCAGTGCGGTACTGCGTTCCCGTGTCGTGGCCCTGGCGGTTAATGCTTGTAGGATCGATGGCCTTGAAATACATCTCCAACAGAAACTTCAATGACACCTTTGCGGGATCGTACGTGACATGGACGGTCTCAGCAAAGCCGGTCTTGTCGGTGCATACCTCTTTATATGTTGGGTTAGCGGTCGTGCCGTTGGCAAAGCCGACCTCAGTGTCCACCACTCCATCAATCTGCTTGAAGTAATGCTCGGTGCCCCAGAAGCATCCTCCGGCAAGATATATCTCCTTCAAATTCTCTTTTTCCATATTTATCCGTTTTATGTTTTCTTTATATTAGAAATCGTTGTTGACTATCTCCTTACCGAATGGTGCCAGTGCCAACCACATCAGTCGGAAGTGCATCCTGCCCCAAGGAATGCCGACAATGGTGATGCATAGGAGCAAACCAAAGCCAAGATGAGTCAAGGCAATCCAAAAGCCACCGACAAAGAACCAAAGAATATCCATAAACACGCTGAGACATCCTCCGTCCTGCGGCTGGTCAACAACATGTGAGCCAAATGGCCACAACGCCAGAATACCCAACCGCATGGTGGCTATGCCGAATGGTATGCCGAAGATGGTGATCATCAGCAGGAGTGATGAAACGAAATACTCCACTGCGATGCCCAATCCTCCAAAGACGAGCCAAATGATATTTCCCAGTATATTCATGATTTCAATCTCGGTTTCAAATGATGAATGCTTTTGCTTGCAAAGATAATGAAAATCACTGAAAGCAAAGTACAGGCATGATCAATATTTGACTGACAATAATTTCTTTGAAGTTTGTACTTACACTGTTTGGAGAGCAGAACGACTAAGATTCGAATCCTTCCAATACCGAGGTTCAAGTCCTTCTTGGTACCGGAGGTTCGAATCCTTGAAGTTCTGACCCAAATTGAAGAGAAGCGGCGCGAAGATAGAGTCCGAGTCTTCTGACATGTCCGCTGCGTTCATCTCTGCGATTAAGAAAAACCAAACTGATACCATTCACGTTTTCGATCACTTCCATGTGCAGAAACTGGCTGGCGAAGCCTTGGACAAAGTCAGAAGAGATGTCTATAATCAAGAGAAGGACTTAGAAAAAAGAAAAGTCTTGAAGGGAACCCGCTGGCTGCTGTTGCGCCGTGATAAGGATATTTTTTCAGAGGATAAAAAGCAGAGATTGGATAACGTAATCAAGATGAACGAATCTCTGAGCAAAGCCTACATTCTCAATGAATACTTGCAAGAAGTATGGAAGCAGAACTCATATAAAGAAGGAGAAGCTGTGCTGGATGACTGGATAAGACAGGCTCGGGAATCAAAAGTTTCCACTCTTGTAAAATTAGGTAATTCCATCGCTGCTTACAGAACGGGAATTTTGGCTTATTACAAATGTAGGACAAGCAATGCAAAAGTAGAAGGGATCAACAATAAAATAAAAGTCTTGAAGAGAAACGCCTACGGCTACCGGGATATTGCCTATTTAAAGTTAAGACTTTTCAATTTGCATAATGACAAAATTACACGATTTGTCGGGACGTTACCGGCCAAACACAAGTAAGATTTTGCTTATGTCACTCCAAATGGGTTGCTATACGATCACAATAAAAAAGGGGACTGCCCCCCTTGAAGAGAACAGTCCCTATAATACCACTGAGCAGCAACGCCGGGGTTATGCAACCTCAATGCGTTTTGTCTCCTTCTCTGCCTTCTGAGTGCGAGGAAGTGTGATATGAAGCACACCGTTATCTACTTTAGCCTCAATCTTGTCCTTCTCCACATCCTCAGGCAGCGTCAGAGCCTGCTCGTAATTGCTGTATGAGAACTCGCGGCGCAGATAATGCTCCTTTTTGTTCTCGTCCTTCTTTTCGTCCTTGTGCTCCATCTTGATGGTCAGATTGCCATCCTTGTCGACGTTCACCTTGAAGTCATCCTTCGTGGTGCCAGGAGCAGCAAGTTCTACTTCGTATTCCTTATCATTTTCCTTGACATTGATAGCAGGTGCTGTGACGTTCATGCGCGGCATCCAACTTGTGTTC
>ONYL01000020.1 GCA_900322035.1 uncultured Prevotella sp.
GATGTCCAGGGCCACGCCCGCTCCGCCCTTGGCGCTCAGCTGGAGGGCGGCACCGTATTGGTTAGCCCCAGCCCCCGTCTCGTAGCCTATCGCGGCCACGATGTTGCTCTCCGAGTCCACCAAGAACTTGCGGTTGCTGTAGTAGATGTCGTTAACGGTCTCCAGGCTCAGGCTCCCGGGCGAGAGCGTCACCTTCGAGTGGCTGGTGCCGCTCTCGCCGCTCAGCGTACTGCCGTTGATGTCGAAACCCGCGATCTTTCCCGTCGTCGCCGTCACGTTGCCCTCTATATAGGCGTTCTTGCTGTACAGCGTCCCGTCCTTGGTCACCGTGAAGGTATAGGCGCTATAGTTGTCACCGGTCACCCCGGGGTAGTTGTGGCGCTCTCCCACCCATAGCGGGAAGTCGCCGCCAAGACCGGCATACTGCCGTCCGTCGTTGTCCAGCACCGCGATGTTCGCGCCCGTCATGAAGTCGATACGGGCGTTTTTGGCGATCAGCGTCTGGAAAAAAGCGTCGTTGGCGTTCACCGCCACCTGCTTCCAGTGGTCGTCGCGCTGGCTGTCCTTGCTGTGGGTGTACGTCTTCTTGCAGGCATACAGCAGCCAGCCGGTCTCGGCCGCGTCGTTGCGCTCTGCGTAATAGTCCAGGTAGCAGAAGCCGTCAGCCGTCACCGTGTCGCCGCTGTAGTAGGTCCTGCCTTCCACAAGCGCCTTATAGATCCTCTCCGTGCGCCCGTTCGTGCCGGGATCGCCCTGCGGCCCCTGCTCGCCTGCAAACTCACCGACATCCAGCCACCGGTCGTCCATGGCCATGTAGATATGCTTCCCGATGGTGTAGGCGTCGCCCGCTTCCGAATTTGTCCCCGTCCAAACGCCGCGGCTGAGGACGGTCTTGCCCTGGAGCATGAAAGCCACGTGTACGTCGTCACCGTATTGGTCGATCAGCACCACCTGTCCGTTCTCCCAGTCTCTCGTGTCTGCCTCAAAGGCCGTCTTGGTCTTATACCACGCCTCGGCGCGTCCTCTCATCCGCCAGCTGTTGCCGTCCTTGCCGGGCACGCCGTCGTCGCCCTTCTGTCCCGTCAGCCTCACGTAGGTGGGCTGTCCCGTCACCTTTACGCCTCCGGCTGCTCGGCTCCATGCCGTCTCGCGCAGCCACAGGTAGGGCTTGCCGCTCGTTGTTGCCAGGGGGCTCGGGCTCCAGCTCGTCACGTCCTCCGGGGCCGTCGTCGGCGTGGCGGTGCTCAGCTTGGCGCTGATGCCGTAGGCGTGGTCATAGCCGTGCTCGGTGCCGCTGTCGCCCTTCGCACCATCGGCGACGACCTTTATCGTGAACTGCATCGTCAGTGCGGCGCGCCCCTCGCAGTCTATCGTCACCTCCACCGAGGCCGTCTTCCGGTTCTTGTAGTCCACGGTGTCCACCAGCAGCGTCGAGTGGTCGAAGTGGGCCGTACAGCCGTCGCAGACCATCGTCAGCGCGTATTTCCCCGACATGTTCACGCCATCGGTCTCTGTGCAGGTCAGTAGCGTCTGCCCCTTCCTCACGGTGATGGAGCAGTGAAGCAGCCATTCACGGCTGCCGTCGCTCTCAGTGCTCACCAAGGGCTGTTTCAGATCGCCAGAGGCGTTCACCGGCACCGTGTCGGCAATGTTGTCCACCGAGTAGGTGTAGGGAGTGATGCCGTCGATACCGCCTTCTCCCAATTGCACCAGGTGACCGTCTAAATAGACGTTGTTGATATATGCCGAGTAGCCGCTCATGTTCAGCCCGAACATCGAGAGGTTACTGAGGTCGCCGAATTGCGCCCGGATGTTGTTCTTCCCAAACGTCCAGTCGTTCACCTTGGCCAGATACCGCTCATAGGTCAGGGCCGAGTATCGGCAGGTCTGCCGGCTCGCGTTCGTGAAGTTGCCGTAGCACACAAAATGCATCGCGGCCGACGGGTGCCTGCTGTAGCTTCCGTCGGCATACTTCCGAAGCTCGTATTTGAAGGCCGAGTTGTGCGCTGTCCTCCGTAGCGTTGTTGCCGGCCACGTGGTCGTGGAAGATTCCCATGCATATATCGTCCACGGCCACCTTGCCGATCTCGCCCTCCTCGAGCTTCAGCTTGATTTCTCCCGTAGCGGATTCTGTCCCGTCGCTGTTCGTGTCCGGCGTCACGCTCTCGATGATGCCGGCGCCCGGAGCGCGCCACTGGTTGCCCACGTACACCTCCACGCGGTTGTATCGCAATTCTGGCACTTCCAAAAATCGCCGCAGGCTCAGCCCGTCGGCCTCCATCATGCCGTTCTTGCCCAGTTTGATGCCGAATCCCGTCAGGCCGCCCGCGAATCCGTCCTTCCCCACGATGGTGTCGCCCTTGATAGAGGCATCGCCCTCCACCTCAGCTGCGCCAAGCGTCAGTTTGAAGGGAGTCGCGTCGTCCTGGTCTTTCCGCAGGAATTTACCAGCCAGGCCGTCGAAGAAGTCGCGCAGTTTCTGCCACACGCTGGAGTTGCCATCGAGTTCTTTTGCGCTCGCGGCGTGTGCGGCCTCGTCCGCCGTTGCGGCAGAGTCCGCACGGTCGGCCGCCTTGGCCCTGCCGGCCTCCGAAGCATAGTCAGCGCTGCGGCCGCTGTAGATTTCTCCGCCGCTGCCGCCGCCATTGCCGCTGCCCCGTTTTCTCCTCAGTATATCAATATCTATCATTGTCCAGTTTGTTGTTTCGGTTTGTTTTTTTCTTTGGCTCCAGTCGCCGCCCTCGGTCCCGTTTAGCGTTCTTTAGCTCGCCGTCCTCGGTCCTTTAGCCCTCCTTGCCTCCGCCTCCGTGTCGTGTAAGCCGCCGTATTACGGCGGCCCCATCGCGGTTCCTCCGCCTCGGCTCTTTGGCGGCTCTTGCCCCCGTGTTGTGTGCGCCGCCGTATTACGGCGGCCCCATCGTGATGTCTCCGCTTCGTTTGGCGGCTATTGCCTGCCGCCTCTATCTTTCGCCCTTTATCGTCTTCCGGGTCTACCCCCGTCCGTCTGTTATATCTCCACGAATTTCACCTTGCTCTCTCCGTCTGCAAGATCAATCTTTTGGCTTTCCACCACGGCAGTAATCCCAAGCGCAGCGATGGGATAGGCCGCCCATGGAGAAACAAGTGCGGGCCCGACCGTCTGAGTCAGTGATAGCCGGGGCTGGTGATAGCGCCGCCACAGCTCATCCACGCGCAGCTTCTCCGGCTTGTCCGTTTGTCCCGTGTTCGCGTCTTTCACTGTCAGCACCGCGTTTCCCTGCGCGTCGCAAACAGAGCTTTGCAGTACCTTGTTTTTCAGGTTGTACTGGTTGCTTTCTTCCGTCGTGAATCCACTGTGGATCATGCTCCCTTGCAATTCTTTCTTGTTGATGAAGTTCGTTGTCGCACGACTCACGTAGATGATATCATCATCTTCTTCGCTGTCTGTCCCGTCAGAATAGAATTTCACGCTGAAGTTCTTGATGATCACGCTCCCCACGTGCGCCATAAGCGGCACCGTGTCAGTTCCCCATTTCGAGTGTCTGAACATAGAACCGCTGCGGGTCTTGTGGTAGTTTTCCCAAGGCCCATTGTCCACGCCCAAGATATCGAGGTGCAGCTCTCCATGGAGGTGGGCATCGTAGGGTAGGGGAATGGCCATGCCTCCGTCGGCGTCGATGTTGGTATTGTAGTCGAAGTTCGTCCCGATCTCGAACTCCTGGCCGATCATCTTATCCCCGATCTTCGGGTCCACGCCGATTGTAAACGTCTGCTCCAACCACGTGTCGGCATTCCCGCCACAGTCGGCCAATGTCTTGTAGCTCTGCCAGCTGAAGGCGCTCAGCTCCCCTGCCTTTGTCTTGTCCTCCACGAGCACCTTGTCGCCGATTCTCAGCATACACCACAGCACGTCGAACTTCTCCACTTTGTCCACCCCGTTCGATGTCTTGTATTCGTATTCTTGCGGGCCGTCGTCAGTGTTTGGCATCCAGCCGCTCAGCAGTCCGGCCTTTCCCTTCTTCCACCACTCAAAGGCCAAGTAGCGGCCGTCTCCGTTGTTACGGCTCGGCGACAGCGGAAGCCGGGCCAGGGGCATGTTCGGGTAGTTGTCTTTCTTATACCCGTTGTAGAAGGCGTCGCCGTCGTCATATACCCTCACCTTGTCCACCTGGAAGGGGGTATACATACGAGGGGTCATCAACAGGGACCCTGCAAACACGAGGTAGTTCCGGGTTCCTCGGTCCGTAGGACTGTAAATCGTCGCCGCTCCGCCGCCGGAATAGCTCGCCACGGGCATCACGGCCGAGATTTCCTCGTCTGTAGGACTGGGTGTCGTGTCATCGCCGTTTCCGTTCACGCTCAGCACCAGGTTATTGCTCATGCTGATCGTCGTCTGTTTACTGGAGTCGCCCGTTCCAGGCTTGTGGTCGATGGCGCCGATACTCAGCAGCTGAGCCCCGCGTCCGTTCATCAGGCGGTCTACAAGTGCCTCCGGGGTGCTTGCCGTCCATTCCGAGCAGCTGCTCCCCGGCCCCTTGCCGCTCCCGATCTTCCAGTAGATGTTACGCATCGGTCTCACCACGAAGTCCTTCCACACCTGCCCGCCGTCGTAGCCGTTGTCCTTGTGGTTCTTTACAAGGCTCCAGAAAGCTCGCGCCGCACGCTTGCCCTCTCCGTCAGCGGCGTATTCGGTCATGTAAGTCACCTTGGCTCCCATGGAGGGCACGGTACCGCCTCCGTCCAGAGGGCTGCGGATTACGGTGCTGATGCTCTTCGGACTCACCGTCAGCTGTATCTGGTTAAACACTTCTCCGATGTCCACGTTGGCATCCGAGGCAAAGAGATGACTCGCCGTAAGCTCGCCCCCGTTCCATTGCCAGCCGGGAACGGCCTGCGTCACCGTTCCGGCGATCTGTTGCCAGTTGATGGTTTTCCCAAGGCTCTCGATGCTGTAGACAAACACTCCGCCCATGGTCTCCATCATTACAAGCCCAAGATATTTCAGCAGGTCTTCCACCACCTCATAGCAGGTCTTAGTTTCGGTATAGCTGTCACCTAAATACAGCGCCTCGTTCACCATCAGCTGATCCAGCAGCAGACCGTCGCCCTCTGCGGGCTGCTTGCTGCGGTCATACCACACGGGCTTGGCTCCGCAGCTGATGCTGATGCACTCCCGGAGCAGTGATCTCATGCTCGACATTTTCACGGCCTTCATGGCCGACAAATAGTCACCTTTCGTCTTTATACCCCTGAAACGGTGATATTTCATCGCCGTCAGGCCGTCGATACACTTCAAGGAAATATCGTTTGTCTCGTCGCTGTAGGGCTGCGTATAGGCGCGAGGCTCTACGTAACCGCTGAAGATGCTCGCCCCGCTGATCTGGATGTCCACCGTCGTATCTGTCGCCTCTGAGCTGTAGAGTCCTTTCAGCAGCGATCCGGCAAGAAGGTTAACCGTCGCCGAGGTCTCGATGATGGTGGTGTCCATACCGTCGTATTTCGTCTCTATGCTTACGGGATGAGCCCCAAAATACAGGTTCCCCTCGCCAACGGTGTAAACAGCCGTGCCGTTCTTGTTGTCTATGGTCACCCGGTAGGTGTGTGCGTCCCGGATGTCGTTGAATGTCCCGATTATTCTCATCTGTCTTTTGTTTTTATTGTTGACTTTCGTGTTCGCGCCCCTGGAAGCGGTCAAAGCCTGCCAGACCTTCCAAGAGACATATCCAGTTGTCAATTTTGTTCTCTCTGCTGCCTGTGCCTTTGCCGCCGCGCTTCACGGGCTTGTGGTTATCCATGCCGTCTGAGCTGGTGTCTAACACCATGTTCCCCGCCTGCCAGGGCCACATCGGGTTCATGCTGAAGCTGATCAGCGGAGGATTGTTCTTGACCATAAAGTCGAGCTCGTTCACCAGAGGGTTGAAGGTCGCATAGTTCTGGCGGCAAGGCAGAACGTATTGGTTAGGATCCACACGACGGCCGCGCCTCGCAGCGTCGTTGTAGAAGTATTCGCAAAGAGCATTGATGGGCTGCTTGCTCTTGAAGGGATCGTAGTGGAAGGTGATGAAGTCATATTCTCCGGTCCCGTTCAGTGCAGCGATTCTTCCCACGGGCAGCAGCGGGTCGAGTGTCGCGCCAGGGCTCACGTGCAGCCAGCCGTCCTTCACCCATCGGCCGAAAACCTCTCGCAATGGCGATTCTGCCAACGACTTCTCGCTCAGCCACGAGTCCATATCGGCAAAGAAATCCCTTCGCCTGGTGTTGTAGCACAGATAAGTCACGGCGTGCAAGTCATCTCCAAGTGAGAAATCCAGACCCGTGAAGATGATCCAGCCACCTTCACGTTTGCAGTCTTCAACACGATACTCCCTTTGGAGCTCTCTCACCAATGAGGGGCTGATCCATTCCTTAGTGGTTCCTGAACGGTAGACATTCATGTATTTGGGCAGATACTCCGTGATGAACGACGGCTCACGTCTCACCTTGGCCGCTCCCTCCTCGTAGAAGCTCTCTTGCACAATCTTCCCCAGCATCGGGTTAATTTTGTGTCTTACCTCTGTCGAGCTCAGCAGCAAATCCTCGTCACGTTCCCACGAGTCCGGTTCAAGCAGGAGGCCGGTGGTTCGGTCTTCCACGTCTGTCAGTAGTGCCCGTTCCGCTTCCGCGGCCCAGTCAGCCCCCCGTTCTTCTGTCCCCTTCCCGCTTCCTCGTCCTGTATGCCGCTGTATCACAGCGGCCCTGTTTCCTTCACTCAGCTCCCCCTCTAAGAGCCTGTGCAGTCCCTCGAGGATCTGCACAAACGGCCCGTCCGTAATGTTTCCCGCCGTCGTAGTAATGAACGTCAGCGGCTCACGTCTGGGACCCATTGAGGACTGTATCACGTCAACTAAGCTCTTCATGTCAGAGTGGTCTTTCACCCAAGCGGCGCTGCCGTACTCATCCGCGCAGCACAACTGGGCCTGTAGTCCGTCTTTGGTCTTTCCTCCCGCACTCAGTGGCACGATCATCGAATCCCGCAGATCCTTGAACTTCGGTTCCCAGTCGCACACTGTAGCCGTGATATGAAATCTGTGTGGGCGGTTAAGATATTCCAGCATTGAGCGTGTCCTCGTGTACAGCGTCTTGCTCTGGTCGGCGCTGTTGGCGCAACAGTAGATCTGAGAGTTGTAGTCCTCCATGAGGAAGAACACCAGCTGAACGTAGGCGCTCATCCCGGTTTTGTCCACCTTTCGCGGAGCGTACAGTGAGAAGTCCGTGCAGAGCCGCCGCCTGTCGTAGATCCGCCCGTCCAGTTCCGTTTCCGTCTCGCTCAGCTCCCTTTCACCGGCTTCCACCCCAGTGTCCACTAAGCAGTAGAACCCGAACACCGAAGCCAGGATGAACACCTGAAACGGTTCCCATCTGAAAAACTTCCTACCTTGAAGCGTGGGCTGGGGAATACCGCCGCTCACGTGCCGCCATATTCCCCGCTCATCTTTCATCCATTCGCCTTCCCGAAGCTTCACCACCTTCTTCACCTTCTCAGCGTCGAAGTAGTAGGTGTTCAGACAGCGCACAAACCGAAGGGCGCCTAAGATTTCGTAGTAGTTGTGCCGGGTGTTGCAGTCCTCGCCGTTGTCATGATCCTCCGAGGCCAAGTCCCGCAAGTAACCGTCCAGCCGTTCGTCGGTCTCCGCCATCAGGGACATCTTTTCACACGACAAAGAAAGCGCTTGGCGCAGCCTTTGCCACGCCTCGCGCTTCTTTCCGTAGTCAGATCCGTTTTCCTGTAACATTGTCAGTTTCCCGCATTTCGGGAGAGATGTTGCCGCAGGTTTTCCACCGATCGCGGAAACATTTTCTTCACCCATTTTTCGCCGTGCCGTGCGCACAGCAACTCGTAGTCATAGCGTGTCATCTCGTTTTTGTTTTTTCCTGTTGTCCCGTTCACCCTTTGTGTGGTGGAGTTCCTGCCGCCACGGATGCCCTATTATCTCTTTTCAGGCAATTCGTCAGAGAAGAGAAACAACACCCAGGCGATCAGCAGCGCCGAAACCCCCACAAAAGCCAACAGAAACATCGTCCCAAGCAAAATTTTAATCATAGCCAATAGAGTTTTAGTTGCAGTGGGGCACCGGGGGTCGAACCCGTTCCGGCCCATGTGCCGTGCCCCTGTTTGCCGCCTTCTCCTCACGGAGACGGCGGCATTGATCCTCGCCTCTCGGCGTTCTCGTAAAAAAGTAAACCAAATAAAATTAGCTCTTTGCCACCGCCGTGGCTGATTCACACTAAAAATACTAATAACAATCGTGGAACGCCTCCGTGCTGCCCGGAAGTCCGCTTTCCCCTCACAAGCCGAGTCCCTGGACCGTTCCCGCCAATAGTAGCGATTATTTTCTTATCTTGTTAGGTAAGCGGCCGTATTACGGCCGCCCTCCTTGCGTATTACGGCCTCCCTCCTTGCGTATTACGGCCTCCCCCCTTGCTTATTACGGCCGCCCTCCTTGCGTATTACGGCCTCCTCGATAGATTCTCCTGTGTTTCTCGTTTTCTTTGATCACCATCACCTTCGTCGCCAGCACCCGCTGTCTCACCGCTTCCAGCGAAGCAATCCCGCTTCTTACAGCGTAGCTTCTCACCGTGTCCTGGTGGGCACACAAGCGCCGGGCGATCTCTGCATAGGTGAGCACTGCGGCCATTTTACTGATGTAGGCCATGTCCTCAGCCGTCAGCTTTCGCCTCGTCCTGGCGACACCGGCCTCCTGTCTGAGAGCTGTCAAGTATCTCGCGTCGCAGCCCAAGCTCTCTCTCATCGTCCGTGCCGTCATCTTTGCATGTGAGCGCACAAACTCCAAATCCTCCTCACGGTTCCGCTTGTTTTTCGGTATCTTGATGATCGGCGGAAGATAAAGCTCCCAGCTCATACCTTGCCTCCTTTCCTCATCGAGCCGATCTTCTCCGCAAACCCCGGGTTTCTCGTGATTGCCTTGCTCATCGACTCTTCCACAACCCTGAAGCTCGCCAGCCAGTTGATCAGGTTGCTCACCGCCGTGTTCACATGAGGATCCTCCTGTAAATTCATAAGTTTCCCCTCCGCGAGTATACCCGCCAAGTGATTGGCAAGGCGGCAGATCTGCGTTGCCGCGTAACCGCGGTCCTTCTCCCAAGGCAGGATGATGGTGTGGTGCCAGCACTCCTCCCAGTTCTTGTGCAGCACCTTATCCACCGACTCCAGCACCATCGCCAACAGCGTCACCAACGCCACCTGCGACACCGACTCCACATGCTGGTATCTTTCCGACTTCGTCACCTTTAGGTTGATCGCCCAGTACAGCGACTTCACCCGTGGAGCCAGCGCGTCGTTGAAATTGTCCTGAAAATCCAAGAACGCATCCATATTTTCACCACCGAAGTCCAGCCACTCACTTTTCATCACCAAGCGCTCCAAATCGTCCACGGCCTTCTCCATAGCCTTAAACGCCTTCTTCGTTCCCATACGGTAAAGACCATCAGCCTTCAGTTGCTGCTGCAAGTCAAACACCGAAAGAGACAGAATGTTCACCACAGGCGTGAAATATTGCAGCCACATCGCCGCAGCTCGCAGATACTGCCCCTTCAGTTCTTCCATCGTCAGCATACCATGCTTCACCTGGTAGGCTGCGCCACTCGACATTCTAAGTCTCATACGCGTCCCTCCAGTCTGTCATTCTTGTGGGCCGAAACCCAGTTCTCACGCAGCTCCTTGATGAACTGCTCCACTTCTTCCACGGCAATTGTCCGTCGTGCCAAGTCGCTCCCGTTCGACACACGGAAGGCCCGGGTCCCGTCGATCGTGATCCATATCCCGTTCTCAAAGTAGCGAACGTTAACAGCCTTGGCTGCCAGCTCGTCGAGAATCTCAGCCCTCTTGCGGTCGGCCATCACCGTCCTGCGGTCTCTGGCCTCCTGTGTGAAATAACTCAGAATACTCATAGTTTCCTTTAATTGTTTCGTTTAACGTTTAGTTTCGTTTAGTTTTTAAGTTCTGTAATCCCCTCCATACCTATGGGTTGCCGCTTTCGCCGTTCTCTTCGGTTCCGTCGCTGCGCCCCTCGCTTTCCTCGTTCCCGTCGTTATCATCCTCCAGGAAGTCATCAACGGCTTCATAGCCCTTAGGCCTCCTTCCCCTGGTGTGGAACTTGATCATCGGCTGGAGCGAGGCCTGGTAGGGCACCCTGAACAAGTTGTAGTTCTGCACCGACACCGGCAGCTCCTGCCTCGGAAGCCCCAGCCACGCATTCCACAACCGGTCACAGTAGCGGTGCAGCGGGTGTTTCCCGTCGCGCTTGCTCGCCCGGATCTTCGACTGCCGCTGGCTCAGCGCATCCATCGTCCCCAGACAGATCAGCGTCTCATAACTCCCCCTCGGCCTCCCCGGATAACCCTGCGGGATCTTCCCGATCAGCGGACACTCGGCGCAGCAGTCCGGCTGCTCCACCGGGATCCTCACATTCACAAAATTTCTCTTTGGCATAATCGTTTATTTTTTACCGTTTCATAATCGTTTTATCTGAACATCCTAACCCTTCCTCCCCGTCCCGTCCCCTTCCTCTCGTCCTCCCGAACTATTCGAAAAAACCGAAGTCTTGCCTAAGCAGCCCCCCGCTCCTTCCTCCCTTCCTCATCATGGATATTTCCAAAAAGGAAAGACCCACCCTTCACCCTCGTTTTTTTTATTTCCCCCACTCGTGGGGGAATCTCCATCTGGAGCCTATCCTCCTCTCCGTTCCATCCGCCCGTAGAGGTCAGCCCTCCCTGCTCACCGATCCATCCGCCGCAACCCAATCTCCCCATCCGCTCCTTGGACCATCCTCCCCGTGCTTTCGGAAAACCGGATTTTCAAAAATTCCCCCTCCATCTCCCTGTGGGTGTGAGTGATTTGGGGATATTATGGCCTCAAAATAAAAATCACCCCCCCCGCCTATGTTATAGATGGTAGTCACTCCGTGCCCATCAGCCTTGCCTTCCACTGGCTGAGCCTTTCCCGCTCTCTCTGTTGGTGGTTGTCCCGTCCCCAAGTCTTTCGATTCTTGTGAATCTCTCTATGGCATTGAGGACAAACGCTTTCCAGGTTGTTAAGGTCGAAGGCCAAACGCTTGCAGTCGGCAGGGGTCAGTCCGCTCTCCACTTCTATTTTGTGGTGGACCACAGACGCCAATCGGTAAATACCGTGCCCCTGGCATTCTTCACAGTAAGGATCCTGTGCGAGCTTAATTGCTCTCAGTCGTCGCCACTCTTTCGAGTTCATAAGTCTGATATATTCTTTTCCGTGCATAATAAATTTCTTTTGTCCGACCCACTTGGCATGGTCTCGGTATCATAATGTTTCTTTTTCTTTGTCCTGTTGCCGTATTCCACAGCCTTGCCGTTATCAGTCCGGCAGTCTTCGAATTGCCGCAGTATCTCATCGTGATTGATGTCTTTTATAATTTGCTCGCCTGTCAGTGTCTGGATAAGCTCCAAAGTTGAACGGCAATCTTTCTCCGCGCAGACCATTCTCAGCCGTTTGTATAAGTTAGGGGATAGCAATTCTACTGTCCTGTCGAATATTTGGATGATATTACTGGTTTGCCTGAAATCGCCGAAGAATGGGCGCTCGATATGGACAGCCCTGCATCCGCATCGGCCCTTGGCTCTGAGGTAATAGGTCGCTTCCGAGATGTAGGGCTGGGTGAATGGATCCGCGAGGTTCAGCGAATCCTTCCATCCTACCATGTCCTCGAAGACTGCCATGATCCGTTCCATCTCTGGTGTCAGGTTGTTGCGGTCATCCATATACCGTATGAGCGTATCTGCGCACATCTGGAGAATCTCGTAGGGCTTCATCCCAGCTTTCTCCGATAGGCGGCAAAGCTTCTTGTAGCCGTCCGGGCTTATCTTTGTACTGATTACTTTGTATCGTTCTGTTTTTTGCATATCGTTATCGGTTCTAATTGCAGTTGATCTTTGAGGTAGGTTGCCCATTTGTTTTTCTTACAGATGGCAGCAAACGATTCTTCCGCCAACTCTTTCATGGTCTTAATCGCAGGCTTCGGGATTTCCTTGGCTGTTGCGCTGTTGAGTCTTGGTGCTAAGAGGCTGCTCACGATGATGTCGCCAAGATCTGCTTTCTCCCCGTCGGAATCCTTCCAGTAGTTATCGAGATAGCGAGTGTCCACGGTCATGTTTTTATACCCGATCATTTGCGCCTGCTGCTTCCATGCCTCCACTCCGTCTTTGTCGGGGTAGAGGTATATTTGCCGGCCTTGCCGGATGATGGGGTTGAGTTTAGAGGCATTGAGCATGGAAAGCCCGCCTGATGCCATCCATATCCACCTCTCAGGGTGTCCCCACATGATGCTGGCCAGGATGGCCGTTTTTTCGCTCTCCACGATGTTAATGACTGCTGATGGATGGAAGGTCAGCAGGTGCATCCCGAACAGTGTGGTGTGGAGGTCAGACTTGTCCAAGTCAATTTTTCCCGCCTTGGCCAGCAGACTGTGTGCCCAGGTGAAGTTGTAGGGAGTCTCCTTATCCCGGTGTCCGTCATGGCGATAGAGCATGAACTTGCCCGTTCTCACTTTGCCCAGCTCGTCTATCTGCCAGAAGATGGTATAGCCTTTGCCTCGTTGGGCGTGGCCCACTCCATAGTTGAGCAGCACCCTGTCCACTCTTGCCCGCTGCTCATCGTTCCAGGGCAGCGACCTTATCCAGTCGCACAGAGTGTCGCCCTTTGTATTGGTTCTTGCGAACACCATCTGCTGGGGGAGTGTCAGCATGGGCAGCGGGGCCACGGCCTTTCGGGGCAGTGATGGCCTTGGGCAGTACCGTTCCGCTCCTTCCACGTCGATGCCGTATTTCTTTCCGAGCCATGCCACGGCCTCAAAGAAGCTCATGCGCTTATGCCTTATCAGGAACTCTATCGCGTCGCCGTGCGCCCCACACGAGAAGCAGGTGTAGCTGTTACGCCTGGGGCTGACCACAAAACTCCCCAGATGCCGGTCGTTGTGGAAGGGGCAGAGGCACTGGTAGTCCTGCCCCTTCCGCCTCAGTTCGCAGAAGTCCCCTATCACGTCCACCACGCTCGCGGCCTCCTTGATTCGTGCCAGTGTAAGATTGTCTATCCTCATTGTCGTCGTTTTTTTGTCCTTGGGGCGTCAGCCCCTCTAAGAGCCTATCGTCCGCTTCTGTAGTAATTGTCTGTTGTAAGAGTCAGTTGTTGCGCGCGCGGGAGGCCGCTCGGCCGCCCGGCAGCCGTGGGCATGTAACCCCCCGCGCCTTCCCCTCAGCGCGGGGTGGAATACACGCGGTGCCTAAGCGAAATTTTTCGCCTGATTTGGGTGGGTCCCAGGGGTGGGTCCCGGGGGGATATAGGGGGGCGCGCGCGCGCAAACCCACCCCATAAAAATATTTTTACTAATCATCGTATGGATTCAAGTTGGGATTCAGCCGGTAGGGATGATGCCCGCCAATCGACTTCGATCTATCCTCTACCAATAGCCGTGCCTCGATAGCTTCATCTACATATTTAGATTGAATAATCTTTTTAGCCCCAATAAATAGCTTCCAAATATTTCTCTTGCTGTTCGGCCATTCGAAGCCTTCTGCCCCATAGAGCACCCGGGCTATTCCGTCGATGTCCAAGTCGCCGCCGTCCTGCGGCTCCGGCTTTGGCTGGCTGCCAGGATCCAGCGGGTCGGGGGCATCGATGATCCGTGGCACGGCTATCTCTATTTCTCCGTCCCGCTCCGTCGTCACCTCATAGGGAATGTCCGGCACGTCCTTGCTGCGTGCGTCGGTCTGCTTGGCCTTGAAGCTTACCAGCCCCGTCGCCGCATCCTTGGTCTTGGAGCTCACGAAGGTGTCCGTCACCTTGTTGCCCAGCTCCGTCCCCAAGTGGCCACGCATCTTGCTCACGTCGTCGGCTCCCGGCCGTGGGTTGTAGTGAAGGGCATTCCAGATACACACGTTCCGCTCCTCGGCCAGTCCCATCAGACGGTTGATGATGTCGGTCGACTCGGCGTTGTCGTTAAAGTCATGCACCACGTCCCGCAGTCCGTCCAGCACGATCACGTCGGGCTGCCACCGGTCTATCCAGTAGTCGGCCACCCGCAGCCGCTCCTGCGGAATGTCCGCCTCCTTGGGCATGTTCCTCAGTCGCAGCACGTGCAGCCGTGGGTGGTTGCACAGTGCGGGATAGCCGCATAGCCAGTTCACGCCCTTGGTGAGCCTCGACGTGTTGATGGGCTCCTGCTCCGTGTCGATATACATCACCGACAGTGGATGCCCCTTCATCCTCCGTGCGTCGGGGTTCAGCTCCAGTCCCCTGAGTCTCGATCTCACGTTCTCGGCCTCCGGCTCCAGTGCCGCCGCCACAAGCATCTCCAAAAAGAAGGTCTTGCCGTTCTTCTTCTGCCCCGTGATGGCCTGGATGCCTCCTAAGGGCGAGAACTTCACTCCCTTGTACATGAAGAGGAACATGGCGTCGGGATAGTCCACGCTGGCGTCGAACACAAACCCCTCATAATAGGCCGCGTCCCGCTCCGCCCTCACCTCGTCGGGATTGGGCAGCTGTGTCCCAGTTTTGTGTTTTTCTGCCATGATCTGTCTCGCTGTTGCTAAATATTTTCTGTTTGAGCCGCTTTATTTTGCGTCTGACGCACATCTTTCACGACAATGGCATTATACCACCTTCCGCCATATTCGTGCGCTCTCACGTCGAAAAACACGGTATATTCGCCATCCTTTTGAATGTTGTACCGGGCCAACTTGCTCTCCTTGCCGTCAAACACCTCAAAATAGAAATATCTGGGGTTCTCATCGGTGGTCATCAGCACATAGCCCTGCTTCTTCCACTCTCCGTTCTTGCCCAGGCCGGTCTGCACGGGCAGCACGTCAAAGATTCTTCCTGTGATCTCCATCCTACAGTCCCTCCACAATTACGTTCATCAGCACGATCATGCCCACGTACACGGCCATGATCAGCACACCCTTCGCGGCGTCCTGCCACGTTATGCCCTCCTTGCGGAAGTCGTCTCTCATCAGCCTCAAAAATTCCTTCATAGTTGTTTTCTTTTATGGCGGGGGCGCTCACGCCCCGCCTGGTTTTTTGGTTATTTTTTTTCAAATGTTCAGCGTTCTGGCCAGTATGTCCTCATCCTCGCCGCCCGGCTTCGCGCTCTCGCTCACCTTTGATGGGGTAGTGTTGTAGTTCAGCCCCAGTGCCTCGTATTGCGCCAGGAGCGTGCGGTTCAGTTTGTCGAAGTGGGGCAGAAGCGGGTTCACCTCCCGTTTCACCTGTCCCGTGCTCCCCGTCGTGATGGTCGAAAGCGGTTCCTCGGCCAGTTCCTCGGCCATCTTGTCCAAGAGTGCCGCGTTCTTTGCCGTGCTCCTTATCTGGGGCAGCAGCCACGGCTCAAAGTCCTTCCCCGTGCGGGCCTTGATGAGTTTCTTCAGTTCCTGCTCATACCCGCGCACCGTCTGTCTCTTCTCCATCAGCGGTTGTCCTCCAGGTATCTCAGTTCATGGTTCATCACCAGGCGCAGGATCTTGTGCAGCGGGTAGCCCCACCGCGTGGCGGTCACGCCGCCATCCTTTCCCGTCACCTCTATCCGCTCCCTCGGCACCAGGTAGCCCCACTGTTTCAGCCAGCTCTTGGTAATCATCGAGCAGCGGCGGCACAGCTCGTCGCCCGTCACCCATTCCTCTCTCGTGGTCTCCATCGCTGTCTCCACAGCCTCGCGCACCTCTCTCACGATGGCGTTTCTCGTGGCTGCGTCCATCTTGATCATCAGTCGTTCCATAGTCGCCCTCCCTTCATTCTGTTTTACCTTCTTCCAGGGTCATCCTTGCAATCACATTGTGTACACCCACTCTCGTCGTCAGGTCGTAGCCCATCCGGGCCATCTCCCTGCCCACGATCCGCTCTGCCGCCGATCGGCTCAGCTCCGGGTTCTCCCGTCTCAGCTGCTCATACATTTGCAGAGCCGTCATGTCTCTCTTCTTCTTGCGCTTCTGCGCCAGAGTTAGAATCTCTTCCTTCATTTCCATGTCTCAATGCTTTAGTTTATATTATAAAATCACGTCGTGCCACACCACGCAGTAGTCCCACAACGGCTTCCCGTCTTTCTCCGTCTGCTTGTAGATCTCCACCGGGAAATATTCCAGCGTCTTCGGCATGACGATCTCCGTGACCCCCCCGAAGTCCTCAATCTCATCCCGCAGGGTCACTCCACGGCTGAGATGCTCCACCCGTCTGTCGATCCGTGCCTTCACTTTCTCCCGGCTTCCGTAGAGCCAGCCACAGAACTTCACCTCACGGCTCTTGTGATCCACGATCACTTCCTGATAAATTCTCTTCAGTATCATTTTCTCTTCGTTTTAATTTGTTTGTAACTCCTTTTTTGCTTATATTTGCAACGTGTTCCGTTATTCGTTGTACGTTTACGGGTGCAAATATAAGGCTTTTTCTTGATTAATCAAGTGTTTGCCTTATTCTTTATAACATTTTAACAATAAAAGTAAAGTAACCGCCTTATGACTGGTCAAGAATTGAAAGCGAAGCTTATGGAAGTAGGCAAAACGCAAAAGGACATTGCCGACCTTATGGGAGTGACAGCCCAGTCGCTCTCTTCCGTGTTATCGGCCAAAGACGTTAAATCTGGAACAATTGAAAAAATAGCCAATGCAGCTGGCGTTCCTGTTAGTTATCTTTATAAAGAAACAGACGACACCTCCAACGGCTCCCACAGCAGCCAGGCAGTAGGCGACGGAGCCATGGCCACCAACAGCGAGGGAGTGAAGGAATGCCTCGAAATAATCAGGAAGCAACAGGAGAGCATCGACAAGCTCGTGGATGCCATTGCAGCCCTCAGCCACAGCACCAGCCGCACCAGCCGCACATAGTGCAATATTTGCACATACACCCCAAAATCACTATTTTTGCCATGTGGAAGGAAAAATTAGGAAACTATCTCATAGACATATCAAAATACCTGCTGACAGGTGTTTTCGTCACGTCTCTTGTCAAGGATATGGGAGACTTCAAATGGCTGGTCTATATCTCAAGCGCACTCATCTCTGCGCTTACCCTCATATTAGGTTTAATTCTGACAAACAATAAAGATAAAAAATCGTAGATTATGGATACACTGATTATTCTTGCTTATATCGGCATCCCGTGTCTTGCCGCCCTTATATGGTTCCTTACTCCCAAAGGCCGCCGCTGGCTCAAGCAAAACAATTTATTGTAAGAGCATAGACCCAGGGGGCGTTTACTCTTCCAAATCCACCCTTGTTTTTCCAAAAGTTTACACCTGCACCCTCATCCTCTCTAACCAATTGATAATCACGCAAATTTATTTTTGTGTTGAATCTTGGGGAAATTTTAGATAGATGTTTTTAGATGTTGGATGAATATTATTCTTGAGAATGAATACTTACGAATTTGGCGCTCTCATAGAACCTGTGACGGACACGGGGGGATCATTTGTAAGGGTACCTATTGATATCAGAAAAGTATTTGGCAAAGGACGTGTTAAAGTCCACGCCACGTTCAATAATGTGCCTTACAACGGAAGTGTGGTCAATATGGGAGTGAAAAACGCTGATGGTTCCATCTGCTACATTCTCGGAATGCCAAAAGCCATTCGCCAGCAGCTCCACAAGCAACCCGGTGATTGGGTTCACATTACCCTTACGCCGACAATCCCATGAAGGCCTTGCCCACCATGCTGGCGATCGTCACAGCATCCTCACTCGTGGCGTTCAGTCCCTTCTGCTGGGCTATGAGGTTGTTCATGGCGGGAAGCAGCGTCTCCAGTGTCTGGCGGCTGCTGGCAAACGTAGCCACCTGTATCACTCCTAACTTGCCCTGTGCTCCCACAAGCTGGTTGATGGCGGCCACGTCCTGCCCTGTGGCTCTCATGCGCTGCTCCATCATGGTCTTCAGCTTCGTCTGAACCACTGCCGCGTTGTTCGCCTTGTCGATAAAGGGCTGCATCGCTGCTCCTAAATTATGAAAACCCGTCATTGCATTGTTTGCCAAAACAGAGATGTTAGCCAGGTGCGACATTGCGACTCTCATCTTTTCTGCTTTGTTCTTCGTGGCTTCCAGTGCGTTTTGCAGCTCCTTCACGCTGCTCGAAACCTCAACGACGATATTTTTGCCCTCAACGTTGAGAAGCACCCGCATGCGTATGTCATTACTTGCCATAATATCCTAATTTTAAATTTATTTCTTAAAAATCAATAACAAATGCAACAAGTTGCAGCTTTTTTCTCTATATTTGTCAAAAAAGCAAGAACTATGGACGACTACGAAAAAAGATTTCAGCCAGACCCGGAGGAAGTGAAGAAAGAAAAGCGTACCCGCATTCTCAGCAACATCGCCACCTTCCTGATCGTCACATCAATCATGGCAGGAGGCTACTGCATAACCAACTGGTATAAGCCGACCGCCACCGACTTCGACGTGTTCCTTTTCATCTACGCCTGGGTGGCCTTTTTCATCGGCTGCGTCATCCAGATCCCCCTATCCTTCGACGAGGATCATTCCGCGATGCCCTGGAAATGGTGGATGTAAGGCAGCCTTCCATTCTGGGCGGTACCCTTTCCGTTTGCCGCTCGCAGCGGCAAGCCTCCGGCCGCTACCCCCTCGCTATCCCCAGTTTGTTCAGGCGCTTGCCGAGTTGCCGTTGTAGCTCTGCAAGCACGTCACCCCTCACCATCTTCAGCGCGTCAGCCTCGCCGTTCTCCACAAAGTGGTACGGGTAGAGTCGGCCTCGTCTTCCTCCAGACTCTGTCACACGGTCACCCGTCTTCCATGATCCCCCATTGAGGAACATCGCCACCGGGTGTCCCAGCCGCCATCGCTTCGAAGTCTAATCCTAAAGATTTTTGTGCTACAAGTGAAGAAAAAATACGAGCCAAAGTATGCCCACAGAAGATGCGTAACCTATTTATAGTAGAACAAAACCTTTATGAGAATAGTTCATTATTTGTGGTTTCTCCCAAATTATTTGTGATTACCTTTAAAAAGAACGCAAAAATCATCTGACCTATAATATTTTTCAGTAACTTTGCATTTGGATTGAGCGATACGAATTATCGTGTTTCGGTGCTATTATCTTCCCAATATACGCAATTCATCGCCCTCCGTATAAAATTCTCTCTTGGCGTTTGCGCTTAATTATAAAGACTTCTAACATTGCGACTTTCCATAAAATATATATTCCTTTTGCATTCTTTTTTCTCACCAATCGTTTCCCTTTCGGCCTTACCTGCCGATAGTTTGAATCGGATTTCAGGGAGAAGTGAAGTTATTTCTGGTGTTAAGCGGATATTGCAGAAGTTCACTGAGACCGATACAAATTATATCGAGCCGCAAAAATATAACTTCACCGTGATGCTCCAGGAGACAAATACCGTCGAAATCTACTCTATAAAGAATGTGGCGGGAACTGAGGTAACCTTTTCTCCCCGTTCTGCCGCCAAGATCGGCCCCTACTTTGGTTATCGCTGGTTTTTTCTTGGTTACACATTTAATCTCAACAGATTGACCAGCTCTAAAAAAAAGACAGAAATCGATTTGAGCATCTATGCGCCTCAGCTCGGTGTGGATCTTTTTTATCGAGATTTGGGAAATGAATACAGGGTGCGAAGGGTCAAACTTGGCAAGGGAATTGACACTTCACCACTAAAGAACATCACTTTTTGTGGGTTGAGTGGAAAAATTTCTGGATTTAATCTTTATTATATCTTCAACCATAAAAAGTTTTCTTATCCAGCTGCTTTCAGCCAAAGCACAGTACAACGCCGCAGTGCCGGTACTGTAATGGCTGGGGTGGGGTATATGCGTCATTCTTTGGATGTTGATGTGGCAAGCTTTAACAAGTTGTTAGAAAGTCGGCTTCAGCGACAGTTGGAAACAGCTGGTATTGATACAACTTTTCACTCTAATCGAATACGCTATACAGATTTCTCCCTTTCGGGCGGTTATGGCTACAACTGGGTCTTTGCGAGAAACTGCCTTTTAGCCATGTCGCTTTCGATGGCTATTGCCTATAAGCATTCATGGTCTGAAGTTGAGGAACGCTTGTTTTCCTTTAAAGACTTTAGTTTCCATAACATCAATTTGGACGGAATAGGCCGCTTTGGCTTTGTATACAACAACATGCGTTGGTATTGTGGTGCAAGCGCCGTCTTCCATACTTATTATTACAAGAAAAGCAAGTTCTCAACCAATACAACTTTTGGCAGTGTAAATATATATATCGGTTTCAATTTCGGCCGGAAGAAATAAAATGGCAGTAAAGTGTTCTGCTATTAGTCAATGAATCCTCGATTAGGATTTCATGCTGTCATCAACAAAGCAGAAGGGTAGCAGGTCTCGGATGCTATGAAAACGAAATATTCTTTGCGAGCCATAGAGCAGTACCTCAACAGGATGGTGATAACGCTCTTCAATCTGTAACACGACTTGCCTGCAGGAGCCACAGGGAGTGACAGGCTGGGACAAAATTCCGTCACTATTCTTCGCCGCGATGGCTAAAGCTTCAACTGCCAGTTTGGGATATTGAGCCTGAGCCGCAAATATGGCTGTTCGCTCTGCACAGAGTCCTGACGGAAAAGCCGCATTTTCCTGATTAGCGCCAATAACGATTGTGGAGTCACTAAGACGAACAGCTGCACCTACATGAAAGTGGCTGTAGTCTGCATAGGAATTGTCTGTGGCCTTAATAGCTGCCTCTATTAGAGACTGATCTTCACCATTCAGTTCTTCAAAGCGCAATTCTTCGTAGTTTATCTCTAATTTCTTGCTCTTCATATGGGTTAGTCGTTAGATTGTTTTTTGTATTCGTAAGCTCCAATATCAGGACGTTCATCCCTCATCTCGCCGTCTCTGTCTGTGGGATAAGATGTCTCTGCAGAGGCTGCATTGATTGCTTTAGATGTACTGTCAAGACGAAAGTCATAGCGCAGTTTGTCCGTATCTATTCTTACAAAATGTTTCTCTGCGCCTGTGGCAGTATCTTTCACGTTCTCATAAATGATATTAGTGAGATAGACAGAGTCAGCCGTTTCGGGTTTAGGCGTTCTGACCAGACAATGATCAAAGGAATAATTAAAGACATTGTTGAGCGTTGAGTCCTTACTTCCCAAGAGAACGTCATCTGCATAACCCGTGAGGAGCGAGTTTGTTACCTTCAATTGTTTCAAAGGATTGACGTTACTGAAGTTTAGGACATATCCCCGATTGCTGTCGAAGGGATAGAATTGGGCCAGAGTGGAGCTGTTGATATTTACATCCCCCCCCTCAATCTTAACGCAATCGTTTAAAGTGTTCGTTATTTGGCAAGATTGAACATCAAGGCGGGCGTTTTTGGTGTATATACCGTAACCTTGACAATTGTGTACCGTGGAAGCAATCAGTTGCAGTTTAAGAGGATCTACGCTGCACGAGTCTATGGATATTCCGTTGTACGTGCTGTGGATGTCCGTATACCGCATCGTATTATCGGAAGAAGAGGCATGCAGGACAATTCCCTGCCATTGCCCTGGTGTTAAATCGTAGGGCAAATAATTGAACATATGATCAAGCCGGTCGCCACGCAATGTGACGTTGTTGCCCGGTTCTCCTTGGCTGATGAGTCTGCCAAATACTTCCATACCTGCATCTTCATGGAAATAGAGAGTAGTTCCGGCCTGCAGATTCAATACTGCACCAGAGTCTACTGTTAGCCCACCATAGATGACAACGGGCTTATCGGCTGTCAACGTTTCATTTCCAATGACATGGTGGTCACGCAAAAACACCGCGTCCCAAGACCAGACATTGAGGTTTATCTTTTGTACTTCCCCACTTTCCAAAGTAAAAACAAGGTTATCCTCCACCTCTATGGGTGCATCCGCGTTCTGAGTGGTAGGTGTTGCCTCGACATACACTCTAATGCTGTCGCCTTTACGAATCTCAATCTCGGATGTAGAACCCACCTGCGTCAGGTCTATTCCATCTACGTTAACTCTAAAAGCACTTGAAGCACCACGCTCCAGCCTGATATCCGAGCATCTAATTCCGTCTCCACTTTTATTGTAGACCCAGAAGCTGCGGGTGGATGATGAGACATTACTGAAGACCGTATCCAAAGCTACTGTGTCTGCAGAGAATGTAAGTAGATTAGAAGGTGACGCACTGAAGCTGTCATCATCTGAGCATGATACGAAAAGCGCCGCAAAGGCAATAAGTATATATATGAGTTTTATCAATTTCATCTTGTTTGAATAACGATAATTACAATGTTTTTATTTTGTACAAAATCGATAAATTAGTAACTTTGCACTATAAAATCAATAGAAATGAACAAATTCAGTATCAGTCTGCTTCTTTTCTTAAGTTGCGGCATCTTTTTTTCAATGGCAAAACCAAAAACAGTGAAAATCCATATCATTGAGACAAGTGATGTGCATGGATGTTTTTTCCCTTACAATTTCACGACAATGAAGGCTCAGGCTGGTTCCCTAGCAAGGGTCAGCGGGTATGTCAACTCTCTACGCAAAACCGAAGGGAACGTAGTGTTACTCGATAATGGAGATATCCTTCAGGGGCAGCCGCTGTCGTATTATTCCAATTTTGTAGACACAGCGGAAGTAAACATTGCTGCCCAAGTGTGTAATTATCTCAAGTATGACGCCCAAACCATTGGCAACCATGATGTTGAGACCGGTCATAAGGTTTTTGATGCCTGGCATGCAGCTCTCAATTTTCCACTACTTGGCGCGAATGTCATCAACGCACAGACGGGAGAACCTTATCTTAAGCCTTATACCATCATCAACCGTGGCGGAGTAAAGATTGCTGTTCTTGGCATGCTCACACCTGCCATTCCCAACTGGTTGTCGGAGGACTTGTGGAGCGGTCTTCGATTTGACGACATGATCGTCACTGCCAAGAAATGGATCAGCTATATCAAAGCCAACGAGCATCCCGATATAATTATTGGATTATTTCATTCTGGTAAGGATGGAGGCATTATCACTGACAAGTACGGAGAAAATGAGTCCTTACAGGTGGCCCAGGAGGTGCCGGGATTTGACATCATCCTTTTTGGTCATGATCATACCCGTTTTTCAGGATCTGTTGTCAACAGGGAGGGAAAGAAAGTGGTTTTGCTTGATCCCGCCAACAATGCCATGTCAATTGCACAAGCTGATATAGAGTTGGCAAAGATAAAAGGAAAATGGTGTGTTAAGAATATTGATGGTAAATTAGTTGACGTAAGAGATTTGCCTACAGATGAAGATTATTTAGCTCACTTTAAGAGTTTCACGGATGAAATTTCGCGATATGTAGACAGGCAGATTGGCACCCTCGCTCATGACATCTATTCAAAGGACGGATTCTTTGGACCCTCAGCATTTAACGATCTCATTCATAACCTCCAGCTTGACCTTACCCATGCCGACATCTCTATTTCCGCTCCATTACAATTCAATTCTAAATTGTGCCAAGGTCCGATCCGCGTTGCGGACATGTTCAACCTTTGCCGATTTGAAAACCAACTTTATGTCATGAGGCTAACGGGAAAAGAAATTCGCAAACATTTGGAAATGAGCTACGATCAGTGGGTAAATACAATGCATTCGCCTTCAGATCATCTGCTTTTATTAAGCTCTTCTACAGTGGGGGATCAACAACGATTAGGATTCAAAAATTTCACTTTCAATTTTGATTCCGCTTCCGGCATCGACTATACTGTAGATGTTACGCAACCCGACGGACAGAAGGTTCACATTCTTAGGATGTCAGATGGTCAACCATTCGATGAGAACAAATGGTACAAGGTGGCTGTTAACAGTTATCGCGCCAATGGAGGTGGCGAATTGCTCACTCGCGGTGCAGGCATTCCTCACGACAGTCTGCAAAGTCGTATTATTTGGAAATCACAATACGATTTAAGACATTATCTGATCCAATGGATTGAGAGACTTCATGATCTTGACCCTCAGCCCAACAATAACTGGAAATTTGTACCCGAAGAATGGGTAGAAGAAGCTGGCAAACGAGATTATAAATTGCTATTTGGAGAAAAATGAATTATTGGTTTATTTTCTGTCAGTCAGATCTCTTGGTAAAGCGCTGCTCTGACGATACATATGCCATTCCTCTTTCAGAGGAGCCCCCAGTAAAACTAAAGGAATGGACACATGTGCTGAATGTTGGTACAATGGAAAATGGCATCGCTTGCAAGGCCTTCTCCATAGAACAACCTATCGCTGAAATGGATGGATATCACATGTGTGGACTTCGCAAGTCATTCTATTATCTGCCGCGCGATTTCTATCTTAAGGCGGGGAAATGCCACGAATTGCTTTACTGGGACAAAAATACACGTTTCTGTGGTGTATGCGGCGCTCCGATGAAGATGCACACGGACATTTCCAAACGCTGTACGTCGTGTGGTAAAGAGGTTTGGCCACAACTCGCCACAGCCATTATCGTGCGCATACAGCGCGGAGATGAGATTCTCCTGGTCCATGCAAAGAACTTCGCCACCAATTTCTATGGGCTGGTTGCAGGGTTTGTTGAGACCGGAGAAACTCTTGAAGAGGCTGTGAAACGCGAAGTTATGGAAGAGACCCAATTGGAGATTACCAATCTCAAATATTTCGCCTCACAGCCTTGGCCTTATCCTTGCGGACTTATGGTGGGATTCACTGCCGATTATGTGAGTGGAGACATCCGTCTACAGCGTTCTGAATTAAGTAGCGGTGGATGGTTCAGACGAGATAATCTCCCGACGATACCCGAGAAACTGAGTATCGCCAGAAAGCTCATCGACGATTGGATCAAGCAGTAAACAATAGAGGCACAACCGTAACAACTCCTTACGGAGAGCGCGGTGAGTGCCTCTACTCTTTTGAGGATGAGTGATGCAGAGAGTCTTCTTTTAGGATCTCATTGATTTCCGCGTCGGTCTTTGTCAGTTTATCCTTGCATATTTTAATAAGGCTTTTTGCCTCTCTCAGTTGTAGAGTGAGCGTGTCAAGATCCAGATTGCCGTCTTCCATATTTTGTACAATTTCTTCTAACCTTGACATGGCTTCTTCATAAGATGGCTTCTTTTGCATATTTTTAGAAATTTATGGATGATGTATTTTTTTTATTTCGCTGGTAAAATAGCCCTTTTCCACTTGGGTCAAGACGCATTGACCTTCATGTAAACGAGAAACATCTTTTACGATCTTACCGTCAACCATGGTGATGCTAAATCCCTTTTTCAATAAGTTTTGAGGATCATTCAGTTTCAACTGTTCCTCTAATAGCTTCAAACGATGCCTCTGGAGCTGAATCATATTTCGGGCTTGGGGTAGGAGAGTGCTTTCAATTATCAATAATTTCTGTCTGGTCTTCTCCAATCTTAATCTTGAGCTGTTGTTCAGTCTCACCTGTAACTGCCTTATCTTCTGTTGTTGGCTGCTGCTCATCAACTTAAAAACGATGGGTGTCTTCTCCCTAAGATGATTGAAGCGAATGTGCTCAAAATTCAATCGTTGCTGAGCCAAGTGCAGAATGCGGTCTTCCAATTTCTGTAACCTTTCAAACAGAGCTGAAAGGCAATCTACAAAAAAAGAAGCCACAGCTGTAGGAGTCTTCAAACTGCGGAAAGCAACCAAATCAATGATACTTTCATCCCTCTGGTGCCCAATACCGGTAATCACAGGCAATGGAAAGTTAGCCACATTTTCAGCCAAGGCCAAAGTATCAAAACCACTTAGATCACTCGTTGCACCGCCTCCACGAATAATAACAACAGCATCGAACTCATTCTGTCTCTCGTTGATCTTGTTAAGAGCCGAGATAATGCTGGACTCCACCAGTTCGCCCTGCATGACAGCGGGGAACAATACGGTTAGAAATTGGAGTCCATACGGGTTATCAGACAGCTGTGCACAAAAATCACCGTAGCCAGCAGCCCCCGCAGAGGAGATGACAGCAATGCGTTGGGGCAGGAGGGGAAGAGTGAGGCCCTTTTGCAAATCAAAAACACCTTCCTCTTTAAGTTTAGTGATGATTTCTGCACGGCGCCGTGCCATATCGCCCAAGGTAAATGTGGGGTCAATATCTTCTATTATCCATGAGAATCCATAAGCCTCATGAAACTGTGCCGTGACGAGCAGCAATACGTTCATTCCTGCATGTATAGGTTCTCTGGTGACTCGTTCAAATTTGGGTTTCAGTTGCCTCCACTTGCTCGCCCAGCATTTGGCATCAGCCCGGGCAACGGGTGTAGTGAGGAAAGGGTCATTCTCAACCAACTGCATAAAGCAGTGACCACGGACCTCACGCACTTCTGAGATCTCGGCCTCGACCCAGTACGACTGATTAAGTGACAATTCTATCACTTCTCTCACCATACCGTTGAGTTCGAATAGCGTGAGCGCTTGTCGGTTTTCATTTTTCATTTTGCTTTCCCTTCATGGTAGGCCTTCCAGAAATCGGGAATGCCATACCCGTAAATATTGTCAGGATTGGATGCATTGCTTCCCGAATCCTTCACAAGCTGTATGATTTGAAAGGCATTTTTCTCGGGGAGAGCTTGCCATAGACAAGCCACCAAACCAGCCACGAGCGGAGTAGAGAACGATGTTCCCATATCGTGGGATATATTTCCCCTGCCGTCGATTACAGCTGTCGGACTGCCTTGGGCCATCACGTCGGGTTTGATTCTTCCGTCAGCTGTAGGTCCTATGCTGCTGAACGAAGCATTCTCCCCATTGGCATCCACTGCTCCCACAGTAAGAATGTCGCGTGCATCACCGGGAAAATTTATTCTTTTCCACGACCTCATACCATCATTGCCAGCACTGTTGACAAGAACGATTCCTTTTTTGGCAAGTCGGGAAGCAGTGCAGGAAATAAAGGCCGTCAACCCATCCTGCTGTCTATAGCAATAGTCATTGCGTTTATCGTCGAAAGCATGATAGCCTAACGAAGAGCTAATGATGTCGGCACCAATGGAGTCGGCCCATTCAACAGCCTCAGCCCAATAGTCTTCTTCGGCCGAACTTTCTGTCTGAACGTTCTCACTGCGGGCCAAGAGGTAGGCGGCATCGGGGGCGGTACCCACATAGACATGGGGCCTGTTGACAGCCATAGCAGAGAATGTCTTCGTTCCGTGATCTGAAGTTGAATAGAATTCGCCTACACGAGGATTGACGAAATCCTTAGTGCCATAAATCCTCACATTATAAAAACTTTTGATTCTGTCGACATTCATGAATCCACCATCGACCACAGCGATTAGTTTGCCTTTGCCCCTGAATCCTGCCTCATGAAGTCTGATACCATTAAGCATTTCTATTTGTTTCTCTGTTGAGCCATAGAGGTTCGAAGGAACTGAATCCCAGGGATTGAGAAACTCTTTAAGGATGCTTCGCTTCACAGGACTTATGCTGTCTGGCGTAGTGTATACAAGCTTCACCTTCCGTACGAAAGGTAGCGAACTCAGGGCGGTGACACAAGAAGAGTCGTTTGTGATCACAAGTACACTATTGTTCCATTTGCTCTGTCCGATAATCTGAACATTTTGCTGTCCGATGATCTTCAAATACTGCGGTGATACGGGAAGGTCCGTAGAGTCGATGGCAATATCTTGTCGCTCTCTTCTGCAGATGGAACGTTCAGAAAGAAACTCCTTGGGGTTGTCAAGACTATAGGGTGAAAAAGCCTTATCTGTAAGCGCCAATCTGAAAAGCCAGGCCTTGGTGATAGGATTGACAATCTTATCGATTGCACGAGAGGGAGCTGCCATCGTTGCAAGGCTAAACCATAGAAACAATGTGAGGGACGTAATTGCCCGCAAATCGTGGACCATATTATTGTTTGTTGAATATTAGATTGCAAAATTAATACTTTTCTCCCACTTTTATACCTTTATAAGGATCTTTTTCTGCAAATATCACATACTGATTTGTTATTAATTGAATTGTGAGCAGCTATAACGGATTTTGTGGTTGTCCACTATCTGTGACATTTGCAATCCGACGGGCCGGCTTATGCGATCTGGCGGGCAAGCATATGGGAGCCGGTGGGCAAGCATATGGGAGCCAGTGGGCCAGCATATGGGAGCCGGTGGGATGGTTTATGGGAGCCGGTGGGATGGTTTATGGGAGCCGGTGAGCTACCTAATGCCTGCAGGTGTAAACTCTCTATAGCTAAAAGTAAAGCCCGCTACCCAATTTGGGCGCGGGCTTTGATATGAAAGACTGCTGATTTTATTCCATATAGGTAATCACAATCGTTTTAATTCGTAACTGTGACTTTCCTCCGGTCGAAGTATTTGTATTCGTGATCACAACCGTTTTCTCATCAATACCTGTGAAACTCAATGTAGTCCCATCAAGCACGACCGTGCCGGGATTCACCGAAACATGTCCCTCGGCTGTATAGTCCGTACCATTGTAACTGTCACAGGTAAATGTGATGCTCTTGATTTTCTTTGTCGAGGTCAGAGTAATCATGTTCTTGGGATAGACGCGAATTGTGCCACCTCCAGCTGAATAATATTTAGGCGAGTTAGTGGCTTCACCTTTCTCAAAAGCAAGTTTTGTCCCATCGACTAATTGTAGTATACCTACTTCAGTTGCATTGTCCAGACCGCAGTCAGCAGCAGAGAAACTGATGGTGTTGCCTGATACGGTTCCTATATTTCCAGTTTCACCAGGTGTATCACCTCCACCCTGATTGTCAATGGATATGATTTGACTACCTTGGGCCATTTGTGGTTTATTCCCAAATACGGTGAGTTTACCCTTGACAACCACCGTTTGTCCAACCTTGATTTGGTCTTCAGCCGTGAATTTATCACCATTGAGATAATATCCACGGTAGATTTCAAATTGATTAGTAGTAGTGCCGTCATCAGAGATAAAGTAAGTTGCATTACCAAAATCGGTAGAAACTTCTGAGATTTGGGAAATTTTGCCTTTTACAAACACCTCAGAGGTATTGCCGGCCTTTGCTTGCTCGTTGGCTGCGACTGCATTGTAGGGATTGTTTTGTGTACCGTCGCCTTTGGCCTCTCCGGTAGTGGTACCTCCTCCTGGATTAGGATTTTCAGGAGCAGTTCCCTCATGCAGAATGAAATTACGCACCTCCCAAGTAGCCGAATTGTCCGTGCAAGTATACTGGAGCGCAACAACTACATTATTCTTCCCGATAAATTGTACAGGTAAATCTACAGCGGCTGAGTACCAAGTATTCCAGTCGCTCCCTTCTGTCATCTTGTCGCCATTGATCACCTCGGTCCAGGTTGTCGTCGTGGGATCGCCCGTGTAGTTGTCGGTTATGAGCACTCTGTCGGCAACACCCTCTTTGGACTTACCATAGTTAGTATAATAACGAAGCATGTATTCAAATTTGACATATGCAGACTTCGACTTGGTCAAATCTACTGGTGTCGAAACCAAGAACGCGTTGGAAGGAGTAGTTGTTCCATTGGCATAGCCTGTTGCCTTAGCGTAATGATGTGAATCGATGGTCCATGCTACACCTAAAGGAGTGACTGCCGTAAAGGGCGTGAAATCCGATGCGAAGGTAGCATTGATATATACACTGTCGTCTGTTACGACACCTGGTTCTCCACCGTTGCTACGGCCAGGGTAGTCATAGGGAGAAGGTACATCCTCACACGATGTAAAGGTCATGGCTGAGACAGCCAAGATCGTGAAAATAGAAAATATCTTTTTCATTTTATTTGTTTTTTCGATTATCGATGTTTTATTAATTGGCTGGTTGAACATCATCTATTGAACGAATGATGAACTCCTTATAGCGGTTGTAGGTGATTACGATACCCGTAACATTTACCTTTCCAGTAGGAACATACGTGGCGGCAAAATCTGCATAGTTGCTTGTGTAAACCATCACGCTCTTGTCGATGCCCTTGAAATAGATACTCTTTGATCCTGCACCACTGTTGGGCGAAGCAAAGGTCGTTGTGTCGTTGGGCACATCAAACCGGACATTCTTGATAGTGGCAAGTTTGGCGCCATCATTGAAATTGTCCCATGTAGAGTTGTTAAACGTGACAGGTTCTATGTTCTTAGTATTACCTGTCAACTTAAAGTGGCTGTTCCAAAGCAGTTTACTCATACGGCTGACATAAGTGTTGCCACTGGCATTGGTGTAGGGGACTCCTATCTGTGCCTGAAGTCCATAATTTCCTATATAGAGATCCTTAAGATCTACGACAATCTCCGTTCCAATGGGCAGGTAGCCCCAAATGCCGCCTTCAGAAATAGCGATGATGATCGCTCCCGTTTCGTCTTGCAAAGAAATCTCATTATAAAGATTACCTTCAATATCGTTACCCGTCACAACGCCCTTGATCTGTATATCAGAGGTGATCTTCGTGTAGCTTTTCCCATCGCGATAGTCGGTGGTGATATAATTTTTGTATTGGCTTTTGAGCTGTGCTATGGAGATTACATTGCTCTCGACAATAGCCTTATTGCCTCGCGAGTTGAGCTCGGTCGGGTCATCCCAGTTTCCATCCATACAACCGGAGAGGAGACAGGCGGTCAAAGCCAACATGAAAATCTTTAGTTTATTCATAACTGATTATTTTCCTTTGTATTGATATGTCAAAATAACTCAGAAACGGTAGGAGACTTGGAACATCCCGTTAGTACCGTATACGTGATATTTCTTCGGATTTTTAGAGAAGATATAACCGCGGCTGTTACCAGAATTGGTAACATCGCTTCGGCTCTGCTCATAACCGCCAGTGACGATCTTCTCATTGTTCAGAATGTTGGTGAGCATCAAATTGAAGGACAACATGCCTCCTCTTCTGATTCTGATGCTCTTGCCAATACTGCCATCAAGCATGAAGCCCCCCTTGCCCTTATCTTGGCTGCTTACGTTGTAGGATCCGTCTTCATTGACCCCGTTGGGAAGTGAAGCCACCTTTTTGGCATAGCGCCAATAAGGAGAATAACTAAGGTATATACGGTCGTAATAATTGCAAGAAAGTGTGACAAACCATCCTTTGTTGTGATAGTCCAGTCCAAGGCTTGCCGCGGTAAGAGGCGTACCACTCTCCCTCATATTTTTGATGAGGGCCCTGTCGGTATTGTACTCGCCTTGAGTAGAATTCAGATAGATCACATCTGCATTGCTCGAGTTCTTGGCTTCGCTGATTGTTCCTACTGCTTTTAAATCCAACCAAGAGAAGATTTTGAAATTCATGCCGAGCTCGGCACCATAGTATTGCTTTTGCAGGCCCGAAAGAGAATTATACGAGAAGGAGTTGATGTCATCAAAATAGAAACATGTCCATTCTGTAGCATCATCTACTTGCGTGAAATATCCACTTAAGTTAGCCCGGAGCCATGTCCCGCTATATTGGTAACTGAATTCCGTACTGAGAATACGTTCATTCTTCAAGTTGCGCACAAAGTCGTTGTTCATCTCAGCAGACGCAAAGGCAACATTGGCAAGAGGGGCATTCCACTGATAGCCGGCTCCCACTGACAGGACATGTCCCTGGCCCGCGTCCCAGGAGAGAGCGGCCTTGCCACCACCATCAAGAAATCTGGCCTTGCCGCTTTTGCCATAAGAGTTTTCCGCAAAAAGGCCATTCTTCATTTTGCCGTCACGTTCAAAGCCTGTACCGCCAATCTTTCCGTTGA
The DNA here is from genome assembly GCA_900322035.1 of uncultured Prevotella sp. Taxonomy (GTDB): domain Bacteria; phylum Bacteroidota; class Bacteroidia; order Bacteroidales; family Bacteroidaceae; genus Prevotella. Next base: position 31,669 of record ONYL01000020.1, read on the forward strand.
GCGTGAAGTGGAAACGGCCAAATGTCGACGAGTAGTTAGCCCAGGCATAAGCCTTATGGGTATAGATATTATAGTTATAGCCAAACTTATCACCTTCGCCTACGGTGGCGTTGGGATGATTCAAATCATACTGCACCCAGTCGGAACTTGGGGAGTAGTTGCCAACGGCGTAGGTGTTGATGTTGTGGAAATATTCGGCGCCCAACATGTCGTCCATCGTCTTATAATGCATCCCTTTGTTGGTCGTAAGCACAAAACCGGCATTCCAATTACTGTTTTTCGTCTGGACGACACTCAATGTTGAAGCGAGGGTCAGGTAAAGAATATTGTTGTGTCTTGCCTCAACATAATACATGGCATCGCGTCCGAGCGAGTTTGCGTTGCGGTTAGCCCAATAGAGGCGGTCCCATTGTATCTGCCGGTTCTCCTTCCTGTATTTAAAATAGTCTACGGCACGTTGCCAATCCTGGTAAGCTGCATCTGTCTGCAAAGCTGTGTTACCGGTATTCCAAACATCATAGAAAGTGCTGGGCAGGCTTTTCCAATAGTCAGGCGCAGGATTGTCGCTGTTGTTATAATTGAGTTTTGTGCTCTTGTAAATGGAATATTTGCCCAACAAGGTTGTTGTTAGCTTCATCTTCTCTGTGATTTTCCAATCCCAAGTAAGCAGGGCACTTGGAGCGTAGTCGTTCACCACTCTTGAGTTGCGCTTTTTCCCATTCTGGTACCCCCAATAAGGGTTGTACTGATAGTCGTTGGCGAGCCAGAAGCTCTCATCGGTAGCAGCACCTTGTGAAGAGCGTTCCGTTGGATTTCCCCAAGTAGAGAAAGAAAGAGAATGATTTCTTCCAAGCAGTTTCTCAAAGCCGAAGAAATAAGAAAGAGAATTATAATATGTGCCTTCGACGTATCCCCTATCGGCCCAACGGTAGGTAACATTAGCACTGAAAGCCCATCCTTTTTTATTGAAGCCACTGTTGAATGTATACATCCCTCGCAATGTATAGTTGCGGTTTGCAGCTCCCAAGGAAAAACGATGGCCTACGCGCTGATCTCCCGAACGGAAATCGTAATTATTGGAACCAGCCAGACTGGAAACACCAAAACTACCCGTCTCGAAAGGCAATGTAAAATCAACGTTTCGCGTCAATTGGTTCAAGCCTCCAATAGAGGAGTAACTGAAAGTACCGCGCTCCACATCATTGACCGGAGCTCCATTAATGTAAATCTCATTGTACTTCTGATTTAAGGCCCGATATCTGAATCTCACGGGGGAGAACAGATAGCCGACCTCATTGGCATAAGTGTTTGTATTGGAATTGAGAATGGTAACGCCCTGATAGGAGTTAGCGTCTTCATCCAATTGTGATTCGGTGAAGGTGAACGAGTTGTCATCCAGTGCCTGTGCCTGTTGCCTTTGGTTGTTGTTTTGAGCAACGGAGGGTGAGACAGAACACAACACGAACACCAGTAAGTTTACCTTTATTCGCATGTGATAAATGGTTGATTGTTATTTTCTGCAAAGATAACAAAATTTTGCAATATTTTATGTCTGCGGCAAAATTTTATTCTCATGGAGAATTGGGCAAACACCTTTTTTAGTATCTTTGCAAAAAAATTGGTATCTTATTGGACAAAATCAAAATGAAAACGACTCTATTCTCTTTGCTTTGTTTCCTGGCAGTAGTTACTTCGTCCTCTGCTCAGGAAAAGAAATTCTCAGCGTATGCAATTGGCTTTTATAATTTGGAAAATCTCTTCGATACACAACATGATGAGGGGAAATTGGATGAAGATTTTCTTCCAAGTGGTTCATATAAATGGGACAGTATCAAATATACGAACAAACTTCACAACATGGCACAAGCCCTATCAGATATGGCAACAACAAAGCTCCCGAAAGTGGGTTGTGCTGTCATAGGAGTCAGCGAAGTTGAGAATGATCATGTGCTCAAGGATCTCTGTGCACAGCCTGCACTTGCTGCTCGCGGCTATCGGTACGCTCATATTGAGGGGCCGGACTTGAGAGGTATTGATTGCGCTTTACTCTATAATCCGGCACTCTTTACTATAGAGAATACAACTTTATACCCGTATGTTCAACATTTGAAAGATAATCCCAATTTCATTACCAGAGGATTTCTCGCCGTTACGGGCACCTTGGCTGGTGAGCGTATGACTTTTATTGTCTGTCACTTGCCCTCCAGAGGCAATGGACCAGCCTATAGAGAACAAGGGGCTTCTGAGGTAAAAGCATTGAAGGACTCCATTTTAAAGTCAGATCCCCAACGCAAACTCATCGTCATGGGAGATATGAACGATGATCCTACAAACAAGAGTATGTACGACTGTCTTGGCGCGAAAGAATCCCCTGCAAAGGTTGGTGATGGTGATATGTTTAATCCATGGTACAATATCATAAAAGACGGAAAGGGGACACTGTTCTATAAAGGTGGTTGGAACTTGTTTGACCAAATCATTCTCTCTCCTAATCTTGTCAACCGCAACAATGAACGGGATTATTCTTCATTAAAGTTTTGGAAAAATGAGGTACAGCGCATGCCCTACCTCTTTCAGACCGAGGGCGCTTATAAGGGTAGTCCCAAACGCACAACGGCCGGTGGAGAATGGCTCAACGGCTACTCAGATCACTTGCCTGTAGTCGTTTATCTGCTCAAACAACAATAGGCCTTCTATATTTTCTTACTATAGACAGAATCCTGTGCAGAAGGATTCATGGATACAAAGAAGGAGTAAAAGACGTTGGATTCCGACTATTAGTCTTTTACTCCTTCTTTGTTGATCGGAATTGCATCAGAAGGTCAAAGGAATGTCTACCTTTAGAGTAATATTTCTTCCCATGTTATAGAATCCTTCCTTTCCTGTGACCGGATTCAATCCTGCATACTTCAACCGGCTAAGATGGTTTTGATAAGCCCTGTTCAACAAGTTCTCTCCAATTAGATAAACCGAAAAAGCCTTCTTTCCCTTATGCTTGATGTCTGTTGCCAACGAGGCTCCCAATAAGGTGTATGAAGGTGTGGCTGTCTCTGTATGGTCTATCTTGTAGAAGTGGTTCTGTCTAAAATTGCATTCCATTTCTATTTTGGCGTAGAGATTGTCAAGTGTTTTCCCATCTCTAATGAAGGTGTATCTTATCTCTCCATTCCATCGTGGTGCCGGGGTCATAGGCAAATATTTGCTCTCATCCGGCTGATGGAGCTGCACAGCATTTACAAAGGAGAAAGAATTCTGCATATGCAAAGTCTCAATTGGATGAAGATCTAAAGAGAATTCTCCGCCCCACAGGCGTGCATCACCTTGCATGTCCTTGTAGACAGGTAAATTTTCAACAATTTCAGCAGTCCTTCCCATAAAGATGTAATTGTCTATCGTGTTACAGAAAAGAGCTATTTGTGAGGACAACCACGAAGAAGTGTAATCCCATCCTAAATCAAACTGAAGGCTCTTTTCCGCTTTCAGCGCATTATTTCCCCTTTCGTATCTGAAAGTTCCTTCGTGCACGCCATTGGCACAAAGCTCACTTAGGTTAGGAGCTCTAAAACCAGCTGATACATTCATCCTGAGATTCATTCTCTCATCGATTTTATAAACAGTTCCAAAACTGCCAGACAGTCCATTGAATTGACGTGACAACCTTTGAAAAAGGTCGCCAAGAGCAAACGCATGCAAATGACGAGAATCGAATCTAATCCCACCATTCGTTGTCCAACGATTAATCTTGTAACTCCCAGTGATAAAAGTACCAATATCAAACAACGAATAATCTGGGATAAGAAATTCGGTGCCTTTGTTCACCGATTGTTGATACATGCCATTGAGACCGGCTGTGAGCTTCCAGCCTTTCAAACCTCCCAAATTATATCGTGCTCCGTAATTAAAGGTATGCAGCTTCAGGTCTAAACCTGGTGTAGAGGCACTTTCTTCATACTCTTCACGCTGGTTCTGCTGATAGGCTAACAATGTAACCAACTGACCTCTGCCTATATAAATCGACTGATTCCATGCTGCCTTATAATGATGAATCTGTTGGAAGGGTAGCGCCTTCTTGTAGGATTTGTCAGATCCATCCTCCTGGTTGTCCGGCTCTATCATACTGGGTGTCAAATGATAATACGAGAGATTCAGATGACTATATCCCCAACTCTTATTGGCTCCCAAAACTGTATTGAACGCACGCTCATGGAATTGCGATCCATGAACATAACCATCGATAGAATTGTGATAAGGGTGGGCGAATTTCTCAGAATATCTCGTCCCCCAAATCCAGCCATTTTGATTTCCTTCAAGATTAAGACTATAGTCGAAAAGCCCATTGTTTGATTGATATTCGGAAGTAATATTTCCCAAAGTCTGTCCCATAGGCGCAGCAGGCCGTGGATTCAAGATCACGACACCCGCCATTGCATCAGAACCATACATAAGTGAGGCCGGCCCTTTCAGCACCTCCACGCTTCCAATGCGTTGTGCATCTACTTCTATTCCGTGTTCATCACCCCATTGTTGTCCCTCTTGTCTCACGCCGTCGTCAATCGTAACAATCCTGTTATAACCCAGTCCTCGGATAATCGGTTTGGATATACCACTTCCGGTTGTGATTTGTGAGATGCCCGGCTGATGGGCAATGGCATCTATAATATTGGTTGAGCTGATTCCGTCTATCTGTTTTTTCGTCAGAACTGTCACAGGTGCCGAAGCATCCTTGAGCAAAATAGAGCCCGTCACACCTTTTACGACAACCTCGTTGATCAGCGCATTCGATTCCTTCATAACAAAGTCTACATGCGTGTCTTTGGTAAGATCTAATGTTTTGATGATTGTCTGGTGACCTACATAACTGATTTGGAGAGTAAGCGTCCGCTTAGGCAAGTCCTTAAGAGAGTAATTGCCTTTCTCATCCGTTACTGTCCCAATTGAAAGGTCGGGGACAAAGACGGTAACACCCATAAGGTTGCTGCCATCGGAGGCATCTTTAATATTGCCAGTCAGCGTTGCGGTAGCAACAGAATTATCTGCTGTAGCCCAAATGCAGAATGCGTTGAGCAACAGTATTAATAAAAGTTTTTTCATACTTTACTGTTTCTATAATCGATTGTAATTAAATAATTGAATCACAGCATTTTAATATACGGTGATTTGAGGAAATAATATTTTGGATTACAGAACTTGTGGAGGTCCGCGAAGAAGGTTATGTCCATAAGCTTGAGATAGTTGCTTGCACCTGCGCAGCGTTGCCTTCACAACAATATAGCTTGCCAAAGGCAGAACAACGAGGGCTAAAGATGGAAGGTAGGACAAAGCCAAAAAATGGCAAAGCACACATTCCGCAGTGGTAGAACCCGCGCCATTTATATGACTGGGATGGTGAAGATGATGGGCGCAAGAATAGCAAATTTCAGTTGTCGACGGCCCTTCATGATAGTGAACTGTTGATACAAAGAAAATAGGCAGGAATACCGATAATAGTATCCATGCATACCATCTTCTTTTACTATCTATAGTTCTTCGATGTTTCATCGCATCTTATGGACACTAACAAAATTACAAATATAGATTTATTATTTGCAAGCTTGGTCGTGCGATTTATGCTTTTTTATGTTTCTCATCATGAATATTTCGAAGAATTTAAAAAAAATAACAAGAAGCAGCATCGGTAATCCAAACTGCTTCTTGAAATATACTTTGGGGGGAATGAAATTACAAAATCGAAGTGAAAGTGGAGCAATCGGGAAACTCCGGCCCAAGATTACTGGGCGCCTCTTTAAAGATTGCATAGAATGCGCTCCCACTTCCGGACATCTGAGCATATAAGGCACCAAGTTGATACAGACGCTGTTTGATATTGGCCAATTTTGGGTATATTTTGAAAACACTATCTTCAAAATCATTATGCAACGACTCACGCCATGTATCGATGGGCTGTCTAACGATGGTACGGCATGAAACATTTGGTTTTTCAACCTTGACATGTTGGTAGGCCTCACGTGTCGACACTGCAACATTGGGCTTTACGATACCGATATAATACCCGTTGAGATTCCCCTGTTCATTGTCTACAGGTTCAAGCTGATCGCCGATGCCTGTGGCAAAAGCAGGTGTAGCCGTGATGAAGAAGGCGCAATCGGCTCCAAGACGGGCCGCATAACGTTCCATCTCAGCAATGCCCAAATTCAAACGGAAACGCTCGTCAAGAAGCCGGATCATAAAAGCAGCATCGCTTGAGCCGCCTCCAAGCCCCGCTTGAGAGGGTATACGCTTGAAAAGATGAGCATGAACGCGGGGCAACTCATAATCAGAAGCCAACAAATTGTAGGCTTTTACCACAAGATTGTCTGCCTCATTACAGTCGATGGAGTTACCAGTGATTTTCAAATCACAGTTGACATCCGAAGGGAAATCTTTGTCCATATGCTTGATTTCCAATGCATCAGTCAGTGGGATAGGGTAGAAGACCGTCTCCAAATCGTGATAGCCATCGGTACGGACTCCGACAATATTTAATCCGAGATTGATTTTCGCACAAGGAAAAACTACCATAATCGTATACTTGTTGTTCTTGGCAAAGGTAAGAAAAATAATGCATACAGCATAGGCCATAATCCATAATTCTTTGTAACTTTGCAAAAAAATATATCACCATGCCCAATACTTCAACAAGGAAAAAAACTGTATCCAAAACACCCATTGATCCATCTTTCGGGCACCTTCAGCCGCAAGCTCTTGATATTGAGAAGGCTGTACTTGGTGCACTCATGATAGACAAAGACGCTTTCTCCATGGTTTCGGAGATGCTGCATCCTGAGAGCTTCTATGACCCGCGGCACCAGAAAATCTATCTTGCCATTCAAACACTCAACATGGACGAGAGACCCGTTGACTTCATGACGGTTTCTGACCAGCTGGAACGCCAGGGAGATTTGGAAACAGTGGGAGGTGCTCCTTACATTATGGAGTTGTCTTCTCTTGTAGCCTCTTCTGCCAATATAGAATACCACGCCCATATCATTGCACAGAAATTTCTGGCCCGACAGCTCATTCATTTTGCGTCAGAGATTGAGACCAAAGCCTTTGACGCTACAGTGGACGTGGATAGCCTTATGCAGGAAGCAGAGGGAGCGCTCTTTGAACTCTCCCAAAAGAATATGCGGCAGGATTTTACCCAAATCGACCCAGTGATCAAGCAAGCTGTTGATGCCATTACAAAAGCATCGGCCAATGATGGGGGTATTACCGGCATTCCATCTGGATATACAAAGTTGGACGAAGTGACGAGCGGTTGGCAACGCAGCGACTTGATTATTATCGCCGGTCGACCTGCAATGGGTAAGACGTCATTCGCGCTCAGCTTGGCCAAGAATGCTGCTGTGGACTATAAGATTCCGGTTGGTTTCTTCTCGCTTGAGATGAACAACGTGCAGTTGGTCAATCGACTTATCTCTAACACTTGTCGCATCAAAGGCTCCAAGATATTAAACGGACAATTGGCACCCGACGAGTGGGAGAGACTGGACAAGAACTTGAGTCAGTTGACGGGTTCACCTATTTATATTGACGATACTCCGGGACTATCTGTATTTGAACTGAGGACGAAAGCACGCCGGCTTGTCCGCGAGAAAGGAGTGCAGCTCATTATGATTGACTATCTACAGCTGATGAATGCCAATGGTATGCGCTTCAACAACCGCCAAGAAGAGGTTTCCACCATTTCACGCTCTTTGAAGGGGCTTGCAAAGGAACTCAACATCCCCATCATCGCGTTGTCTCAGCTGAACCGTACGGTTGAAAACCGTGAGGGACAAGGCATAGACGGCAAGCGTCCTCAACTAAGCGACCTTCGCGAATCGGGTGCCATTGAGCAGGATGCTGATATGGTGGTATTTGTCCACCGCCCAGAATATTATCATATTCTTCAGGATGAAAAGGGAAACAATCTAAAGGGTATGGCACAGATTATTATTGCCAAGCACCGTAAAGGTGCAACTAAAGACGTGCTCTTAACCTTCAAGGGAGAGTACACCACATTTCTTAATCCAGAAGAAAACCAGTTCACTCCTTTGGATACTGGTGATCAAGGAGGCGAAATTATTGGGAGCCGCCTAAATGGTGAAGACATAGACGGATTGCCTACGATGCAGAGCGATGTACCGTATTAATGAATTAACATGAAAGAAAGGAATTGACAGAATCAAGCAATTCGTCGATTCCTTTCTTTTATTATCCACACCCCAATTATTTCTTATCGTCTAACTGTTGCTGCAATCTGACGATTTCATCGCGATATTGGGCAGCTTGGATGAAATCCAAGGCTTTTGCTGCCTGTTTCATCAATTCTGTGGTGTTGGCAATGCTCTTTTCCAATTGAGCTTTCGTCATATGGATGACAATTGGATCGGCTACCATTGCCGTATCTTCAGACTCAATATACGCTTGTGGCTGTATCGTCAGCGACTGGGATTCAGGTTTACCGATCTCTCCCTCGGTTTTTGTTGTTGGCAATGATGTGGAGATGGACTTGACAATCTGTTTCGGCGTGATGTGGTGATCAGCATTATATTTCAGTTGGATGCTTCTTCTTCTGGCCGTTTCATCGATTGTCTTTTGCATACTTTCGGTAATGGTGTCAGCATACATGATGACCTTTCCATTGACATTTCTTGCAGCACGGCCAGCAGTTTGGGTCAAACTTCGATGGCTACGCAAAAATCCTTCTTTGTCAGCATCGAGAATTGCCACCAAGGACACCTCTGGTAGGTCAAGACCTTCGCGCAAAAGGTTTACACCAACCAACACGTCGAAAACGCCCGCACGGAGGTCGTTCATGATCTTAACTCGGTCAAGTGTCGCAACGTCGCTATGGATATAATTGGCCTTAACGTTGTGATTGAGCAGAAATTCTGTGAGTTCTTCAGCCATACGCTTGGTTAATGTAGTGACCAGAACGCGTTCATTGCGAGTGGCTCTATCTACGATTTCTTCCAAGAGGTCGTCTATTTGATTCTCACTCGGACGCACCTCAATCTCTGGATCCAGCAAACCTGTTGGCCGGATAATCTGCTCCACCACGACCCCTTCAGCTTCTTGCAATTCATAATCTGCCGGAGTGGCTGATACATAGATTACTTGATGGAGCATCTCATGGAACTCTTCAAATCGCAGCGGACGATTGTCAAAAGCAGCTGGAAGCCGGAATCCATATTCCACCAGGTTTTGCTTTCGGGCACGGTCGCCACCATACATGGCGTTGATCTGTGGAACGGTTACATGACTCTCATCAATCACCATCAAGTAGTCTTTCGGGAAAAAGTCAAGCAGGCAGTATGGACGATCGCCAGGCTGCCGGCCATCAAAATATCGCGAATAGTTTTCTATCCCTGAGCAGTGACCTAACTCCTTAATCATCTCGATGTCATATTCCACGCGTTCCTTTATTCGTTGAGCCTTGATCTCATCGCCCATCTCCTTAAAGTAGGCCACCTGCTGCACCAGATCGTCTTGAATGTTGCGAATAGCGTTCTCGGTTTGTTCCTTGGAAGTAACGAAAAGATTGGCAGGATAAATTTGATAATCTTGAAAATTTTCTATGGTATGGAAAGTCAGACTGTCCACCTCCTCAATAGTATCGATTTCATCATCCCACCACGTTACACGCAGAACATTGTCACTATATGCCATGGCAATATCCACTGTATCTCCTTTTACTCGGAAATTGCCACGCTCCAGAGAAATATCGTTGCGCACATAAAGTGATGAGACCAGTGAACGCAAAAATTCGTTTCGGTCCAGTTTTTGTCCACACTTGATATGGATGATACTTTCATTCAGTGCCGTAGGTCCGCCCATGCCATAGATGCATGAGACTGAGGAAACCACAATAACGTCCTTACGGCCGGAGAGCAAAGCCGAGACTGCACTTAATCTCAGTTTGTCTATATCATCATTTATGGCAAGGTCTTTTTCTATGTAAGTATCCGTTGTCGGTAAATAGGCCTCCGGCTGATAGTAGTCGTAGTAAGACACGTAATATTCCACTGCGTTATTGGGAAAGAATCCTTTCATCTCTTGATAAAGCTGAGCTGCAAGGGTCTTATTGTGACTCAAGATAAGAGTTGGTTTCCCCACGTTGGCAATAACGTTAGCAACGGTAAAAGTCTTGCCAGATCCGGTAACTCCAAGCAGAACCTGTGCAGGAACGCCGTCTTGGATGCCGTCTGTCAGTTGGCGAATAGCGTCAGGCTGGTCACCGGTGGGCTTATATTTGGAAGTAAGTTGGAAATCCATTAGCGAGTTCTCTATTTAATCTTTTGCAAACTTACAAATATTTTATGAGTTAGCCACAAGGTTTTTACATGTTTTTTGTAGAAAGCTACCAGATGAGCACTAACGAGTCACGTAATAAAAGAAATCATTGGTCATCTTTATCTATCCCCGTAAAATACGGAGTTTGCCACGGTTTCACATGGCGATTGCCAAAACATCTTGTGGCGTTCGGCACATTTCACGTGACATTTGCCACGATGATTGTATAAACAGAGTTTTTACCTGCAGTCTTCAAGACGAAGGAAGCTAACCGATAACAGTGAAATGATTAAGAATTTAAGGAATTAAGGTCATCTGAATCTGCAAAAGTTTTGTTATCTTTGCGGATGATAAAAAATCACTTATATGACAAATTTTGATTATCAGACTCCTACCCGTCTTATTTTTGGAAAGGATGTAGTTAACCAACTTCCAGAGGTACTGAAGCCTTTGGGACAAAGAGTATTGATTACTTATGGTGGAGGAAGCATTAAACGCATAGGCCTTTACGCCAAAGTAATGGAACTTCTCAAGGACTTTGATGTTTTTGAACTCCCAGGCATAGAACCTAATCCCAAATATTCCACGAGCGTCGTGGACGGTGTGCGTTTATGCAAGGAGCATAACATTGACGTTATCCTCTCTGTAGGTGGCGGTTCTGTCCTTGACTGTTCCAAGGCCATTGCCGCAGGTGCTTTGTATGAAGGAGAAACCTGGGATCTCATCACGTATAAGGTTCCCACGAAGGCAGCACTCCCCATCGTAGACATAATGACATTGGCAGCGACCGGCAGTGAATATGATTGCGGTGGGGTCATATCACGCACGGAGACCAACGACAAGATTGGCTATATTGACCCGCACCTTTATCCTGTGGCATCATTTCTTGACCCGACTTATACTTTCACTGTCAATGCCAAACACACGGCTGCAGGTGTCGCTGACGCCATCAATCACGTCTGTGAGCAGTATTTTGCATTACCAGGCAATGATGTAATTGATGGATTTTGTGAGAGTCTTATCCGCACGTTAATGAAATGGACCCCCGTGGCCCTTGACAAGCCAACGGATTATGAGGCCCGGGCTGAAATCATGTTTGCCTGTACGTTCGGCTGCAATGGCATTCTCGCGCTTGGTATGGGACAATCAGGATGGCCTATGCACGGAATCGAACACGCCTTGTCTGCCTATTACGACATCACCCACGGACAAGGACTTGCCATCATCATGCCTCACTGGATGCGCCACATACTCTGCGAGAAGACAATGCCACGCTTTGTGAAGTTCGGAGTTAACGTTTTGGGAATCTCTCCAAAACTGCCGGATAAAGAGATTGCCGAAAAGGCTATCAGCGGCATGAGCAACTTCTTTAAGAGTTTGGGGATGCCAATGACATTGCGTGAAGTTGGTATTGATGACTCCCGACTGGATGAGATGGCTCACCATGTAGCGGTCAACGAAGGGTTGGACAATCCTAAGAACTTCTATCCTTTGTCAGAGAAGGATATCCTTGAAATCTTAAAAGCAGCTCTTTAGAAGGACCTGTAAGCCTTACGTTCAGAAATAGATAATGATTTAGCCGGCTATGCATCATGTTTACAGCCCTCTTGAAACGTTTCAAGAGGGCTGTCTTCATTTTCCCTCACTTAGATAGGAATTGGAGGACAAAGGCAACAAAGGACATGAGCCGATAAAAAGGAAGATTTCTGTTGGAATCACTCCGATTATCAAGAAAAAACACTAAAAAAAGGTTGGTTGCTTTGTTGAATAAAAAAATATATGTATTTTTGCAAATCAAATGTGAGAATATGAGAAAAGTTCTTTTATCAACTATATGCTCATCTGTGTTGTTGCTGTCAAGTTGCATCAACGAATACAATCAGGTCTACAAATCAGATGATTATCATTACAAGTATGAATTTGCAAAGCAAAGTTTCGTTGAGGGCAAATACCAACACGCTATCACGCTTCTCGAAACGATAGTCGTTCAAGAGAAAGGTACAGACAATGGCCAGGAATGCCTTTACATGTTGGCCATGTCGGAGTATTGCTATAAAGATTATCAGAAAGCTGCGGAGTACTTTAAGAAGTACTATCAGTCATACCCCAAAGGGCAATATGCCGAATTGGCAAAGTTCTATGTAGGCCAAAGTCTCTTCATGGACACTCCAGAGCCACGACTCGATCAAAGCAGCACCATAAGCGCCATCTCTGCCTTCCAGGAGTTTTTAGACGTTTATCCCGATGCAAAATTAAAGAATTTGGCACAGCAGCGACTCTTTGATTTGCAGGACAAACTGGTAATGAAAGAACTTCACTCCGCCCAGCTTTATTATAATTTGGGAACATACTTTGGTAATTGTACCAGTGGAGGAAATAATTATGAAGCATGTATAGTCACTTCAGAAAATGCGCTTAAAGACTATCCTTTCATGTCTAAGCGTGAAGATTTTTCTGTTCTGATTATGAAGAGCAAATATGAATTGGCCCGCCAAAGTGTTGAATCGAAGAAACTTGAGCGCTTCCAAGATGCAGAAGACGAATGCTATGGATTCCTCAACGAATTTCCCGACTCAAAAGAGCGTTCTTTGGCAGAGAAGTATATTGCAAAATGTAAAGAGGTAACAAAAGATTAGTCAATGGAGTAGGAGAGACATTGACAAAGCTATTTCTTTCTGATTTGGATAAAATAGAAAAATAAATTGTTTCGTTTCACTTAAGGATATTAAGTAATACAATGGATTACAAAAAGTCAAAAGCCCCGGTAAACACCATTACCCGTAATACAATTGAGTTGTGGAAAGATACCGGAAACATTTACGAGAGTGTGGCCATCATTGCAAAAAGAGCCAATCAAATCGCTGTGGAAATCAAACAAGATTTGAACAAGAAACTGGCCGAGTTTGCTTCTTACAATGATACACTCGAGGAAGTTTTCGAGAATCGTGAGCAGATTGAGATCAGCCGCTACTATGAGAAGCTCCCTAAGCCATCTTTGCTTGCTACACAGGAGTTTGTAGAGGGCAAAATATATTGGCGCGATCCTTCGAAAGACAATGAGAACGTTGTAGAGGAGAATAGCTGATGTGGCAACGTAAACAGACGCTTTTTATGGCTATTGCCATAATCTGCGGGATTGTTTGTCTCTGCCTTCCTGTTGCCAGATGGATACCTTCGGGCATGGGTTCCAATGTAGAGGTGTACAATCTTTTCTTTTACCGCGAAGGTGGAGAGACTGGATATAAGGTCGCAGGACTGTTCATCAGTCAATTACTGACTCTTCCTTTAGCTGTTATCGCCATTTTCAAGTTCCACAATCGCGCTCTTCAATCCAGGCTGTGCTCAATTTGCATATTCCTACTTGTGGCCTGGTACGTGCTTTATGCCGTTACGGCTCAGCCTGCTGGCGAAGGATACGTTTTCAAGCCAGATTTCGCCGCGTGCTTGCCTATGATTGAGATATTACTCTATTTCCTTGCCCGGAAGGGTATCATTGCCGATGAGAAATTGGTGAAAGCTGCGGATAGAATTAGATAATTAATATTATACTTCAAAAAAACAACCCCTTGCGTAGTCACGTAAACGCAAGGGGTTGTTTTTTTTGACTCACAAGAGTTTCATTATTAATTACCAAAAACCTTGTCGAGCGCTTTAGAGGCTGCTTTGTTCACTTTGTCCGCAGCCTTCTGTGAAGCCTGGTTGACTTTCTCGTTCACCTTTTTATGAGTTTGCTCCACAGCCTCGTTGGCTTTGGAAGCGGCCGCATTCTCGGCATCGGCAGCCGCTGCTGTTGCAGCCGCAGTAGCAGCGCTCTTCACTGTTGCAGGAGCGTTTTTAATGAGATTGGCAGCTTCTTCAGCTGTTGCCACGGTAGTAGAGCCAGAGGCAATGGCTTTTGAGGCAAGATTAACAATGTCTGTTGAAACCGCCTTCTTTGCCTCCTCCGCGGTCGTTGTTGCAGCCGTTGGAAGGTTGGCAATACTGGTGACGAGTTGGGCTATTGTCGTATTGCCAGAAGTGAAAGTGGTCAACTCTTCCTTGTGTTCATTCAGGAATTGCTGAATTGCGGTCGCATACTTCGTAGCTTCCTCCACTTTTCCCTGCTCTACAAGATTCTTGTAGATCGTTTCCAAATTGGCTAAAGTACTGATCACAGCCTTGTTGTCTTTGGCCTTAAGGCCGGATGTGAGCTGAGAAGTCAAATTGTCGACCGTAGTCTTAGTCTCTTGATTCATCTGAGATGTTGCAGAAGCCGAATCTTGAGCAACAGAATCATTGACGGAAGTTGAATCTTGGCTGCTCTGTGCAGGCTTTGTTCCTCCATTGCAGCTGCTCAGGGTAATGGCTGCAGCTATGAGAGCCATGAAAAATAATTTGTTCATAATAATTGTGTTTATAAACTATCCTAATTGAATAACGAAGTTATGTGCTGATTTCTTATCTCCAACACATTTTTTCTTTCTTATTGAAATACACTCTTTATCTCTTTAAAAAAAAGACCCAAGCCAGAGAAATCTCTCTGGCTTGGCTTAATTGCTATTCCACCGTAACGCTCTTGGCTAAGTTGCGAGGCATATCTACATTCAACCCCTTATTCACAGCTACGTAATAAGCGAGAAGTTGAAGTGGAACTACGGTGAGCAAAGGCTCAAGGGCGGGGAGTGTGTTAGGAATCTCGATGGTGCGATCGGCTATTTTTTTGATCTCCTCGTCACCCTTCGTACTAATAGCAATAATCTTACCTCCACGAGCCTTTACTTCCTGCATATTGCTGATGATTTTCCCATAATCATCATGCTTTGTTGCGATGAAGAGGCAAGGCATCTCTGCATCGATAAGAGCTATTGGTCCATGCTTCATCTCTGCTGCGGGATATCCTTCGGCGTGAATGTAAGAAATTTCTTTTAACTTCAAAGCGCCTTCCAATGCTACGGGGTAATTCCAGCCGCGACCTAAATATAAGAAATTGTGGGCGAAAGTAAAAGTATTACTCAGTTCCTTAATATTATCAGTCTGTTTCAGGACCTCTTGAATCTTTGCCGGAATGCATTCCAATTCTTCGACGAGTGCCGTGAAATCATCAATGGACATCGATCCCATAGCTCTTCCCAATGCTAAAGTGAAAAGGTAGAGACAAGTAAGCTGTCCGGTAAAAGCTTTTGTTGAAGCAACGCCAATCTCTGGTCCCACATGAATATAGATGCCAGCGTCCGTCATGCGGGCAATACTTGAACCTACGGCATTCACGATGCCCATTGTGAATGCTCCGTTCTGCTTAGCCAGTTCCAGTGCGGCCATAGTGTCTGCGGTCTCACCACTTTGTGATATAGCAATGACAACATCGTCAGGATAAATGACCGGATCGCGGTAGCGGAACTCTGAGGCATAGTCTACCTCGCATGGAATACGACAGAAATGCTCAATGAGCTGCTTGCCAATCAACCCAGCATGCCAACTCGTTCCGCAAGCGACAATAATAAAACGGCGCGCACGCAAAAGACGTTTCCGGTGGTTGACAACAGCACTGAGGATGACACTGTTGTTGTAGGACATCAGGCGTCCTCGCATACAATCACGGAGACACTGAGGCTGCTCAAATATCTCTTTGAGCATGTAATGGGGGAACTCACCCTTGTCGAGCATACTCATGTCCATATCAATTTCTTTCACGTTGGGATCAACATGAGATTGTGACAGATCCATGATATCAATTGGCTTTCCAGGTTGGCAGACTGCTACTTGTTCGTCGTTTATATAAACCACTTGCTTTGTATACTCTGCAATCGGTGTCGCATCTGAAGCTATAAAGAATTCTTCATTGTCTTTGCCTATGCCAATCACCATAGGAGAACCTTTTCGGGCAGCAACGATTTGATTGGGCTGACGCTTGTCGATCACAGCAATCGCATAAGCACCAATACACTTGCGCAGTGCGTAAATGACGGCCTCAGAAAGGCTGCATGCACGTTTGTTCTGGACATACTCAATGAGCTGGACAAGTACCTCCGTGTCTGTCTCACTTTTGAAATGAAAGCCTTTCTTCTTCAGTTGAGAGCGAAGAACATCAAAGTTCTCGATAATGCCGTTATGTACGATTGCCAAATTACCAGATTCCGATACATGAGGGTGCGCATTTTGTACTGAAGGTTCACCATGAGTGGCCCAGCGGGTATGCGCAATGCCTATTGTACCAGCACAGTCCTTATCCTTCGCCACATGCTCCAGATCGGCCACCTTACCCGTAGCCTTGTAAACATTCATGTCGTTTCCATCAATCAATGCGACTCCGGCAGAGTCGTAGCCTCTATACTCAAGGCGGTGTAAACCTTTTATTAATATAGGGTAAGCATCTCTTTTACCTATATATCCAACAATTCCACACATAATTATTTTTCTCTTTTGTTGATATTACTGATTATACTTCCTAAGCAAAGCCATTAAAGCTTGATTCTCACGTCTTGTCCCAATAGTAATTCGCAAGCAGTCCTCGCACAAGTGAATTCGAGCACAATTCGTTACAAGAAAGCCATTCTTTGCCAAGTATTCATAAATAGCTTGGGCATCGGTCATCTTTGCCAGAAAGAAGTTGGCATCTGACGGAAAAACCCTAATGCAGACGGGAAGTGCTTTGAATGACTCCATCATAATTTCCCTTGACTGGATGATCATCTTCACCCAATCAAAAACTTGATAGGGATGATGCATCATTTCCAAAGCTTTTCGCTGAGTGAACGTATTGACATTATAGGGGAATTTTACCTTATTGAAAATATCTATGACCTCTTTACTTGCAAAGGCTACTCCTAAAGGAATAGCTGCGCAGCCCCAGGCTTTGCTCAGCGTGTTAAGTACAATAAGATTTGGATGGTTATATAATTCGGAACGAAATGTCTTTTGGGTAGAAAAATCACTATATGCTTCATCAACCACTACAATACCTTCAAAAGATTTGATTACCTTCGCCACTTCTTCCCGGTTGATGTTGTTGCCCGAAGGGTCATTGGGAGAACAAATCCATATGACTTTAGTATTTTCATCGGTTGCAGCCAGTAGTTGTTCTGCCTTAATTTGAAATTTCTCGTCGAGCGAGACTGCACGGTATTCAATGTCATTTACGTCTGCGCGTACCTTATACATACGATATGTGGGGTCGATAGCTACTACATTATCGATTCTTGGGCGACAGAAAACACGGCAAACCATATCTATGGCCTCATCAGTCCCATTGCCGAGAAAAATGTTCTCTATAGGTATATCCTTTATCTTAGATAAGGCAGTCTTCAATAGCCTTTGCAGAGGGTCAGGATAACGATTGTAAGGACTGTTGAAAGGACTCTCATTAGCATCTAAAAGGACTTTAATGTCACTATCCGAAAATTGAGTTCGGGCAGTGGAATATGGGGGCAAAAGCCAAATGTTTTCTCTGACAAGTTGCTGAAGATCCTTCATAATCAGACGTTTAAAGCATTCACCACCAAGTTCACGAATTTGGCATGGCCTTCCAATAGCTCATTCTCTGCCAGACAAACGACAGCAAGACTGATCTCCATTCCTGACTTAGCAAGTAATCGCATTGTGTCGTCGTAAAGACGCCCCTTGGATTGCACAGCAATTCGTAACATATTAAAAATATATTTAAATTCTTTCGCAAAAGTAGTGATTTTTAATTGATTGTCCAAGAATTGCTGTAATTTTGTAGTGAAAAAAATCTCTTAGCGCGATTTTACAACAAAATGATATCAAATAATAAGTTGACGTTTCTTGCCATTGTGCTACTTTTATTATTTCATTCCTGCACAAACAATAATCAAGTGAAGACAACGCCATGGGGAACAACGATTGTCCCAGAATCCGAAAGTTCTCAAAAAAAATCGACACTATCTCTTGACGACATTGTTTCAAATGGGGAATTAATAATGGTAACTCTCTCAGGTCCTGACACTTACTACGACTATCATAACTCAGGAATGGGACTGCAATATCTGCTTTGTCAAAATTTTGCAGAGAAACTCGGAGTAAGTTTGCGCGTAGACATTTGCCGTGATACGACAGAAATGATCAAAAAAGTCAAAAGGGGAGAAGCTGATGTCATTGCATTTCAACTTCCTACAACTGATAGACAATTGTCTTATTGTGGCTTTGGAATAGATTCCATAAAGACCAAATGGGCCGTGAATAGGAAGAACTTAGAGCTTGCGAAAGCCCTTAACGATTGGTTCAAACCATCTATGTTGGCTCAAATCAGAAAAGAAGAAAACTTTCTCTTATCAGTGCGAAGTGTTGTAAGACATGTATATACACCTATGCTCGATCGAAAAGCAGGGATCATATCAAAGTTTGATGCCTATTTTCAACAATATTCTTCACTTGCGCGCCTGGACTGGCGATTAATCGCTGCTCTATGTTATCAAGAATCTTGTTTTGATCCTCGGGCTCATTCCTGGGCAGGTGCAAGAGGACTGATGCAAATCATGCCTGGAACTGCAGCTCAACTCGGACTGCCGGAAGAATCTATCTACAATCCAGAAGAGAATATTGCTGCTGGTGCCAAATTGTTAGGTCTGCTAAAAGGACGGTTCAGCGATATTCCCGAAAACCAACGAAATAATTTCATTCTGGCAAGCTATAACGGGGGGAGTTTTCATATAAGGGATGCCATGAGATTGACAAAAAAATATGGTGGCAACCCTTACAACTGGAATGAAGTATGCGAGTACGTACTAAAACTTAGCGATCCTACATATTATCGTGACCCGGTAGTTGTCAATGGGTATATGCGGGGTGCTGAAACTGTGGATTACGTGCGCCGAATCCAAAACCGATACGCACAATATTGTGGTTTTGCTTCACCTGGAAGTTTTGCCGGTATTGGATTTCCACAGCGAGCAAGCCATCACCACAAATATAAATGATTCTGGAAACTTCTGGTCTGTATCCATAAATTTTCATTGTAGAATATATTGATGCCGGAGCTTTTGATCATATCCAGAAATTTGTATTGTTGAATAGTAGGTTAACATAGAATTAGGTAAGGATTCTTATTGCTTATTTATCATAACGGTGATAAGTAAAAACAATAAACAGCCCGGAGAAATTCTCCAGGCTGTTTATTTGAATATGTTTTTATTGATGCTGCTCTCTAAGTAAATCATTTACAGTTTTGACTGGATTGAAAGTTGATAAAGGCACTTCAACGAAAATAGTTGACCAGTCACTCATTGCGCCATTCCATAAGCCCGGAAGTTCCAAAGCTTTCAGCTCGCGGCCGTTTTTACTCTTTGAAGAAATAAATCCGGTTGCATGATCGACAAAGTTCGGCAAGCAGAATTTATTGCCTTTATAATCCTTAATCGCACAGCAAAGATCCACGGGATTAAAATGAGTACCCTTTGTAAACATGTCTACGTATTCCTTCTTAGACTTGTCTATTTGGCTACTTTCAAGAATTTGCAGGCTTACCGTTCCGTCGGCATTGTACGCCAAGAATGGACCTCCACCTGGCTCTCCTACATTTTTTACAACACCACAAACTCGCATGGGTCTATTGAGTTTTTTGCGAAGATAGACAGCCAATTCATCAGCATTCTTGCCATCCATTCCATCATTGGTGACACACAGTGTCTGCCGAACGAATTTAAGCATATCTGTCAGTTCGTCAATGCTACAATTACAACTATCAAGTCTCTTCAAATATTCAAAAACCTGCTGCTGTACTTTCACGAGAATGCCAGCCAAGACATTCTTGTAAATCACAGTATCTTTTTTAAGTCTGTCTGGAACGACATTGTCTATGTTCTTGATAAACACAACATCTGAATCCAAATCATTCAAGTTTTCAATTAGGGCTCCATGGCCACCGGGGCGGAATAACAAGGTGCCATCATCATTGCGAAATGGTGTATTATCGAGATTGACTGCAATAGTGTCTGTATTAGGTTTCTGCTCGGAGAAAGAGATGTTGTATTTCACTCCAAACTTATTCTCATACTTTCCTATCTTCTCGTTGACCATTTTCTGAAAGAGGGCAAGATGATCATGAGAGACAGTGAAATGGACATTTGCCACGCCATTTGCAGAAGCATATAAGGCCGCTTCTACAAGATGCTCCTCCATAGGCGTGCGAACCCCCTCCTCATATTTATGGAATTGAAGCAATCCTTTTGGCAACTGTCCATAATTAAGGCCCTGCTTTTCCAAAAGATTAGAGACGACAACTTTGTATTTACCCTCAGCTATCAGCCTGTTGATGCTTTCCTTCTCATTCTTCACACATTGTGCGTCAAGAGATTCAAAAAAAGCAAACTTGTCAATATTGTTGAAGAATTCTTTCTCAAAATCTGTAGTTGGCACATCATACTCTGCCGTAAGAAATGCAAACATATTTTTGAACATTCGGCTTGCGGCACCTGATGCTGGGACAAATTTAGTCACAACGTGGCCTTCTTTCTTGTAATTCTCCCAAAGTTCAACAAAGTGCTTTACGTCGTTTTCAGAAGCTACAAAAATACCATTTTGGGTTGATGCCGCTGATTGTAGTTTCAAATAAGGGAAGCCAGTAACAAATTGTTGCAATTGCTTCTCAACTTGCCCCAGCGTCATCCCTCTTCCTTCAATTTGTTGTTTGTCTTGATCTGTAAACATATTCAAAGGTGTTTAGTTGGTTTACGTACAGCAAAGTTAAATAAATAATCTGAGAAAATATCCTTTTAGGTTCTGTTTTTTACTTTTAAAGGATATTTTTCTTAATCCGTCTGTTATATGAAAGATAAGATTGAACTTTTAATAGTACCAGTAGTAAAAAGCAACAGTCCAAAATTTCCGGACTATTGCTTTTTGGTAATTCTGATTTATTCAAAAGTGTGATTATTATTCATGAATTTTTGGGCCATATCGTTGATCAAACCATCAGCAAGTCCAACATTTGGGACTTTTATGTATTTGGCTCCAACACTTTGAGCAATCATCATGAAAATTTCTGCTGCTGGGACAATAACGTCTGCTCTGTCCGGCTTCATATTGAAAACATCCATTCTCTCTTCAAGACTCAGTTTCGACAACCTATCGTGAAGTTTGACAAGTGTTTGGACGGGTAGTGTATCAACCAATTTATCTCTCTTGCTGGCTATACGATAAAGTTTGTTTATGTTACCACCACTGCCGATGATAGTTATGTCTTTATAATCGTCGGTGACACGCTTAAGTTCTTCTTTGATATGGTTGATCTCATCTGTTTTAACTGCATCATTAAGCAATCTCACAGTACCGATATTATAAGAATGGCTCATAATACGCAGCCCTTTTGATATGAATGTTATTTCAGTGCTACCACCTCCAACGTCTACGTAAAGATAGTTGTTGCTATCCTGGATTTGAGATAAATGAATATCATATATGATTTGAGACTCTTCGTCGCCAGAGATTATTATCAATTTTAAACCTGTTTTCTCAGTAATATGTTTCAACACCTGCTTACTGTTTTTAGCATCGCGCATGGCAGAAGTAGCACAAGCCTTATAGTCTATTACTTGGAACACCTTCATCAGTTGTTTGTAAGCTTTCATTGTTCTCACAAACTCTTCTTCTTTTTTATCACTAATAAAGGGCCCATCGGAAAAGTTCCGTGGCTGGGGCAAGCCCATCCAATCAGCCAAATATCGTAACTACACGATAGAAAGTTGAGATATTTTGTGTATCTTTGC
>ONYL01000057.1 GCA_900322035.1 uncultured Prevotella sp.
ACAGATACCAGTCGTACCAACGTTGATTCGGTTGCCGTCAAGGCAGATACGGATCATGATGGCACTTTTGCCTTCCTTGTTCACATAGTTTCCACGAATGTAGAAAACTGACTTAAACGCTCGTCTCATAATCTTATAAAATTTAATGTGCAACATCGAGACCGGCAGAGTGGGTAGAAGGTACTCTAAAAGCCTTGTTGGCTACAGAAGAATCCACAGGTACCCGACTTCAAATCCGGAAATCTCTCCGTGTGCAAAGTTAGACATAAGCGACTGATTTTCAACAATTTTGTTGTGGTCTAATTTGGGTCAGATTGTGGTCAAATTAGGGCTTTTGGCTACAATTTTTGACCCCTCTCGTTTTCTGTAACATATCTGTAGCCAAAATGGGACCACAATGGGACCACAATTAGGCTTTTTAGAGGGTCAAATCAGAATGGTGGAGAAACAAAAAGTGCCGTAAATCAGTGATTTTACGGCACTTAGTGATTTTTTTGACTAAATCTACTTTTCTTGTAAATTATGTTCAGCGGAGAGAGAGGGATTCGAACCCCCGGTACCTCTCGGTACGACGGTTTTCAAGACCGTTGTAATCGACCACTCTACCATCTCTCCAATGGTAATGTTTGTACCTGCTCTCTTATTAAGCGAGTGCAAAGGTAGGCATTTTTTATTAGAAGGCCAAATTTTTTTCGATATTTTTTATCAATAGTTCGGTAACTTTTTAGTTAAAATCGTTAACAAATGAGATTCATCCCAAAATGGATGCCATCTCTTAACCAATAAAAATAAGATTTGAGTTAATCTTCAGAATTGTCTTCCATTTCCTCCTTGTAGTTCTCCCAGTCATGGCAGAACATCTCAAGGAGGTCGTAGTCCTTCCTGTCGAGCCTGTTGCAGACAATTTTTCTGACGTCCGAGCAGTCCTTGCGGAAGTTATCCCTGCCTCGCCCCTCAAGGCTGTCAGGAATATCTCGTATCATGTCGTCTACAGGTGTAGTGCCGAGTAAGTCCGCCAGCGAGCGGATGTCGCACACTACGCTGTACATGTCCTCTCCGTTCTCACCGTCGAGTAGTCTTCCGGCCAAGTAGGCGTAGTTGAAATCACCCAGCGTCACCATCGTTTTCCTCCTTTCCCCTTTTTGGCTCGTTCATGATCCTGATTCCCTGCTTGATGTGCCACAGGGGCGTGTAGCTCGGCTCTGGTATCGTGTCGTGCGAAGCTACGATGTGGATGGACATGTCGTCTTTGTCGTAGTATACCTGTTCGACCTCATGTAGCTCTCCGTCCAGCTCAACGTTTACCTGTACGTTCCTGGCGTCGTATTTATGGCGCTTCTGATGCCACTCAAAAAATGATTTGAAGTGGAGCAAGTTTTTTTCCCCCCATATGGGGTCATTTTTTTTAATATGTAACCCTAACTTTCAAGTTTATTTGAACATTGCAAGGACTCCCTTGCTGATTTTCTTTCTCGCGCATATATACCCCGCAGTCATTGCGACATTGGGCGTATTCCCGTTGATGTGACCCCATCATCATGGCTATCCGCTCCATGGGGCATCCCTTTAGAGACAGGAGGGTGGCGAACGTGCGCCTTCCTGTGTGTGTGGACACGCACTTGTACTTCGGCAGAGTCACAAAATTAAAAGAATTGGATGCAGACGGGCTTGTCGATCTTTATGTCCTGATGGATGTCGTGGAGGAGACCGCTGGCGGAATCAATAAGGAAAACTTGTATGACACCGCTGTCGCGGCAGGCACAAAGTAGGAAACGGCCGTTGGGTGTGATGTTGAAATTACGTGGATGTATGCCTGTTGGTTGGTAACCTATTTTGTTTAGTCTTCCCGATTCTTTGTCAACTGCGAAGATGGAGATTCCGTCGTCAACAAGTCGGTTGGTGGTATAAAGAAAACGCCCGTCGTGTGAGAGGTGGATATCTGCTGAGCCATGTCCACCGACAGAATCACTTTGGATCTGTTGGACAACTGGCATAAGGCCAGGGGTGTTTCTCAGCACGGTTACTGCTCCTGAAAGTTCACTGATGACGTAGCAATATTTATTGTCATTGCTCCAAACAAAATGGCGACAACCGGAATTTTTGGGCATTAGGGCGGCTGTCGTAGGGGAGGAGAGTGCCGTGCCTTGGTGGAGTGTCATGCGGATGAGCCGATTGGCACTGAAGTCTGTAGCGAGCACTTCCTGTCCGCTTGGTGAGAACTGGGCGCAATGAATGTGGGCTGTGGATTGCTGTGGCATATCTGACGATGCGGTCGTCCCCTTGATTTGTTGCGACATTGGTAGCACTGATCCATCTTTGGCGAGCGGGAAAATGCTTAGAGAGCCCCCGGAGTAATTGGCTGTGAGCAGGATCCGTCCGTTTGTCGACACGTAGCAAGGATCTGCACCCTTGGTGGACTGGCTGTTGATGAGCTGCATCTTGCCGGACCGGCTGTCGAACCGGATGGCATTGACGGCTGCTGTGGAGTCGCTGTTCTCGCTCACGGCATAGATGCGGCTGCCATTCTGGCTGATAGTAAGAAATGAAGGATTGCTGATATTCAGCGTGTCAAGAGCATGGGCTATGCCTTTGACTTGGTCGAAAACAAAAGAATAGACGCCACGGCTCGTGCCGTCAGTGTAGGTGCCTACTACCATTTTGATGGCAGATTGCGCCATACCCGGAAGAATCTGCAAGGGGAAAAGCAGGGTTAATAAGAAGGATTTGTGCATAATGTGTCCTTTTTCTATGTTTCATTATTGATGAGCAACTACCTTATAAGAATAGTTTGAAATTGAGATTCGACCGCAAAGTTATTAAAAAATAGGATGATGTAGGCAGAGTGGTTTCCAATTTTTTTTGACTCATGTAGGTGTTTTCTAATTCATATTATAGGTGTGAATGCTCATTCCTTGCGCCGATGGAAGATAGTTTACGCCCCACCAGCACATCTGTAAGATGATGAAGTTGATAATAAGAATCCAAAGGGCGATACTAAATTTCGATAGGGGATAGCGACGATAATGGATATAGACAAGATAGGAGAACCACGATACTGCTGCCCATGTTTCCTTTGGGTCCCAGCTCCAATAGTGTCCCCAAGCCTCCTTGGCCCATAAAGCCCCCATCAGGATGCCAAGGGTCATAAAGCTGAAACCAACATCTACGAGGTTATCAGTGATATTGATTTCCAATTCCCTCGGCTTTGCCTTCTTGAAAATCAATAAATATGCAGCCATCATGGTGGCGGCACCGAATAGGGCATAGGCAAACATGTAAACGATGACGTGTGGGGCAAACCAGGGACTCTGCAAGGCAGGCATGAGGCTCTTGCTGTGGATTTCTGGTTTGAGAATGTTGATACAGATAAACACGATGGCCAGAAGGGTGCTGAACGATAGAATCCACCGATAGCGCCACCTGGTGTAGACCATCACGCCGGCCAAGGGCAGGAAGAAGGCATACCATAGCCGCGTCTCGCCCATCGTTCGGAGAGGGGGCCGCTGGAGGCTGATCCATAAGAAAAGGATAAAGGCGAAAAATACGCAAAGGCCACAGGCGGTGGTTACGATGGCTGTCATGCGTCTATCTTTCCAAGCGGAGTAAGAACCGGCCGCCCAGAAAACAACGGCAACTAAAGAAAATATGATAAAATAATTCCAGATCATCTTTTTTTATTTCTCTGTTTGGGGCTGAGTTTTTTTGTTTCCCTTGCTGGTGAGGAACATTCCCACCGCACCCAAGGCTAATAGGAAGATGCCGATATATACATAGGGCAACCACGGGTCGGCAACAAGTTCGAGTACGCTGATAGCGCTCCATCGTCCCATCTTCTCATCGTAGGAGTACTGGTAAATTTTCCATCCATCGACATCGAAAGGATGGTTCACCTCGATGTCGGTGATGATGTTCTTGCCCGTTTTGGTGAGGATCTGTACCTTGGATAGATAGCGTGACGGTTCTGGCTCAGCCATGGCAATACTATAGTTTTTGTTCAATTTCAGTAGCTGCATTGGAAAACGGTAGCTTCCACACGTGATCCATCCTTGTCGTACGAGTTTTCCGTCGGGAGATGTAGCTCTGATTAGCCAGGCTTTTACATTGCCTTCATTGCGCCAATTTACGTAATATGTAGTGTCTTTTGCCATCATCGGCGCAGCCTCGTTGATGACCTTCAGCTTCCTCACTTGCCATCCCATCAGGTTTTCTGTTTTTACCACAGCTCCCGAATCGTTGTCTACGAGTAGAAGCCGCGGGGCATATTCCTCAATTATGAAGTCGAGTAGCTGAATGGCGATGGGTAGTTCGTGAATTTTTCCACTGTTATCGATACCCCTCCATTCTGGTGCGTCTTTGCTGATGGTCATCTTCAGCCGCTGCATGTCGGCACTGCCAAGCGTAGCACAAAGAAGGATGACGAGTAGTCCGACGTGAAACGCTGCTGTGGGCCATTTGCACATACGAAAATGGAAAATGCTGTGAAGGGCCACTTGGGAAAGAATGATGGCCATCCAAAGATAGATGAGTACGAAGGGCCAGAACGACAGCATGTGGCTAAGTCCCAAGGGATCGGCGACCGGCATTTCAGCTGGTAGCTGTCTGGTAAGGCCCATCACGATGGTGAGGGCCACAGTGTAGACCAGGCAGGGTACGGCTGAAGCGTAGGACGAGAGAAAACGGAACCCATAGACTTGATTGCGCAGACCATAGACAAGAGCGCAGCTCACGAGGAATATAGCTAAAAAAACAACATTTACGGGGAAGGTCATCACCTCCCACACGATGCTTCCAGCCGTAAACTGCAGGAGCAGGCCTGCCACGATCAGGCCTGCTCCAATGGTGAATCCCTCTTTAAGGGACCAAGGTTTTTTCCACATCATATCAGCGTTTACATTTCTACAGCGCGGTGAGCAGCCTTAGCCTGCTTCACCCACGCGGGAACTATGGTGTTCAGGAATTTCTGCTTGTCGCCAACTTTCTGATTCATGTTCAGTCCCAAATACGCCTGGGCTTTCGCCTTTGTAGAAATGTCGGGTAATGGCACATCGCCGAAGTAACCGTGGCGGGCAAGGATTTTAGAGATGCGCAGACGTGCCTGCTGTGCGAAGTCGAGGCTGTGCCCAAGGATTCGTGTCACCTCTTGAGGAGCATGGAAACTGGCTCCGTGGGATGCTACAGCAAAGTCCCAGCGCCACTGGCTCTTGCGCAGCAGGTCGAGCACCGGTTTCATCTCGGCCTCAGTGGCACCCTTGTCCCAGGCAAACTTGGCTTCAATGTGTGCGGCGGCCAATTCTTTCTCTACTCTGTCGCGAATCTCATTGCACTTGCGCTGCCGCTCATAAACGTTCTGTCTCAAAGTCTCGGCATCTTGGCGATGGCAAGTCTGGCAAGTGCGGTCGATGTGGGCCAGTGGGCTCATGATGTGATGGTCGGTGTACTTTATGCCTCCCTTGGTGATGTAAGGCATGTGGCAGTCGGCACACGACACACCGCGCTGATAGTGGATGCCCATCTGTGAGAGTTCATAGCCCGGATGCTGTGCCTTGAGAATCGGCGTCCGGCTGAGGGCGTGGATATAATCATAGAATCCAATCTTGTCGTAGTATTTCTCCATGGCTTCCACAGTGACGCCACTGTCTTGCGGGAAGGTCAAGTAGTTGGTGCCTTTTTGGAAATAGTATTCCGTGTGGCATTGAGCGCACACCAACGACCTCATCTCTTGGTGAGAAGCTTTCTTTACATCCATGCCTCTGCGTTGCCATGCCTCATAGAGGGCCGGGCGAGCTGGTCGTAAGTCCATGGTTTTCGGGTCATGGCAGTCGGCGCATCCCACAGTATTCATCATTTGGTTGCCCCAGTCTGACCATTTGGCCTGGTAGAAAGCCGCGGGTCCCATTTGGGCCATGAGTCTTGGCACATCGGGGCCTTTGCAAGTCCAGCACGTTCCGGGTTGAGGCTCTTTGCCGGGAGTCACGCCGGGGGCACCCGTACGCAGAATCTCACGTAGGTCTTCCAAGGCGTGGCGGTGTCCGCGAGGCGAGTTGTAATCCCAAGAGAAGGCATAGCCTGCCCACAAGATAGCCATTTCAGGCCGCTGTGCCAGCACGTCTTTTTTCTGACTGCCGTTGAACTCGCTTTCGAAAGTGGTGTCGGAGGTTTGTGCCCATGTTTCGTATTCCAAGGGGAAGTCCTCCTTGAATTTTTGGTTGTCCACCTCGATGCTGTCCATTTTCACCTTTCGGTTGTTGAAGATCGATGCCACTTCCGCTCTCCTCTCCATCAAAGAGGAAACCGTCATTCCCAATACAAACACGACAACCATCACTCCGAAGAACAACAGCCATCCTTGCCAACGTTTTAATTGCTTAGCCATATCTTTATCGTTTTTTAGTTTGCGTTATTTAGTTTTTTGAGCTCATGAGTCCATGCAGCCATTCCGGTACGGGTGAGGGTGGAAGAGGTACCTGTGCTCCCGGCGTGCTGGCCAGCGAGTTCATACCTCCGTGGGGTACATCCCGATGGCAGTCCCAGCAGGCGTGTCCCTCGCCACGCTTCGCCTCCATATAGTCGATGCGTCCAGTCTTGACAAATTCTTGGTTGAGCTGCCTGTGGCAGCGTATGCAGTTGTCCATGATCACCTCGGCGCTTGCCTCCTTGGCCTTGATGGCTTGATGTTCCTGCCGGGTGAGAAACATAAAGACGTGCCCCATACCATCCTTGGCCTTGAAGAAATACTTGTTCGCTATATTGTTATGCGGCACGTGGCAATCGTTGCAGTTGGTGTTACGTGCGTGGGAGGAATGCATCCATGTAGCATAATATGGAGTCATCACATGGCAGTTGACACATGCCGCCGGTGAGTTGCCGAGATAATCGGGCATCCTCAGCAGATAAGCAAAATATAACAACAAACCGAAAAGTGTACCGCAACCTACGGTCAACAGCACTTTCTGCAAATAGGAAAGTGACAGGACGAATTGGTTCGTCGCTCTTTTTAGCTCATTCCATAATTGATGAACGGTCATAGGAGAATGATTTGGTTTCGTTTTCAAATTTAGTTTTTATTTAAATATATCCCATGAATTTGAAACACAAATTAAGCCCGAGAAGGCTATTTTAAATATTTTTTTAGCCAAAATTTTTCTTTTACCATGGTTTTATCCTCATTTATTAGGATTTTCGTTGTTAACAAACGTTTAGCGTGCTTGCTGGGATTTTACTGGATTTTGATAAGGGAAACAATGCTTTTGTTTTGTTGATCCGCTTTGGGTTGTAACCTTATTGTAATATGTGTTTAATCTACCTGTAATAGCTAACTTCTACCTTTGCGCCATGAAAATAATTAAATCAACAAAACAATGGGTTCTATTTATCTAATCATTGTGATATTCCTGCTGGTGCTTGCTGTTTTCGACTTGTTTGTCGGCGTCAGCAACGATGCGGTGAATTTCCTCCAATCGGCTATAGGTGCCAAGGTGGCCAAGTTTCGCACCGTGCTCATCATAGCCTCTTTCGGTGTGGTGTTGGGAGCTGTGATGTCGACGGGAATGATGGACGTTGCCCGTCACGGAGTACTGGTGCCAGACCATTATACTTTTCAGCAAGTAATGACGGTATTCCTTGCGGTAATGGTTACCGATGTGATCGTCCTCGATGTTTTCAACACATTGGGAATGCCGACGTCAACAACGATTTCCCTCGTGTTTGAGCTTTTGGGCGGTACTTTCTGTATGGCGGGCATCCTGATTTCTCAGGATCCCAACGTCCAGATGGCCGATCTCATCAACTCAGCCATGGCCGGGAAAATGATTTTCAGCATTTTCGCATCGGTGGTCGTGGCTTTTCTTTTCGGTGCAATCGTACAATGGATAGCGCGTTTGGTTTTCACGTTCAATTATCAAAAGCATTCACGCTACAGCATTGCCATCTTTGGTGGTATCGCTTTCACGGCCCTTTCTTATTTTATTTTCTTGAAAGGTTTTGGCAAGTCGCCTTATATCCCCGCTGATGTGCGTGACTACATCAACGACAATATCAACATGCTGATGATCTACACCTTTATTGGGTCGGTGATTCTCATGGAGGTGATGTATTTGGCCAAGATCAACGTATTCAAGTTCATCGTTCTGATGGGTACTTTCGGTCTGGCCATGTCGTTCGCGTCAAACGACCTTGTCAACTTTATTGGTGTGCCCTTGGCCGGTCTCGATTCCTATCAGGACTACATGGCCAACAGCAATGGGGCGGCTCCCGACCAGTTTATGATGAATTCGTTGATGGAGAGTGCTAAGTCTCCGGGTCTCTATCTGCTGATGGCAGGTGTGATTATGATCGTTGCCATGGCCACTTCAAAGAAGGCGCGCAACGTGATCAAGACATCTGTTGATCTCAGCCGGCAGGAAGAGGGAGATGAAAAGTTCGGTTCCTCTTTGCCCGCACGTGCCCTTGTACGCGGTTCGCAGTATACCAATGATTTCGTGTCCACCCACACGCCTCAAAAGATGGCCCACTGGATCGACTCGCGCTTTGACAAAAATGACGTAGAGCTTGACAACGGAGCCGCTTTCGATGTTGTTCGCGCTGCCGTCAACCTGGTGTTGGCTTCCATGCTAATCACCTTTGGCACCAACCATGGCCTGCCCCTGTCAACTACTTATGTAACCTTTATGGTGGCAATGGGTTCCAGTTTGGCCGACCGGGCTTGGGGACGTGAGAGCGCCGTTTATCGCGTGTCGGGCGTTTTGTCTGTGATTGGTGGATGGTTTATCACAGCCGCTGTGGCTTTCCTGGTCTGTTTCTTAGTGTGTGGAATGATGTGGTATGGTGGCATCATTGTGAAAGTCATCCTGATGTGCCTCGTTGTTGTCATGCTTATCCGTAGTAACCGCAAATTCAACAAGAAATCCAAGGAAAACAAGGAAGACATGTTCCAGTTGATGATGCGCACAAAGGACAAGGATATCGTTTGGGATCTGCTCACTAAACACTTCAAGAGCAATCAGAGCGATATGACCCGGTTTGCTTTCGATGAATACAACAAGGTGATCGATGGATTTGAGGACAACCGTCCGCGCTACTTGAGTCAGGTGAATCGCGATCTTCGCAGGGAAAAAGACAAGTTGAGAGTCATCCGTCGTCAGGAACTGCTCGTTCTGCGGCGAGCTCCCGAGCGGATAGCCATGGAGAGAAACACTTGGTTCCATGTCGCCCTCAATGCCGATCAGCAGTATATCTACAGCATGATTCGTATGCTTGAGCCCATCAAAGAGCATGTCGACAATAGTTTCAACCCACTGCCACAAACCTATATCGCCGAGTATGAGCCTGTGCGTCGTGGAATCAACGACCTGCTCAAGCAGACCGAGGACATCATCACCACGAGCGATTTTGACAATTACCGCTCTGTGTTGGAGAAAGCCGACAACATGAAGGACCTGCTTAGCGAGATTCGTAAGAAGCACATCGACCGGATGCAGGGCTTCAACGACAATAGACTGCTAAAGATTTCTGTTGTCTACTTGAATCTCTTGCAGGAGAGCCAGCAGTTGCTGAGCAATATGCGTCATCAGCTGCGTGCCACGAAAAAGTTTTTGGAGGAAGGCTTTTCTTCAAGCGATCTTGATACAGAAGATTGATCCCGCCCGTTGAATAATATGCCTCTAAAAGGTCAGCTATGCGTGTGCATGGCTGGCCTTTTTGGCAAGTTCAACATAGAAGTGCAATCGGTAGACAGGTATTACCTAAATAATCTCACTAATGTCCCGTTAAAACGATACGATTTAAATATAAGTTATTAAAATATAATGATTTAGACTCGATATTTCTTGTACACGATTTGAATTGACTAACTTTGCAGTCTTTATCAAAGAAGCGTGTTACATGAATTTCGGAAAGAACGTATTCGCACAGATTATGCAGTTCATACCTCGTAGGGAATTCAATGATATTGTTGCCAAGTACAGAGGCAATTACAGGGTGAGAAACCTCACCTGCCATGACCAGTTGCTGGTTATGGCCTGGCTCAATATGCTGATAAGAATAGTCTGCGCGATATAGAGGCAAGCCTGAATGCGTTGGCTGTTACCCATAAGCTCTATCACTGCGGTATTAGCTATGCCGTC
>ONYL01000008.1 GCA_900322035.1 uncultured Prevotella sp.
CGAGCACGAAGATCCATGAGCCGCCGGTGGTGCTGTAGAACGTACCCTTGGGGATGATGATGGCCTTCTTCGACTCGCCAAGCTGCAGGTCGATGTAGTAGGTTTGTCCCGTACGGATGTTCTGTGGACGGTCGCCATGGAAGACGAAGTCAATCTTGAAGCGGCCTTCGTGCACCTCGGGATAAACCTTGCGTACCTCAAGGCGGTAGGTCCTGCCGTTCTGCGTGAACGTGGCGGCGAGTCCGCTGTGCACGCGGTCGATGTAGTGCTCATCTACCTGCGCCTCCACCTTGTAGTCGCTAAGGTCGTTGATAACACCAATCTTCTGTCCCGGCGTGATGCTCTGTCCCAACTCCACGTCGAGCAGTCCCACCTCACCATCAATGGAAGAACGTACGTCGAGCTTAGCCTTACGCTGCCTGACGAGTTCCACATTGCGCTGCATGGAGGCCAGGTTATCGCTCATCTGCTCCATCTGTGCCCGCCGCATCTGCGCACTCTTGCTGAGCCTCTGTCGGATGAGATGGTTTTTCTCCACGGCCAACTCATAGTCTTCCTTGGCCTTGAGATAGTCCTCGCGTGAGTTGAGTTGCTCCTTTTGCAAGGTCGCCTGATGGTTTAGCGCCCGTTTCTTGGTCTGTTCGTCCATGGCAAGCTGCGCGGCCTCCGTTCGGTTGTTGAGCTGATCCTGCTCCATGGAGAGCTGCGTGTTGCGCAGCATGTCCTGCTTCTCGGCCAGCTCGCTCTCAGCATTGAGGATTTCGAGGTCGAGGTTGGAGTTGCTCAGCCTGACGATGACGTCGCCCTTGTGAACTCTTGAGCCTTCATCGACGACCTTCCCCACAACCACGCCACCTTCTTCGGGCGAAATCTGTACCACCTGAATAGGCACCACATTGCCGTCGAGACTGACATAATCGTCGAACTGCGCGTCGGCAACGGTAGCAATGCTCAGCCCGCGCGTATCGACTTGCAGTGTTGAGGTGAAATTGCCTATGGCGAGCCAGACCAACAGGGCCGCGATCATCAGGCCCCCACCTATCCACGGCCAATACATAAATATTTGTGTGTTAACTCCTAATTTCTAACTCCTAACTCTCCTAACTCTCCAGTGATGTAATAGTTGACGAGCCGGGCCTTCAGTGCCAGCAGCATCTCACTTTGCAAGAGCAGCAGTCGGCTTTGCAACAAGTTTTGTGAGGCCGTGTGCAGGTCGAAAACGCTGAGCATCCCTTCCTCATACTTCCGATAAGAAAGATGGTGGGCCAGTGAGTCGGAAGCCACTTTTCGCTCCAACTGTACCACCTCACGTGCATAGCCCCTATAGTCAAGCACTGCCTGCAGGGCATCATCGTGTTGCTTGCGGCGGGCGGCCTCCACATCAAGGCGGGCTTTCTGCCAGTCGGTTTTGGCCCTAAAGACCTTGTTCCTTGCCGATGGGTTGAAAATGGGAATGGTAAGAGAGAGATAGACATACTCACCCATATTGTTACGGAACTGGGAACCGAAACCGTCAGCCCGCCCGCCCGATGAAAGGTTTTTATAATAATTGGTAGCCACTCCTCCGCCTAATGTAAGTTTGGGCATGAGTGACGCACGTTGTATCTTCCATGCCAATCGTGCCCGCTCGGCCTCAGCCTCGGCTGCGACGACAGCAGGCCTGTCGGCAAGAAAGAAACCGTGAGCCATCAGACTGTCACACGCCTGGCGGCTTGCTGGCAATATGGAGGCAA
This sequence comes from uncultured Prevotella sp., assembly GCA_900322035.1. Classification (GTDB taxonomy): domain Bacteria; phylum Bacteroidota; class Bacteroidia; order Bacteroidales; family Bacteroidaceae; genus Prevotella. Next base: position 1,734 of record ONYL01000008.1, read on the forward strand.
CAGCGACATCGACGGGCAAACCGGCAACAACGAGGGTGTCGGCAGCGGGATAGTTCATAGCCGTCTTCAAGTCGGCCAAAGCCTTTTCGGCGAGATTGCGCTGGTGGAGCAAATTGTATTCATCTTCTTCCACCTGACTCTGTACTTGCACCACGTCGGGGCGGCTCTTTTCACCCAACTCAAACATACGCTGCGTCTTGACTAAGAGTGCTCGGGAACCACGCAACTTTTCCTCAGTAAGGCCAATACAACGCTGCGTATAGACAGCATCCACATATTTTGCCATCACCCCCATAGCAACGTCGTCCCTGGCTTTGTCGACATACGACTGGGCCGCAGTTCTGTCAAGACGTGCCTGGCGGAAAGCATTCCAAGTGGCGCCACCATCGAAAAGTGTCACCGAAGCACCGACCTGATAATAATTATTGAACGTCGTCACATTATTATAGGTATTGGTTTCCGGGTCGATGTTTCGTCCCCAGCTGTACTGCCCCGTAGCTTCAGCCGAAACACTGGGCAGGAAATTGAGCAAGGACGCCCGATAGTCGGCCCGCCGCTGTTTCTGTTCCAGTTTCTGCCGCCTCACTTCGGTAGCATGCTCCTGGGCGTAGGCCATACAATGGTCGAGCGTCCACGCCTCCTGGCCGTGAGCACCAAGGCCTGCAAGCAGACCCATGATAATGATGATGATGTGTCTCGTTTTCATACATGAAATATATAGCCAAAGCCATGCCAAAAACGTAATCTACTGTATTTCAGACTTATGCAAAAACAAGCTATTATCCAACTGTATAATAATTGGACAGTTGGTGTATAAGAATTAGACACGAAAGACAATCAAGAGAATATTGCCCGTGCGACAGAAGCATCATAAAAAGTAGCTCAAGAATTTGTCAGTGCAGCGATTATTCGTTACTTTTGTGTCAAGTAAGCTTACGGGGGAGTTATGCCTTATCGGCCGTGCTTGTTACACAGCACAACCGCAGGATATACCTTGTAGGCAAAATGATAAAAGGATTGAAGCAGTAAACATATAGCACGATCAAGCAAAATGAAGCATGGCACACTACTTATCGTTGATGACAACCGCAATATTCTCACGACTGTGAAGATGGTTACTGAGAACACCTTTGAGCGCATCATCTGCATGACCAGTCCATCAGGACTGCTCACGCGGATAAGGGAGGATCATCCCGACGTGGTGCTGCTCGACATGAATTTCCACAGTGGTGTCAACAACGGCAATGAGGGGCTTTACTGGTTGCGCGAAATCAAGCGAATGCAACCAAGTACCGCCGTGGTGCTTTTCACAGCCTATGCCGATATCCAGTTGGCTGTGACAGGCATCAAGGACGGGGCGATCGATTTCATCGTCAAGCCTTTCGACAACAAGAAACTTATTCAGACATTAACCAATGCCTGCAAGAAAGCCAAGGGAGAAAAAGCCGCGACCAATTCTCCATCGGGTATGATTTGGGGCTCATCTCCCGTCATGGCCAAGCTCCAGGAGATGGTAGAGAAGGTTGCCCCCACCGACGCAAACATTCTCATCACAGGAGAAAACGGAACAGGCAAGGAAATGCTGGCAAAAGAGATTCACCGTTTATCTAAGCGCGCCGACCGGCAGCTGATGCCCGTTGATATGGGAGCCATCACTGAGACTTTGTTCGAGAGTGAGCTCTTCGGCTACGTGAAAGGAGCCTTCACCGACGCCAAAGCCGACAAGCCCGGCAAGTTTGAGCTGGCCGACGGCGGTACTGTCTTTCTCGATGAGATTGGCAACCTCAACTATTCACTGCAGGCCAAACTGCTCACGGTCCTACAGCGGCGGACAATCGTGCCTGTGGGTGGCAGCAAGTCGATACCTGTGGACGTGCGCGTAGTCTGTGCTACCAATTGTAATCTTGAAGAAAAAGTGAGGAACGGCGAATTCCGCGAAGATCTGCTCTATCGCATCAACACCATTCATCTTCACTTGCCGCCCCTCAGAGAACGAAAAGGCGACATCTTAGCCTATGCTCATCACTTTCTCTCCCGCTACGCGGACATCTACAATAAGAAGGACTTGCAGTTTGCACCAGAGACTGAAGAGAGAATCTGTCGGTTGCCATGGTACGGAAACATCCGTGAATTGCAGCACGCCGTCGAGAAGGCCGTAATACTTTGCGATGGCTGCACCATACAACCTTCTGAAATTGAAAGCAGCAATACGACCGCCTCCCAAAATACTCAGCAAAATTCTATCCAAAGGCTCGATGACATGGAATGCGACATGATTGCCAAAGCCATTCGACAATGCGACGGCAACCTTTCGCATGTAGCTGCCCAATTAGGCATCTCCCGACAAACCCTGTATAATAAAATGAAGAAGTACAATCTTTAGGCCTTCATCCCGCTTATGAACACAACAGTATTGCTGATCGCAGCCGGCTGCCTCATCATCATGTTGATCATTGCCATCATCCTATTGTGGCTTCGCAATGTCAATATAGTTCACAAAATAGCTTTTCTTTTTCAAGCCATCGACAATGGCGACTATGCTTTCCGATTTTCAGAAGGCAGCAGCGACAATCGGTTCATCAATGCCACACTCAATCGCATCAAAGAAATCCTTCAGCATGCACGTGATGAACAGATAGAAAAGGAGAAATATTTCGAACTGGTTCTCAACGCCGTTGATACTGGAGTGATGGTGGTTGACGCCGAGAGGGGGCTTGTTCTGCGATGCAATGCTGCCGCTCGGAAACTGCTGAAGCGAGACGCGATCACCCATATCAACCAAGTGAAAGATCAAATCAATAATTTCTCAGTGCACGAAACGACTGCCACGATCAATCACAAGCGCGTCAACATCGTGACCGTGAGCGACATCTACAACGAACTGACCAATCAAGAGATTGATGCATGGGTGAGACTGATTCGCGTGATGACCCATGAGATAATGAATACGCTGACTCCAGTCATCTCGCTGAGCGAGGCATTGCTACCAACAGCCACGGGCGAACAGCAAAAAGGTATCGAGACAATCTTCCAGACCAGTAGAGACCTGGTAAAGTTTGTCGGCAACTACCGGAAGTTTACGCATGTCCCCACGCCCAAGCCAAAGTTGTTCTATGTGAAGCCCTTCCTTGACCGCATGGCATTGCAGGTCCAGCCTTTAGTGGAGAAAGGAGTAACCATCAGTATCAATTGTCAGCCAAAAGACCTTTTGGTCTATGCCGACGAAAGCCTCATCGCCCGTGTGGTAAGCAATCTGCTGAAAAACGCAGCCGAAGCAACTGTCACAGGTCAACATATAGGCCTGCACGCCTTCTCCGACAGCGATGAGTCGGTTGTCATTGATGTTACCGACGATGGCTCTCCGATACCTTCAGATGTAGCCCCACACATCTTCATTCCTTTTTTCACGACAAAAAACGAGGGCAGCGGCATAGGCCTTTCTCTTTCCCGGCAAATCATGCGCATGAGCAATGGTTCTTTGGTTCTGTTACCCTACGGCGACAACAAGATCACCACGTTCAGACTTAGATTATAATGCTTGCGGAACTTTCGTGGCGACTGCTACAGCATCGTGTGGCGATTGCCTTATTATTCTCAAGAGGAATGAAAACGGAAAGAGATATTTTCTACTCTTTAGGCTACCGATCTTTGGCGGGCTGATGGATGATGTCGCATTGACGAAGTCGGATGATATTATATATAGGAGATCCTAAAAATCTCTCACCACAAACCCGTGGAAATATCCAATAAGCCCTAAAACCACAATTGTTGTCGACTGCACCGGTGATTACTGAAATCGCTTGTCAACTTTAGCCCCTGCTATCTTTAAGAATCATTCAGGCGCAGTGCCTACGGGATGAGCAGGAAAAGTCTGAGAAATATGTTGTTCACGATGGAAGACATGTACCTCCACACCAAATTTTTGACTGATATGCTCGGCCAAGTGCTGGGCAATGTAGACACTGCGGTGCTGACCGCCGGTGCAGCCGAAGCAGAACATCAGACTGGTGAATCCCCGTTGGATATAGCGAGCCACATGATGGTCGGCCAACTGATAGACGGGTTTTAGGAAATCGATAATCTCTCCATCGTCCTCCAAGAAACGGATGACCGGCTCATCAAGTCCCGTGAGCTTCTTGTACGGCTCGTATCGGCCCGGATTGTGAGTGGACCGACAGTCGAAGACATATCCGCCTCCATTGCCCGAAGGATCTTCAGGGATCCCTTTCTTATAAGAGAAGCTATAGACACGCACCACAAGCGGCCCCTTGCCGTCGTACTTGGAGAAGGTGGCCGGACCGTCTTGCGGATAAGAAGCATAGAGAGGATTGTCTGTCGTCTTAAAACCATCTTTGCGCTTGGCCAAAACGGGCTCCTGATGGGCAAACCGTGGCATTTCTGTAAGCCGCCTCAACAAATCCATCAAATAGGGATAAGGAAACACCGAGGGATTTAGCTTCAACAAGTCACGCAGGTTGTCAATGGCCGGAGGAATGGATTGCAGAAAATGGGGCTTGCGCTCGAAGTAGCCACGGAAGCCATAGGCTCCAAGCACTTGAAGCGTTCGGAAGAGTACAAACAACGAGAGCCGTTCTACAAAATGGCGCTCATTGGGTACTTCGGTATATTGCTTAAGACTCTGATAATATTCAAATACCAGCTCACGACGGAGCTTGAAAGAATAGTGGGCAGAAGCCTGCCAAAGGAAGGAAGCGAGATCATAATAGAAAGGTCCCTTGCGGCCACCTTGGAAATCGATGAAATAAGGATTCCCCCCGGCATCAAGCATCACGTTGCGTGCCTGGAAGTCGCGATAGAGAAAGCTCTCGGCCGTCTCTGATGTCAAATCCTTAGCCAGCATACGGAAGTTGGCCTCGAGCTTGAGCTCATTGAAGTCCAGCTCTGTGGCTTTAAGAAAGCAATATTTGAAATAATTCAGATCGAAGAGCACGCTGTCCTCATCAAATTCCGGCTGCGGATAACAGACGCTGAAATCCAGTCCGCGGGCACCACGGATTTGAATATTGGGGAGCTCGCGAATCGTTTTGAGCAGCAGTTGCCGTTCCCTTTGGTTATAACGGCCGCCCGCTTCCCTGCCGCCTTTGATGGCATCGAAGAGGGAAACATGGCCAAGGTCGGTCTGCAAATAGCGCATCTCGTCATCGCTCACAGCCAACACTTCCGGCACAGGCAATTTGCGCAGCGTGAAATGGCGGGCCAGTGAGATGAAAGCATGGTCCTCCTCGCGGCTGGTACCAACAACACCAATGACTGTTTTTCCATCACCATCGGCAAAGCGGTAATACTGTCGGTTACTTCCTGCCCCGGCCAATTTCTCAACACTCGCCGGAGCCTCGCCACGCCACTGCTTATAGAGTTCTGTAAGATTATTCATCGTGATGTTTCTTCTCTTCTTCCACCATTTCCTTCCATTTCTTCTCAAACTCCTTCTTGCTCTGCCATTGGGCTATCAAGCCGTCGATGATCAATAGCAATAAGAAGATGCCGAGCGACATGAGGAAAGAGCCCGTGATGAAAATCAGTCCCCCCGCTACAAGGAAGAAAACAAGTACTTTTATCCAGTTTATTTGATATTTCATAATGCAAAAATAGACAAAATTGGCGTAACGGCAAAAAGAAACGCGTGTTTTTGACAACATACGGCAAAAACAGGCGAAATCATCTTGTGGGTCGCCCATGACTCGTGGACAAGATGGTGGCGTGGTGGTTGAGAGTCAGAGAAAGCAAAAGGCGTGGTCCATTGCTGGACCACGCCTTGTCTAATACATACGATTGAATTTCAGATGTCTTGTTGCAAATTACATCATGCCGGGCTGAGCGGCGGGCATTGCTGCCGGCTTCTCCTCGGGCTTGTCAACGATGAGGCACTCAGTGGTAAGGAACATACCAGCGATCGAGGCCGCATTCTCCAAAGCCACACGAGCCACCTTGGCCGGATCAATCACACCAGCCTTGCGGAGATCCTCATACTCGTCGGTACGGGCATTGTAACCGAAGTCACCCTTACCTTCACGAACCTTGTTGACAACCACTGCGCCCTCACCACCTGCATTGTGGACAATCTGGCGGAGAGGCTCCTCAATGGCGCGGCAAACGATGTTGATACCCGTCTGCTCGTCGGCATTGTCACCCTTCAAGTCAGCCAAAGCTTCCTGAGCACGGATGTATGTGGTACCGCCACCGACAACAACACCTTCCTCTGTAGCGGCACGAGTTGCGCAGAGTGCGTCGTCGACGCGGTCCTTCTTCTCCTTCATCTCAACCTCGGAGTTGGCACCAACGTAGAGCACTGCGACACCACCGGCGAGCTTAGCCAGACGCTCCTTCAACTTATCTTTATCGTAAGAGCTGGTTGTGTTGGCAATCTCATTCTTGATCTGAGCCACACGGTCCTTAATGGCCTGCTTGTCACCACTACCGTTGACGATTGTAGTATTGTCCTTAGTGATAGTTACCTTCTCTGCCGAACCCAGCATTTCAAGTGTGGCCTGCTCCAGTTTCAAACCCTTGTCCTCGCTGATGACGACACCGCCTGTCAGAACAGCGATATCCTCAAGCATGGCCTTGCGACGATCGCCGAAGCCAGGAGCCTTCACAGCGCAGATCTTCAAGCCACCACGCAAACGGTTGACAACCAATGTTGTCAGAGCCTCAGAATCTACATCCTCAGCAATGACGAGCAATGGGCGGCCGCTCTCAGCAGCGGGCTGCAGGATGGGCAGGAAATCTTTCAAGTTGGAGATCTTCTTGTCGTAGATCAGAATGTAAGGATTATCCATCACGCACTCCATCTTGTCGGGATCGGTCACAAAGTAACCAGAAAGATAGCCACGGTCGAATTGCATACCTTCAACCACGTCGATGTGGGTGTCGCGGCTCTTGCTCTCCTCGATGGTGATCACGCCATCCTTCGAAACCTTGCGCATTGCGTCGGCCAGGAGTTTACCGATCTCGGGATCGTTGTTGGCACTCACCGTAGCCACCTGCTCAATCTTGTCGTAGTTGTCGCCTACAACCTCGGCATTCGTCTTGATATAATCTACAACCTTAGCCACAGCCTTGTCGATACCGCGCTTCAGATCCATAGGATTGGCACCTGCGGCAACGTTCTTCAAGCCCTCATTGACAATGCTCTGTGCCAGAATGGTAGCTGTTGTCGTACCGTCGCCGGCATCATCACCTGTCTTCGAAGCCACGCTCTTTACGAGCTGGGCACCCGTGTTTTCAAACTTGTCCTCGAGCTCAACCTCCTTAGCTACAGTAACACCATCCTTGGTGATCTGGGGAGCACCGTATTTCTTCTCGATAACCACATTGCGGCCCTTAGGACCAAGGGTTACCTTAACTGCGTTGGCCAACTGGTCAACACCATCCTTAAGCAAGTTGCGAGCTTCTGTATCGAATTTGATAATCTTTGCCATAATTGTATAAAACGTTTTTAAAAAAATTTGTGTTTATGTAAATCAATTAGCCTTCAACGACAGCAAGTACATCGCTCTGACGCATCATCAGATATTTCTCACCGTCATTCTCTATCTCAGTGCCTGCATATTTGCCATAGAGCACTTCGTCACCGGCTTTCAACACCATGGGCTCATCTTTCTTGCCCTCGCCAACAGCGATCACCTTACCGCGCTGTGGTTTTTCCTTAGCTGTGTCAGGAATGATAATACCACCTACTTTTTCCTCAGCTGGTGCGGGAAGCACCAAAACTCTGTCTGCTAATGGTTTGATTGTCATAATGTTTATATTTTAATGATTTATTATATTGACTGTTGTTTAAACCCATGCTCCAAACAGAAGCAAATGGATCACCCTTTCATAAGCCAAAACCGTGCCAAAGTCAAATTATGACAAAATTGTCACACCACTGACAGCAATGATGCCAAAGTTGTCATGATTTCGTTGCGAAGCGGAAAAATCTCGGGAAGGTAGTGGAAATAGAAAAATCTCCACTCCGTCACGTCTTAAAAACTTGAGTGTCGAAGTGGAGAATAAGTAGATTATTTAATAGCACTCTGGAGTGCCTTCCAATGTTCTTCGGTCATACTTTGCGGAGTGAAGAGGCAGACTCCCTTGGCTCCCGACTCCATTGAGCCCCGGACAGCCAGTTCTATTTCAGAGGGCAACAAGCCGGAATTTTCCGGATCAACCACAGCTTTCTTGTTTTGCCAGTCATGACAGATGAACAACCCGCTGTAAACCGGAGTATTCTTGCCTGCTACACTTTTCACTTCCTCAGCTACAATACCCCGCAGCCATGAGGCCGGCTCCTCGTAAAAATCGTTATAATTCATGGGGAAATAAGCGTCGATATTCCACTTGTTCCATTCCTGTCTCACCATCCAGCGGGCATAGCTGTCAGGTCCGGGGAAAACATCGGCACTCACCTTCTTGCCTTGGTGGTGTACTGCCTCTGCTATCATATTGACAAGACGCGTGATATTGTCGCAGCGGAACTGGGCCCACTCCTTAATTTTAGAAGGGTCGGTCACTTTTCGAATGTCAATACCCGATTGCCGCTTGAAAGCCTCAACACAACTGTCGCAATAGCAATAATCGGCAGCAGGATATTCCCCGTTCATGATAAGCCCGTACTTGTCCCACAAGGCACGCGCCAGAATAACGTCGGCATAACGGATATAGTCGAGCTGCACATAGTCTACATCGGGCAACTGAGCAACCTCTGTGAATTTGCCGACAAGATAGCGTTGCACCTGAGGATTGCGAGGGTCGAGCGTTTTGTAATAATCCACATAGGCCGGATGACTGTAGGCCGATTGCCCAAGCCGGTTCACAGTGTACCACGTGCTGTCAAGTCCTCCCTGGACCATCGTAGGAATCCATGCATGATATTCAAGTCCAGCCTTATGAGCCATGTGTGATGCCTCACGAATGCGGTCGAGATTGAACCCACAATTGACGCAGACGCCAACGACTCCACGTTTTTTCCAATCCTTGAATTGTTTCAGCAAATTCTGAGCGGTTGTTTTCTCATCCCACCCCGTCCAAGCATAGACAGGCACTACAGCTCCGGCCTTCATCAACATCATAAGAAGCACCAGCAGCATAAACAGTCTTTTCAAATAAGTCATTGTATGCACTTGAGTTTTTAATTACGATACAAAGGTAACAAAAAGGATGAAAACAGCCGATGAATAGCATGTTTTTTTCAAAAACTTTCGGCTATCAAGGGATTATTTACTACATTTGCAGCTAATAAACAAACATCATAAATAGTCATAAATAAGAATGAACAGAAAGAGTCTTTTCTTAACAGCCTTATTATTGCTTACAGCTTTCCTGGTCATGAGCCAAGAGCCTAAGGAAGAACCGCTAAAAGAGGATTCGGCAGCCTACATCAATAGGATGAAATGGTTTGGCGATGCCAAGCTGGGTATTTTCATCCACTGGGGCATCTATGCCGTCAGAGGCGTATCTGAAAGTTGGTCGTTCTACAACGAATATTTGCCCTACGACGAATACATGAGTCAAGCAAAGGGATTCACCGCAAAAAACTATGATCCCAAGGCCTGGCTCGACCTCATCAAGGAGAGTGGTGCCCGATATGTTGTGATCACGGCCAAGCACCATGACGGAATGGCACTTTGGGATACAAAAGTTGGAGAACTGAGCACAAAAAAATGCACACCGGCCAAACGTGACCTGATCACACCTTTTGTAGATCAGGTAAAAAGCCACGGGCTGAAATTGGGAATCTACTATTCGCTGATCGACTGGTCCAACGAGAATTATCCCAACAAAACGAAAAATCAGAAACGCTACACGGATAACCCTGACAGATGGGAGAAATTTGTTAAGTTCAACATGGCACAGATCTCAGAACTGAGCAACGAGTTCAATCCGGATCTCTTCTGGTTTGACGGCGACTGGGAACAGTCGGCTGAAGCCTGGCATTCGGCCGATATTATCAAGATGCTCCGTCATAAAAATCCCAACGTCATCGTTAATTCGCGCATACAAGGCTACGGAGACTACGCTACGCCTGAACAGGGAATTCCTGTCACACGGCCAAAGGCCAAATATTGGGAACTCTGCCAAACCATCAACGACTCATGGGGCTATCAACCAACCGACAAAAACTTCAAGAGTCCCTACCAGGTACTGCGCACTTTCTGTGATTGCATCAGCAATGGGGGAAATCTGCTGCTCGACATCGGACCGAGAGAGGACGGAACCATCCCACAGGAAGAAATAGATGTGCTGAAAGAATTGGGACGATGGACTCACAAACACGCAGAGGCCATCTATGGCACTCGCGCAGGAATACCTTCATACTGCTTCCAGGGATACACCTCACTCAACAAAGCGGGCGATATACTATACCTATATATACCTTATCGCCCAAATGGCCGCGTTGAGGTAAAAGGACTTGTCAACCGCGTAAATCGCGTTTGGGTAGTAGGCAACGGGACGATGCTCAACTATAAAGTCTACAACAAAGCCTACTGGAGCGCTACTCCTGGCAACTTGTATATCGATGTCCCCGACAACGTCCTCGATCCTCAGATCACAGTTTTGGCCGTACTGCTCGATGGTCCGGTTAAAATCAACAATGGGCAAGGACAAGTTATCACCGCGAACTAAGAACAAGGGCACCTTTCTCCTTGTCTTGATACCACACAGCGAACGGGAAAATCATTCATCAAAAATAATATTTGATTCTCACGGTATATTATCCACAACGCCTTCCAACGGCGTTGTGGATATTTTTTTAGCCATACTGCACTCATAAACGACTCATCAACCAAGAAGAAAAAGTCTGCGCCCACCTCTGAAACATTAGCGACAACTGGTTGCATCCCTAAGTTTTTACGTTGCTTGATATTTTTGTCAACACCTTGCAAACAAGAGTTGTTAGAAATAAAGAAAGCCCATTTACATTTAGCAGACAGAGGAAAAAAGTAATTTCAAGCCGGCTTCCATATGCCTGCCAACGAGCTTGCAAAAGTGAGCCCACGGGATCCCTTATGTAAGCCCTTGGGGCGGCTTTTGGCGTACGGAATCTAAAAACCTTTTTCAAGACATTTTAAGGCCATTATGCTATCATCTGGAGTAGTATATCCTAATAAACTCTTCTCCTTGCTGATATCCCTCTTCATAAAGGCGCTCCAATTTTTGCGTGTCGCGTTCCATTCTTGTCACCTCCATAGGACGCTGAGGACGAATACATACAATGCTCCCTTCAGATTCCAGATCGTCGATCAGTTGCAATTGGTCGTTGTAGCTCACATGCCGCTTACTTAACACCACCCGGAGGCGAGGATAATTTTTATAGATGAAGTGAGGTACTTTTCGGTCTTTACTTGTGTCGCGCCAACCTTTATTTCGCGTCAGAACAACCACGTTGCGCTCATGTCCGGTGTGAATGGCACGCATGACAGGAATAGAATCGACTATGCCGCCGTCGAGCATGGGGATTCCGTCGACAACGGTGATTTTGCTTACATAAGGCAAAGAACTGGAGGCTCTGACAATATCCAACGCACGCTGCCGGGAATGGCACTCCGAGAGATACATAGGTGTTCCAGTCAGACAATTGGTCGTTACCATCTCAAAACCCGCAGAATACTTGAAGAATGTATCATAGTTGAAAGGGATGAGCTCATTGGGGAGACGGTCGTAGAGAAGTTTCTGATCAAAGATGCACCCCTGGGTGACAAGATGCCTTATACCAATATAGTCATAACGGTCAAGGAAGTCGATATTGGAGAGCCTGGCGCGACGGGGCTGGCGCGCGATATAGGACATACCATTGCAAGCCCCCGCCGATACTGCAACCACATAATTGAAATAAAGGTTGTGCTTCATAAACGCGTCCAGCACACCAGAAGTAAAGACACCACGCATGCCTCCTCCCTCCAAGACAAGTCCTGTAGAATTGTCGAGTCTCATAATAGCAATCAGAATAAGAATGATGAAGACTCCCCCACGCGCAGACATGAGTCTGTCCACAAATAGAAGGCAGCCAAAGGCAGGATAACTGTCCAAATGTTTAATTACAATGAGAATTTTCCCCGCTTTTTGTTAATTTTTGGCAAAGATACAACTTTTTAGCTGAAAATTTTTATCTTTGCAAATATAAATATAAAACAAATACATCATGTTTGACAAAGACACTTATATTCGCCGCAGAAGAGAGCTGAAGAAGCTCGTCGGCGACGGCGTGATTGTTTTGTTTGGAAACAACAATTCACCAGCCAACTTCCCTAACAACGGCTATCATCCTTTCCGCCAGGATAGCTCTTTTCTATATTATTTTGGTCAGCAACGCGAAGGACTCGTTGGTGTCATTGATGTGGACAACGACGTAGAGACTCTCGTGGGCGACGACATCAGCATCGACGATATCGTGTGGTATGGTAGTGTCGACAGTGTGAGCGACATGGCCGGGCAAGTAGGTGTAGCCCACTCCGCACCGATGTCAGAACTGGAAAACATCTGCAAGGATGCTCAGGCCAAGAAGCGCACGATACATTTCCTGCCGCCCTATCGGCACGATATCATGATTCAGATATATGATCTGTTAGGCATTCATCCTAAGCAACAGACCGAGAAGGCTTCGATGAAACTCATCAAGGCCGTTGTCAAGATGCGCTCTACAAAGGAACCGCAGGAAATCGAGGAGTTGGAGCGTGCCGCCGTAATTGGCTATAAGATGCACACGACAGCCATGCGTATGGTGAAGCCGGGTGTCACAGAGCAACTCATCGCCGGAACAATCGACGGAATTGCCAACGGATATGGCTCAATGGTCAGCTTCCCTACGATATTCTCCCAGCATGCCGAAATCATGCACGGTTCTCCCTCAATGAATTTGTTGGAAGACGGACGCCTTGTATTGTGTGACGCCGGTGCTGAAACAGTCAACCATTATTGCTCTGACAACACCCGCACAATGCCCGTAAATGGTAAGTTTACACAGCGTCAGCTGGAAATCTACACCATTGTTGAGGAATGCCACGACCTGGCGCTCTCTTTGTCAAAGCCAGGTGTAAGATATTGGGATGTTCACTTTGCCGTCTGTCGCCACATGACCGACCGTCTGAAAGAACTTGGCCTGATGAAAGGCGATACAGAAGAGGCCGTCCGGGCCGGCGCACATGCCATGTTCCTCGTCCACGGTTTGGGACACATGATGGGTATGGACGTTCACGACATGGAAAATCTGAACCAAATCAACGTGGGCTTTGACGAAGAGACACGACCCAACCTCGAACAGTTTGGCACCAACTGCCTGCGTATGGGACGCCGTCTCGAAGAAGGCTTCGTTGTCACCGATGAGCCGGGTATCTATTTCATTCCTGCCCTCATCGACGACTGGAAGGCCAAAGGCCACTGCAAGGAGTTCATCAACTTCGACAAGTTGGAGACTTACAAGGATTTCGGAGGCGTACGCATCGAGGACGATATTCTCGTCACAAAGGACGGTTGCCGCTTCCTCGGCAAGGAACGTATTCCTTATCATCCCAAGGATGTCGAAGAGTTCATGAGCAAGAATTAAACCTTTTAACTTAAATATCATATTATGAAGAAATTGTTTTTAGCCATCGCCTTGTTTGCTACTGTTGCGACAGGCGCCTTCGCCGAGGCCAAGAAAGACTCGGTGAATCCCAACAAACCCGTTTTCACGGTAGTGAAAGAGATTCCTATCACCAGCATCAAGGACCAAAACCGCTCAGGTACGTGCTGGGACTACTCTACTTTGAGCTTCTTTGAGGCTGAGATTTTGAAAGCAACAGGCAAAACCTACGATCTCTGCGAGTCGTTCGTTGCCAACAAAACTTATATGGACCGTGCCATCCAGGTGGTTCGCCTTCACGGCGACTGCCAGTTCGCTCAAGGCGGCAGCGCTTACGACGTACTCTACTGCCTCCAGCACTATGGTATCTGCCCTGAGGACGCCATGCCCTTCCCCGGCAGTCTCTATGGCGACTCACTCAACAACTTCAATGAATTCTTCGCCCTCCTTGAGCCGTATGTGGCAGGCGTAGCCAAGAGCAACTCGCAAAAGCTGAGTACACAGTGGAAAGTCGGACTCCAGGGCATTCTCGACGCCTATCTCGGCAAATGCCCCGACAAGTTCACCTACCAGGGCAAGAGCTATACGCCGACAACATTCGCCCAAAGCCTCGGACTGAACTGGAACGACTATGTAAGTTTTACTTCCTACACCCATCATCCGTTCTGGACAGCATTCCCTGTAGAGGTACAAGACAACTGGCGCAATCCGTTGTCGTGGAACGTTCCTATTGAAGACCTCTCAAAAATCATCGACAACGCAGTGATGAACGGCTACACCGTAGCTTGGGGTGGTGATGTCTCAGAAGAGGGCTTCACACGTTCCGGCCTTGCCTACAATATTGACATGAAGCACAGCAAGAGCCTTCAGGGTTCAGACATGGCCCGCTGGCTGAAGCTCTCAAAGACCGAGAAGCGCAACTACATTGATTCTTTGGGTTGCAAGGTTCCCGAGGTAGTTCCTACTCAGGAGCAGCGCCAGGAGAGATATGACAACTGGCAACTCACTGATGATCACGGGATGCTTATCTTCGGAATCGCAAAAGACCAAAATGGCAAGGAATACTACATGGTGAAAAATTCCTGGGGAGAGACTGGTGACTACAAAGGCATCTGGTACATGACCAAGGACTTCATCGTGGCCAACACAATGGACTTCCTCGTCAACAAGAACGCTGTGCCAAAAGATATTAGAAAGAAGTGCGGTATCTGATCAAACCGTCACAACTACAGCTATAGCCACAAGCGGCAAGAAAAGACAACGGCTTTTCTTGCCGCTTTTCTTGTATCAACGACCTATTGTAGTTTTGTAATCGCCTGCAACCCACCTGCACAAGAAAGATCGCTTATCGCACAGATACATTTTCATCCATATTGTATAAAAAAGTTTTGTTCTTCAACGAGTTTTTTGTAACTTTACACGCAGAAAGAAAAAATAAAAACTAAAATGCACTTCAAATGGAACTATGTACCTCCTACACCTGAAGAGCAAAAAGCAGCAAAAGAGTTAGGCGACAAGCTCAACATGAGCCCCATTCTCGCCCAGTTGCTCATCCGGAGGGGCATCACCACTGAGAGTGCCGCCAAAAGGTTCTTCCGTCCCCAACTGGCCGATCTCATCAACCCGTTTCTCATGAAGGATATGGACGTGGCTGTTGACCGGCTCAATGATGCTATGGGGCGCAAAGAGCGCATTTTGGTTTACGGCGACTACGACGTGGACGGATGCACCGCTGTTGCTTTGGTGTACAAATTCTTGCAGCAGTTCTATTCCAACGTAGACTACTATATCCCCGACCGCTACGACGAGGGCTACGGGGTGAGCAAGAAAGGTTTGGAATATGCCCGCGAGACAGGAGTTAAGCTCATTATCATTCTCGACTGCGGCATCAAGGCCATCAAGGAGATAGCCTATGCCAAGACTTTAGGCATAGACTTCATCATCTGTGACCACCACGTGCCCGATGAGGTTATGCCCGATGCCGTAGCTATTCTCAATCCTAAGCGAGAAGACGACAGCTTCCCGTTCAAACATCTGTGCGGCTGTGGTGTAGGATTCAAGTTTATGCAAGCCTTCGCCAAAAACAACGGAATCCCCTTCTCACGGCTCATTCCCCTCCTCGACTTCTGCGCTGTCAGCATTGCCGCCGACATCGTCCCCGTCGTGGACGAGAACCGCATCCTGGCTTATCATGGACTGAAACAACTCAACATCAACCCCAGCATCGGTCTCAAGGCCATCATCGACATCTGCGGCCTCAATGGCAGGGAGATTTCCATGAGTGATATTGTGTTCAAGATAGGCCCTCGAATCAACGCCTCTGGCCGTATGGAGAACGGAAAAAAGAGCGTCGACCTGTTGGTGGAGAAGGATTTCCCCACGGCATTGAAGATGGCACAGCACATTAACGAATACAACGAACAGCGCAAGGATATCGACAAGCAAATGACGGAGGAGGCCAACCAAATCGTTTCAAAACTCGACTCCATGAAACATCGCTCCAGCATCGTCCTCTACGATGAGCATTGGAAGAAAGGTGTTATTGGTATCGTGGCCAGCCGTCTGACCGAAATGTACTTCCGCCCCACCGTCGTATTAACCCGCGACGGCGACTTGGCTACCGGTTCTGCCCGAAGCGTGACGGGATTCGACATCTATTCGGCCATCAAGGACTGCAGAGACCTGCTCATCAACTTTGGTGGTCACACCTACGCCGCAGGGCTCACACTGCAATGGGCTGATGTCCCGCAGTTCCGCAAACGCTTTCAGCACTATGTCGAGGAGCACATTCAGCCAGAACAAGTGGAAGCCAACCTTGACATCGACGCCCAAATAGACTTTAAGGACATCACTAAGAAGCTGCACAACGATCTGAAGAAGTTCGCTCCGTTTGGACCACTCAATCCCAAACCTGTATTCTGCACGCTCAACGTCTACGACTACGGCACTTCAAAGGTAGTAGGACGCGACCAGGAACACATCAAGTTGGAACTTGTCGACTCCAAATCACCCACTGTAGTCAATGGCATCGCCTTCGGGCAGAGCGAGAGTGTGCGCTACATCAAGAGCAAACGCGGTTTCGACATTGCCTACACTATCGAAGAGAACATATTCAAGCGCAATGCCGTGCAGTTACAGATAGAAGATATCAGACCCAACGAAGAATGACCGACTATAAGGAGATTCTTCATCAATATTGGCATTATCCTGATTTCCGTGGCATACAGAAACAAATCATTGAGAGCATCGGAAGCGGAAAAGACACCTTGGGGCTGATGCCGACAGGCGGTGGCAAGAGCATCACATTCCAAGTGCCGGCCCTCGCCATGGAGGGAGTGTGCATCGTCATATCGCCACTCATTGCCTTGATGAAGGACCAGGTGAGTCATCTGCGCAGCAATGGAATCATCGCAGCGGCCATCTACAGCGGAATGGAGCGCCGCGAGATTGTCAAGACACTTGACAACTGCATCCTCGGCGACACCAAACTGCTCTATGTATCGCCCGAACGCCTTGAATCGCCCATCTTCCTCAACAAGCTGGAGCGAATCAAAGTAAGTTTCTTCACTGTAGACGAAGCCCACTGCATCAGTCAATGGGGATACGATTTCAGACCATCCTATCTGAAAATAGCTGAGATCCGTAAGCGCAAACCCAATGCCCCAATCCTTGCCCTCACAGCGACCGCTACGCCAAAGGTAGTTGACGACATTCAAGAGAAATTGCAGTTCAAAGAAAAGAATGTCATCAGCATGAGTTTCTTGCGCAAGAATCTTGCCTATGTGGTGCGCAAGACCATCAATAAGGATTTGGAGCTCATCCACATCCTGAAATCGGTCGGTGGATCAGCCATCGTTTATTGCTATAGCCGCGACCACACCAAGCGCGTCAGCAAGATGCTATGCGACAATGACTTGGACGCCACTTTCTTCCATGCCGGCCTCGACCCTTCGGTAAAGGATGAGCGCCAAGACCAATGGCAAGAGGATAAGATTCGCGTCATTGTCTGTACAAACGCTTTCGGCATGGGCATCGACAAGCCGGATGTGAGAATCGTCATCCACTACGATACGCCAGACTCCATAGAAGCCTATTTTCAGGAAGCAGGACGGGCCGGGCGCGACGGCAAAAAAGCTTATGCCGTACTGCTGTACAACGACAACGACAAGCGCATCCTGAAACGCCGCATTGGCTACAACTATCCATCCATCGACTTTATAAAAGACGTCTACGAACACTTGGCTTATTTCTTTCAAGTGGGAGTAGGTAGCGGGGAAGGTCACCGTTTTCTCTTCGACATCGCCCAATTCAGCCATGTCTATGGATTCCAACCGCTCAGCGTTGAAGCTGCTCTCCACATTCTTCAAGGTGCCGGATATATCAATTATGAAGAGGAGCCGGACAATACGGCAAGATGCCGTTTTCTGTTGGCACGAAACGAACTTTATCTGCTCAATGAGACCACACCCGAAGAAGAGAAAGTGATCACGGCCTTGCTGCGCACATACAGCGGATTGTTCACCGACTATGCATACATCAGCCTGCCGCTCATCGCTCACATCTGCCAGATGAAAGACACGGAAGTCTACCAAATCCTGCGCAGTTTCAGCCAGCGTCACATTATGAGTTTCATTCCCCAGCGACAAATTCCCGTCATCGGATATGCCCAGCCAAGAGAGGAAATAGAACGGGTAGTCATCCCCGAAGAGGTCTATGACATCCGCAAGAAACAGTATGAGCAAAACATTATGGCCATCCTCCAATATGCCAATGACGACAATGTCTGCCGCAGTCGCCAGTTGCTTCGCTATTTTGGCGAGAAACACTCTGAAGACTGCGGACAGTGTGATGTCTGTCTGAACCATTCACACGATGAAACTTCACGCAACAAATTAGCACCGGTACAAAAGATGATCAGGCAACTCCTTCAAGACGGAGAAAAACATTCCGTGAAAGAAATTCAAGATCTGAAAGCTCCCCTGCCCCTCATCGCCGCAGCACTTGAAGATCTTGTGACAGAAGAGGAGATCAACACCGATGGCTCTTTCTTCTGGAAGGATTGATCTCCGGCTTTTTTATGGACGGGTTACAGCTTTCCAGCCGAAGGCATTTTCTTTATTACCTTGGGGCAGACCCATTGTCTGCAGGCTGAAGTTCGCCTAACTGAACAACTCTCCCCATTTTATGACAATCAGCAATCCGCTTTTTCTCATGCAGCCTATGTTAGGGGTTATAATCGTACTCTTATTTGCAACTCAACATCTGTCTGCGACGAAGCGTCGATCTGTTGCCTACCGGTTGAAATATGATTGCGGTCGAAATAGTCAACAATAGACAATTTGCCATTGAGCGTCAGATGACTGCCCACGGAGTAGCTGAAAAGAAAACTATAGCGTATGCCTTCACCATACGACATCGGTACAGACATTGTATAAAGCAATCCTCGCTCATAGGCGTACAGACGCGAAAGATAGTCGCTTGTATTGAAATAGCTGGCATTCCCCCAAAGTGCTATCCGATGGGACCGCCACCCACATTGGGCCGAGACCATCCAGCCATGGCTGTGGTCACTGCCCTTATCACACAACGAACCGTCTAATTGCAGGCGACCGTTCCATCCGCTATTGCCATATTCTGCATATATGCGCATTCGCTGTTCGCTCTGCCAAATCAACGGTTTCTTGCCCGCCGCGTCCGAAGTTCCGTCTTGCTGACGGTTTTTCCAACGGTATCGGGCAGCCAATGCCCATCCGTTCCGCTCATAGCGCAAACTTAGCATAGACTCGTAATAATGGGATGCCTTAGAAACCAAATACTTTGCCCAGGAGAAATAAGCAACGTCAGCGTAGCCTTCTATTGACAGCCCGCGTAAAGGTCGCCAAGTAGCCCCCACATAGATACCGCTCTCGTTTTGCACACCGCCACCTGCCGAGAAGCTGTTGCCGAGGAGTGAATAGAACTTATAGGAGTAGAAACGTTGCAGAGCCACGAGAGAAAGCGACTGAGATAGCTGCAAGCTAAGGCTGTTAATGGTGGCAATAGCCCCGCAATCACCGGTGGCCGTCTCCCCGCTGACATTCACAACGCTGCTTGTATAACCATAGTCGACCGACAGATTCCAAAAATTGCGGCCTTCTGAGGACCACTGCCTATAGCGGAGATGATGGTTGGGATGCAGGGCTTTATCAAACTGCGTATACAGCCCCGAGAGTCCGGCATGCCATCTGTGCCATCTCCAGTTGATATTGCCGCCCACTGCCCATTGGCTGGCATCATTGCGGCGCCTCATCTCACTGAGCGTGCGGTGGTAACCCGTACGAAGCAATGTGGCAATGACGGCCTTTCCCGACTCCACCGTGTCGAGCGTGGCATCTATATTTCTCCAAGAGGCAAAACCCGTCAGGTCTATATGGGTCTGATTGTGTTCGAACAATCTCACTGTGGCGGCTGCACCCTGGAGGTAGTTGGCTTCAGATCGGGAGGAGTGGCCAGTTATCGTGGTATAACCCTTTCCCAAGGATTGGAGCATCGAAGCCTTGCCATAGTTTGTATTTCCATTGATCACCAATCCCATTCCTGTACGAAGTCGATAACGCCCCACTACGATCTCCCGTAATCGGGGACCGTGTAACTCATGGTCCACATATTTTTGTGGAATCCTATACAATAAATACCCACTATAATAGTCATAACCTTTCCCATTTCCATCACAGAAGAACGGCTCTCCACTGTCCTGTGCACCAACCAACGACAACTTCAACCGATTGGAAGCAGAGAGGGTGTAACGGAAAGAATGCTTCCATTGGTAGCCCAAATATCCCCCCTTCATAGCCGGAAGTTGATCACCACGCCGTTTATAGGTGGGGATCTTACCGCTAACGATAAGTTCCTGCCTGATGTGGCTGAAAAGTTTCGACAGCCCCTTTGGCTCGCGATAAAGACTGTCGGTGAGGAAACGTGAATTTTCATGCCCGAAGTTGAAGATTACAAATTGCAACAGCAATCTTCTGGTTACGGCATCTATGGATGTGATCATCTGCAGCTCACCAGGACTTTTCATCTCGCCGTAACGATAGAGGTATTCTGCTATGTCCTCCACCTGCTGTGCCGAAAGGAAAGGCAGTTGTTCCAAGTCTTCACGCGAAGCGTGGTTGATATCTATCTTGTCATTGTAGAGGTCTTGTAGAAACTCGTATTGCTGCTGGCTGAGTTGATTGTCGACATCCTCAACGTCGAGCCATTCTTCGTACACTTTCTCCCAGGGCAAGACAGAGGTTGGCTTGTCCTGCGCCATACCAAACATCGTGGTCAGCAGAAACAACACCAAGGGCAAAATAGCTTGTTTTTGGTTCATAGGCAGGTAAGATTTTCCAACAGCAAATTTAAGAAATTTATAAAAGCGAAAGAACTTTTTTTGATAAAATATTTCGACAAATACATAATAAGGTCAACAGATTGTGAAAGTAAAATGAAAACCATGGCCTATAAGAGATGGATAACCCAAAAGAGAGTAGAGCCGCCCAATAAAGATGATTCATTTTTAAAATATTCAGAATAAGTCTCAGCCTGTGAATATGAAGATTCGTGAAGACCGTAATGACAATACGAAACAAAAGCCAAGAAAAATCGTGGCGGACGCCTTATATTATCGTGGCCTCCGACACGATTCAATTCTCAATACAGCTCATATAGGAATTGAATCTGTAAAGCTTAAAGGATCATCGAAGAATGGGTTGAATGTAAGTTGGATTAGAAAAATAAAAAAGCCAACCAACAAGAAGATTTGTTGATTGGCTTTTGGTGCGCCCTTAGGGGCTCGAACCCTAGACCCACTGATTAAGAGTCAGTTGCTCTACCAACTGAGCTAAGGGCGCGTGCTTCAGAAATAGAATTGTGCGCCCTTAGGGGCTCGAACCCTAGACCCACTGATTAAGAGTCAGTTGCTCTACCAACTGAGCTAAGGGCGCATTAACCAACCGAACAAGTTCGGATAGCGTTCTTTTCTGAATGCGGGTGCAAAGGTAGTTACTTTTTCCGAGAACGCCAAACGTTTCACAGTTTTTTTTCAAAAAATTATTGATAGAGGCTGAACAGAAAAAGAAACAAGGGAGAATAGAAGTGGAGTCTTTGTAAAACAAAAAGCTTGGTTAGTTCATGAAAACCTTAAACAAACCTCATTGGAGAAGACATAAAGAGCGGTAAGCGGGACTCGAACCCGTGACCTTCGGCTTGGGAAGCCAACGCTCTACCAACTGAGCTATTACCGCGAATGATGAGGAAATTATAAATGATTTTGTTTGCCAATCGGACGGCAAACTCGAGCCGATAGGGGGACTCGAACCCCCGACCCACGCATTACGAATGCGTTGCTCTACCAACTGAGCCATATCGGCGTTGTCGTTTGACGGGTGCAAAAGTAATCGTTTTTTTTTAATCTACCAAATTTTCGCCCTTTCTTTTTGCCATTTTCTTGAGATTTGGTAACTTTGCGCAAATACCCAAACCAAAGAAGGGCAAAATACATGACAATATCAACATCAGAAAACGACTTCAGAGAAGAAGGACAATATATCGAACTGAAAGGCGCACGGGTCAACAACCTGAAAAACGTCAGTCTCAACATCCCCCGCAACAAGCTAATCGCCATCACCGGGGTGTCGGGGTCGGGCAAGAGCTCACTGGCTTTCGACACCCTTTACGCCGAGGGCCAGCGCCGCTACGTGGAGAGTCTTTCGGCCTACGCCCGCCAATTCCTGGGCCGGATGAGCAAGCCGGAATGCGACTTCATCAAAGGCTTGCCGCCAGCCATCGCCATCCAGCAGAAAGTCATCGCCCGCAACCCACGCTCTACGGTCGGCACATCGACAGAAATCTATGAATACCTGCGACTGCTCTACGCCCGTATAGGCCGCACTTACTCGCCTATCAGTGGAGAGGAGGTGAAAAAGCATTCCGCTGAGGATATCGTGAATTGCGCGGCACAGTATTCCGAGGGCACGCGATTTATGGTTCTCGCTCCCCTACCGATGGTGAAGGACCGCACGCTGACCAAGCAATTGGAAATAGAACTGCAACAAGGATATAACCGCATCTATTACAATAATCAGGTCATCAATATCTCCGACGCGGAGGATATGGCAGAGAAAGGCGAGATCGACTCCTCCGGAAAAGGAGTGTATCTCATCATCGACCGCATGTCGGTAAGCCGAGAGAAAGATGCTGTCAGCCGGCTCATCGACTCCACTGAGACAGCCTTCTATGAGGGCGACGGTTCATGCCGCCTCGTTTTCCTTCCATCCCATATCTCCTACGACTTCTCACAGCGTTTCGAGGCCGACGGAATGAAGTTTGAAGAACCCAACGACAACATGTTCTCCTTCAATTCCCCTCTTGGCGCCTGCCCCACGTGTGAGGGATTCGGCAGTATCATCGGTATCGACGAAAAACTCGTCATCCCAAACACTTCTCTAAGCGTTGCCGATGGTTGCGTACAGTGCTGGCACGGTGAAAGAATGGGCGAATGGCAGAGAGAATTCTGCAGGCGCGCCCAACGCGACAACTTCCCCATTTTCAAGCCCTATTATGAGCTGACGCAAGACGAAAAAGATCAGCTGTGGCACGGCCTGCCCTCAGAGAAAGATGCCGACATCACCGACAAGATCTGCATTGACTCTTTTTTCCAAATGGTAAAAGAAAACCAGTACAAGATTCAATACCGGGTCATGTTGAGCCGTTATCGGGGTAAAACCGTCTGTCCGGAATGCCACGGCACCCGCCTGAAGAAAGAAGCGACATGGGTGAAAGTGGGCGGACGGAGCATCACCGACCTTGTAGAAATGCCCGTGAGCGAACTACAGCGTTGGTTTGACAATCTCCAACTCGACAACCACGACACAGAAGTGGCCAAACGATTACTGACCGAGATCAAGAATCGGTTGAAATTTCTCAACGAAGTGGGATTGGGCTACCTGACTCTCAACAGACGCTCCAACACGCTCTCGGGAGGTGAGAGCCAACGCATCAACCTGACGACGTCTTTAGGATCATCCCTGGTCGGCTCACTCTACATTCTCGACGAGCCGAGCATTGGTCTCCACAGCCGAGATACAGACCGCCTGATAAAAGTATTGAAAGAATTGCGCGACTTGGGCAATACGGTCATCGTAGTGGAACACGACGAGGAGATCATGCGTGCCGCCGACTGGCTCATCGATGTGGGTCCGGATGCTGGGCGCTTGGGGGGCGAGATCGTCTATGAGGGCCCGGTGCCCGAAATCCACAACGAGGCCAACGATAACGAAAATTTGCTGGAGAAATATCCACGTTCTCATACGATTCAATATCTCACTCATTCGGAGGCCATTGAGATTCCGAAGAGCCGCCGGGCCTGGAACCGAAGCATCACTTTGTCGGGTTGCCGCATGAACAACCTGAAGGGTATCGATGTTGAGTTCCCACTCAATGTGCTGTGCGTCGTTACGGGTGTGAGCGGATCGGGCAAATCCTCTCTCGTCAAAGGCATTCTCTACCCTGCCCTCAAACGCCATTTTGACGAGGTTTGCGACGCACCGGGAGAGTACACTTCGCTCGGTGGCGACTGGCAAAGCATCAAGCACGTTGAATTTGTCGACCAAAATCCCATCGGTAAGTCTACACGTTCAAATCCGGCAACCTATCTGAAGGCCTACGATGCCATCCGGCAACTCTATGCCGACCAGCCCTTAGCCAAGCAGTTAGGGTTCACGCCCCAATATTTTTCATTCAACACCGAGGGCGGACGGTGTGAGGAGTGCAAGGGCGCTGGTGTGATCACTGTGGAGATGCAATTCATGGCCGACCTAATTCTGACTTGCGAAGCCTGCCACGGGCAGCGGTTCAAACACGACATTCTCGAAGTAAGATATGAGGGGAAAAATATCAACGACGTACTGAACATGACCGTCTCTGAAGCTATCAGTTTCTTCGGCCATCACAATCAGAAAACCATAACAGACCGCTTGAAGCCACTCGAAGACGTAGGTTTGGGATATATCAAATTGGGACAGAGCTCATCCACCCTTTCCGGTGGAGAGAACCAACGCGTAAAGTTGGCTTACTTCATCGGACAAGAGCGGCAAGACCCTACGCTGTTCATTTTTGACGAGCCTACCACCGGTCTTCATTTTCACGACATCAAACGTCTGCTCCATGCCTTCGATGCGCTTATCGAGCGCGGACATAGCATCATTGTCATTGAGCACAATCTTGATGTTGTCAGAATGGCCGACCACATCATCGACTTAGGACCCGACGGTGGTGATAAAGGCGGAAAAGTCGTCTTCACCGGCACACCCGAGGAGATCGTCAACTGCAAGGAAAGCTTCACCGGCCAATTTCTTAAGGACAAACTATGATTCCTTGATTGACACAACCTCTTTGCCCGGCTGTTCTACGGAGATATGACAACAAACAATGACGATTCCCCTGCCTTTGATTTCTCCAATATGGGAGAGACAAAGACAGGGGAATCGTTTGTCCTCAACCTACGTCCTTAACAAGGTTTGTTGGAAAAGACGTACTCAGACTCGGGGAACTACCGATGAGCGTCACGTTTCTTCTTGATCAAGAATATTTCCTTCTTCATCTTGTCGCTCTCAGCCACGACCTTTGGAGAAAGCCAGATCAAAGCGATCACGTTAGGAATGACGATGAAGAAATTGAAGGTATCAGCCAGCTCCCACACAAGTTCTACCTTGATAACCGATGCCACAACGACCAACACCATAACGATGACACGATAGGCTATGATGGGGCGCTCGCCAAAAAGAAAACGTACATTCTGTGCGGCAAAGAAATACCAGCCTACAATCGTACTCATCGCAAAGAAGAACAACGAAATAGCGATGAAATAATTGCCTACAGAACCGAATCCGGAATCGAAAGCAGCCTGCATAACTCGAATGCCAACCAGGTTTGACCCTCCATCAATCACGCCACTCAACAACAAGACAAGGCCTGTGAATGTACAAATGAGCAAGTCTACACCAATGCCAATAATAGCCATCAGTCCCTGCTCATAGCAATTATTCACCTTGGCTATCGCATGGGCATGTGGAGTAGTACCCAGACCAGCCTCATTACTGAACAGTCCGCGGCTAACGCCATACCTTACTGCACTCATCACAGAAATGCCTACTGCCCCGCCGGCTCCCGCCTCCGGAGTAAAGGCGTAACGGAATACTTCAACTAATACTATGCCAAGTCGGTCAATGCGCATGCAAATGAAGATGATGGAACCCAAAACAAAAAGCCCGGCCATAAACGGGACTACACTTTCTGCAAAGGAGGCTATGCGCGTGATGCCACCCGACAACACCAGACCGACAAATACCGTAAGCACCAGTCCAATGTAGATGGGATTAACCGTGCCGGGAAAAATGGATGTGATTGCATCAGAAATGGAATTGGCCTGCACCATAATCCCAATCATCCCTAATGCGAGAATAAAGAACACGGAAAAAATACGGGCCAGCCAACGGGAGTGAAGCCCATTTTGAATATAGAAAGCCGGACCTCCTACAATATGCCCTTCAGCAGTACGTGTCTTGTAAAGCTGTCCAAGGACTGCCTCGGCGAAATTCGTTGACATACCCAAGAGAGCGCTGACCCATAGCCAGAACAACGCCCCCGGTCCTCCCATGATAAGCGCCATGGCAACACCGACAATATTTCCAGTACCCACTTGTGAGGCTATGGCGGTGGATAATGCTTGCAACGGACTCATACCACTGTGCTTGGTAGCTTTCTCACGCTTCCCATTATTGGAAAACAGCATTCGGACAGCACTGAAATAGAAACGGGGAATGAAACGTAAACGGAAAGTAAAGTACAGGCCTGTTCCCAACAAAATAAATACCAAGGCCGGACCAATAAAATCTCCGTTTAAGGTCTGGACAAATTCATATATACTACTTTGGGTCATAATAAAAGGATAAAGGTTTAATAGTTGTTAAGTTCAGCTACAAAAATAACAAAATTCCTTTATCCTACAAAAAGAATCATCTGTTTTTTCTTTCCCAAAGAGTAAATTTCACCTTACAAATCACAACAAATAGAAGATCCGTGAAACAGACCGACTGGCTATGTGCAATATACGAAGGGTAAGGTAAGTTCCCTTAGTCAACCGAGATCTCCATCGGCACATACATCATATACTGCCGATATCCACATATCCATGCATGACAGCATAAATCGTAAGTCCACTCACGGAGCGTATACCTAATTTATCCATAATGTTCTTGCGATGAGAGATTACCGTTGTCAGACTGATACAGAGCTTATCGGCTATTTCCTTATTGATGAACCCACGCACTATCAGTGAGAGCACTTCTACCTCCCGATCACTGAGTGTGCGCTGCTGGGCAGAAACGACCGGAGCAAGAGGAGGCAGATTGCGCCCATGGGCATGAGCGTTCTGGACCAGTAGAAGAAACTGACGCACAAGCTCTTTCTCCTCTTGATTGGTGCAGATACAATGAAAACCAGCCAGCCAAGTAGAAGGATCTGTCTGAGTGGTCAGCACAATGGTTTTCACCCGATGCTGAGAGAAAAAGCTCATATTGCCCACAACAACATCCTGGGCTGCAAAGAAATGAACATACTCCTCTGGATTATGCGCCATCAGCTGACCCATCGTTCCGAAAGTATCCACTTGGAGAATGGGCATTACTTCTCCAAGAATCTGACGCAAGCCAATAGTAGCAAGCATGTTGGCGTCAATAATAGCGCATTTAGGTTGATGATTGATTCCTTCCATAGTGTCAAACAATTTACAAAAATGGAGCCAAACGCTTGCCCACCCAACCGCAGAACTTCTGCCAGGGGGTGCGCCACTGATTCCATAGTTGCTCGGTCATTAGCCAGCAATCTTTTTTCTCCCGTTGAAAAAGCAGATCCAGTTCACGTGTCGTACAAGGATCCACGATAACGAGATTCTCCTCGTAGTCAAAATTCAGTGAGCGCGCATTGAGATTGGCTGAGCCTACGGTACAAAATTCTCCGTCGACCATGATAATTTTTGTGTGGTGAAAGCCGGGGGTATACATATATATATTGCATCCTTCCTCCATCAACTTATGGGCATTGTAGAAACCACAATCGGGGGTCAACGGAATATCACTGCGCGTCGAGAGCATGATATCCACCTTTACGCCTCGCTTGACAGCCCTTTTTAAAGCCTTCATTAATGTCGGATTGAGGGTGAAGTAAGGATTGATGATCTTTATCGAATCACGGGCATCATTGATGGCATCCGTGTAAAAGGTACGGATAATATCGTTGGTAACACAAGGCTCTCGATTGATGACTCCCACCATTTTTCGATACCTGGTAGAGGTAGTATCGGGCTTTAGACCCTCAAAATACCCTGCAGGGCGATAGCCACGGTAGTATTTGGCACCATGAACATTCTGTCCCGAAACCTTATTCCACATTTTCAAGAAGATTGCCTGAAGTGTATTCACCTCCGAACCATCAACCCGGCAGTGCATGTCATTCCAAGTACCGACTTTCTTAGTACCTTTAATATAATAATCGGCCACATTCATTCCTCCCGTATAGGCTATCTTACCATCAATAACAACAATTTTGCGATGGTCGCGAGAGAACACATGATTCACCCACGGAAAAGTAATAGGATCAAACTTGTAAATCTCAATCCCATGAGCTCTTATAGAATCAAGATGATGGCGCTTCAGCGGACGATTGTTTGACGAGTTGCCAAAAGCGTCAAAGAGGGCACGCACCTCCACGCCTTCCTTAGCTTTCTGACCAAGAATAACGAAGAGTTCGCGGGCTATTGAATCATTGCGAAAATTAAAATATTCAAGGTGAATACTACTTTTAGCCTGGCGAATAGCTGCAAACATGTCGTCAAATTTCTCTTGCCCATTCATGAGCAGCACAATGGAGTTGTCGTTTGAGAATTTCACACCATGCCTTCTCAACTGACCGACAAGCATAGAATCAGCCCGCTGCGAATCTTTTTCCGCTGCACCACTGTTGTATCGTTGAGCCCTCACAGGCTGAAGTAGACACAATAAAAGGAACAAAAGGGTAAAATACTTTAATCTGAAAGTCATTCTATTGTTATTACATTAACGCCGCCGCGTAGCTGTCAACTATACCGAGAAGATGATTTTTGTCGTCGGTGACCAGCACAGAATGGATTTTATGCAGGTGCATGATTTTCTGCACCTCAGTAATCTTGGTATTTGGCGGAACTGTTTTCGGCTGCCGCGTCATGATATCAGCTACTGTATGGTCGAAGAATTGAGCCTGCCAACGCTCCATGGCCCTGCGAATATCACCATCCGTGATAAGCCCCACAACCCTATGATCGGCATCAAGCGAGACTCCGAGTCCCAACTTACCTTTACTCACATCGATAATGGCCTTTCCCAGATGCATGTCTTGTGGAATGATGGGTAAAGCCTCCGTGCGCATCACATCCTCAGCCGTTGTCAGAAGTTTCCTGCCCAATTCGCCACCGGGGTGGAACTGAGCGAAATCACGCGGTTTGAAATCACGTATTTGCATCAGTGCCACAGCTAAGGCATCTCCCATGGCAAGGGCTGCCGTGGTTGAGCTTGTCGGGGCAAGGTTGAGTGGGCATGCCTCATGACTCACCCAAACTTTGATATGGCATGTTGAATACTTGGCAAGCAAGGAATTAGGGTTACTTGTCATGGCAATGATGGGGATATGCATGTGAAGCACCATCGGAATAAACCGCAGCAACTCATCGGTTTGACCAGAGTTGCTGAGCGCCAGAACAACATCCTCGGCTGTCATAACGCCCAAGTCGCCATGATAGACATCCAGAGGATTGATGAAAAAAGCCGGCGTACCGGTCGAGGAAAGCGTTGCTGCGATCTTTGCCCCCACATGACCGCTCTTGCCAACACCCGTTACAATGATTTTCCCCTTGCAGTGATACATCATTGCAACGGCTTTCTCGAAATTGTCGTCCAACTGTGGGATAAGATTCTCCACAGCCTCTGCCTCATCTTTCAGGCACTGGATGGCATAGTCCTTGGCTTTAGCCAATCTTTCTGGATGTGTTGTCATTGGTCAGTCGTCTTCAGTAGTTTCTCTATCAGTGGCTCCAGCTTTCCTAATTGCAGCATGTTGGCGGCATCGCTCAATCCCTCGTCGGGATTGGGATGAACCTCAAAGAACCAGCCTGTAGCACCAAATGCTTTGGCGGCCAAAGCCATTGGTTCTACAAACTTGCGGTCGCCAATGGTCTTTCCGTCGCCGGCAGAAGGCCGCTGGACGCTGTGGGTGCAGTCCATAATAACTGTTGACACAATGTGCCGCATGTCGGAAATATTACGGAAATCGACCACAAGATTATTATAGCCGAAACAGGAGCCACGCTCTGTGAGCCACACTTCCGATGCCCCTCCATCCAAAGCCTTCTCGACAGGATAACGCATGTCGCGCCCGGAGAGAAACTGGGCTTTCTTAATATTCACCGTCTTACCAGTTTTGGCAGCTGCCAACAGGAGATCTGTCTGTCGGCAAAGGAAAGCCGGAATCTGAATGACATCACACACCTGGCCCACAGGTGCTGCCTGCCAGCTCTCATGAATATCAGTGGTGATTCGCAACCCATACTTGTCTTTCACGTCGCTGAGCATTTGCAGCCCCTTGTCAATTCCTGGACCCCGAAAAGAATGGATCGAGGTACGGTTTGCCTTATCGAAAGAGGCCTTGAATATAATGTCTATACCGAAGCGTCCATTGATCTCCACCAACTTCTGAGCAACGGAGTCAAGAAGCTGAGCAGACTCGATAACGCAGGGACCGGCGATAAATACTGATTTTTCCTTCATGTTGTGATTTCTCTTTGTTGCAAAGGTAAATAAAAACAGATAAGAAGCCAACAATTTAACAATTATTTAATTTCAAATTATCAAATGAAGGCAAACGCATAGATAGCCGGACACCGAAAGACTTCAATCCACCGACAGGGTTACTGAGAACGGTAGGCACAAGACCGCAGGCGGAGATTGGGCTTAGAAGATTTTTTGCACAACCCAGACGGAGAGCAGAATATAGATAGAAAACCTCATCTCCGTCGTATCCATTTCCTTATTCATTCTATCAATGAAAACGCCGCAAAGAGTTGAGGATCAACTCTCCGCGGCGCTTTTATGTGTAATACTCGTCAGAAATTCCACCAATGTCGTTTTGGCTGCGGCTGCTGTGGTTGTTGGCCCATGCTGCCGCGAATGATCTGACGATAGGACTTGTGCTCAGTAATCATCTGATAGATCTCGCCCCAGTCAGGAAGGCCACCCACCATGGAGTCATCGATGAAGACATCCGCCTTGATCTTGCGACTGAAGTTGTGATTCTTCGTCACGTCCTCTTCGGGGAAGTCCTTGTTGACCGCCCAAAACTCAACCCCACGTTCCCGGCACCACTCAATAGCCTCGTCGAGCAATTGACCCTCACGTACAGTCCAAAGAATGAGCTGATGATGATCTTTTATCAACTGGCGCAATGTTTGCGTGGCAAATGGGAGTTCACGACCGATTTTTGGATAGCGATGCTCTACGATAGTACCGTCGAAATCTACAGCAATTTTCATTTCCGCTTCTTCAATTAATGTTTGAAGGAATTGTCATTCTTGTTGCTGTAATGGCTGTTGGCATAAGAACCGTAACCATGGCTGTAAGGTGACGTGTAAGAATTGTAAGAGCTGTATCCATAGCCCGGCTTGCCATAGGTGCCATAACGGCCATAACGGCCATAGCGTCCGTAACGACCATAGCGGCCATAGCCATAGTAGTAGCCATACTTCTTCTTCGAGAGGTCAATACCGTTGATGACCACGCACATATTCGGAAGTTTCTTCTCAAGAGCAAGGCCGTTGATGAAGCCAAAGCTCTCCTTAGCGGTATAGTCGGCACGGCAGACAACCACAGACACATCAGCAACGCGGCCAATCTGCAAGGTATCGGTAACAAGACCTACAGGAGCCGTATCGATGAGAATGTAGTCGTATTCCTTCTTGAGGATTCTGAAAATCTTATCAAGAGAAGAATAGGTCAGCAACTCGGCAGGGTTGGGAGGAATAGGACCGGCCATGAGGAGCTCAAGATTATTGTTGACTCCGGAAGGAAGGATCTGTCCCTGTATGTCCTCAAGGGTGGGCTCATCCAAAGTCAGCA
Source organism: uncultured Prevotella sp. (assembly GCA_900322035.1). Taxonomy (GTDB): domain Bacteria; phylum Bacteroidota; class Bacteroidia; order Bacteroidales; family Bacteroidaceae; genus Prevotella. Next base: position 33,519 of record ONYL01000008.1, read on the forward strand.
GGTTGGTGATGCCGTGGCGACGATCGTCGATCTCGAATAGTTCGGCCAAACGAGGCTTACGGATATCCAAACCAACGAGCAGCACTTTCTTGCCTAACAATGCGAAGCTGACTGAGAGGTTGGCGGCAATAAATGTCTTACCCTCACCAGAGATGGAAGAAGTGAAGAGAATGGTCTTCTGCGTCTTACGCAGCATAAACTGCAAGTTTGTACGCAGCGAACGGAAAATCTCTTCCATAGCGTTGTTGGTATTCTCGTGCACCACGATATCGGCCTTTGTCTTTGCAGCTTCGGTTGCCACCGCAACATCGGCGATGATGGGAAGTTTGGTGAGACGTGCAACATCGTCGTGACCCTCAATCTTATACCGGAAGAACTGAAGGACAATCAGGACCAGGGCTGGGAGAGCCAAACCGACAAGCAGGGCTACGAGCATAATCAGACTGCCCTTGGGGCTTACCTTTCCATTCACCTCGGGCATATCGATCAACTTACCTTTGTTGGCGGTAGCAGCAAGAGAAATAGAGTTCTCTTCACGTTTCTGCAACAACATCAGATACAGACCCGACTTCACTTCTTGTTGACGACCAATCTGGCTCAACATCCGTTCCTGTTCAGGAGTCTCCTGAATCTGGCTCTCATACTTGCCCTGCTGGGATGCCACAGAGCTGCGCTCGATTTCCATGCTGCGACGCGACTGTGTCATGGCGCGGCGAATACTGTTGTTCAAATCGTCAAGCTGAGCAGTAAGCGGGGTAACCGTAGGAGAATTCTCAGAAGCAGAACGCAGCAAGCGGTTGCGCTGCAATACGATTTCATTGTAGCGGTTGATCAGGGCGGTAGCGCTTTGGTCGCTCAAGCCCACGTTGGATGGAAGTGTCTGATATTTATTGGCAGGCTGATTCATGTATTCCTGCAGCGAACGGAGCAAGTCGATCTGCGTGTTGGCATCGGCGAGCTTCTGATCGTAGGCGTTGGCATTCTGTACGGCCTGTCCGGCATTGAGTTTCAACTCAACCATGTTGTTGCGCTTCTTGTAGCTTTCCAACTGGCTTTCGGTGGAACCCAACTCAGCGTTGATCTTCTCCAGTCGACTGTTGATGAAAGCCTCTGTGTTTGTGGCGATCTCATTCTTGTCGGCATTGGCCTGCTGGTTGTAGGCTATGGTGAGTTGTTTCAGATAATCCTTGGCACGGTCGGGGATCTCATCGTTCAAAGTCAGAAGCACGATGGATGTGTTTTTGTTGGTCTGTGTGGCAGAGAGCTCACCTACATATTTATAGGCGGCCATATCGGGCGAGACAATGCTCACCTTCAACTCTGTGTCATCAGCCATCGGCGTAGTCGAATTGGCCACGAAAGTAAGGATACCTGCACGTGTGCTGATTGTAGCCGGCAGCGAGGGCAGATCCTTGTCGATTCCATAAGGACCGGAAACAGAGTTGTTTCGGCCAGGAACGTAATAAGTACCTGAGACATGATATTTACCGTTCTGGCGGCTAATCACGAGGTTGATGGGCGCATTGATGGTCTCCAGGTGTCCTGGATCTACATCTACCGAGACGGGCTGATTCCTGTAGAGGATGTTCTCCTTCACACGTCCCTTCATCCGGTAGGAGACATAAAGCTTCAGATCGCGAACGGCCTGAGCGGCTATCGAGTGTGAGGTGAGAATCTCGAGCTCATTGTCGATACCGTTAGAAGTAGAGATCATACCAAGAGTGGTCGTGTTCAAAGTACTTGAGTTTCTGTTTCCCATTCCCGACTGACTGTCGTCTTTGATGAGAAGTTTCGCACTCGCTCTGTAGACAGGCGTAGTGTAGCGCAGATAAATGGCCGCACAGCCCAAACAGATGATAAGTGAAACCAGAAACCACTTCCAGTTCAATACGAGAATGGTGTAGATAGCGGCAAAGTCGATGGCCGACTTTTCCTCTTCTGGCTCCTGGACAACAGGTGTTGCCTCTAAATTCTTGTTTTCTTCCATTATTTAAACAACGTTATTATATTTTTCTGTTTCTTTTATCCTTGTATGATGGATCAGTCACGGCTTTGCGCCACGTCCAGAAGATACTTTCCGTAATTATTCTTTTTCATCGACATTCCCAAAGCCACAAGTTTCTCCTTTGAGATCCATCCTTGGCCAAATGCGATTTCTTCCAGACATGCCACTTGGAGTCCCTGGCGTTTCTCCACTGTCTCGATAAAGTTTCCTGCCTCATAAAGGCTGTCGTGTGTGCCTGTGTCAAGCCAAGCAAAGCCACGCTGCAGAATACGAATCTTGAGGTTCTTTTGCGTGAGATATTCCTGATTGACCGATGTGATTTCCAATTCGCCCCGTTCACTGGGCTTAACGTTCTTGGCGATCTCAACTACGCTGTTTGGGTAGAAATAAAGACCAACGACAGCATAGTTGCTTTTTGGATGGGCAGGTTTCTCTTCGATGCTCAAGCAATTGCCTTCATTGTCAAACTCAGCCACTCCATAGCGCTCGGGATCGTTGACATAATATCCAAACACGCTGGCTTCGCCATTTTTCTCCGCGTCCAAGACGCTTTGTCGAAGCAGACCTGTAAATCCGGAACCATAAAAAATATTGTCACCGAGGACGAGACAGACACAGTCTTTGCCGATAAACTTTTCTCCGATAATAAAAGCCTGGGCCAGACCGTCGGGAGATGGCTGTTCGGCATACTCGAAACGAACGCCCAAGTCACTGCCGTCGCCTAACAAATGCTTAAAGCCTGGCAAATCGAAAGGAGTAGAGATGATGAGTATCTCTCTGATACCTGCAAGCATTAGCACGGAAATGGGGTAATAAATCATGGGCTTGTCATAAATAGGAATCAGTTGCTTGCTGATTCCTTTCGTGATGGGATACAACCTTGTACCCGAGCCACCTGCTAAAACTATACCTTTCATATATAAATGTATAAGTACTTATTTTCCGACATTGACAGATCAAATGGTGAGCCTGCTCATATAATTAACAGGAAGAACACGCCTCGACAGCCCGACGTGCCGGGCAATCAATCAAGGGAGGTATGAGCATAGTGAGTCATTGAATTTTATGATTACCACAACCCTCCTCCAAATTAATCGGTGCAAAGGTAACATAAAAAAATTGAATATTGAAAATTAAAAATATAAAAATGTACCAACAGAGCATTTTTTCGACAAAAGGAAACACTTTTGATTCTTTCAAGCTCAACGCACCACAAAAATCAACGTTTTTGAAATTAGTCTTTAATGCAATACATCGAGAGGCTTTGACGGACAAAGACAAGCCATTTCGTATAGCTCAACTGGGGTGGCAAACAAATGTGGCGACCGCCATACGATGCTGTGGCGACCGCCATACGATAACGTGGCGACCGCCATACGATAACGTGGCGACCGCCACACTACATCGTAGCAAAAGCCACGATTGAACAGTAAGTGGACATTTTGTCGAGCATAGCCACCAATTCTTACACGGTGAAATCTATTTGCAGACGTCATCTCAAAGGCAAACAGCAAGGCCATTCAACCACAGGGTTGCCATATTTATCGCTATAAAAAGCTGACAAAAGCATATTTTTTTCATTATCAAAATTCTACCCACACTCTTATATAATACAAATATTTGCAATGTCGTGTCGCCCATGTAAAAAACATTTGAAACCACATACGAAATTCTACCGTCTATTTGACTTTAGAAGTCTGAAATGATGGAATATGGCCAAGGAGAAAAAGCTTGAAAATCATTTGCTTATTAAGAAGATTTGGACTATATTTGCACTTAGAAAGCTTTACAATCGCGACAACTATGAATGACAATTACACAACGAGTATCACCGGAAAGGTACTTCTCATTTATACAGGGGGTACCATTGGTATGGGCCGCAATAAGCAGACAGGAGCGCTGGAACCGCTCGACTTCAACCACCTCATCGCAAAGATGCCAGAGTTTGAGTATCTCCAGACAGGGATCGACGTCTATCAGTTCACGCCGCCCATCGATTCAAGCAACATGAATCCGCGATATTGGGCCCAGCTCGTACGCATCATTGCCGAACGCTACGACAAGTATGACGGTTTTGTGATCCTTCATGGAACTGACACCATGGCTTATACGGCCTCGGCACTGTCTTACTTGTTGGAGAACTTGACCAAGCCTGTCATCCTGACCGGCAGTCAGTTGCCTGTGTGCCAGTTGCGCACCGATGGCAAAGAAAATCTCGTGACAAGTATCGAGATCGCCTCCATGCACGACGAGCAGGGACACGCCCTCGTTCCCGAAGTCTGCATCTACTTCAGCGGACGTCTTCTGCGTGGCAACCGCTCTACCAAAGAAAACGCTGATGGTTTCAACGCCTTCGACTCATTCAACTATCCCCACCTCTGCGACGCGGGAGTGAATTTCGATTTTCACCGTCACTATATTCTCCAACCCAACTGGAGTAAACCTATGATCCCTCACTACGCCATGAATTCCAACGTAATGGTATTTTCCCTTTTCCCCGGTGTTGAAGAAGACATCATGCGAAGCATACTCTATGTGAAAGACCTGCGGGGCATCATCATGCGTAGCTATGGCAGCGGCAACGCCCCACAATCCCCCTGGCTGATTCATCTGTTGAAAAAAGCATCAGAACGCGGCATCGTTGTAGTCAACATCAGTCAGTGCATCGCCGGATTCGTTGAGATGGGACGATACGACACAGGTTATCACCTTCAGAACGTGGGCGTTGTGAGCGGCTATGACTCCACGGTGGAAGCCTCGGTGACAAAGCTGATGTACCTTCTCGGCAAATACAACGACTATCACGTCATCCGCACACTCATGGCGAGATGCCTTGCCGGAGAATTCACCATTCCTAATCAAAACGGCAAACACTAAAATATCTCTCCTCCCTCGAGGGAGGAGAGAAAGCACGCCACTATCACACGGCATACATGGGCGAGACAAACAATAGGACTACTGTCACCATTCCCTCTGCCCCAATGTATACATCAAGTAAAGTTGCCATAATTCAGCTTGCTATTTCATAAAATAGATAGAAATCATTCCGTTACAAAGATTTTTTAGTAAATTTGCAACGTGATATTCTATTTTTCAGCAACAGGCAATACCCAATGGGCTGCGCGCCAACTCAGCGAAGCCACTCAGGAGAAGCTGGTTTTCATCCCAGACGCAATTGTTTCCCCCCGCAAATACAAGTTGGAACCGGGGGAAAGAATCGGTTTTTGTTTTCCCGTCCACGGCTGGCGTCCACCACTCGTCGTAAGGGACTTCATCAAGACTCTCCAATTCGACGGCCCCACGGCAGGGCACTACGTCTTCACTGTCATCACAGCAGGGGATACAACAGGCGAGACTTTTCGCATCTTTGAAAATGATCTTCAGGCGAAAGGAATCGGAGTGAACTCACGCTGTGCCCTGCTTATGCCAGAATCCTACGTGGGATTGCCCTTTATGGACGTAGACAATGCCGAAAGGGAAAAGCAGAAGAAAAAACGGGCCGACGAGGAATTGAAAGCGTATCTTCCCACGGTCATCCAAAAAGAGGCACAAGACGGCCCGTTGTATCAGGGCCATTGGCCGAGAATCAACTCTCGCATATTAGGTGCCGGATTTCTCAAGCTCGTTGACGACTCAAAATTCCATGTGGTGAGCGAACGGTGCGTAAAATGTGGTATTTGCGCCGACGTTTGTCCGCAAGGCGACATCAAGGGTGGGCTGGGCTACGAACCGCAATGGAAACACGACGACTCCTGCCTCACCTGTTTCGCATGCTACCACCACTGTCCCCACCATGCCATCGAGTTTGGCCGGCAAACCCGTCGTAAGGGGCAATACTTCTACAAGAAAAGAAATCTTCAAGAGTTAAAATAATAATAAGTATAAGAAACCAATTAAAATCATAGAGAAAGATGAAAAAGGGAATTTTAGTTCTCGTATGCCTGGCCATGAGCATAGCTTGGGCTAAGGCTTCACGGGTGAATCCTCTGCCTGCCGTCATCACGCAAAGCGACGGCACCCAAATCACAGTCTATGCCCACGGTAATGCCGACAACCATTGGTATACGCTTTCCGACGGGACACTGCTCCTGCATGAAGGCTTCGACTATTACATTGCACGAGTAAGCAAATCCGGCGAGCTGACAAATTCAAAAGTGCTGGCCCATGATCCGGCCACACGCCATCCACTTGAGGAACAACTCGCGCAAGCACAGGACCGCAAGCGCTTCGCCAACCACATCATGGCAGCCGATCAGGCTCGGCGCATCTCGATCAGCAAAGACCGTCATTACTTCCCGCATACGGGTTCGCCCAAAGCACTGGTGATCCTTGTCAACTTTGCCGATACCACATTCTCGGTTGCCGACCCCGTGAAGACATTCAACCAATACCTCAACTCCACTCTGCCAAACGGCCAACTGGAAAACTTCGGCAATCGCGAGGACCGCAATTACGGTAGCGTGTTGAGTTACTTCAAAGACATGAGTTTCGGACAATTCACCCCACAATTCGACGTTGTCGGTCCTGTCACCATGCCACACGGACTCGCCTACTACGGTTCGAACAATGATGCCCAGGTCGATGAGATGATGACTACTGCCTGCCAGATGGTAGACGACCAAGTGAATTTTGCCGATTATGACTCGGATGGTGACGGCTACGTCGACCTCGTTTATTTCATCTATGCCGGCTATTCCGAGAGTTTCTCTCAAAATTCCTCCGACTGCATCTGGCCCCGTTCCGGTACTGCAAGCATTGGAACTTTCGACGGCAAGCAGGTATGGCGCTACGGTGTCAACAACGAGCTCAACGGTTTTCCAGGGGCCTTCAGCACCACGCCGCTCAAGCGCGTGAACGGCATAGGACTCTTCTGCCACGAGTTCTCACATACCATGGGACTTCCCGACTTCTATCCTACCATTAAATCAGCGCAGGTAGACGACCAGGCCATGGAATATTGGGATCTGATGGACGGTGGCGAATACCTCGACAACGGCTGGTGTCCCACGCCGTACACACCGTGGGAACGCGAAACGATGGGCTGGATGAAACTCGACACGCTCTCAAATGCGCAATATGTTGAGATGGAGCCTGTACAAGACGGAGGCAAAGCCTACAAGATTTTGGCCGGCAACGGTGAATACCTCATTTTGGAGAACATCCAAAAAAAAGGTTGGAACCAGCGGCAATACGGACACGGTTTGCTGGTCTACCGTGTCGATTACCCCTACAGCTCTGTCAACCTTACCGACAGCCCCAACAACACGGTGGGCAAGCCAGCTATGACGATTGTTCCGGCCGACGGCAAACTCATCACTTCATATAATATCGACGGTACAAACGTCACAAAAACCGACTATACCAACAGCCTTGCCGCCGACCCCTATCCCGGAACCGGAAACGTGACAGATCTTGAGTCCGTGACACTTAATGCCACGACCCTTACCAATGCCCCCCTTTACAGCATCACCGAGGATACGAACAGCGGGAAGATCGGCTTCGCTTTCAAAGACCGCACGCTGACAGCCATCCACACGCCAGCCGTCACCACACCTTCCAACGACCGTATCTATACCCTCGACGGACGTATTGCAGGAACTCTCAGAGACAGTCTGCCCAAAGGCATTTATGTCTGGAATGGGAAGAAGATCGTCGTGAGGTAATCTTTTATCAAAAAACCCATGCCAAGATTTCCGAGTTAAAGGATAATTGATTAACTTTGCAACGACGAAATAGAAAAGAAGATTCACACAATATTCATAAACATTTTAGCGAATATGATTATTTATTCAAAAGAAGTCGACAACATGTGCGTTGTCAAAAAGGGTGCCTATCACGGCCCTGCTCCCATTCCTGAAGAGGGCAAATGGATTCAGGCCAAGGAGATCAAGGACATTTCTGGCTATACCCACGGTGTGGGCTGGTGTGCTCCCCAGCAGGGTGCCTGCAAACTCTCGCTCAATATCAAGGAGGGAGTGATTGTAGAGTGTCTTATCGAGACCATTGGATGCACGGGTATGACCCACTCTGCCGCCATGGCATCAGAGATTCTCCCCGGAAAGACCATTTTGGAAGCTCTGAACACCGACTTGGTTTGCGATGCTATCAATACGGCCATGCGCGAATTGTTCCTGCAGATCGTCTACGGCCGCAGCCAGAGCGCTTTCTCTGAGAATGGTCTCGCAGTAGGTGCCGGCCTTGAGGACCTCGGAAAAGGTCTGCGCTCTCAAACCGGTACTCTCTATGGCACAATGGCAAAGGGTACACGCTATCTGGAGCTCACCGAAGGCTACATCACAAAAATGTTCCTCGACAAGGACGACTATGTGTGCGGCTATGAGTATGTTCACCTGGGCAAGATGATGGAAGCCATCAAGAACGGCATGGATGCCAATGAGGCTGTGAAGAAATTTACTGGCCGCTACGGACGCACAACTGCCGACCAGGGTATTGTTAAATCTATCGACCCACGTAAAGAATAAGGAGGAACCACTGTATGATTAGAAAAGTTCAATACGAGAGCCAGGAGCGTCGTGAGGCACAGGTCAACGCTGCACTTCAGGCCAATGGCATAAAGAACCTCGAAGAGGCAAACGAAATTTGCGACAAACTGGGTATCGATCCTTATCAGATTTGCGAGGACACACAGCGTATTTGCTTTGAGAACGCCAAGTGGGCTTATGTAGCAGGTGCCGCCATCGCCATCAAGAAGGGCTGCAAGAGTGCTGCTGAGTGCGCTGAAGCTATTGGTATTGGCCTGCAGGCCTTCTGCATCCCCGGAAGTGTGGCAGACGACCGCAAGGTGGGTTTGGGCCACGGCAATTTGGCAGCACGTCTGCTCCGCGAAGAGACAGAGTGCTTTGCATTCTTGGCCGGCCACGAGAGCTTCGCCGCCGCTGAGGGTGCCATCAAGATTGCTGAGATGGCCAACAAGGTGCGCAAGAAACCCCTTCGCGTTATCCTCAACGGTCTGGGCAAAGACGCCGCACAGATCATCAGCCGTGTAAATGGCTTCACATACGTAAAGACAAAATTCGATTACTATACCAGCAAGCTCAACATCGTAGAGGAGATTCCTTACGGCAACAATCCTCAGCGTCTGAAGGTAAAGTGCTACGGAGCTGACGACGTACGCGAGGGCGTTGCCATTCTGTGGCACGAGAACGTGGATGTCTCCATCACTGGTAACTCCACCAACCCCACACGTTTCCAGCACCCTGTTGCCGGTACGTATAAGAAGGAGCGCATCGCCGCTGGCAAGCCTTACTTCTCTGTGGCTTCAGGTGGTGGTACGGGCCGTACGCTGCATCCTGACAACATGGCCGCTGGTCCCGCCTCATATGGTATGACCGATACCATGGGCCGTATGCACAGCGACGCTCAGTTTGCCGGTTCTTCTTCTGTTCCTGCTCACGTAGAGATGATGGGCTACCTGGGCATGGGCAACAACCCAATGGTGGGTGCCACTGTGGCTGTAGCCGTTCAGACCGACCTGCTGCTCAACAAATAATCAGCAATACTTTATAACAAAAAGAGGATGAATCAGAATTCTGATGCATCCTCTTTTTGCATATTATTGAGGTTACTTCCGGGTAAAGCAGCATGGAACACAGATAACGTCAAATAGGATCAATGAGGTTATAGGACTGCTGACTGCTCCTCCTTCTCCAATTGCAGGAGACGACGGTGATAGAAATAATAGTACAGTCCCCCGGCGATTGTGAGCCCGAAAGGAAAAGAGAACCACACGCCTTCCAACCCACCGTCAATACTGATCCCAAAGACATAGGCCAAAGGCAGAGACACGACAAAATAGGACAGAAAGGCTACCAACATCATCGGACGGACATAAGCCAATCCACGCATGGCGTTGCTGAACGTGCATTGCAAGCCGTCACTGAACTGATAGATGATCAGCGGGACGATAGCTCCAGTCACTTCGGCCGCCACCTGGGGTGAGCTGGTAAAGAGAAAACCCATACGCCCGCGAAAGATGATGACTGGCACTGAGACAAGGATGGCAATCAGGAAGTTGAGGTGGCACCCGGCCCACGCCGTGCGGCGGATGGCCATGTAGTCATGCTGCCCATGGAAATGGCTCACTCGGATGGAAACCGCTGAAGCCAGCGCGTAATAGAACTGGTAAAAGAGCTGGCTGATAGTAAGCATAATCTGATGACCAGCAAGAGCGTTGGTGCCAATCCACCCCACAATGATGCTGCACAGCGACCACGCTCCACTCTCCATGCCCATTTGCAGGCTGATAGGCGTACCAAGCACTATGAGCGAGCGGATTCCGTCACGGCTCACGCTACTCTGACGAAAGGCAGTCCGCTCGGCACGGTGCCGACTGGAGAGGGCAAAACAAAGAGCTATGGCTACAAACATGGTCACTCGGGCAACCAGTGTAGAAATACCAGCACCTGTGATACCCATCTCGGGGAATCCCCAATGGCCATAGATAAGCAGCCAGTTGCCCAGAATGTTGAGAGCATTTCCTCCTAAAAGTATCCACATTGGCAATTTGGTGTCGGTAGTGGCATCAAAGAGCTGCTTCAGACTGTTGAGCCAGCACACAAAAGGTATGGACACCAGATTGATAAGATAGTATGGGCGCACGTAGGGCAGAAGCTCAGCGGGTTGGCCAAGACGGTCGAGGAAGAAATACAAAATTGTGTAGACTGCCATTAGCAGGATAGCTGCCAGAGTATTCACCGCCATTCCATCCTTCACTGTCTTGCCGATACTGCTGATGTCACCCTGCCCATAGGCCTTGCCGATCAGTGGAGTCATGCACAAAGCGAACCCCATGGCCATCAATAGTCCTAAGATGAAAATATTACTCACAAGCGAGGCGGCGGCCAGTTCCACTGTGGTGTGATGACCAATCATCAGTGTATCAGCAAAATTCTGTAATACAACTCCGATCTGTCCGACAATCAATGGCATACCCAAGGATACAAGCGCACGGTAGTGGCTCAAATACTTTTTCATCAATTCTGTTTATTGGTTTGAAAGTGCAAAGGTACAAAAAATATATGGAATGCCCATATCTTTCTACTACCCCACCACACCCTGCCCGCTATAGAGACAATCGTGTCGGCACGTAAAGCCCCTCATCCAGCAGAGAGGGGAGCTGCCAGACCGAAAATCTGAAGCGTTGACCCATCAGACGAACGTCACGGTCACGGAATCCCACGGCTAATACCACGGAAAACAAGCAACCTTTTTGGCCATCTTCCTTGCCTTTGAAATATTTCCCAAGTAAGAAAGAAAGAAAACCATGCAAGGTCGGCGATATTTGCAATCTTTTTTTTAACTTTGCATCATAATAATATAGTGAACGTTCAGTTTTGATAGAGAAGCACATCATTTTAGAAGACATTGACCCTGTAGTGTTCTACGGCGTCAACAATAGTCACTTGCAGATGCTCAAATCGCTTTTCCCCAAATTGCGCATCGTGGCAAGAGATAATGTCATCCGCGTCCTTGGCGATGAGGAGGAAATGGCCAAGATTGAGGAAGACATAGAGAAAATGAGGATGCACGTATTGAAATACAACAGTATTTTGGACGAGGACATCCTCGACATCATCAAAGGCAAACAGACTAAGGCCGACGGTGTAAAGGGGGTGATTTGCTACAGCATTTCCGGCAAGCCCATCATGCCCAAGACACCCAACCAGCAAAAACTCATTGACGAATATGCAAAGAACGACATGATCTTTGCCGTGGGACCTGCTGGTACCGGCAAGACCTATCTGAGCATTGCCTTGGCCGTGAAGGCCTACAAGGAAAAGACCGCACGAAAAATCATCCTCTCACGCCCCGCTGTGGAAGCCGGAGAGAAACTCGGCTTCCTCCCCGGAGACATGAAAAACAAGATTGATCCTTACCTGCAGCCGCTCTATGATGCGCTGGAGGATATGCTACCAGCTGTGAAGCTACAGGAAATGATGGAGAAAAACATCATCCAGATCGCCCCGCTGGCCTTCATGCGGGGAAGAACGCTGTCGGATGCGGTGGTGATTCTCGACGAGGCACAGAACACCACATCGGCACAGATACGCATGTTCCTCACCCGTATGGGATGGAACACAAAAATGATTATCACGGGCGACATGACCCAGATAGACCTGCCTCGCGAACAACGAAGCGGGCTGGTAGAGGCGTTGAAAATACTAAACGGAGTAGAAGGCATCTCCGTCGTCAACCTTGAAAAGGAAGATATCGTGAGAAACAAGCTTGTCACGCGGATCGTCAATGCATACGAGCGTCATGACAAGGCTATGAAAGAAATCAGGACCAACAAATAATATTAAAATGAACGCAATTACTAAAACCGATTTCCATTTCAATGGTCAGAAGAGTGTTTACCATGGTAAGGTGAGAGACGTCTACAACATCAACGACGACTTGATGGTGATGGTTGCTACCGACAGAATCTCGGCATTCGACGTAATTCTTCCAAGGGGTATTCCTTTCAAGGGACAGGTGCTCAACCAGATTGCCGCCAAATTCTTGGATGCCACAAGCGACATCTGCCCCAACTGGAAACTTGCTACTCCCGACCCTATGGTTACGGTGGGACTGAAGTGTGAAGGATTCCGCGTGGAGATGATCATCCGCTCTATCCTCACTGGTAGTGCATGGAGAGCCTACAAAGACGGCTGCCGTGAGCTGTGCGGCGTGAAGCTTCCCGATGGAATGAAAGAGAACGAGCGTTTCCCCGAGCCTATTATCACTCCCACGACGAAGGCCGACGAAGGTCACGACATGAACATCTCGCGCGAGGAAATCATCAAGCAAGGCATCGTACCTGCTGAGGACTATGCCATCATGGAGGACTATACCCGTAAACTGTTCCAGCGCGGGCAGGAAATCGCTGCCAAACGTGGCCTGATTCTCGTCGATACCAAGTATGAGTTCGGCAAACGCGACGGCAAGGTCTATCTCATCGATGAGATCCATACCCCCGACTCAAGCCGCTACTTCTATGCCGACGGCTACGAGGAACGACTGGCCAAGGGCGAGCCCCAGCGTCAGCTCTCCAAAGAGTTTGTACGCCAATGGCTCATCGAGCACAACTTCATGAATCAACCTGGACAGGTGATGCCCGAAATCACCGACGAATATGCTGAAAGTGTGAGCGAGCGCTACATCGAGCTCTACGAGCACATCACCGGCGAAAAATTCGACAAGGCCGCCGAAACCGGTGACGTGCTGGGCCGCATCGAGAAAAACGTGAGCGAATACTTGAAGCTCTACGAGAAATAATAGCAAACGAGGAACTATAGGGAAGGTAGGGAGCAGCCACAAAAAGATCGGCCAATCCCCGTCTTCTCTATACCCCTAAGTATCAGATCATGTATCAACAGGAGAAAATCACTCCCTACTCCAGCAACGAGAAGAAGAGCCAGCAGGTGGAGGAGATGTTCGACAATATCGCCCCTACCTATGACACGCTGAACCACCGCCTGTCGTGGAATATCGACAAGATGTGGCGCAACCGTGCCATCAATGCCCTGCAACAGTATCACCCCCAACGGATGCTCGACATTGCAACAGGTACAGGCGACTTTGCTATCCTTGCAGCCCGCAAGCTTCATCCTCAGCAGCTGATCGGAGCCGATATCTCGGAAGAAATGATGAGAATCGGTGCCAAAAAGGTGGAGCGCGCAGGATTGGACAAGATCATCAGTTTTGCCAAGGAAGACTGCCTGTCACTCAGTTTTGCCAACGACAGCTTCGATGCTGTGACAGCCGCCTTCGGCATCCGCAACTTCGAAAATCTTGACCAGGGACTGAAGGAAATCCACCGCGTTCTCAAGCCGGGTGGGCATCTGAGCATTGTGGAGCTGACCACACCGATGACTTTTCCCATGAAGCAATTGTTCAAAATCTACAGCAACACGGTATTGCCCCTCTATGGACGGATGATCAGCAAGGACAGAAGCGCTTATGAATACCTGACCAAGACCATCGAAGCCTTTCCTCAAGGGGAGGAGATGATGAAGATCTTCCACAAAGCCGGATTCGCCATCGCTTCGTTCCACCGGCTCACCTTCGGAATATGTACTATGTATCTTGCCGAGAAATAGCAGGTCTACATGATACCTTTATTATATAGGCTATATTTTTTTAAAACAACCCTTGTATGGACAAATACGGACTCATAGGATTTCCACTCGGTCATTCGTTCTCAATTTCTTATTTTAATGAGAAATTCGAGAATGAGCATATCAATGCCCAATATATCAACTTTGAAATACCGTCTATCGACGGACTAACTGAAATATTAGACCGCAATCCGGAACTGCGCGGCCTCAACGTAACCATTCCTTATAAGGAGCAGGTAATGAAGTATCTTGATGCCATCAGTCCCGAGGCTGAAGCCATCGGTGCTGTCAATGTGATCCGGGTGACGCACAAGGGTGACAAAGTATATCTGAAAGGGTTCAACAGCGATGTGATTGGATTCACACGAAGCATAGAGCCACTGCTTGAACCCGCACAAAAGAAAGCACTTATCTTAGGGACAGGCGGAGCCTCAAAGGCCATCCACTATGGGTTGAAATCGCTCAACATGCAGACCATATTCGTCAGCCGGACAAGACACGGCGACGGCTTCATCACCTATGAAGAGGTGACGCCCGAACTGGTAAAGGAATACAATGTGATTATCAATTGCACACCCGTAGGAATGTATCCCCACGCCGACGAATGTCCCAAACTGCCCTACGAGGCAATGGACACTCACACACTGCTCTATGATTTGATCTACAATCCCGACGAGACACTCTTCTTGAAACGAGGCCGCGAACAAGGCGCTACGGTGAAAAACGGATTGGAAATGCTTCTCCTGCAGGCTTTCGCCTCATGGGATTTTTGGAATAGAAAAGACTAAAACATCAAGATATTATGACCAACAGATACATGCAGAGAGGCGTTAGTGCTGCCAAGGAGGACGTCCACAACGCCATCAAGAATATCGATAAGGGCATCTTCCCACAGGCTTTCTGTAAAATTATGCCCGACATAGTGGGTGGTGACCCAAACTATTGCAACATCATGCACGCCGACGGTGCAGGCACCAAGTCAAGCCTGGCTTATATGTATTGGAAAGAGACAGGCGATCTGAGCGTGTGGAAGGGCATAGCCCAGGATGCCATTGTGATGAACACCGACGACCTGCTGTGCGTAGGTGCCGTGGACAACATTCTCGTAAGCTCGACGATCGGACGCAACAAGATGCTGATTCCAGGTGAAGTGATCTCAGAAATCATCAATGGAACTGACGAAATTCTCAGCGACATGCGCAATATGGGTATCGGCATCTGGCCTACAGGTGGTGAGACGGCCGACGTGGGCGACCTGGTGCGCACCATCATCGTGGACTCCACAGTCACTTGCCGCATGAAGCGCTCGGATGTCATCGACAATGCCAATATCCGCCCAGGCGACGTCATCGTGGGATTGAGCTCAACCGGCCAGGCAACCTATGAGAAGGAATACAACGGTGGTATGGGAAGCAATGGACTGACAAGCGCACGCCACGACGTGTTTGCCAAATATCTCGCTACAAAATATCCGGAAAGCTACGATGCAGCCGTACCCGATGAACTGGTTTACAGCGGCAAGTACAAACTTACCGACCCGGTTGAGGGCAGCCCCGTCAACGCAGGGAAGCTCGTGCTCTCCCCCACCCGCACCTATGCCCCTGTGATCAAGAAGCTGCTCGACGAGTTGCGCCCCGAGATTCACGGAATGGTGCATTGCACTGGAGGCGCTCAGACAAAGGTGATGCACTTCGTTGGTGACAACTGCAAGGTGGTTAAGGACAACATGTTCCCCATTCCTCCATTGTTCAAGGCCATTCACGACTGCTCCGGCACCGACTGGAAAGAGATGTATCAGGTGTTCAACATGGGTCACAGAATGGAAATCTATGTACGCCCGGAAGTGGCCGACAAAGTAATAGCCATCACCAAGAGCTTCAACATCGATGCGCAGGTGGTGGGCCACATCGAAGAAGGAACAAAGAGCCTCACCATCAAGAGCCCCTATGGCAACTTTGAATACTAATATTCTTCGGAGGGCCGGCAACATCATGCCCTGAGAAGAAGCGCGAAATAAGCACAAATGCAAGACAATCAGATACTACAGAAACTCGATGGCCTCGACGCACGCTATCAGGAAGTGTCTACACTGATCACAGACCCTGAAGTAATCGCTGATCAAAGCCGCTATGTGAAGCTCACCAAGGAATACAAGGACTTGGGCGACATCATGGACGCTAAGAAGCGATATGTCGCTTGCCTCAATGCCATCAAGGAAGCAAAAGACATTATTGCCAACGATGCCGATGCCGATATGAAAGACATGGCACGCGAGGAATTGGCTGAGAACGAGGCTTTGCAACCGAAAATAGAAGAAGAAATCAAAATGCTCCTGATCCCGAAAGATCCCGAAGACGCTAAGAACGTCCAGATGGAGATCCGTGCGGGAGCCGGTGGCGACGAGGCTGCTCTCTTCGCAGGCGACTTATTCAATATGTATAAGAAATACTGCGAATCCAAGCATTGGAATGTGAGCGTGACGAGTGTTTCACCAGGCGCCGTAGGCGGATATAAGGAGATCGACTTTGCTGTGTCGGGCGATAACGTTTATGGCACACTGAAATATGAATCCGGGGTTCACCGTGTACAACGTGTACCGGCTACAGAGACACAAGGACGAATGCACACTTCGGCGGCTACAGTGGCTGTGCTGCCAGAGGCAGACAAGTTTGAGGTGAACATCAATGAGGGTGATATCAAATGGGACACCTTCAGATCGAGTGGAGCAGGCGGACAGAATGTGAACAAAGTGGAATCGGGCGTACGCCTGCGCTATCCCTGGAAAAATCCCAATACGGGTGAAGTGGAGGAAATACTCATCGAGTGCACCGAGACCCGCGACCAGCCCAAGAATAAGGAACGGGCGCTATCAAGATTGCGAACGTTCATCTACGACCGCGAGCATCAAAAGTATATAGATGATATTGCCAGCCGACGCAAGTCTTTGGTCTCTACCGGTGACCGCTCAGCCAAGATACGTACCTACAATTTTCCACAGGGACGTGTCACCGATCACCGCATAGGCTATACCACACATGACTTGCAAGGATTCCTCAACGGTGACATACAAGGCATGATCGATGCCCTGACAGTGGCAGAAAATGCCGAGAAACTGAAAGAAAACGAATTGTAAACATCTATAAACCCATCATTATGACAAGAAAAGAACTGGTAGAACAGATCTTCGCCAAGAAATCATTTCTCTGCGTTGGCCTGGACACCGACCTGAATAAGATTCCAGATTTCCTGCTTGAAGATCCTGAACCTGTTGCCACTTTCAACAAAAAGATTATCGATGCCACTGCACCTTATTGTGTGGCTTACAAGCCCAACTTGGCATTCTATGAGAGCATGGGAGTGAAAGGTATCGCCGCATTCGAGAGCACAGTGGAATACCTGAAAGAAAACTATCCTCACCACTTCATTATCGCTGATGCAAAACGTGGAGACATTGGCAACACGTCAGCCATGTATGCCCGTACATTCTTCGACGAATACGACGTGGATGCACTCACAGTAGCACCTTATATGGGACAGGACTCCGTAACGCCCTTTCTCACCTATGAGGGAAAATGGGTCATCCTCCTCGCCCTTACTTCCAATGCGGGCAGCATGGATTTCCAAATGATGAAGAACGAAGAGGGTACACGCCTGTTTGAACGAGTACTGGCAAAAGGATTGGATTGGGGCACCATCGAGAACATGATGTTTGTGGTAGGCGCAACCCGCGGCTCTCTCATCGGAGATGTCAGAAAGGTGGCTCCCAACTCGTTCCTGCTCGTTCCAGGTGTCGGTGCTCAGGGCGGAAGTCTGCAGGAAGTGTGCAAATACGGAATGATAAAAGACTGCGGACTATTGGTCAACTCTTCACGTGGAATTATCTATGCCTCCAAAGGTGATGACTTCGCAGAAGCCAGCGCAGCCAAGGCAAAAGCCCTTCAAGAGCAGATGGCGGAAGAGCTTGCAAAACTTTAATTTATACAACAACACAGTTTTAAAAGTGGGCAGGGATACGTATCCTTGCCCACTTTGGTTCTAAACAGACTCCACAATTTAGAGCCTTGGAATTCCGTAAAGACCCATATTTCTCTCTGATCGGATGCTGGAACACACACGAAAGGTGGAGGAGGAGCACTGTAACTTTCAAGAACATTTCATACCGGATACGAACGGTAAAGCCTATAAAATAATAAATAATGCTGTAAGTTTTGGCGGGATGAATATTTTTTGCTACATTTGCAAAAATAAAATAGCTATTCATTTATCAACATGGAATTTACAGCAGGGCAAATTGCAGATTTCATCAAGGGACGCGTAGAAGGCGACATGAATGCCAAAGTACATACTTTCGCCAAAATTGAGGAAGGTATCCCTGGAGCCATTTCTTTCTTATCCAGTCCTAAATATGCACATTTTCTCGAAAGCACCGAAGCTTCAATCGTGCTTGTCGACGACAGTATAAAAATAGATAAGGCTGTGAAGCCTACTTTGATTTTCGTTGAGAACGCCCGCGATTGCGTAGCCCGACTTCTCCAGCTCTATTCGAGTGCCATACCCCGTAAGCAAGGAATATCAGACAAGGCCTCCATTGCCACATCTGCCAAGATTGGCAAAAATGCCTACGTAGGACCATTTGCAGTCATTGGCGAAGGTGCTGTCATTGGTGACAACGCACAAATTTACCCCAATGTGTATATTGGCGACGGAGTGAAGATCGGCGATAATGTGAAACTTTACCCCAACGTAGTCATCTATTACGGCTGCTGTTTGGGCAACAACGTTACGATTCATGCTGGATCGGTGATCGGTGCCGACGGCTTTGGCTTTGCACCGACTGCCAACGGCTACGATAAGATTCCACAAATAGGCATCGTCACCATTGAGGATGACGTGGAAATTGGTGCCAATACGTGTATAGACCGTTCCACAATGGGCAGCACATACGTTCGCAAAGGCGTCAAGCTCGACAACCTTGTACAGATAGCCCACAACGTCGACGTTGGGGCCAACACGGTAATGTCTGCCCAAGTCGGCATTGCCGGCTCTACAAAGGTGGGCGAGTGGTGCATGTTCGGCGGACAAGTTGGAATTGCCGGTCACATCACCATTGGCGACAAAGTGTTTTTGGGCGCTCAGTCGGGAGTACCGGGCAGTCTGAAAAGCAACCAGCAGCTCATCGGGACTCCACCCATGGAAAAAATTCCCTATTTCAAGAGTCAAGCCCTTTTCCAGAAGCTGCCCGAGCTCTACAAGCAAATCAACCAGCTGCAAAAGGATATTGAAGAATTAAAGAAGAAAAATAAATAAGACATCAGATGGACACACTAAAACAGAGGACACTCAAAGGAAGTTTCTCTCTCTTTGGCAAGGGACTGCATACAGGCTTGAACCTGACTGTGACATTCAATCCCGCCCCAGAGAATACCGGCTACAAGATTCAACGCATTGACCTTGAAGGTCAACCCGTTATTGAAGCAATAGCCGAACACGTTGTTGACACACAACGGGGAACCGTGGTGGCCAACGGCAATGTACGTGTCGGCACCATAGAGCACGGTATGGCCGCACTTTACGCACTTGGGGTTGACAACTGTCTCATCCAGGTAAACGGTCCGGAATTTCCTATCCTTGACGGTTCCGCCGCCGTCTTTGTAGAGAAGATTCAGGAAGTGGGGACAGTGGAACAAAATGCACCAAAGGACTTCTACATCATTCGTAAGAAAATTGAAGTAAAGGACGAAGAGACAGGATCCTGCATCACGATACTCCCCGACAGCGAATTCTCTATCACGGCAATGTGCAACTTCAACTCTAAGTTCATAGCCTCACAATTCGCTACCCTTGACGCAGCTGATAAGTTTGCTGAAGAAATAGCCCCCGCACGTACATTCGTATTTGTGCGTGATATTGTCCCTCTATTGGAAGCCAACCTCATCAAAGGAGGCGATCTGGACAATGCTATTGTCATTTACGAGCAAATTGTGCCTCAAGAAAAACTGGACAAACTGGCCGATCTGCTCCATGTCCCACACATGGACGCCACAAAGCCCGGTTATATCCAGCACCGCCCTCTGATGTGGGAAAATGAATGCACACGCCATAAGCTGCTTGACATCGTAGGCGATATGGCTCTCATCGGCAAGCCCATTAAAGGCCGTATCATTGCCACTCGTCCCGGACACACCATCAACAACAAGTTTGCCCGGCTCATGCGCAAGGAGATACGCAAGCACGAAGTCCAAGCTCCGATCTATGATCCCAACGAAGAGCCGTTGATGGACAACATCCGCATCCGTCAGCTCCTGCCCCACCGCTACCCCATGCAATTGGTTGACAAGGTTGTGGCCATGGGAGCCACAAGCATTGTGGGCGTGAAAAACGTTACGGCCAACGAGCCATTCTTCCAAGGACACTTCCCCAGCGAGCCTGTAATGCCTGGTGTACTGCAGATTGAAGCCATGGCACAGTGTGGCGGTCTTTTGGTGTTGAGTCAGCTGGAAGAGCCTGAAAAATGGTCGACTTATTTCTTGAAAATAGACGATGTGAAATTCCGCGACAAGGTGGTTCCTGGCGATACGCTTCTTTTCAAAGTGGAATTGCTCCACCCTGTCCGCCATGGCATCAGTTCAATGAAAGGTTATGTCTTCGTTGGAGACCATGTAGTGTCGGAAGCTACATTTACTGCACAAATCAAAAAAAACAGATAAGGAATGAACCAAATTAGTCCACTTGCCTACGTACATCCGGAAGCAAAGTTGGGTGACAACAATATTATTGGCCCCTTCTGCTACATAGACCGCAACACAGTGATGGGCAACAACAATGTGTTACAAAACAGTGTAACGATAAACTACGGGGCACGTATAGGCAACAACAACGAATTCTTCCCAGGAGCCAGCATATCCACAAAGCCACAGGATTTGAAGTTCAAAGGCGAAGATACGATATGCGAGTTAGGCAGTTTTAACTCCATCCGGGAGAATGTCACCATCTCCCGCGGCACTGCTTCAAAAGGAACAACACAAGTAGGCGACTACAATTTGTTGATGGAGAACATGCACATCGCCCATGACTGTTTCTTCGGATCCCATCTCATCATTGGTAACTCCACAAAATTTGCAGGTGAGGTGACAGTGGCAGATAATGCCGTAATCTCGGCCGAAGTGCTCTGCCACCAGTTTTGCAGGATTGGCGGATATGTGATGATACAAGGCGGAAGCCGTTTCTCCCAGGACATTCCCCCCTACATCATAGCTGGCAAGGAACCTATTCGCTATGCGGGCATCAACATTGTAGGACTGCGCCGCCATGGATTCAGCAACGATCTCATCGAACTCATCCACGAGGCTTACCGTCTGCTCTATTCCAAGGGCGTTCTTGCGGAAGGCATTGAGGAAATCAAGAACAACCTGCAAATCACCCCAGAGATTCAGAATATCATTGACTTCGTAAGCACTTCAAAGCGCGGCATCATCCGCTAAACCCCTTGAACACGCTCGTCGTCATATTAGGACCCACCGGTGTAGGCAAAACAGAATTCTGTCTCGCCGAAGCCGAACACCTGCAAGTGCCTATCATGAATGCGGATTCACGACAGGTCTATGCAGAGATTCCCATTGGTACCGCTGCACCGACTCCAGATCAGATGCGGCGAGTACCACATTTTTTTGTAGGCACCCATCATTTGGATGAATACTATAGCGCCAGCCTTTACGAACAGGACGTGCTGGGCCTGCTTCCAGAATTGTTTGAAAACTCAAAAAGATTCCATCCCTACAATCCTGTAGCCCTTCTTTCAGGAGGATCCATGATGTATATCGACGCAGTATGCAAAGGCATCGACGACATTCCCACCATAGACGAAGCCACACGAAGTGTGATGAAAGAACGGCTCAGTCGCGAGGGATTAGAAGCACTCGTTGAGCAACTCTATCGGCTCGATCCCGATTATTGGAAAGTGGTGGACCGCAAAAATCCGCGCCGCGTTGTACACGCTTTGGAGGTATGTATCATGACGGGCAAACCCATGTCGTCTTTTCTCACTCATCAAGCCAAGAAACGCCCTTTCAGAATCATTAAAGTGGGACTGAACAGAGACAGGGCAGTACTCTACAACCGCATCAACGCACGAGTATTGAACATGGTAGACAAAGGACTGATCGAAGAAGCTCAAAAAGTTTACCATTTCCGGAACATGAACGCATTGAACACGATGGGATTCAAGGAAATGTTTGAATACCTCGACGGACTGGTAACTCTCGACGACACAGTGACCCACATCCAGTCGAACACTCGGAGATACATGCGCAAACAGCTTACATGGTTCAAAAGAGACCCCGACATCAGATGGTTCAATCCCGACAACGTTAAAGAAATAATAAATTATATTGATGATAGACTGAGTTCAAACGATTTTTCGTAATTTTGCGATGAAAAGTAACAACACGACTTACCCCTACAGGTTTGTCTTTAGACTTTTGATTTTATGAAAAAAATAAAAAGATTCCTCCAGTGGAGCTGGAAGAAGGCAAAAGCCTTTTGGCCTTGGTATAAAAACTTGTACCAGGGAAAAGCTTGGTATACGAAGGCTCTTATAGGATTCGTCTCGTTCATTGTAGCATTCTTTCTCTATTTAGGAGCCGTAGACATCAACTTTCTTTGGCTGTTCGGTAAGTCACCTGGCTATTTCTCAGGCATTTTAGACCCACAGACTTCTCAAGCTTCCGAAATATACTCAGCCGACGGTGTACTCATTGGCAAATATTTCAATGAGAACAGGACGCCCGTAAAATACGAAGAAGTAAATCCTGCTTTCTTCAAAGCGTTGATCGACACGGAGGATGAACGATTCTACAAGCATTTTGGTATTGATCCCATCGGCTTGTTTGGCGCAGCTAAAGATGCCCTGCTTCACCACGATGGACGCGGTGCGTCAACCATCACACAGCAGTTGGCCAAAAACATGTTTCGCGTTCGGTCGCAATATTCCACCGGACTTTTGGGACACATTCCCGGAGTAAGGATGCTTATCATCAAGAGCAAGGAATGGATTATAGCCACCAAGCTGGAAACGGTCTACAGCAAGAAGGAAATCCTTACGATGTATGCCAATACAGTGGATTTCGGCTCCAACGCTTACGGTATCAAAACCGGGGCAAGCACTTATTTCAACACCACGCCAAAGCAATTGACCACCGAGCAGTGCGCAGTATTAGTAGGTATGCTCAAGGCCACCTCTTACTATAATCCACGCACGAATCCTGAAAACTCACTCAACCGTCGCAATCAAGTGCTCAACAACATGTTTTCTCATGGAGACTTGACCATGGAGCAATGCGATTCGCTCAAATCCATCCCCATCAAGCTCAACCTTCATATCGAGGAGAACTACGACGGTATCGCTCAGTATTTCCGTAATGCCGTGGCCGACTATCTCAAGCCCTGGTGCGATGAAAACGGATATGATCTCTATTCAGACGGCTTGAAAATCTACACGACGCTCGACTCTCGTATGCAGAAATACGCAGAAGAGGCTGCCATAAAACAGATGAAGCAGGTACAGCGGAATTTTGAAAACCATTGGGGGCCGTGGAACAAACGCGACTGCTGGATAGATGAAAACGGACAAGTGATCCCAGGATTCATCGAGAACATCGCCCACCGTCTGCCCACATACAAGATGTTGCAGGCAAGATATGCCGGACAGCCCGATTCGATTGAATACTATATGAACAAGCCCCATAAGGTAAAGGTATTCGATTACGAGAAGGGATATAAGGAAATGGAACTCTCAACGATGGACTCCATCCGGTATATGGTTCATTTCATGCACTGTGCCTTTGTGGCCATGGAGCCGCAGTCGGGAGCCGTGAAGGCTTGGGTTGGTGATGTGGATTTCAACACCTGGAAATACGACAAAGTGAAAGCAATGCGGCAGCCAGGTTCAACCTTCAAGCTCTTCGTCTATACAGAAGCCATGAACCAGGGACTCACCCCCTGCGATAAACGGCGCGACGAGTATATCTCCATGCAGGTATACGATAAGATTCAGAAAAAGGAGGTCACGTGGACTCCAACCAACGCCAACGGGTCCTTCTCGGGCGACTCCATTCCCTTGAAAGGAGCCTTCGCCAAGAGTATCAATTCCATTGCCGTCAGACTGGGACAAGAAGTGGGTATCAAGTCCATCATTGAAACGGCTCAAAAAATGGGTATTCAGAGCCCGCTTGACGATACGCCCTCTTTGGCTTTGGGTTCCTCTGACGTCAACTTGCTCGAATTGGCCGATGCCTACAGCACGATAGCCAACGACGGCAAACACCACGAGGCAGTGCTTGTCACGCGCATCGTAGACTCTAAGGGCAAAGAAGTCTATGTAGCCCCCGACGAATCAGAGCAGGCGGTTCCCTACAAGAGTGCTTTCCTAATGCAACAGATGCTGATGGGTGGCCTGCGGGAGCCTGGAGGCACCTCACAGAGCCTCAACGGATATGTAGGTGACTTCCGCGACTGCGATTGGGGCGGAAAGACCGGTACGTCCAACAACCACTCCGATGCCTGGTTTATGGGCGTCAGCCCCAATCTTGTGGTTGGAGCATGGGTAGGAGGTGAATACCGTAGCATCCACTTCCGAACCGGTGCGTTGGGCCAGGGAAGCCGTACGGCCTTGCCCATATGTGGCTATTTCCTGAATGCCTTGTTGAAAGACCCGAAATTCAAGAAATATCGAGCCAAGTTCAAAGACTCTCAAGACCCGGACATCACTAAGGACATGTACGAATGCGCAAGCTATGTGCAACCTGTCAAGCACCAATCCTACGCCGACTCGACAGAGGTGATCAACGAAAATATAGAACTGGATGAGGACGGAAATCCAATCACCACGCCCAAAGACCAGAAAGAGGCTACGCCTTCTGCCAGTTCGGACAACAAGAAAGATCAAACCGACTCGAAAAAGAAAGATACTCCAAAACGTCCCAAGGAAGTGACGATGGAAGACTTTTAGACAAAAGCAAGAAGTCCGCCAGCAACTACAAGTTTGATGGCGGACTTCTTGCTTTTTGTTAAAGAATGCTCAGCCGGCGGAAAGAAATTATAAAAACCTATAGAGCCAACCCACATTATCCAATCTTTTTGTTATCTTTGCAGAAAATTAGACGAGCCCGCGGCAAAGGCAGATAATCCCTGTCCATTGCCACACAGGAAGGAGCTTCATGACAACAATACAAACATTTATACATTATGACGAATAAGACAGAAGCTGAGACAGAAGAGAAACACAGCCTAAGTTTTGTAGAGCAACTGGTTGAAGAAGATCTTGCGGCCGGCAAGAACGACGGCCGCATCCAGACCCGTTTCCCACCGGAACCCAACGGCTACCTGCATATTGGCCATGCCAAGGCCATTTGCATGGACTTTGGTGTGGCTGAGCGCTATAACGGTATCTGCAACCTGAGATTCGACGATACCAATCCGAGCAAGGAAAATACCGAGTATGTGGAGAACATTCTCAACGACATCAAATGGCTGGGCTTCAAGTGGGGACATATCTATTACGCCTCAGACTACTTCCAGCAGCTTTGGGACTTTGCCATCTGGATGATCAAGCAGGGCAGAGCCTACGTCGATGAGCAGACATCGGAGCAGATTGCCGAGCAGAAAGGGACACCTACAACTCCAGGTGTGGCCTCACCCTATCGCGACCGTCCCATCGAGGAGAGCCTGTCACTGTTCCAGAAGATGAATACGCCCGAAGCTATAGAAGGAAGCATGGTGCTGAGAGCCAAACTCGATATGGCCAACCCCAACATGCACTTCCGTGATCCCATTATGTACCGCATCATCCAGACTCCTCACCATCGCACGGGAACAAAATGGCATTGCTATCCCATGTATGATTTCGCCCACGGACAGAGTGACTACTTCGAAGGCGTCACCCATTCTATCTGCACGCTTGAGTTTGTACCCCATCGTCCTCTATACGATAAGTTCGTCGACTTCCTGAAGGAATACGACGGCACGGCAGCCAAAGGCCTTGACAACTACCGCCCCCGGCAGATAGAATTCAACCGTTTGAATCTCACCTATACCGTGATGTCAAAGCGTAAGCTCCATACTCTTGTCGATGAGCATTTCGTCAACGGATGGGACGATCCGCGTATGCCCACCCTCTGCGGCATGCGCCGTCGCGGTTATAGCCCGGAGAGCATCCGCAATTTCATCAAGTCTATCGGTTATACAAAGTTCGATGCCCTCAACGATATGGCACTGTTGGAAGCTGCCGTACGAGAAGACCTCAACAAGCGGGCCACACGTGTGAGTGCCGTGCTCGACCCTGTTAAGTTGGTGATCACCAACTATCCCGAAGATCAGCGCGAAGAAATGGAGGCCATCAATAATCCGGAAGACGCGACGGCGGGCAGCCATACGATCACCTTCACCCGAAACCTTTGGATAGAGCGGGCCGACTTCATGGAAGACGCGCCCAAGAAGTTCTTCCGTATGACTCCGGGCAAGGAAGTTCGCCTGAAAAATGCCTACATCGTGAAATGCACTGGCTGCACAAAGGACGCTGATGGCAATGTCGTCGAGATACAAGCCGAGTACGACCCGCTGAGCAAGAGCGGAATGGAAGGAGCCAACCGCAAGGTGAAGGGAACCCTCCACTGGGTGAGCGCTGATGCCTGCATAAAGGCTGAGGTGCGCGAATACGACCGTCTCTTCAACGTGGAGAATCCCTCGGCCGACGAGCGCGACTTCCGCGAGCTGCTCAACCCGGAAAGTCTCCATGTGTATGACAACTGCTATGTAGAACAATTCGCAGCCGAGCGCAAGCCGGGCGAATACTTGCAGTTCCAACGCGTGGGCTACTTCATGGCAGACCCCGACGGCAATGCAGAGCATCCGGTGTTCAACAAGACGGTAGGTCTAAAGGACACCTGGGCTAAGCAGATGAGCAAATAAGCACAAAACATCTAAAATGGCGGAAGTGTACTGCGCCTTCAGTAGGGCTAAGACATTTCCGCCCGTATAAACAACATCATTTTCATGGACGAGTTCTTCAACTCCAAAGAGTTCAAGGAAAAACTTGCAAGATACGAAGAGGCCTGCCAACAAGGTCTCTCCGTATTTTTAGATGCGGACGACATGGCCGACATCGCAGAATACTACCATCTTCAGCATCGCGACGAAGAAGCGGTAGAGGTTTGCGATAAGGCCATCGCCATGTTTCCCCATTCCTTGCGACCACTGGTTTTCAGAGCCCGCATAGAACTGATACTCCACAAGGATTCTGACAAGGCTGAGAGCTACCTGGAACAGATCGACGACACCGACGATCTTGACTACTATTATCTCTATGCCGAAATCCTTTTAGTCAGGGGAAAATACAAAGACGCGGAAACCTACCTCGAAGATGCCTACGATCATTTGGAAGATGAGGACGACCGTGCCGACTTTGTGCTCGACGTTGCGCTGCTGATGTGCGATTACTATAGGATGGACGAGGCACAGCAGTGGCTCAGTCTTTCTGATGAGCCAGACCAGGCCGATTACCAGGAGGCGAAAGGACGCATTGCCCTCTACCGTGGCCACTATGAAGAAAGCGAGAAGATCTTCAACGAACTATTGGACAAGGACCCCTATTCCTCACCCTACTGGAACACCTTGGCCGCATCACAATTTCTGCGCAACGATATCCACGACTCCATAGAGAGCAGCGAATACAGCATAGCCATAAATCCTAACGACGACGAGGCGCTCCTCAACAAAGCCAACGGCCTCTTCACTTTGGGAAACTATCAGGAGGCACTCAAATACTATGAGCGCTACACCGACGTGGGCAATCACGCGCTCGGCATAGCTTTCCAGGCTGTAGTGCTCATGGCACTGAAGCAATACCCCAAAGCACGCAAGATGCTGGAAAGCTCCATCAATGAGATGGATCCCAGCGACGAAAATCTTATCGAGGTAACTCGTCAGCTCTGTCTGTGCCTCAGCTCGATGAAGGAAACCGAAGAGGCCCAGCAGTGGGCCGACAGCATGTTTCTCCTCAAAGACGTTGCCCCCTGGCAAATACATGTCTTCAAAGGCTATCTCTACATGTTGGCCAGCAACCTATCCGGAGCCCAGGTATGCTTCAACAAAGCGGTCATGACTGCCCCATCGCTCACCAAGGCGGTCATCAGCATCTGCATGGCCCTCCACGACTGCCAGCAATATGGCTACGCCTATTCCATGCACAACTTCATCCTACAGACCACTGACGAAGAGGTACATATCGGTTTCGCTTATCTCGCCGACGACTGCCTGCACCTCAATGCAATTGACGACTACAAAAAATATCTCCGCATTGCTTGTAGGCTCAACCCCGACGAGGTGGGCTATGTCTTTGCCGACCAAATACCCGACAATATTAGACCGGAAGATTACTGGAAGATTGTATGTAACGAATAACAACTCAACAAAAATGAATTGGATAACATCCCTTTTGTCAAACCTCAATTACGCGACGGTTTACTTTCTCATGCTCCTTGAGAGCACAGTAGTTCCTGTTCCAAGCGAACTGGTAGTGGCCCCCGCCGCCTACCATTCCGCAGCTGGACACATCAACATCTGGCTTGTAATTCTCTTTGCCACCTTAGGCGCCATGACCGGGGCTTCCATCAACTATCTGGCAGGCTACTATTTGGGGCGCCCCATCATCTACAAGTTTGCCAACAGCCGGCTGGGACACCTCTGCCTGCTCAACCAAAGCAAAGTAGAGAAGAGCGAGAAATATTTTGACGACCATGGTATGGTGGCCACCATCACGGGGCGCCTCATTCCGGGCATTCGCCACCTGATCTCCATTCCCGCCGGACTGGCCAAGATGAACTATTGGAAATTCCTGCTCTATACAACCATTGGCGCCGGTGCATGGCACGCTATTTTGGCTTTGCTGGGCTGGTACCTTCACGATGTTGTACCCGAAGAACAGCTCAACGACAAAATTCTGGAATATGGCGAATACATAAAGGTTGCCATTTGTCTGGTTGCCGCCGCAGCGCTGGTCTATTTCATCATCCGCTTTCTGGTGCGCCGGCACAGGTCGATATCCAACAACAAAGAATAAACAGACCCATTAGGCACAATCAACAATGCGAAGGGGGTGGCTTTTTCTTGAGCCATCACCTTCGCGTTTTTGTATAGAGTGGGCACAAAAGTAAAAATAGGTGGAGCCGTCAACCCCTGTGGGAGTCGTTTGATAACCAAAACCAAAGAAGCCCTTTGCGCCAACTGTATATGATGAATAGGAAAAGGCGAAAAGCAACAACTGTGACACCAACTGGGAAGCCCTCCCTGTCATTAGTAAATCAGCTTCTTTCAAATATGAGCTGACATCTGCAAGTTTCCTGTTCCTCTTCGCTTCCAGGACTTTTCTTCATCGCTTTTATAGAGAAAACACCCTCTGCAGCCTCATGACTATAGAATCGAAGCTCGTCGCCCTGGTGGCTTTCTGCCACATAGGCGATGTCAAAGCGTTTCAGTCGGTGAGTTCTATACCAACTCAAGTCGAAAAGGTCGAGCAGGTGCTCCACGTATTTCATGCTGTTGATGTGACCATTCAAGTCCACATCATTATAATAGGTTGCTACAGAACGTACCAATTGGGCATCGTCACCTACTATGACACGGCTTGGTTTATCAATGGGACATGGTCTTTCGGTCTCTACAAACGACTGAATGAGTCCGTCTTTCACCGCGAATATGTCGGCAGGCTGACGGGTCTGCGTGTTGATCATGGCCCATATACTCTTGCCATAACCAAGAACGGCTCCGTCTTTACGCGTAATGGCGAAATTACGGCTTGTGAAATAATGTATGGCTTTTTCACACCACGTCTCCACGTAAAACTCATCATAGATTTGCGGCATCTCGATCATCTCTACCGCCAGGCGCGACAACACCCAAGTGCGTTGGATGGTGTTTAAGTAGCTGACACCAAAGCCACGGTCACGACTGTGGAAATCAGCGGCGTTGAGCAGATGATTTCCCAAGTGAGCCATAAGCAGATGTTTGCTGAAATCGCAGTGGAAAGGCTCTGAGCGGAATAAGTACTTGCCCACTTTGGGCATCAGAGTATCGGCCATATTTAAGAATGATTAATGATTAGCATTTTTATCAAAAACAGCCCTAACCGCAGTCTGTCTGCCCCGAGTCAGGCCCTCAACCGATCATGACTCTCGCCCGACAAACCATCCTCGTTTAGGCGCACTGATCTTCGTTTCATTTTATTTCTTCATAATCAGATTTCGTGCCCAACGCCTCCACGGGTTGCACGGCAAGGGCCTTTGCCTCTCGCTTTTTCTGGTCTCTCACGTCAAGAGAACAGGTGGCATAGAAGAAATTGAGATAAAGCCAAATGCCTACATAAGCGAGGATGAATGTACTCAAAGCGATAGACAGGCATTGCCAAACAGGAAATGTGGAAGGCAATCCTGAAGGATCGCCCATGACTAACTGACCGAAAGCATCCACACTGGAAGCGATGAGGATAACAGCTGTGGGCAAGAAAACCACGCAATCAATGATCAAGGTAATGATCCCGGTGATGAAGAACACTTTGAAAAGAAAGCCCCAATGACGGATTCCTCCCCACCAACAGGATCCAAAAGCCTTGAAGGGTTTGAGTTCCCTGTCACGAAGGCACTTTACGGTGGCATAACAATAGGCCGGAATCTGCAACAGAAACAACAGACCTACAATCCCCCACCCTATCTGCAGCCAATACATGAGCCTGCCGACGGGCATTCCCCCTCTGACAAGGCTAAGGCCTGCCAGGTAGGCTATTACGTTGAGCAGAAGGAAAAGACCTGCGTAGAAAGCCACTGACGCAAGATAGAATTTCATCGAATGTCGGATGTTCTCCTTTAGATTCCCACCCGTGAGCATAGTCTGCACATGGGCCAAGATCCAAAAAAACACGCCAAAGCAAACGACCTCATAAACAACGGGAATAAAAACTGTCGATGCATAGTTGCCTATGGCCTGAAGCTCACTTTGAGGTAAATCTATGGGATTTGCCGAAAACAGAGGAGGCAATGCCAGTGTGCCCAAACCTGCAACAAGGCACAATACCAGGACGGGTTTCCACGTATTGAGAAAGATTCTTTTGATATTGTTGATAAAAAGCAGATAGGCCTCCTTGATACAGGAGGCACCACTGCGTTGAACCATATATTCGTTGTTTGCCATAATCTATAAATTTCGCCCTTATCGGTTCTTTATTCTTGATTAAAATAAAAAGGATATCCGACTCCAAGTCCCACGATGAGAAAGAAGAAGCATCTATCTGCCCCTCCGCCTGAACTCCGCTACGGCCACAGCTGTAGCAACGGCAACATTGAGCGAGTCGGGACGCATGTCGGCCACTTGGTAACAAGGAATAAGCAACTTGCGCTGAATGCTTCGCCTCAGTTGTGCGCTGATGCCATTGCCTTCATTGCCCATCACGATGAGACCGTTGGCCGTCAGATCTGACTCATAGAGGTCATCGCCTTCCAATAGTGTCCCATATACAGGGTAATCCGATGGCAGACTCGTCACCAGTTGCTCTAAATCCGTATAGCAGACCTGAACGCGTGCCAGACTTCCCATCGTGGCCTGTACGACTTTGGGATTGTAGACGTCGGCCGTCTCTTCCGAACAATACACACGCCGAATACCAAACCAGTCGGCTATGCGTATGATCGTTCCTAAGTTGCCAGGATCCTGTATACCGTCCAAAGCCAATGAAAGTTCATTTGTGGGATATGCTTCCTCCCCTTCTTTCTGGATATGAAAGACGGCCAATACTTGTTGCGGATGCTGCAAGAAGCTCACCCGCTGAAGTTCCTCCTCAGTGACGACAATATCGTCGCACATACCGGACGGGGCCTTCCATTGTGGTGTATGCACGAACATTTGGGGAAGATATTTCTGCATGAGGTCACCCACCACCTTAGGCCCCTCTGCTACAAAGAGGCCTTCGGCTGAGCGAATCTTCTTGCGCTCCAAAGCGCGGATTTCTTTGATTTTGTTCTTACTGATCATATCCTTTACCTTGCAAAGGTAAACATTAAAAATGATTTCTCCTCAAAAAAATGTGTTAATCTCCTTTACCTTGACTTAAAAATGTTATCTTTGCACATAAAATCAAAGGAGTTGAGACATTCTTATATCATCCTGATCATATGCGCGGCATTGTTAGCTGGTTGCTCCAGCACGAAATTCATGCCCGAGAACAAATATCTGCTTGACAGGGTTGAAATCAAATCCGACACGAAAGGATTTGATGCGGCCTTATTGGCTCCCTACGTCCGGCAGAAGGCAAATTCCAAATGGTTCAATTTCTTCAAGATACCGCTTGCCACTTATTCGCTCGCAGGACGTGACTCTACGAAATGGATCAACCGCACACTGCAAAAGATGGGTGAAAAACCGGTGGCCTACGATACACTTCAGGCCCAGTTGAGCTGCAACGACTTGCGTGCAGCCATGCAAAACATGGGCTACATGCACGCCTCGGTCTCGCTCAAAACCAGCGTGAAAGGAAGAAAGCTCAAAGCCACCTATACCCTCCATCCCGGCCTGCCCTATTATATCAGCAGCTATCGGACCAGCATCGCCGACGACACGATCAGGCAAATTCTTCAGCCACAACTCAAGTCGCTCGAAGGACACCGGTTTACGGTTGACGAACTTGAAGCCGAGCGCAAGAGAATCGCCAACATACTGCTCAACGAAGGATATTACAAGTTTCACAAAGATTTTATACAATTTGAAGCCGATTCGGCCAAAGGCTCTCACAATATCGCTGTCACGATGCAACTGATGAACTATATCACCGGTGACGATAAGCTTCCTAAGCCTCATCCCCGCTACCGCATCGCCAATGTCTTCTTTTTAGGCAGCGACAGCGACAAGATCCATCTGCGTCACCATGTTCTTGAACAGAACGCAGCCATCCGGCAAGGACAGTTCTACAGCAACGCCGATCTACGTCGCACCTATAACAACTTCGCACGCCTTGGAGCCGTACGCTATACCAACATTTCCTTCCGCGAACATCCCGACACGACGCTGCTCGACTGCGATATTCAAATTTCCACAAACAAGCCCAACTCGCTGAGCATTCAGCCCGAAGGGACTAACACTGCAGGAGATCTTGGAGCGGCATTGGCCGTAACTTGGCAAAACAGGAATCTCTTTCGTGGCAGCGAACAGCTGAGCATTCAGCTGCGAGGTGCCTTCGAGGCTATTACAGGTTTGGAAGGCTATCAGGACAAAGATTATGAAGAGTATAGCCTTGAGACGAAACTCACTTTTCCTCAGTTTGTAGCCCCGTTTCTTTCAAAAGATTTCCGCCGGCGAAGCACTGCCACTTCAGAACTCTCTGTCAGCTGGAATTTGCAAAACAGACCTGAGTTCCACCGTAGGGTCTTCTCTACAGGATGGCGCTACAGATGGGACAACGCTTTGCAGAACACCAGCTACCGCTTGGATCTCATTGACCTCAACTATGTCTACATGCCTTGGATAAGTGAGACTTTCAGGAGAGACTATCTTGACAATGCCAGCAACCGCAATGCTATCCTGCGCTACAACTATGAGGATCTGTTTATCATGAAAATAGGTTTCGGACTCACTTACAATGATGGGGTGAACGCAGTCAGAGCCAATATAGAGACTGCTGGAAACAGCTTGCAGGCACTCTCAAATGTTGTGAAATTTAAGAAGAACAACAACGGGCAAAACCAATTCATCAACATTGCATACGCAGAATATGCCAAGTTTGATCTCGACTACACCCATCTCTTCAACATCGATAAAAACAACAGCATTGCCTGCCACGCGGCCTTTGGCATTGCCTATCCCTATGGAAATAGCAATATCCTGCCATTCGAGAAACGCTACTTTTCCGGTGGTGCCAACTCTGTGCGTGGATGGAGCGTGAGAGAACTTGGCCCTGGAAAATTCAGAGGTACGGA
Organism: uncultured Prevotella sp.; assembly: GCA_900322035.1. Classification (GTDB taxonomy): domain Bacteria; phylum Bacteroidota; class Bacteroidia; order Bacteroidales; family Bacteroidaceae; genus Prevotella. Next base: position 67,652 of record ONYL01000008.1, read on the forward strand.
TGGACGCATCGATTTTATCAACCAAACGGGTGATATGAAACTCGACATGAACGTGGAATATCGCAGTCATCTCTTTTGGAAATTCAACAGTGCGGTATTCGTAGACGCCGGCAACGTTTGGACGCTACGAAATTATGAGGACCAGCCAGGCGGACAGTTCAAGTTCAATACGTTCTACAAGCAGATTGCCGTGGCCTATGGTTTGGGCTTACGCCTCAACTTTGGCTACTTCATCCTTCGCTTTGATATGGGCATGAAAGCCATCAATCCAGCCTACGAAAGCCGCGAGGAACATTACGCTGTCTTCCATCCTGATTTCAGCCGCGACTTCACTCTTCATTTTGCTGTGGGTCTTCCTTTCTAACGGTTGCAAGGACCGGAAAGAATGACGATAGGAAATATTTAGAAAAGAAAAGGTACAAAAAAAGAAGCTGCTTTTCACAAAGAAGCTCCTCCGAAATAAATAACTTTTAATTTGCTTTATTTCTCACTAACTGTCTTTCTTCTCATCATCTCTCACGAGATAACAACAGAAGTTAAAAGACCGTAAACATTGAAATTAACATAAACAAAAACTTATTTCTTGAAATTACAATTCAACATTTTCACCTGTCGCAAAGATAAAGAATCTTTTTCTAAAAAACAATAGTTTTCAAAAAAAATATTGCGATCTATTTAAACAATGTTGCTTTTTTCTTAAAAAAGCAACACGATTAGCTATTTTACGCCTCAGAAGCTACTTTCTGATATTGATCGAGCAGCCATTTGTTTTGTTCGTCAATCGTCAGAAAGCTGTTGTCAAGCAGAATAGCATCATCAGCCTTTTTGAGCGGACTCACTTCACGGTGCGTGTCGATATAGTCACGCTCTTCAACGTTTTTCTTGATCACTTCAAAGTCTGCCGGCATTCCCTTTGCCAACAGTTCTTTATAGCGGCGCAAGGCCCTCACCTCGGTTGAGGCCGTGACAAATATCTTCAGCTCTGCATCGGGGAAGACCGTCGTACCAATATCCCGTCCGTCCATCACCACTCCTTTGTCTTTACCCATTCGCTGCTGTTGGGACACTAACGTTTTCCTTACAAACGGAAGTGCAGAGATAGGACTCACATGGCTCGAGACTTCAATGCCACGGATCTCTTTTTCGACACATTCCCCATTGAGCATGGTTTCGGGACATCCCGAGGAAACATTCAGCCGGAAAGATATATTTATCTCCGGCATCAGCTTTTCAAGCTGGTCTGCTTTAACGCTACCATCAGCATTAAACAGAGCCCGGCGAAGAGCAAACAACGTCACTGCACGGTACATGGCACCCGTGTCTACATAGACATAACCAATTTTGCGGGCCAATTCTTTTGCCATAGTGCTCTTGCCGCAAGAAGAGTAACCATCTATAGCTATCGTAATTTTTTTCATATTCATAAGTTTTCAAAGACTGTAAGCTAAATTAAGGGTAAGTGAAGAACTCGAAACATGATACTTGGCATAAGCTATATTCACCTTGAAACGCTCAAGATTCAGACCTGCACCTAAACTCAATCCAGCGCCATGACTGCTCCCACCATCGGAACTCTCGATTTTCATCTCGTGGGCCTGGCGGAAATTATAACCAGCACCTATCCAAATTGACGGTTGGATGATCAACTCTGCACCTACGACAATGTGATTGGCAAAGCGATAATCCCAATGGTTTAAATCTATCAACGACGCCGACAGCCTCAAGGGCAAAGTTTCAAAGCTTTTCGAAGCCCCAATCTGCACATCTACAGGCATACGCTCATAGGTATCATTGAAAGCTTTCAGCTGCCCTCCAAGATTCTTCACAACAGCACCGACCGACCATCCGCGTTCATCGTCATAATAATTGGCACCGATATCAACGCCCATACCCAATGAATTGTAATCGCCTATATAAGAAGTGACAAACTTCATGGCAATACCACCCACAAAACGGTCCGTGAGCAGATAGGAGAAATAACCTGCTATGGAAATGTCCTTGGCTTTGAACTCGCCAGTCTGTACGTTGTCGGCATTGGTTTGCTTCATCGATCCATAGTCGATATACTGTGCCGAAGCTGCCCAAGAAGCTCGTTCCTTCACAATCTTGTTGAAGGCCGCGCTTAGCATGTTCACACCCGACATGTAATTCATGTAATTAAAGTTTATGGTCTTATCGCTCACCGACGACAGCAGGGCCGCATTGTTGAAGATGAGGGCTTCGTCATCCTCGATGATGCTCACGTTGTCACCTCCAAGGGCGGCAGCATGAGCACTGACAGGCAGACGCAGGAAATTATACTCCGTGCGGCTGTCTTGAGCCCTTACTTCCACCGCAAGAAAGGTGAGCAGGAGCAGTATGGCAACTTTCTTCATTTAAAATTTCTAATTATAGGGCAAAGATACGAATAAAATCACGATTCGGCGAAGTCCGTTTGCAATTAATATTGTAACTTTGCATCATTAACAGAAGGATAACGGAAAAGGAGTCCGTTTAGTGTATTCACAGTGGAAGTAAAGAAGACAGATAGCGCCAATCTTGACAACAGACGGGGAGAGGGATTTCTCGTCGGCCTTGTTGTGGCCCTATCCTTCCTCTTTATAGCCTTCGAATACTCCAGCCATCCCCAACCGGCCAAAGACAACGATGAACTGCTCGACCAGATGTCACAGGAGATGGAGATGTCAACTCCCGATACCCACGACATGATGACTGTTCAAGAGTCGGGGGCCTCCAAAGCCATCACCCAAAAGGTAAAGGCCACAGATCAGACAAGCGAGCAGCCACAGAAGATTTCGTCTACCACCAGTCCTCTTGTCGTGGGTGAAGGCAATGCGCTGAATAAGGAGGCAAATGTCAAGGAAGAGGTTGCCGAGACTCCTACGCAGAATCCTGCACAGATAGAAGACAACACCGTATACAAAGTACAAACCGTTGAACAGCTTCCTGTGTTTCCGGGCGGATGGACCACGCTCATGCAATGGCTGACCCGCAATCTCCACTACCCCGCCATCGCCTATCAGCAAAAGATCCAGGGCAAAGTGGTCGTCTCGTTCATCATCAATAAAGACGGAACGGTGTCGCAGGTGAAACTGGAAAAAAGCGTAGACCCAAGCCTGGACCGTGAAGCCCTGCGAGTGGTGAAGATGATGCCTAAGTGGCAACCAGCCATTATGCACGACAAGCCCTGCCGGTGCATGTTCGTTATCCCAGTAGTATTCTCACTTTAGTCAATAGAAATCAAATTTAATAAAGCCATGCATACAACTGAAGATTTTTTGAATGAAATCAACGCGATTCTTGAGAATCACCCTTACAACCGCCAGCCTGAATCACTCTACAACCCTGTGAGATACGTTCTTGAGCAAGGTGGTAAACGCATCCGCCCCATTCTCATGATGCTTGCCTACGAACTTTATAAGGATCACCCGGAAGACATTATCCTGCCAGCCGTCGGATTGGAGACTTATCACAACTATACACTCCTCCACGACGACCTTATGGACAACGCCGACATGCGACGCGGCAACCAGACCGTGCACAAGAAGTGGGACGCCAACACGGCCATCCTTTCGGGCGACTCCATGCTCGTGCTGGCCTACAGATGTATGCAGCAAGTGAGCGACAACAAATTGCGCCCTGTACTGGAAACGTTTACCGAAACGGCTCTTCAAGTTGGGGAGGGACAGCAATACGACATGGACTTCGAAAAACGCAACGACGTGAGCGAGGAAGAATACATCGAGATGATTCGACTCAAAACCAGCGTGCTCTTGGCCTGTGCGTTGAAAATGGGTGCCCTACTTGCCGACGCGCCCAAGGAAGACACTGTCAACCTCTACAAATTCGGCGAGCAGATGGGGCTGGCTTTCCAGTTGCAAGACGACTATCTCGACGTCTACGGCGATCCAAAAGTTTTCGGCAAGGCCGTAGGGGGCGACATCACATCCAACAAGAAGACCTACATGCTGATCAATGCCTTCAACCGGGCCAATGCCCATCAGCGCGAAGAGCTCATCCGGTGGACAACAGCCAAGGAATTCGACAAGCAAGAGAAGATCCTTGCCGTCACCCAACTCTACAACGAAATGAACATCGGCCGTCTGGCTCAAGAGAAAATCGCCTGCTACTTCGAGCAGAGCCGCGGTTATCTCGACGCCGTGCAGGTGCCGGAACAGCGAAAGGCCCATCTTCGCGAGTTCGCCGGGAGGATGATGAAGAGAAAATATTAACATAAAACCATGGCTTGCATAGATACACACGCCCATCTCGACGGAGAGGAATTCAGCAAAGACCTTCCGCAGGTGATGCGGCGGGCAAAGGACGCGGGAGTGAAGAAAGTGTTCATTCCCGCCATCAATGCCGAAAACACCGGCGGCGTACTGCGCCTCTGTCAGCAATACCCAGGGTATGCCTTCCCCATGGTGGGACTACAACCCGAAGAAGTGAAAGCAGACTGGAAGGAGCAACTTCGTCGCATGAAAGCCATGCTCGACAGCAGTATGCGTTTGCCCCTCGAAGAGCGCGACAAGGGGCGCCGTTTTATTGCCATAGGAGAGGTAGGGCTGGACTTCTACTGGTCGCGCGAGTTCGAACAGCAGCAATTGGAAGCTTTTGAGCAGCAAGTGAAGTGGTCCATAGAATTTCAGCTTCCCCTGATGATTCACTGCCGCAAGGCACAGCATGAACTTTTGAATATTCTCCGTCCCTATGCCGGCCGGCTTTCGGGCGGCGTATTCCACTGCTTCACGGGCAACCGGCAGGAAGCCCGGGAATATCTGCGCATGGACAAGTTTGTTTTGGGCATCGGCGGAGTCTCCACCTTTAAGAGCAGTCATCTGCGTGAAGACCTCCCCGCAGCGGTACCCCTCGACCGTATTGTCTTAGAGACGGATAGTCCCTATATGGCTCCCGTTCCCCACCGTGGCGAGCGCAACGAGAGCGCCTTTGTCACGTTGGTTCTCCATCAGTTGGCAGCCTGTTATGGCGTCAGCGAGGAGGTGGTGGCCCGACAGACCAATGCCAATGTTCACCGAGTCTTCGGCTTCGATTGACATCCCTTCTATATAGCTCGACAATAAACAACAAGAGGGTGTATCAAAATTCTGGTTCATCCTCTTTTTCGTATTATTTAGGTTCAATGGATATTTCCGTGGATTGAATATGTTGTTTCATTTGTATAGTCCTGACTTCGCCAATGAATAAATGGTAATAGAAAATCATGACGAAAATTGCCTGGGCATAAAATTGCGCCAAAGGCGCATAAAATCAGCGCATCCTTGCATCTGCCCAAAAGCGGGGAATGCCTTGACTTGAAGCTT
>ONYL01000075.1 GCA_900322035.1 uncultured Prevotella sp.
GAATAACGAATTATCAACTTGGCTAAGGGATAGCAGAATCAGCATTAAGCTTGCAGCTTAAAATTCTGTCATATCCACCCGTACAGGTCGAAATATTTTATATGCTCCCCAAAAAAGAGTACAATCTGTACACGCAAGTTGGATTATTTGCAAATTGTATTGATTATCAGATTGTTACCGACGAGTACAATTTGTACACGACCAATTCGAAGAAGGCGAAAGCAAGTATCGCTTCATACGAGGATTTGCAAGTCTCAGTTGAATTGTGAATAATAAACAACTCTTTCTTGTATGCAGAAAAAAGGGAAAAAAGGCTTCATTTCTATCTGCGTATTATCTGTTGCCAAATCGTCTTGTCGCTCACCACGATTCTGACCTCCGCCTTTTGCCCGTCATAAACCCTGTGAGTGACGTTGGGAAGGCTGACATGGGCTGTGAAGGTATTACCGTTAGGCGTGGCGTGAAGCTCAGGACAGCAACCGTCAACGGTGTAGGCATGGCGTGTACCCTCGGCCTCGCCCTCAAACCTGACCCAAGCCACACGGGGCCTGTCGAAGAGGTATAAGAAACGGTATGGGACCTCCACCTTTAAACCGCCGTCCACTACGCCTCCGTGAGCTTCCACGGTTATAGGGAAATGCACCGTCGCCGCGGCGAAGAGGAGCGCAGTCATAGCTACGGCAATCACAGCCGTGCCGGTGCGAACGAGCCGCGGTGGTACCCTGCCAATGATGCGGCGTACCTTGTCGCTCCGCAATTCTATCTTGTCATAGTCTTTGTCTTCCATCTCTTTTCTTCTATTTTTTCAATTCCCCAATTCCAGCTGGTTCTTCACCAGACGGTAGTAGGCTCCGCGCCGGGCCGTGAGCGACTCATGGTCGCCTGTCTCCACCACGTGCCCTTCGTCGATGACCACAATCTGGTCGGCATTTCTCACGGTGCTGAGCCGGTGAGCGACGATTACGACCGTCTTCCCCTCGTAGAACCTGGCAAGGTTCTCCACGATGGCCCGTTCATTGTTGGCGTCAAGGGAGTTGGTGGCCTCGTCAAGGAAGATAAAGCCGGGATCCTTGTAAACGGCTCTTGCTATCAGGATGCGTTGTTTCTGCCCCTGGCTCAGCCCTACACCGTCGCGCCCTATCATCGTGTTCCATTTCAGCGGCAGCGATTCAATGTAGTCGCGTATGCATGCCATCTCAGCGGCATGAGCCAGTCTGACTTTGTCTATATGGCCGTCGTCGACGGCGATGTTGCGGGCGATGGACTCAGAGAAGATGATGCCGTCCTGCATCACTACACCGCATTGGCGCCGCCACCATTTCTTATTGAGCCGCTCAATGTCGGTGCCGCCCACCATGATGCGACCTCCCAACACGGGGTAGTAGCCTAACATGAGTTTCACAAGCGTTGTCTTTCCACTGCCCGATGCGCCGACGATGGCCGTCACCTTGCCCTGTGGTATTTGGATGCTGACGCCGTCGAGGGTCTTACGCAGCGCATGGGGATCGTATTTGAACATCACGTCTTTGATTTCAATGCCCTCTGCCCCATTGTCCAGCGCGCAGAGCTGCCCCGTGCTGTCCTCGTCCTCCACACGGCGGATCTCGTTGATGCGTTCCAGGGATATACCTACGTCCTGCAGCGAATAGACAAAGTCGATGAGCTGACCCACAGGCGCGTTGAGCTGTCCGATGATGTACTGCACGGCAAGCATCATGCCGAGCGTCATCTGCCCGTTTATTACGGCCGTTGCAGCCACGACGGTGATGATGATGCCCTTGGCCGAATTGATGAAGAAACTGCCCGCCTCCTGGGTCTGCTGAAGCTTGAGCGACTTGAGCTGGATGGCGAAGAGGTCGGCCTGTACGTCCTCCCATTCCCAGCGTCGTCGTTGCTCGCAGTCTTGAAGCTTTATCTCCTGCATCGAATTGATGAACTCGTAGGTCTTGTTGTTGTTGACAGCCTGCTGTTCGAATATCTCATAGTCGAGTACCTTGCGGCGGTGGAGGAAAAGCGTCATCCAAACGCTGTAGAGCAGACTGCCGGCGATGAAGATGAAGAACACGAGGCTATTGTAAAGCAGCAGAACAACGGAGAAGACGACAAAGGTAATGAGCGAGAAGGCTATGCTCAGCGACTGTTGCGTCAGGAAGTTGTTCACTCTCGAGTGGTCACCCATACGCTGCATGAGATCCCCCATGAGTTTAGTGTCGAAAAACGGCATGGGCAGTTTCAGAAGCTTGATGAAGAAGTCGCTCAGCAGCGAGATGTTGATGCGCATGGAAATGTGGAGCAGCAGCCACCGGCGGATGAAGTCGATGGCTGTGCTGCTGAAGGAGAGCATGAGCTGGCCAAGCAGTACGAGCCAGACAAAGCCTATGCTACGCCCGCTGATGCCCACATCGACGATGGCCTGCGTCAGGAAAGGCAGCACGAGCTGTATCAGGCTGCCCACTGCCAGGCCAAGTACAATTTGACCGAAGTAGCGCCGGTATTTGCGGATATAGCCGAAGAGAAACTTGAAAGACCTGGTTGACTCCGTGGTTGTCTTATGCCCCTTGCAGTAATCATAGAAGACCGGAGTTGGCTCGAGAAACATGGCAACCCCCTTGTCCTCGCCCTTGGACCGGGTACTGATCCAATGGCTGCAGAATTCGTCATAGCCATAGACAATCCCGCCTTTTGCAGGATCGGCGACGTAAAACTTCCGCCCGTGCCTAACCTTGTACAGCACCACGAAATGGTTCTGGTTCCAGTGAAGGATACAGGGCAGGGGTGCCTCTCTCAGCATTTCGGCCGTGACGCGTCCGCAAATGGTATGCAGCCCGAGTCCTTGCGCGGCCTCGCTGATGCCTAGCAGCGAGACACCCTCCACCGTAGCGGAGCAGCGTCGCGACAGTTCGCTGAGCGGGAGCTTCAGCCCGTAGTATCGGCACACCATCTGCAGGCAGGCTATGCCGCACTGCATGGCGTCATGCTGATGTGTTATAACGAATCTCATTGGCCCAATGTTCAAATCTCCGGCTAAGTCAGGACTACAAGCGGTTGATCTCGTCGCTTCCAGCCGTCCTGCCCTTGTACTTCGATCTGGCGGAATTAAACTGGTATGTCACCTGCAGATAGAACGAGGGGCCGTGGTTGTTCACGTAGTGGCCGGTCCATACGTTGGAATAGCTAGAGCTTCCCCGTTCCTTGGTGTTGAATATGTCCGATGCCCCCATGGTGATGTAGAGGCCGCCGATGCGCTTTCTCACTGACGCTCCAAGGCTGACCGCAGTGTGGTTCATGTAGGTGTCGTTGCACCCGCGCAGGTGTCCGTCGGCGTTGATCGTGACCATCCACTCCCGGGGCAGCCTCACCATGTTTTTCCAGCTTATGCCCAGGCAGGGACGGTTGAAACTCACGCCGCCGTAGTCGAGCCACTGCTTGTACATCCATGCATTGAATGAGGGATACCATATCTTGAACCAGGTGGGCGAATAGGTCACGCTGGCGTTCATGTTTGAGAAGGAGTGCATGTAGTAGGTGGACATTACCACGGGGCGGTCCTGTAGCACGTCCATCCACGTGATAGCGGCGTCCTTATTGTATCCGAATGCACAGCTGGCCTGCAGGTCGCCCCACGAGAGGCTGAGGGCAGTCTCGTGGGAGTAGGCCGTCTTGAGTTGTGGATTGCCCTTGTCGTATCGGATGGAGTTCATGTAGACAGGCGTGCCGTTGAGGTTGCCGTATCCAGGTTTCTGGGTATAGACGTTGTAGCTCATCATCAGCACCGCCTTGCCCAGGGTGTAGGACATGGAGAGTGAGGGCAGCACATAGTTGTAGGAGCGGCTGCTTGCGTCCTGGCGCACCTTGCCCGAATAGTAGGTATAGTCGGCATACTCGTATTTGAGACCTAACTCGGTGAAGAGCTTGCCCCACGTGCGGCTGTAGCTGGCAAACAGGCGTGCGGCTTTCTGTTTCGACTCGTTGTCACTGCGGTCGTAGTTCCCCGTGAGGTTGTTGCCGCCGTATACATACTGCTCCATCCAGTACTGGCTGTGGTAGTGCGTAGTGGAAGCCTCAAAGCCGTATTGCAGTGTGCCGCCGAGGACGCGGTTGGTCATCGTGCCTCGCAGAGCCCACATATTATATCTTGATGTGGAGATGGGCTCGATATCGGATTCGCCCGACGTTCCGTCGCCCTCGAAGCGCTGGTGCCCGTAGCTGTCGCCGAAGACGAAGGAACCGTCCATGTTGAGCTGTGTCTTGTCGCTGAAGCGGTTCTCATAGTATACGACAACTTGGTGCCAGTCGCTGCGTTTGTGGTCGTTCTGTTCCGTAAAGGTGGTATCGGTCTGCTCCCCAATCTGCAGCAGGTTGGTGTAGTTCTGTTTGGTGTTTTGGGCGAAGGTGCGACCGAAATAATAGTTGCCGCCCACCGACTGTCGTTGGGTGGGCGTCCAGTTGAACCCCGCCGAGACGCTGCCGCTCTCCGAATTGACGTTTCCCTTTCCGTCGTAGCTGGCCGAGACGACATCTCCGCCGTAGTTGAAGCGATAGCTGTCATTGCGGCGATAGATGGAATGTGTGAGGCCGTTCAGGTTACCGCTCGTGAAGACGTCAAGGTTCTTTTTGCGGTAGTTGAAGCTGTAGCTGCCGTTGCCCGATAGATAGGGTTGGCCTCCCAGGTATGCCAAGACATAGCCGCCGAGTCCCTCGCCGACGGGTTTTACGGTAGTGATGTATACAACAGCGCGTACGTCGGAACCGTATTTCGCCCCGGGGGCCATGTCTATCTTGATATCTTTGATCATGTCTGCGGTGAGGCGGCCTAATTGTCCCGGGTCCGTCATCCTTCGGTTATTGATGAAAAACAACGGCTTGCCCCGGCCGATCACAGTGCTACCGTCGGAGCCCATCAGCGGTAGCTGTTTCAGTACGTCAGCCGCCATACACAGCTTGCTGTAGACCGTGCCTTGAATGGTGGTAACGAAGAGGTTTTTCTCAATGCGGAACACAGGGCGGTGTCCCGTGACGGTCACTTCTCCGAGGTTTTGCGAGACAGTCTCCAATCTGATGTCCATGCTGTCCCGGGCTGTTGCGAAGGCTGTGGCGTAGCCGATACTCGACACCTTGACCATACGGTCCTGGGGCGTTGCGGGCATCGTGAAGCGGCCGTCATCGCCCGTCACTGTACCTGCAACGAAAGATGAGTCGGACTCCTCCAACAACGACACGGTGGCATAGGGAATGGCTTTGCCCTCATTGTCATGAATGAAACCGCTCACAGTCTGCGCATTCACAATGAACGGCAGAAGTAAGAAAAAAAGTGCAGAGATGTATTTTTGTATAGTATTCATAATGTAAAAGCTTTTGCGTTTATGTCTCATACAGCCTGTATACATTTGTCTAGATCTGGACGTCGGCCCGTAATATATCTTAATAGACATTCCTTGAGTATATTCTTGTCTTTCATAAAAGTACAGACTTTATAGTTACCTCTGTTGAACATATTCTGGTATCTGAACCATTGACATCCTCCATTACAAACGGGGAATAATAAACAATTATTGCATTCCGGCTGATTGAAGATAGATGTGTCGAAGAGATAACGGCTCACTAAAGATGGAGAGCTCAAGTTTTTATCCTTTATGTTACCGATAGTTTTGTCTGGGCTATTGAAGTCGTTCCAGCATTTATACAATTCTCCCTGAGGACCTATAA
>ONYL01000038.1 GCA_900322035.1 uncultured Prevotella sp.
CTGATTGTTCTCGTTGAGATTAAACATAAAGCTGTAAATTTTCGGCAAAGGTCGGAAATTTACAGCTTATAGAAAAGGCGGCCTAAAATGGATGGTTACATCTTTGCCACTTACCCTTTATCATAAACCTCTAATTCATTCCCGTCATTCGCATAAAAAAAGGACCAGGGCAGCGTGTACCTGTGCCCTGGTCCTCTATGGGTCATGTTCTAAATCTTATTTTGAAAGTCTCTTCTCCAGGCGTTCGCGAATGGCTGCGATGAAATCTTTGCTGTTTACCTGGCGGGCCTCAACACCTTCCATCAAGTTGACGAGATCCTTTGTGGCGATACCGTCATTCAACGTGTCGAAGCAAGCGCCTTCGAGTTGGTCACCGAAATTCATCAATTCCTTGATGCCGTCCTTCTCACCGCGTTTGCGCAGAGCACCAGACCATGCGAAGATGGTAGCGATGGGGTTGGTAGACGTCTCTTCGCCCTTCAAGTACTTGTAGTAGTGGCGGGTTACTGTGCCGTGAGCTGCCTCATACTCGTAGTTGCCCTCAGGGCTAACCAGCACGCTCGTCATCATGGCCAATGAGCCGAATGCCGTCGACACCATGTCGCTCATCACATCGCCATCGTAGTTCTTGCAAGCCCAAATGAACCCGCCCTTACTGCGTATGACTCGTGCTACAGCGTCATCGATGAGCGTATAGAAGTACTCCAATCCGCGCTTCTCAAATTCATCCTTGTATTCCTGGAATACTTCTTCGAAGATGATGCGGAACTGTGCGTCATACTTCTTTGAAATAGTGTCCTTGGTAGAGAACCACAGACTCTGGTTGGTGTCAATGGCGAATTTGAAGCAGGAATGCGCGAACGAACGGATAGACTTGTCGAGGTTGTGCATGCCCTGCAGCACGCCGGGACCCTTGAACTCATGGATGACAACTTCCTGATGCTTGCCGCTTTGGCCATCGAAAACTAACTTGGCAATGCCGGGCTCATCGGCTCTGATCTCAACGCTCTTGTAGACGTCGCCATAAGCATGACGGGCGATGGTGATTGGCTTCTCCCAGTTTTTCACTGCGGGGTGAATCGACGGAATCGTAATCGGAGTGCGGAACACTGTACCATCGAGTATTGAGCGGATGGTGCCGTTGGGGCTCTTCCACATTTCGTGGAGTTTGTATTCATCCATTCGCTTGAGGTTCGGCGTAATGGTGGCGCACTTCACACCTACGCCATATTTCTTCGTTGCCTCAGCAGCCTGCACGGTGACTTGGTCTTTGGTCTCGTCGCGATGCATCAGCCCAAGGTCGTAGTATTCTGACTTCAAGTCGACGAATGGAAGAATCAGTTCGTCCTTTATCATCTTCCAGAGAATTCTGGTCATCTCATCACCGTCCATCTCTACGATGGGGGTTGTCATTTTGATTTTCTCCATAGTTGTGTCTTATTTAGTTTAGGGTTACTTCTTGTTAGCTTTGGCATAATAGTTCATCAGACAGCCTGCCAAGAGCACCTCACGCTCGGTCTTGCCGAGATTGTTGAAATAGAGGTGGATGGGCTTCACACCGTCTTTGGTAATTACCTGCGCGTCGATCTCCTCCTTGCCTTCTTCCATGGCTTTACGGATGCCCGGCACGAAGACCATATCGCCCGGTACATAATCGAACGGAGTCTCGCGGGCGATGGTGAAGGGTACGATACCCCAGTTGATACAATTACTGCGATAGCGCTTTGTGGCATACTCGTAGCAGATGTTGGCGTCGCCTCCCAATACCTTCTGGCAGGAAGCGGCCTGCTCACGAGCCGATCCGTCGCCGGGCTTGTTGGCGAAGACGCATGAACCGAATGAGGTGTCCTTGTCGCTGGCTCCTACTTGTTTCAAAGCGTCGAGGACGTGCTGTGGCGTCTTGCCGTCGCGGCGCTCGTGGTCTTCTTTCTGAATGCGCTTTGCGATACCCACGTATTCAGGAACGCGACGCGAGAGTGCAAATTCTGAAAGTTTTAGCGGGTTGGAGCGGTAGCTTGATGTTTCGCCAGAGGGAATCAGCTCATCGGTTGTCGTAACGGGATCGTGGATCACTGCGGCAAGCTCAAGCAGCATGTTGTCCATCATGGGGAACATGTGGGGCCAGTCTTTGATGTTGGGTCCATAGCGAAGCTCGTAGTTGGGTTCAGCCTTGCCAAATCCGTTGTATACGCGATGCTCATAAATGCGGCCGTCGTATTTGTAAGGAGCGTAGTTGTCTTCATACTCAACATCGGTAGCGGCTGTAATTCGGCCACCGTTGGCTGCTGTGGCAGCAATTGAGCGTGCGTCCATAAGCGCTACCCAAGAGATTTGTCCTTGACCAGGCTTTGAGCCTTCGCGGTTGGGGAAGTTGCGTGTGGTGTGGCGGATGCTCAGACAGTCGTTGCCTGGTACGTCACCAGCGCCAAAACACGGACCACAGAATGCGGGCTTCAAGACCACGCCGGCTTCGGTGAGGGTCTGGGCAACGCCGCTGCGTTGTGTGGCCAGTGAGACAGGAGATGATTGTGGATAGGCCGACATGGTGAAATAATCGTTGCCTATAGACTGTCCGTTGAGAATGGCAGCAGCCTCACAAAGGTTATCGTAAGTACCGCCAGAGCAACCGGCAATGATACCCTGGTCTGCCCACACCTTACCGTCGCGTATCTTGCTCATCAGGTTGATGTCCTTCACCTTGTCGCCATAGCGTTTGCGGCCGTCTTCCTCGATCTTCTTTAGGATTTCTTCGGGATGCTCTTGAAGCTCATGAATCGTACAAGCATTTGACGGATGGAAGGGCAGAGCGATCATAGATTCCTGTGTTCCAAGGTCGATACGTATCATGGCATCGTAGTATGCGGTCTTTCCTGGGCGCAACTCCTTATAGTCCTGAGGCCGGTTGTGAAGTTCATAATGATGTTTCACCTCTTCATCGGTGACCCAGATGGAACTCAAGCAGGTGGTCTCCGTGGTCATGATGTCGATACCGTTGCGGAAGTCTATGGGCAGATTCTTGACACCAGGACCAGCAAATTCCAAAACTTTGTTTTTGACGAAACCGCTCTCAAATGTTGCTTTCACCAACGAGATGGCCACATCGTGCGGGCCGATACCCTTCTTGGGCTTCCCTTCAAGCCAAACCAGCACCACCTGTGGCGGATTGATGTCCCATGTATTACGGAGCAGCTGCTTGACAAGCTCACCACCGCCTTCACCGACGCCCATGTTGCCGATGGATCCGTAGCGAGTGTGGCTGTCGGAACCAAGAATCATGTTACCGCATTTAGCCATGGCTTCACGCGCATATTGATGGATGACGGCCAAATTGGCGGGAACGTAGATACCACCATACTTCTTGGCAGCAGAGAGACCGAAGATGTGGTCGTCCTCGTTGATTGTTCCACCTACAGCACAAAGCGAGTTGTGGCAGTTGGTCATTGCGTAGGGAAGTGGGAATTCCTTCAGACCGCTGGCGCGGGCTGTCTGAATGATGCCCACGTAGGTGATGTCGTGCGACATCATAGCATCAAAACGGATATGCATTTTGTTGTCTGCGGAGTTTCCAGCCTCATGAGCGCGCAATATCTGATAAGTGATGGTTTGTTCGCGTGCTTCGTCGGGTGAGGGGAGTCCTTCCTTCTGAGGAACGATCTGCTGGCCATCCAGCAAATAAACTCCATGATTAATAAGTTCCACCATAATAGATTTAAATTTTAGGAAATGATAATAAATTTATTGTAGGTCTGCCATCCAGACTCCAAGCATCTGTAAGACAGAACTTAAGATTCAATTGTTGTCGTCTCGGGGCAGAACTGCGTCGAAAAACAGCGTCAGCGACAGCATATCGGCGCTTCCACCTGGGGAAATCCACTTGCGGATAAACTGCTCGTCCATCGCACGGAGTCCACGGAGCGTGAAATTTTCCAGCAGTTGGGCGGATTGTCGCTTCACTTCCTGTGCCGTGGCTGAGTTTGTACGGTAGATGATGTTGGTGTCATCAAGCATTGACATAATGAGCAGCAGCGTCTTATGGTTGCGCCACTGGTCAGTCTTGTTTTTACGTAGGAAGGGAAGCCACGATTCGAAGAGGTCCGCATATCCACCCATAGCCACCGACCGTGCCCCGCGTGCGCTGGTATTGCGGCATACATAGTTGCCGTGTGTGCGTGAAGCTGGGGGAACGTGACTGGCCAGAGAGCTGATCACTCGCCTCAGCGAGTCTATGTCTATATTTTGTACACCTTTTGTCCGTGCAAGATACGCTGTGGCTGCGATAGCGAGTCCCATGCAGAAGAGTGCTCCACGATGCGTGTTCACTCCTTTCGTGGCTTGCAACATCGCGCGTTCAGCCTCGCATCCCACCTGTCTCAGCAAGTCCATTTTGGGCTCTGTGTTGTTGAAACACATTTCCGCGAAGCGAGTAAGGAAAGGATGGAGCGTCTGGATACTGCGGGTCATGAGCGTATGGTCCATGTCGTTGTGTGCACCGTTGTTGTCCTTGTCGACGAGTCCTGGCTTTGGAGTTGTATCCAGTTCTTCCTGCAATGCGCTTTTGGCGAGGAAGGAAATGAGATAAGGCACCGTCGAATCGACTACAAGTGAGGCCGCGGTTGTGAGCGAACGTCTCTGCAGAGCTTCTCTCACTCGTGAGGCGCTGATTACGGCACCATCTTCCGCTTTGCGTTCTATGCATCGCACCTCAATACCTTTGCCAGGAAGCATCTGTTCCATCATCTCATTATAGCGGTTGGTGAGCGGATCGGTGGGTTCAGATCCCACGAAACGCACGCTGGCATTGAGCGACGGTGCTATGAAGTGTGAGAAAATGTCGAGGTCGATTTGTATCTGACTGTCGGTGACATCACTAAGGCGCTTGATGAAATAGGAGGGAAAAGTAGACGATGACACCGTATAGGCGCTGCCACGGCAGACCGTGACGTTCTTCAAGTCGCGTGTACCTTTTTCAATCATCTCCTTCCGCTCCATATAGGAAAATGCAGACCGTTCCTCCTTCACAGGTATTATGAAGAGGTGATTCACCTCGCTGGCGGCTTTCTCGATAAGATAGCGGTGGCCTCGCGTGAAAGGATTGGCATTGATGACGATGATTCCGCACCTGCCTTCTGTGCGCAGTGAGCGCAGATACTGGCAGTAGCGCGAAAGGGGCTCCATACTGTTTTCCATAAAGACCGCCTTGTTGCTCCGGCCTATCGTCTCAAAAGCCATACTGTGGAAGATATTGGCGTTGCGTGGTTTTGTGATGACTTTTACCGAAGGATATCCCCGGCGTCCCACCATCATGATCAGGTGTGATACCAGTCGGTTGGCGAGATGTTCGTCGCGACAGTCCTGACGCACGGCCACACAACGTATCGTGTCGTTGAGCAGGCCGCCGGCGGCCAGTATTTCGTCGCCCCCCATTGGAGTGACCACAGCATAGTAGTCCATGTCGTCAACCCGCAGGTCGCTGTCTCCGAGAAATTCTTCCACTTTCTTGCGGGCAGGAGGAAAGCGCAGGGGTACTTCGTGTATGTCAAAGTCGGTGTACATATTCGTCGATCATCTCTTTTATTTTGGCCTGAAGTTCCTCTTGTGTATGGGAATGCATTCTCATGCACAACCGTGCTTCCTTGCCGCAGATCAAGCAAGATCGTGGAGCCATACCTAACTGTTGCCGCGAGATGGGTACACCGCCAGGCCCAATGACGTCGATGTCGAATAGCCGTCCGAGCGGATGGTGTTCTTCTATGTTGCAACAGCGGCGTTTGGCTGTTTCGGGGTTCACTTTCACCATGCAATAGGCTTCAAATCCCGTGGGGAGGTCTTTCTGCTCCCACAGACTCGTCTGCTCGTCGAAGATTCCTTGCAGAGCCTGGGTTGCAGCCTTGGCTACAATGAGAGAACGGGCGTTGCGCTTCACTTTACCGGGCATTACCACAGTGAGGCAGATGAGCGTCAGTTTCGGATAATGGGCCATGAGGAATTTCTCGTGGTTCCATCGTCTGTCCCTACTCTCAAGCAATTCTGTCAGCGTAATCTCCTGTTCTTTCATCATATTGAGAGATGAATATTTAGGGGGGGAGTTAAAGTAGACGGAAGCAGTGGTTGTCTTTCTGATCATTCCTCCAGCCTTTAATTCCCCCCAATGGGTTATTCTATAATGTTTCTGATCACATCCTGCACCTGTCCGTGGCGGTTGAGCACGACACCTACCACCTTGTCGCCGAAGGGCAGGGGATCGGGCGTGCCAATCGTGCGGAGGGCACGGTCGCGCAGTTCTTCAAGTGTGACGAGCTTGATGCCGCTGGCCTCGAGTTTGGCTGCGAGTTCGGGGCGCTGCGGATTGACAGCCACACCGTATTCGGTCACCACTACATCAACGTTCTCACCCGGAGTGATGAGTGTTGTCACATGGTCGACGATGCAAGGAATGCGTCCGCGAAGCAGCGGGCAGACGATGACGCTCAGTGCCGAATCGGCAGCTGTGTCGGGGTGTCCTCCGATGGCGCCACGGATGATGCCGTCACTGCCGACAAGCACATTCACGTTGAAGTTGACATCCACCTCGAGGGCCGACAACACGACGATGTCGAGGAAGTGAGTAGCAGCACCCTGCTCCTCAGCGCTGGCGTATTCATTGGCTGCCACTTCCTTGTGCATGGGGTCGGTACGCAGCGACTCAGCGGCCACCTTGTCGAACGACTGCACGTCGACCAAGCGATCGATAAGGCCTTCCTCGTGCATTTTTACCATGTGGGCAGTGATGCCACCGAGGGCGAACGATGCCTTGATGTTGTTGTCGATCATATACTGGCGGATGTACTTCACTACGGCGAGCGAAGCACCGCCTGAGCCCGTCTGGATGGAGAATCCATTCTTCATGTATCCACTGTTGATCATCACTTTGGCAGCCGTCTGTGCCAGGAGGATGTCGCGTGGGTTCTTGGTGTCGCGGATGGCACCGGAGGCAATCATCGAAGAGTCGCCGACGGAGTCTACAGCGACGACGTAGTCTACGTCGCGTTCAGAGATGGAGTTGTGCAGATTGGGGTAGGCCACGAGGTCATCGGTGAGGACCACCACATGATCGGCGTGGCGTGAGTCGGGAAGGGCATAGCCTAAAGAGCCGCAGATGGATTTGGCGTTGGGTGAGCTGCTGTAGCCGCAGGCGTTTCCGAGTGGGTCGCATGATGATGCGCCGAGGAAAGCCACGTCGATATGGAGCTTGCCGTTGACGATCTCCTGGCCACGGGTTCCGTGGGAGCGGAACACCACAGGTTCTTTCAGCAGTCCGTGTGAGATTGCCTTGGCCAGTTCGCCGCGCATACCACTGGTGGAGATACCCGTTACGACCCCATTCTTGATATGGTCAATCAGTGGCGTGTCAGCATCTGTGAGGCTGGAGGCGGCTATCTTGATGTCCTTGAATCCCATTTCGGCGATCTTTTCCATCACGAGGGGAAGCACTTTGTCGCCTTTGCGGAAATGGTGGTGGAAGGAGATGGTCATGCCGTCCTTGAGTCCCACTTTGCGGATGGCCTCCTCAAGGGTGACGACCTTCGAACACTCTTTCTGATATTCTGTGCGGGGTGTTGCGACTTTCTTGTCGTTGCAGTCGCTGACGTTTATATTCAAATGTTCTGCCACTTCCTGGATGAGGGCGCGGCGGTCTTCTGTTGTTTTCATGCTAAATCCTCCTTCTTTATAACGTGTGAAGCCAAAGCGAGGTCGATAACGCGCTGTGCGCGGAGTACTACAGGCCGGTCGACCATTTTACCGTTGACGGCAATCACGCCGCTGCCTTTCTTTTCGGCATCCTTGATGGCGGCCACGACGCGCATAGCCTTCTCAATGTCTTTCTGTTTGGGGATGAACACTTCGTTGACCACGGGGATTTGCCGTGGGTTGATGATAGACTTCCCGTCGAAGCCGAGCTGTTTGATGAGCTCTACTTCCTTGCGGAAGGTATCCATGTCGTTCAGGTTGGAGTATACGGTGTCGAGGGCGTCGATGCCGGCGGCTCTTGCGGCCACGACGATGGTCTGGCGGGCCAGCAGCAGTTCTATTCCCTCGGGTGAGCGTTGTGTCTTCAGGTTGGCGCAATAGTCCTCGGCACCCAGTGCGATGCCCATCATGCGCTTTGAGGCCGTAGCGATGGCGTAGGCATTGACGACGCCCAACGCGCTCTCGATGGCGGCCATGATCTTCGTGCGGCCCACGCATCCGAGCTCTGTCTCCACTTTCTCTATTTCAGCTTCCACCTCTTTCACTTCCTCAGCGGTTTCCGTCTTTGGCATACGGATCACATCGACACCGGCTTTCACCACGGCCTCGATGTCTTTCTTTCCGTAGGGTGTATTTAGGGGATTGATTCTCACCACCATCTCGGTATCGCCGTAGTCGATGGTTTTCAATGCGTTGTAAACAAGCAGTCGTGCGGTGTCTTTCTCAGCCATCGTCACAGAGTCCTCCAGGTCGAGCATGATGGAGTCGGGGCCATAGATATAGGCATCCTGCATCATACCGGGATTATTGCCTGGCACGAACATCATGGTTCTTCTTAATCTCTGCATAAGTCAATTGAAGATTAAAAATGATTGGTTTGGTGTTTAGTTTTAGTTGTTGTGTGGGGATGCTTTCGTCCTCAGTTGTTCTGTCAGTCTTTCCAGACGTCCTGCCCCGTGGCTCTCACGGCGGCAGCCGTGACGCGGGCTCTGATGGTGCAGTCGAGGGCACCCTTGTCTGTAGCCTTCACATGGGCCTTGTCGATGCCGCGCTCGTGGAGTGTTTCGGCGATGACTTTCTTGATCTGATTGCCAAACTGGTAGGCGACGGTGCTGTCGAGTTCTATTTCGAGAGTGTCATTCTCTGAAGGCGCAATCTGGATGAGAATGTCGCCCGACTCGAGAGTGCCGGCAAAAGAATCCTTCAGTTCCATAGTTTAAATTTTTAGTTAGACGTATATTTATAAAAAAAAGCGAAAGCAACGGCATTGATACAGTTGGTGCCTAAAGCACTTTCTGACATCGACGCTTACGCTCCCGCGAGTAGTTGACGGTGATCTTATCTCTGTTTGTCATCAGACAGGTGAATCCCTCCACGCTGACTGGTTGATGTTGTTTTCGACTGCAAATATTGCGACTTTTTTTGGAATGACCAAATTTTTAATGAGGTATTTTGTAAAATTAACATTTTTCTTTAGAGTTGCATTTGCTCAATGGTGTTTCTTTGGTGTTTTCCTTGGCTTTTGAAGGTAATTGAGGATGACGGCCGCAACCTTTTCCCGCAGCTGTGTATCCGGGATGGGAACTGGCTTCTGTTGAGGAGAAAACAGCATGGCCATGGCTCTCAAATCAAGATATTCGGGTTTAAAAACAATTATTTGTGGAATAACGGTTCTACTATCAACAGATTTTTGTAAATTTGCCCCCGAAACAGTTGCGGCCTTTGCCGCATTAAAAAGAATATGAAATGGAAACAGGAGAGGTTATCAAGTCGAAGGGTATCTACCTTTTTGTAAAGACCACGCGCGATGGTGCGACGGTGATGCTTAAGGCTTTGAAAAGCGAATATAAAGACAAGTCGCAGTATCAGACCCTATTGCGCAAGGAATTTGAGACGGTGTCGAAGCTCGACCATGCCAACATTGTGAAGGAAATCGAGCTCATCGATGATCCTAAGTACGGCAAGGCCATTGTCGAGGAATTTGTCGACGGCCGCTCGTTGAGCGATTATCTCAAGGAGAATCATTCTGTGGAAGAGAAGCTCAACATTGTCCGCCAGATTGCCTCTGCCGTGGGCTATGCCAACCAGAGGAACATCCAGCACCGCAACCTCAAGGCGAGCAATGTGCTTATTGCCAAACAGGGCGACCAGGTGAAGGTGATCGACTTCCGCATGCCTTTCTCCGACGATCTGCACGTGGGCTACAGCTCTATGGTTCACGTCTCTCCCGAGCTGAAGGATGGCACTGTGGCTATCGATGCCCGTGCCGATGTCTATTCCTTAGGAGTGCTGATGAAGCAGATGGCCCTGCCTGAGGAGTATCAGTATGTCATCGACAAATGCTGCAGCTACAACCGCGGCGACCGCTATATGGATATGGATTCCGTAGTGGCCGACCTTGAGGGCGGTGCCTCGTCGGGTTCATCCAAGAAGCGCATGACGTTGCTCACTGCTGTTGTCGTCGGGCTTCTCCTTGTCGTTGTTGTCCTCTTTGCTCTCCAGCACAAGGGCAGCGACCCGTCGTCGCAGCCCCAGGCTCAAGAACAGACCGACTCTACAGCCCAGTCGCCTACCGACACGACGGCTCAGCAGCAGGCACAGTCTGCCGACACTTCACAGCCGGCGACGCCCGTAGACAGTTCGACCGAAGCTCTGCCGGCCGATTCCAAATTCAACGACCAGGTGAAGCAGCAGATGTTTGCCGATCTCGACAAGATGTATCAGCCTTATGTAGAAGGCACCTCTACCAATAAGATGGCCTTGAAGAAGCAAGTGGGCCGCTACTACAAGGGATTGCAAAAGGCGCTCAGCCCCATGAGCGATGCCGAGCAGCAGGCTTTCGACCAGGCGTTTATCACCTATAAAAAACAGAAAGACGCGATGGTGAAATAAAACAAAAACATCCGACAACAGGCACTACATAGAAAGCTCCGGGAATTTCCCGGAGCTTTTTTTGGCTTTGATGCTATTGTACGTGAATGAGAGAAACAATTTATATAAGGCATAATGCACCTTTATTCGTCCCAAGCGCTAAGCTCATCGGCTATCTCTGGCATCTGGCGCTTATGGAACGTGGGGCTCTTGATGCCAGCTCTCTTCTGCCGCATATAGTCTTTCAGCAGAAAGACGGCGTGGGGATGGAGCTTGACGATGGCAAAGAGGTTGCACAGGGTAATGCTGCCCATGAACAGGTCGCCAAGATTCCACACCAGATCGAGACTGGCCAAGGCACCGAAGATCACCATGACGATGCCATTCATCACGCGAACGAAGGTCAGCCAGCGCTTGTCGGCTGTGAGAAACTTCACATTCATCTCGCCATAGGTATAGTTGCCGATGATCGACGAGAAGGCAAACATGAAAATGGCCACGGCGACAAACGTGGGGCCTACGCTGCCGATTTCGCTTTGCAGGGCCGTCTGCGTGAGCTGGATGCCATTGAGGCTGCTGTCGGCATACACACCGCTCAGCAGAATGATGAAAGCCGTGCAGCTGCAGATGATGAGCGTGTCGGTGAAGACGCTCAGCGCCTGCACCAGGCCCTGCTTGACGGGGTGGCTGACATCGGCGATGCTGGCCGCACAGGCCGCCGAACCTTCGCCGGCCTCGTTGGAGAACAGGCCGCGCTTGATGCCGGTCATCATCATGGCGCCGAAGGTGCCGCCGGTGAACTGCCTAAAGCCAAAGGCATTCTCGATGATGAGGGCGAACATGCGGGGGACGAGCTGGATGTTCACGGCCAAAATGACCACGGCCAAGAGGATATAGAGCACGGCCATCACGGGCACAAAGATGCTGCTGACTTTTGCAATGCGGTTGATACCACCGAAGACGCAGGCCGTGGAGAGCACCACAAGAAGGATGCCCATTACCCAAGGCTTCACGCCAAAGGCACCCTGCATGGCCCCACAGATGGTGTTGCTCTGGATGGAGATGTAGGCCATGCAGAAGGTGACGGTGATGAGCACGGCATAGAGGCGTGCCATCCAGCGCTTGTGCAGGCCAAACATCATGTAGTAGGCCGGCCCGCCGATATAGCTCCCTTCGGTCTTGCGCTTATAGAGTTGGGCCAAGGTCGACTCCACGAACGCGGTTGCCGACCCTAACAGCGCGATGACCCACATCCAAAAGATGGCGCCCGGCCCTCCCACGGCAATGGCCGTGGCTACACCGGCGAGGTTGCCCGTGCCCACGCGTGAGGCGATCGAGACGGCAAAGGCCTCGAACGACGAGACATGCTTCTCATGGCTCTTCTTCGTGGAGTCGCCCAAGAGACGTATCATCTCGCCCATCATGCGAAACTGTACGCCCCGCGTCTTGATGGTGAACAAAATGGCACAGGCGATGAGGACGGCTACGAGTATGTAGGTCCACAGCACATTGTTGATTTGGCTGATAGCGGTGTTGAGCCAACCGTTGGCTGCAAAGATCTCTGTCATCTGTTGCTTACAAAAGAAATGCCCTACTGTATGAATGTGACAAAGATACGAAATTATTTTGTCGGATGAATCAAAATGGAAAGAAAATATAAGAATTGTCGTCAAAAAAACGTCCAGCTCGCCGATTCTCCGTGCCGTCTGCCATATGCGGCCCCGTGGGCTGGCATGTGAGAGCCGGCGGGGCCGCATGTGGCAGACGGCAGGGCGGCTTATGCGGGCCGCTGTCTGCTTGCGCTATTCGCAATGTGAAATCCCCATCTTCGGCCGGTCACTAACCACTCTCCGGCACGTCGTTGCTCCCAACTAAAAACCAATTTATTTTGTGGCATCGCATAATCTTTGTAACTTTGCACGTGAAAACAAAAAGATCATGTCAGGATATTTAGTTTCAGACACCAAGAAGATCACCGCCACGCGTTTTAAGGAGATGAAGCGCCGGGGTGAGAAAATTTCCATGCTCACGGCTTATGATTATACCACAGCAGGCATCATCGACCGCGCAGGCATCGATGGTATTCTAATCGGCGACTCCGCTTCCAACGTTGTGGCCGGCAATTCCACCACCGTCCCCATCTCTATGGAGGAGATGCTCTATTATGGCCGCAACGTGGCCCGGGGCGTAAAACGGGCTTTGGTGATGTGCGACATGCCTTTCGGCAGCTATCAGGTCAGCCGTGAGGACGGTATACGCAACGCCATCCGGATGATGAAGTTCACCGGTGTGGATGCTGTCAAGCTTGAAGGCGGCCGGGAGATCCTCGATACTGTGAAGGGCATTCTCGATGCGGGCATTCCCGTTTGTGCTCACCTTGGACTGACGCCGCAGAGCGTCCACAAGTTCGGGGGCTTCGGCCTGCGTGCCAAAGATGAGGCCGAGGCCGACAAGTTGCTCGATGACGCCCGGCTGCTCGACGAGGCCGGCTGCTTCGCTCTCGTGCTTGAGAAGGTTCCGGCCCAGCTTGCCGAAGAGGTTACCCGCGAGGTCAGCATGGCTACCATAGGCATTGGCGGAGGCAACGCCACCGACGGGCAGATCCTCGTTTGGGCCGACGCCATGGGGATGACCGAAGGCTTCAAACCCAAATTCCTGCGCCACTTTGCCCACTTGGGGCAGGCGCTCACCGATGGAGTGGGCGACTATGTGCGTGCAGTGAAGGACGGTTCGTTTCCCAATGGCGAGGAGAGCTATTGACCCCCTTTGGATTAGCCCACTGCGCCAACCGTCACCCTCAAGCTTACCGCTCCCCGGCAGGAGATAGCTTTCCATCGTATTTTTCCGAATAAGTCATCAACCTATTTATATTTATGGACACGCAAAACACGCCCATACACATCAGACTCTGGCACAAAGACTTCTGGAAACTGGCCTTTGCCGAGTTCGCCCTCGTCACATCCATCAGTATGCTGGCCGTGATCGCCCCGGAGCGGGCAAGGATTCTTGGACTCGACATGGAGGAGACCGCCCTGATGGCGGTATGCTATGGCATCGGACTCTATGCGCTCGGTCCTTTCTGCAACTATCTTGTGCAAAACTACCGTCGCAACAAGGTGTGTCTGCTGATGATGGCCTTGCTGGCCCTGCTGTTGGCAGCCCTTTCGTGGTTCACTGTCCACACTCTGCCCATGAGCCACCGGGTCATGTGTAGCGTGGTGTTTGTGTCGGCTTTCTTGACCGGTGCTACCTTTGGCCTGTCTCAGATGCTCTTGCTGTCGACCTTGGTGATTGATGAGTGCGAGTCGTTTCTGCGCACAGAGGCCAACCACCACATGGCCTGGTTTGGCCGTTTTGCCTTGTCGGTCGGGCCCTGCCTGGCATTGCTGCTCACTGCGTGGAACCGCACGGCGTCGCTCATCAGCATAGGCTTTGTGGTTGCGGCCTTTCTGCTGGTCAACTTGGTGAAGTTTCCCTTCAAGGCGCCCGACGAGGTTCCCTTGCTGAGTCTCGACCGCTTCTTCCTTCCGCGGGGACTTACGCTTTTCTTCTGTTTCCTCCCCGTGGCCATGGTCGTCGGTATGCTCGTGAGTGCTATCCGCCAGCCACAGTTCTATGCGCTCATCATGGGCGGCTTTTTGCTGGCCATCCTGGCCGAGAAATATGTCTTTGCCAATGCCGAGCTCGCCAGCCAGTGCGTCTCGGGGCTCATCTGCATGATCGTCGCTTTGGCCATGCTGCTGCTCCGTGGTAACATGCCGGTGGTGTACTCCATTGCTCCCGTGATGTTGGGCTTCAGTGTTGGCATCATCGGCTCCCGTTTCCTGCTCTTCTTCGTTAAGCTCAGCGACCATTGCCAGCGCGGCACGTCACAATCCACCTACATCCTGGCTTGGGAGAGCGGGCTTGCCCTTGGTCTCGCTGCCGGCTATGGGCTCTGCCATGCCCATCCCAGCAAGGTGTTACAGTGTGGAATCGTCATATCTGTTGTCGTGCTCGCCTTCTATCTGCTCTATGTCCATCCTTGGTATATGCGCAATAAGTCGAGGTAGAAATGCTGCATGGCACATTTTTTGCTGCTTGTATTCACAGAAATGGAGGAAGTGAATTATGGCATTTATTGATTATTACAAGATTTTAGGTGTTGACAAGAACATCCCTCAGAAGGATGTCCGTAAAGCATATCTCAAACGGGCAAAGCAGTTCCATCCCGATCTGCATCCCGATGACCCGAAGGCAAAGGCCAAATTCCAGGCGCTCAACGAGGCTTATGAAGTCATCAACGACCCCGAAAAGCGTAGGAAGTACGATCAGTATGGCGAAAAATGGAAAGAGGCTGAGGCTTTTAATGGCACCGGCGGTGGCGGACAGCAGTTCTACAGCAGTGGTGGCAGTCCGTTCGACGGGTTCGACTTCGAGACGTTCGGCAATGGCGGCGGATTCTCCAGCTTCTTCAAGGATCTCTTTGGCGGCGGCGGCTTTAGCAGTCACTTCTCAAGTGGCTTTGGCTCTCAGCAGGCGCGCCAGCATACGGGCGAGATGAACGCCACGGTCAACCTCGACATGTATACGATGCTCTTGGGCGGTGATGTCGTCATCGGACTGCGCAATGGTACAAAGATCAAACTGAAGGTGAAACCCGGTACGCAGAACGGTACGAAAGTGCGCGTGCGCGGAAAGGGCTACGACCGTGGCGATGGAACCTTTGGCGACCTGATCATCACCTACAACGTGAAACTCCCTACTGACCTCAACGAGCATCAGAAAGACTTGCTGAGGCAGATGAAGATGGGATAATACGTTTTGCCTTGCGGTGTCGAACAAAGTGTGCGCGCCGCACTTGGGTTGGAATACAAAGAATTGAAGGGACGTGAGCGATCGCGCCCCTTTTTTGCTGCAATTTGTCCTGGTAATTAAAAACATTTTGGGAGAAGTCTGTTTTCTTTTCAAGAAATGTGTTATATTTGCAAAATAAAGTCCACTTTTGTCAAAGTGTTATGCTTTAAATTGAAAGAGCTATTAAAAAGAGCTATTTAATGGACAGGATGCTAATTCTATTTTTTAACCTATAACATCATTGGTATGAAAAGACAGTTTCTCGGTATGGTTGTAGGGCTTGCCCTTGCTATAAGTCCGCAGCCGCTATTGTCACAACGAGCGAAGTCGACGGAACTTCCTTTGAAAACTGCCAAGAATGCGCCTGGTGCGGAGCAGGCGCGGGCATCGCACGAGCTGCGCAAGTCGTCTCCTACACTGTTTCTCCAGAGGTCAGTTCCTTCCCGCCCTGCGGGCCTCTACAAGGAGAAGCCATTCAGCGTGAGGCAGAAACTTCCTTCGTCGGTCTCGTCGGTCGATCCCTCGCTGGTCCTTTGGGGCGATGTGCTTTCCCCGACCCTTCCCGGCTTCCATTCTTTTTCCCCTGTCAACCCCATTGCGGTCACGCGGCTCAACGATTACAGCCAGGCGTTCTTCAATGCGGGTTGTGGCCGTGTGGGCAACAAGCTTTGCGGGGTATACCTCGACCTTACCTGGCAGGAGTACGGTTTCATACAGTCGTATTACTTCACTGTAGACACCGACACGTGGCAGGTGGCGGATGCCCCCACGCCTCTTCCCGATTTCTCGCTCTCTGCCGTAGAGACAGCCCAAGACGCCAACACGGGCGAGGTCTTCGGCGAGTTCCGCAATGCTGATGGCAGTGGCTTGGAGTGGGGTGTTGTCGATTACGCCACCAAGACCCGCACCACCATCGCCCAAGCCGCCAACGCCTATGTGGCCTTGGGCATTGCCCAGGATGGTTATGCCTACGGAGTGGCTCAGGACGGCAACCTCTACAAGATCGACCGCAAGACGGGTGGCGAGACCAAGATAGGCAGCACCGGTGTGGCTGTTGTGGCGGACGGAGGCTCCAGCTACTTCCAGTCGGGCGAAATCGACCCTAAGACCAACACGTTCTATTGGGCGGCCACCGATGCTGCTGGAGCCAGTGCCCTCTATACCGTCGACCTTTCCTCGGGGTTGGCAACCAAGGTGGGTGACTACCCCAATGAGTATGGCGGAGCCAACATAACAGGACTCACCATACCGAAAGCCGCAGCCGGCAATACTGAAGATGATGGCTATGGGCGGAGAAGGTACAGACGTAGACAGAATTATGCAACTGCATATCGTACCGCTGGCTATAAGCTATGAATACGACCCATGCGACTACCTTAAGGCACAGGAATTTCAGCTGAAACGCGACATCGAAGGCTGGAAAAAATCAGCGGAAGATGACGTGGAGAGCATGAAAACAGGCATAATGGGATGGAAAGGAGACATCTACTACCACTGCGCACCATGCATAGATGAATGGCTGGACAGCAACTGTCGCAACATGCCCAAGACTGAACTGTTTGACGCTGTAGCACGCCACTTGGACGAAGAAATACACGCCAACTACAAGATATATGCCGTAAACTATGTGGCTGCATATCTGCTGACTGGCGAAAAGAAATATGAAGAGCATTTCAGCGACACCGACCGACAGAAATTTGAACAATATATAAGCACACAGATTGACAAAATCAACATTGCCGGCAAGGACAACGACTTCCTGCGCGAACGAATGCTGACAATGTATGCAAACCCATTGTTTAACAAAGAAAAAGCCCTATCACATGAATAAGACACTTTGGCTGATACTGTTTGCTGCACTCGCTTTTGTTTCGTGCAGCGACGATGACGGCATCGACAACAAGTACAAGAACATGAAAGCCGAACTGGTGGAACTGCATACGTCGATGGCTACAAGGGTGAACTATGCCATTAACGACAACGACGAGACACTGACTTTCAACCCGCACATGCAGGTGTCATGGGCTGAACGCCCCGACACGCTCTACCGCGCACTGCTATATTACAATAATGTGGGCAACTCTACCGACGTGCAACCTGTGGAACTTGCACCTGTAACAGTGCTGTGGCCCAAGCCAATAGAAAAGATTGACAAAATGGTTACCGACCCCGTCAGTTTTGAAAGCGCATGGATGGCACAGAACGGACGCTATATCAACCTGCTGGTGAAAATAAAGACTGGCGACAATGGCGAAGGCGGACAACGCCAGAGAATAGGAATCGCAACCAACGAGGTTAAGGAAGACGACAGCGGACACAAGACATACGTCTACACACTGTACCATGCACAGAACGGAGTGCCTGAATACTACTCTACAAATGTCTATCTAAGCATTCCTGTGGCTGGCATAAATACTGGCGACAAGATTGTTGTCAACATCAACGACTACAAGGAAATGGTAACAAAAGAATTTATTAAATAATATTAAAAACAAACATAAATGTGTGAAATACATAAAAATATTCATACCTTCGTAAAATCTTACTATTCCAATAACTGAAAGTTAATAATTTAGACTTAATTAAAATTTAAAAAGAAAGGATTTTTATGAAAAAAATCACATTATTGTTATTTATGTTTCTCATGTCCGTTTTCTCTTTTGCACAAGAGCAGACTACCATAACATGGGAAAGTTCTTCATTGCCAGATATTGACATGGGACAACCCGTGTCTAATACTATCACATTGGCAGAAGGATACACGCTGAAATTCGGCGCTGGTACAAACGAATCTGTATCTCCTGTTTATTGGACAACTGGAGAAATCCGTTTCTATGGTGGAAACACCATGACGTTTGAAGGCAAGAACATTGTCAAGATTACAATCTATGGAACTGACAACAGCAGAAGAGCTGCACTGTCTGCAAGCGTTGGCGAATTTGAAGATGCTTCAGCCAAAGACAAGGTTTGGACTGGAAAGACAAATGAGCTTACACTGACAAATGCCGAGACTGGTCAGTATCGTTTCAACAAGATTGAGCTTACCTACGAAACAGGAACAGCAGTTACCAATCCTATGGAAAAAATGGTAGTTTCTCCTACGGAAGGCGAGGTTGAAGCTCTCAGCATGATTACACTTACTTTCGACGGAGCTACATGCACAGCAAAGGAAGATGCTGAAATAAACATTAAGAAAGACGGTACAGACTATTCAGATGGATTCGTTTATACAAACGATGAAGGCGATGAAGTTTATATTGAGGAAGTAGAGAGTGTACGTTTCACAGAGTCAGGAACATACACTTACGAAATTCCTGCTGGAGCAATCACTGTTGGCGGTCAGGAACTTCCTGCATTCAAACTGGAATACACTATTCCTGGACAGGCAATAGACCCAATGCAGGTTCTCAACATTACTCCTGCAGAAGGCGAAGTTGAGGTTCTCGAGAACTTCACAATCACTTTCACAGGCTTCAGTGGCATAACTGTTAAAGAAGATGCGCAGGTAACACTTACAAAAGAAGGCAGCGAAGAGGTTGTTGACGGTGGTCTGATGTGTGAAGACGGCACTAACATTGAGGTTGGTCTGATGGATCGCGTATCTGCATACGGTAAGTACACGCTCAACATTCCTGCTGGAGCAATCACTATCAACGGTGAGACTCTCGACCCATTAGCATTCAAGTACACTATTAAAGACCCTAACGCCAAGGAATACACTATCGACCCGGCAGAAGGCAAGGTAGAAAGCCTTCAGTATTTCACTATCACATTCAATGGATATGCTGAGGTTTTGGATGACACCAAGATACCTGTTCTTACAAACACGACAACAGGAACAAGCTTTGAAGGTGGCTTTAGCAATCCAGATGGCAAGGTTCTGGTTTATTTCTCTGACCCAATCACAGACGAAGGTGAATATACCCTGACCGTTCCGTCAAATACTATTGTAATTTGGGCAAACGATAAAACGTTTGACGAATTGACATTCAATTACACCATCGGTAACCCACAACAGGGTGGAGATGAGGATAAGTTAGTTGAACTGCCAGCAGGCGTAACGCCAGAAAAGTGGCATGGTGCTGGTGAATACATTTATTATACCAATAATGGCTGGTCTACAGCTGACTTAGACGATACATTCAACTATCAGGTGGCTTTCGACGGCAACGACGTTTATATCTCTGGTCTTGACATTATACATGAGAACGCTTGGGTTAAGGGTACGCTCGAGAATGGTATCATAACATGCGAGCCAACATTCACAGGTGTAGAACAATACAATGGTAATGAAATGAAATACTATGTCATCGCAACCGAATCAGTTGCTCCTTATGACGTTAAGCCAGTCCAATTCACATACGATGCAGAAGCTGGTATCATCAAGGTTGTTGACGGTATCGACATCACTATCGCTCCAGACCGCGGTGAAAGTGGAAACCTTTACTCTTACTATAGCGGCATTACCATTACAAAGGAAGTTCCTGCTGCTGACGAGGTTGTAGTTCTACCTGCCGGAGTAGAAACAGTGGACTACACATTTACAGGCAACGAACTTACCTTGGATGACAAAGGTACAGTAACTGAAGAAAAACCATTCTCTACAACTGTTAAGGTTGGTATCGACGGAAATGACATCTACGTTCAGGGTATCAACAAAGACTACATCCCTGAAGCCTGGGTTAAGGGTGTACGCGAAGGCAACACCGTAACATTTGAAAAGGGTCAGTATCTGGGCGAATTCATGTACATGACTTATGGTCCATTCAAGACTTATCTTATTGGAACACAGATTGGCGTTTTCAACGTTCAGGATATTGTAATGACCGTTGACGATGAAAATGGCACAATGACAGCAGCAGACGCAGTTGTTATCAATGGTAAGAAGAATTCTTTCAGCTACTGGAGCGTATTCAGCAATGTAATGCTTTCAAATCCTAATCCTGACGGTATCAGCGAAGTCAACACTGACGACAACAATGCTGTTTATTTCGACACAATGGGTCGCCGCGTAGATGCAAACGCCAAGGGATTGGTTATCAAGCAGGTTCGTACGAACAATGGCGTTAAGACTGTTAAGGTTGTACGCTAATACATTGTCAACAAGATAATATATCATTAAACTAATATTAAGGAAGACTCTATATGGTTTGGCAACATTCCATACAGTCTTTTTATAACAATAACTATAGTAATCTGAAATGAAGAAAACAGTTCTAATAATGTGGGCCATGCTGCTCACACTCACATTACAGGCACAAAACAAGGCACCGGAGGACATGGTTGTAATAGAACAGCAACCAGAGGGAAGCCTATACATATACAACCGCGAAGGTTATGCAGTCAGGGAGAAGAAAGTTGAGCCAGAAGACCCTGACAACCCATACTATCTGCATACAGAGAAGCAGACTGGCACTATCAACATCGTGTTTGGCAAAGACAACAAGGTCTATATGTTTCAACCATTGTCTAATCTCGTTACTTACGACGGTTGGATAGAAGGCACGCTGAGCGAAGACGGCAGAACAATTACCGTGCCTATGATGCAATACATTGGCTACACGAAGTCGTTTGACATGGCAGTACAGGTTGCAATGTTCAGACTTGATACTGAAAAGAACACTTATGTCTTCGACGAGTCCGTTAAGGAAATTACCTATACTATCAGCGAAGACGGAACAATCAAGCAGAACGGAACATCAAAAAACCTTATTTTAGGCGCAATGAACCGTGCTTTTGGCGATACATTCACATATCTCGACTATGAATGGATTCAAGAAGGCGACTATGCCTCTACATATACTCTGTTCACAGAGGAACCTCTCAGTGTGCCGGAAGGACTTGAAACAGAATCTTTCTATCTGACTACATGCGAGTTTGACGGCTCTCAATGGCGACCGATTACACTTAACTGCAAATTAGGCTTCGACGGAGATGACGCTTACCTGCAGGGTATATTCGAATATATGCCTATGGCATGGATAAAGGGTAAGCGAGAAGGAAACACCGTTACATTCCCAACGAAACAGTTTATGGGTACATACGTTCAGCCTATCTTCTTCAAGGGTGCTCGCATAAACAACAATGTGGCGGAAGAATCTGACGTTGTATTTACTTTCGACGGAAATGATACTTACACTACAACAGACTATACATATATAACGACAGACAAGGACGATTTCGTATATTTTACATACTACATGGGGCTGACTCTTTCGAAGCATAAAGACACAGTTCTCAACATTACCGGACTTGAAACAGAAAAATATGTTTTCAGCTATCGTTCCAACATTGGCGAAGAAGGAGCAATGGAAGACGGTTCGAATACGGTTGAGGTGGCATTTGAAGACAAAAACATCTACATAAAAGGACTGTGGGAAGGTCTACCTGAGGCATGGGTTAAAGGATATATAGAAGGCGACAAGCTGGTATTCGACCTGCCACAGTACCTGGGAATGTACAACGATGAATATCTTGGCTTATTCCCAATGTATCTCACTGCTTTCGACGACAAAACAGGCGTACTGAAGCCACAGGTATCATTCGACTACAATGCAGAAGACAAGTCGTTCAACAACCACGACTGCCCGCTGAGCATAGGTATCAACAAGACCGGCTATCTTGGTATTCAAGACTATTACAAGGGCGCTTTTGTCTCTGAGGCTTTGTCTGTCAAAGGCATAGAGAGCACTGATGCGGGCGTGGAAAGCATCTACGACGCTCAGGGCATAAGGCACAATACGCTGAGAAATGGACTCAACATCGTCAAGATGACCGACGGAACCGTAAGAAAGGTTATGAAATAATATTCCATTCCCTATTGGACTACCTTATAAATTGCCCTTTGGCACAGGCGTATGGCAACAGATACGCAGCCAAAGGGCATTTTTTATTGTTCAACCTTACTACTGCCAGCCGAAAGCATGCCGTGCACAATAAAAACATCGGGGCTCTTTCCTGTCAAAAAACACTAATCAATTTTCGCCCGTTTACTGTCGCGAGAATGCCCGCGAAACCCATTTTGAAAATCGCAGGGGCAAAATACGCCCAAAATTCGCACGCTTACATAATCCACTGACCATCAGTTTGTTAGCCACACACATGCGCCTTTTGAGCGCAAAATGCAAGTGTTAAAAATGTCAAAGAGCATGTTTGACAATGTCAAACACACTCTTTGAGAAGGTCAGACACTGTGTTTGGTACTATCAGACACAGTGTTTAGGTTTGACTGGCATGTATATCGGCTAACGGGTGTAAGTCCCTAACAGGCCCCAGTAGTGGGAACTGTCCAGCCAGAGAGACAAGGGTGTCCATCG
>ONYL01000090.1 GCA_900322035.1 uncultured Prevotella sp.
GGCGGCAGCCTCCGAGACGGCAGCCACACTGCTAGCCTCTCTGAACAAAGGCGGCGGCGATAAGAAAGGCGGCTCAGAAGCCTTCTTCCAGAACTCCGCCGAGAACTTCCTTGCCGCCATCATCTACTTCTTTGTCAACTTCCACCCCACGGGCTATAAGAACGGCAAAAAGCTGAACCGATATGTGCTGTGGAATAACAGGAAGCTTCGTCTTGTCATACGAAGTTGGAGAGACTATAAGGCTTTGGATGAGCGGAGCAACGTTGTGCTTGACTTCATCGACTGCAACAGCAACAATGTCTCCACCGACAGTGACGATATGTTTGTCGACTTGAACGGTTTCACCTATCTCAACGGTAATAAGCAGGAGATACGCATCGATCGCTGTTGGTACGAGGACGAGAACGGCAACGAAGTGGAGCCTGACACCATCACGGGCGAGTATTCCGATATGCCCCATGTGCTCAGCTTCTTAGGCCGCAGCTACAGTGAAGTATTTGACATTCTCATGCAAGATTCAAAGATCATGTCTCTCATGGCACCGTTCCAAAGTGCCTATAAGAACAAGGCCAATGACCAGTTGGAAGGTATGGTGGGTACGCTCCGTGTCAATGCCGCCCGTCTTGTTTCCCCTGAGGCCTACTGGGTGTTCACCGGTGACGACTTCGATCTCAAGATTTCCGACAAGTCCAACCCCAGCTACCTTGTCATCGCCAACGACCCGGAGAAGGAACAGGTCATCGGCTCGCTCAACGCCCTCATCCTCAACCGTCTGGTCACCCGAATCAACAGCAAGGGCAACCTGCCCGTAAGCATCATCGTCGACGAGCTACCCACACTTTATTTCCACAAGATAGACCGGCTCATCGGTACGGCACGAAGCAACAAGGTAGCCGTCACCCTCGGCTTTCAGGAACTTCCCCAGTTGGAGGCCGACTACGGAAAGAACGGCATGCAGAAGATCATTACTACCTGTGGCAACATCTTCATGGGTGCTGCCCGCAACAAAGAAACGCTGGAATGGGCACAGAACGATGTCTTCGGCAAGGCCAAGCAGACCTCTAAGTCCATCACCATCAACGACTCTAAGGTCAGTACGTCCATCAGCGAGAAGATGGACAACCTCGTCCCTGCTGCCAAGATCGCAGACATGGCAACAGGCTGGCTTGCAGGACAGGCTGCCCGTGACTTCACCCCCACGGAACGCAGCTCCTTCAGCGGCATCAACCTTGAGGAAAGTCCGGAGTTCAAGACCACCAAGTATTTTTGCAAGACCAACTTCAATATGGGCAAGATCAAGCAGGAGGAAGCTGCCTATGTCGACCTTCCGAAGATCTACGCTTTCAAGGATGACCGACAGAAAGAAATCATGCTCAACCGTAACTTTGCCCGGGTAAACCGTGAGATAGATGAGATGATAAAAAGCCTGCTGAACTCCGTCTGAATATTACGATTTATAATAAAGTAATAGGGATATTCTCTCAATGTTTAGGGAATATCCCTATAGATTGTTGAAAATAATAGCTACCTTTGTACCTGACAAAGAAACTTGGTTTTGGCCATAACTCAATAAGAGGTTCAAAGTTGCCATTCTGAGACATCACGTCATCGAGTTTGTATGTAGTTTGCAAAACAGTAGCATAAAAACCATAACATCAACAACGTAACAAATGAAGAAGATTCTTACGCTTATCATGTGCGTGGCTTTCTCTGCCACCATGTTTGGACAAACCGCTAAGGTTGAGGAACGTGTAAAGGCTCTCGAAGGAGATGCCAAAACCCTGAAAGGACAAGCAGAGGCCTTGCAAGGACAGATTGCCACCATGCAATCCCGTCTCAATGAGCTTGCAGATCGGAACGCTGAGTACAAGAAACAGTTGGACATTCGGCAGATTCTTTCTGTGACAGTCGACAGTGTCAAATATGGCATCGTTTCAGCCATCGGAGACCGTAAGACCGGCAATGTCAAGGTTACCCTGATGGCTCTCAACTTGGGACAAGATGCATACCCCGGCATCCTTCATGGAGCATCGTTCAATGATTATGACGGGAACATCTATATGTGCCATGAAGATTCAGTATCCGTTGGCGGACTAAGCAACTATGAAGTCCTACGGCATAACATCAATACGAAAATTACCATGATGTTCACAGGTGTGCCAGTTAATACTCGCATCTCCAATATATCTTCCTATAGAGGTGGAGGCGCAACATACTTTAGCCTTCGTGACATTAAAATCGATTGGAGGTAGAAATTGCCAGTATTGTCAGCGTGCAAATTGATGATATGCCGGCTATTCGTCAGCCCTCATTCGTAGGATAGTAGTAAAAGGCTACACGAGTTGCCTGTAAGAGAGATGCAGAAGATAGTCCTTGGCTACAGCCATTGATAAAAGCCTTACCGCTCTCTTCGGGCAACTTTATTTTATCCAGTAGAGAAGGAATTTACTCGAACAACGGACTGATTATCTTTGCAATCTTCTCCAGCCCATCCTTATCAATGTCATCGAATGCACTATATCCCTTGCTGTCAACGTCTATGACCGCAATAACGTTCCCACCCTTGAACACCGGCACTACAATTTCTGATCGTGACTTAGATGAACATGCGATATGTCCAGGAAACTGTAGAACATTAGGAACAATAATAGTCTGCTCCTCTTCCCATGCTTTGCCGCATACACCACGTCCTTTCTTAATAGTATAGCAAGCCACATCGCCTTGAAACGGACCTAATTCAAGCTCATCTCCATTGACAATGTAAAATCCGCACCAAAAATAATGGAGGAATGACGAGTGAAGGAGTGCTGAAACATTAGCCAATGCCCCGACATGATTATCAACGCCCTCAATCAGAGATTCAACTTGGGGGATAAGCCGCTCATAGGTTTTAGCTTTCTCCATCTTGATCACTTGCCTTTTGGTATATTGCTCTTCTTGTATCTTACGTTGGCAATCCTTACAGATATGCAGACTGTGACCCTTGCCACTGAACTTTTCGTTTGCTCTGAATCTTCCGCAAATCTTGCAGTACCATTCTTTTTTGTTTGCTTTCTTCATCATCCAGTTCTTAGTCAGTAAGTTGTGGGTACTTCTCAAGCAGCTTGTTCATCAGCACATCGAGATTGTCTCCCAAGTCACGTGAGTAGTCGAATAGAACAAACACCTCATGCGCTGGCATCTTCACGGCTAACATGTTCAATGCTTCGTGATAGATAACAGGTTATGTTGTGCACAACATAAAACAGGGAGACGTATGTCACCGAAGGCAAATGCGAACTTACCTCCGCGAGCAGTGTAGTCGTTGATCTCTTGCTTGAAAGTATTCTTGTCCATTGTCTTTTTCAAAAATTGTGAGTACAAAGATACAACTGTTTTGTGGAATCTCGATATGAATTATTGCTTTTCTTTGTTACAAAGAAATGAATGCCACGTAAAAAATGACTTGTTTCTAAAAGAGAAATGTTGTCAGCAAAGTGTAAATATTTTAAGTATTGCTGACAATGATGGCACGATTTGTCACAATTTGTTTATGGGCACGGACATTGCATAAATGTCAGTGAAGTTCGCAAGTCGGACGAGGGCAACGAGAGGAACCTGAGGACGATGGATGAACCGAGGATAAATAAAGAACGAATTAATTGATAATTAGGAGGTTTTGACTATGTTGTATCCAGTTTTAAGAGACATGAACAATTGGCTTGACAATGATTTCGACGATATGTTAAACACAAGTTGGATGCCGCGCATGAACGTCACCGCACCTGCTATCAATGTCAAGGAAAATGATAAAGAGTACGAAGTAGAGCTTGCTGCTCCGGGCACCACGAAGGATGACTTCAAGGTGAATGTCGACAAGGATGGCAATCTGACCATCAAGATGGAGCACAAGGACGAAAAGAAAGACGAGAACAAAAAGGAGCAT
>ONYL01000076.1 GCA_900322035.1 uncultured Prevotella sp.
TGCACCTGCAAATGGCTCAAACAAAAATCAAAACACAGAAAAATGTAAATATTTGTGATTCAATATAGTTCAGGTCTATACCCCTAAAGAAAATCAAAACATTTACAAATAGAATATGGCCCTTTTTTGCGCTTTTTGATGACCTTATGTTTGGCGGTTCAAAAGAATTTTCCTACCTTTGCATACGGAAGCAATGACTAAAGACTGAAGAAGATGAAAAAATTAGTTGCCACCCTGTTTACAACCCTGCTCATCGTAGCCTGCGGAGAACAGAACCCTGACAAACAGACGGTCAGGCTGTACCAGACACTTGACAGTCTGATAGTGTGTCACGACCAGTTAGTTGCTGCAAAGGAAAAACAAATCATGTCGCTTACTAATGGCTTGCAAGGAGTGAAGTTGACACCCGAGCAGGAGTACGATATGAACCTGCGGCTCTTCGACGAGTACCTGGCTTTCCGCTTCGACTCCGCCTACAGTTACATTCACCGTAATATGCAGCACCCGTTGGCTTCTGCTGATGCTGAGCGCCATGCCGTCAGTGCCATACGCATGGCTCACATCCTCAGTGTGTCAGGAATTTTT
Organism: uncultured Prevotella sp.; assembly: GCA_900322035.1. Taxonomy (GTDB): domain Bacteria; phylum Bacteroidota; class Bacteroidia; order Bacteroidales; family Bacteroidaceae; genus Prevotella. Next base: position 586 of record ONYL01000076.1, read on the forward strand.
AATAATGCCCGTCTATTGTTGGACAGCATTAAGCCGGCACAACTTTCCACAGTCACCCGTATTGCTTATTACAACCAGCGTGCAGAGTTGAATCTCTATCGGTCGGAGATGGCTCAATACACTCCTTACTTCATGTAGGATTGCTTTAAACTTTTACAAGTAACTGAAACACAGATAGAAACGCGGTGTTTCCAGAATTGAACGGTACAAAAAAGCGCAATAGCAAAAAATGGGAAATCTAAGAGTTTTGCAGAGCAAAACCAGCCTTCAAAGGTGTACAACATTTAACATTTCGTTAAGATTATTTAACCTTTTATTTTGAGGCAATTTTGCCGTTTGCCAAGTCTGGCTGACAATAGGAGGTCATTTTAAGGCTTTGCCGATTGCTCGAAAATTGACTAAAACCAGGGTTCTTGTACCGCAGTTGTATCTCCGATGCTCTAAGTATATGGGATTCAACGATGGTTAATAATTCAAAGTCAACTATGAACAGAATTTCTGATTGTCAACCGTACCAATAATTATGTGTCGCCAGACAGGTAATCTTTGGTGCAAATTGATTCAAAAAGATAGGGAAAAGAAAGTTATAAATGACGTTTTGATGCCAAAATGAGGTAAAAAACGCCTTCTTCACCTTATTTAATATGGCAAGTTATCTGTAATTGGTGGAAAAGTTGTAACTTTGCATGCAAAGTTTGTAAAACAGCAGACAATATGGCAAAGATAACAGTACAGAACACACAGATAACGGTTGTGACTATCAATGAGCGCGATTATATTTCGCTCACTGACATGGTGCGCAATATAGAGAATGGTCTCGCTCTCATTGAGAAATGGCTGCGTAACAAGAACACCATCGAGTTTCTGGGCATTTGGGAAGAGATGTACAATCCCAATTTTAATTCCCCCGAATTCGAGGGAATTAAAAATGCCGCTGGATTAAACCGCTTCATCTTGTCTGTGAAGCAGTGGGTGGAGAAGACCAACTCACGCGGTATCATAGCAAAGGCTGGACGTTATGGTGGCACCTACGCACACAAGGATATTGCCTTTGAGTTTGCTACTTGGGTATCACCTCAATTCAAGCTCTATCTCATTCAGGAGTTTGAGCGAATGAAGAGTGATGAGCAAAAGCAACTTGGATGGACGGCGAAGCGTGAACTGTCTAAAATCAACTATCGCATTCATACTGATGCTATAAAGCAAAACCTGATTCCAGAAGAAGTGACGGCAGCACAGGCCAGCATCATCTACGCAGAGGAAGCAGATGTGCTCAATGTTGCCATGTTCGGACAGACGGCCAAGCAATGGCGTGAAGCCCATCCTGAGTTGAAAGGGAATATTCGTGACTATGCCTCCATCAACGAACTCATCTGCCTGGCAAATATGGAGAACATCAATGCCGTCCTCATTGATGAGGGCGTGCCGCAGGGTGACCGCCTTATGCGCCTCAATCAGATTGCCATCAATCAGATGCGTGTATTGGAGAACGACGATAATAGAAACCTGTTAAAATGACATGAGTGGATAGGACATAACATAGAAACGACATAAGGAAGCGTTGACTTTTTGATTCTTGTTCCAGAAATTTCGCCAAAATATCTCTCAAGATGATAGAAGTTGATGCTCGCGTTTAGGCGCGGGCTGAGACTTGTATTTGAGAGAACGGCGTTTGGCGATGCCTCTGGAACGAATGCACAGAATCAGACTCGCGCCGTTTTTATGCCCTGTAGTTTAGAAAGTTTAACGCCCGACGGTGCAAGATTTCCGTCTTTCGGCGTTTAATCAAGTAGAACATTAACATCAAAATTATAACGAAAATGAGAACAATGAAGATTTGGAAACTCGCCTTTGCGATGCTTGCTGCCTTCTCCCTCGCCTCTTGCAGCAGTGATAGCGAAGAAAATAGAGAATATCAGCCCGCCCATCGTTCGGCGATAATCAACGGTGTAAAGATGGTGCTGACAGATGCAGACGGCAACAACCTCTGTAGCCAGACAGAGACGCTTAGTTCACTGAAAATCTACGGAAACCTGTCAGGACAATATGCCTCAACAGGGAACATGAGGGAGGATGGGGTGATGTACATCAAGTTCAACGCCGACCTGCCCGACGAGCGGGACATCAAATACAACGAAGACAAGAGCATTGGGACGGGAACGTCCACGATGACCATCACCGTCGACGGGAAAACCGCCCGTCTGACGTTTGCCTTTGAGATTTCCGACAACAGCAATGGCGAGGAGATGTATGGCGGCAATGCCATCCACGTTATAGGCGCACAACTCGGCAATAAGACCGTAGCCAATGAAGAAAACGGCGACATGGTAATCGTGCTGGTCGTGGACGAAGATGGCCTAATCCTCTCTGACGAAGTTCCCATTCCAGAAGAAGCCACGGCTACAAACCTCATGGCCGATGCGCCGCTTGCGAACAAGGTCTATCTGGGTTCAGGGTACGACGTGACGGGAGCCTATCTCAGCAACGACTGCCTGCGCGAGAATGTGATAGACCTCAGCACATTCGACGAGAGCGACCAACCGAAGATAGCCACATTTAGCGGCACGGGCAGTCTGGTGAGCGGTGTTGACAATGCCTGGGGATTTCTCAATGGGCTGCGCGTGGCTCAGGGCTTCACCATGGAGGGCGAACCGGGCGATGTCTATTTCGCAGGCACGTTTACGGACAATCCACTATTCAAGGAAGCATCGGAGCGTGGCGATGACTATAAGTTTCTGATGTATATTGACCGCTACATCGTCTATCGACACCAACTCAATATGACGATGTATCCTTCCAATACCTATTTAGAGCGGATACTGACCGATGAGTTCAAGCAGGCACTGGCCGAGGAGAGTGCTGAGCGCATCGTGGAACGCTTCGGCACCCACGTGCTGAAGAAGGCCTCAATGGGACTGAGCATCCTCTCGCTCTACCGCTCTGGCCTGAAAGCCAACACCCGTGACGAAGACCGCTTCACAGCAAGTATGTTCCGCCGTATGAAGGAAGTCTATTACCCCATCTTCTGGGGCATCACCGACAGCAAGGCCACCAAGGGCGGTGCGCTGGCCGTTCAGTGTCATGGAGGCAACACTCAGCGGCTCGCGGCAGCCTTGGCTCGTTTCCCTCTGACGTTTGAGGTATCATCGGCAGCCATCGCCGATTGGTGGAATCAGTCAAGCGAAGATAAAAGCAACCTTTCGCTGGCCCACCTGCAAGAGGACGACCTGATTCCCATTTACAAACTGATACCCGACGAGACCAAGAGGGCCGAGGTACAGCGTGCCGTAAAGGCGTATATCCACAGCCACCAGTTGAATTAACCAGAGCAGGAACTCATGAATACGATTTTGAGATTCGCGTTTGCGATGCTTGCAGCCCTCTCCCTCGCCTCTTGCAGCAGCGATGATGAAGAAGAATTTCTGATGGATCAACTCTCTGGCACTTGGGAGCAGGTGTATGATGAAGGTGTTGTGGCAGAGGGGTATGTGCAGTACACGTTTACGCCCGGCACGCCGGCTACAGGGGGTGAATGTACCATTCATGTGTATGATGTCTTTGCAGGCGACACGACATTTGTGCGTGACTATGCACTGACCGAAGACCGCCATCTGGCTATATACAGTGGGCAATATGGCGCTACACCATCAGAAATATATGAATATGATGTACAGAGGCTATCGGCAAAAACGATGACTTGGCTTCTCACGAACTCAGATGTAGTGCTGAATTTTAAGAAAGTGAAATGAACAAGAAAACTATCATCACGACACTGCTCGCCCTCGTCGCAATGGTGGGGCAAGCACAAGAGAAAAGAGAATACAACATCAGCGGCTTTGTCCCTGATGGAACCGAGAAGGTATATCTTTACAAGACTGAGGGATTGGGAAGCCGCGTGTTCCTCGACAGTGCTATCGTTGCCGATGGAAAATTTACAATGAAAGGCAACCGACCTGCCTACGACCTCGTGAGCGTGGGGAACAAGGGACTGCACAGCATCACGTTCTTTGTCGACGGCGAACCAATGACGGTGGATTTCGCCAATGATACACTTATAGCCTCAACGCTTAACGAAAAGTTCCAAGGCTATATGGCAGAAGACAAAGTGTTCACCGACAACTTCTACCGCTTGTTTATGGCATCGAAGAAAGCCGCAAGTGAGACGGAAAAACACGAGATAGAACAGCAAATAGCAGCCAACAACGAGGCAATGATTGAGCAGGCACGACACGTCATCCGCGAAAACCGCGACAACGTGATTGCGGCCTACTTCCTTCAAGCGGCCAGCGGCTATATGGACTACGAGGAACTATCGGCAGTCATCGACAGCACCGCCTACTATTTCAACCACCCCTTGATGAACGAGGCCAGGCAACGGCTGCAGGTCTTGCAACTTCGACAAGTCGGCAAGCCCTTGACCAATTTTGCATTGGCAGACCCCGACGGGCAGAGCCACCAACTTAGCGAATGGTGCGGACAGGGCAAGTACGTGCTCATTGACTTCTGGGCCAGTTGGTGTCGTCCCTGCCGAATGGAAATGCCTAATGTCATCCAAAACTTTGAGCGTTTCCGCGACCGTGGCTTCGAGGTACTGGCCGTTTCCATCGATGACAAGAAGGATGCTTGGCTTCGTGGTATCAAAGACTTCGGCACCCCGTTCGTCCAACTCTCGGATTTGAAAGGCCGCAACTCTGAACTCGCAGCCATCTATGGCATCACTACCATTCCTGCCAATCTCCTTGTCAATCCACAGGGCAAAATCATAGCCGCCGATTTGCGTGGAAAGGCCCTAACAAGGAAACTTGAAGAACTGTTTAATGAATTATAAATGCAGAATCAGACTCGTGCCGTTTTTATGCCCTAAGATTTAGAATATTTAACGTCCGAAAGTGCAAGATTACCTGCTTTCGGTGTTTTATCAAGTAGAACATGAAAGAACTTATAATTAGATTCAAAATGAAAACAATGAAAATTTGGAGACTCGCCTTAGCGATACTTGCTGCCTTCTCCCTCGTCTCTTGCAGCAGCGACGATGATGACAAAGACATTACCAAGGAAATTATCATGAATGTTTCCGCTGAACCGGGCGTTATGTACGATCTCTTCGACAGC